>CAVSXN010000020.1:0-177786 GCA_963731945.1 uncultured Verrucomicrobiae bacterium | reverse complement strand
AGCCACGCCAACCATCCGGCCACGGTCTCTCGCGAGCAGAAGAAAGCCGCGCTCGGCTGAGGCAACTACTTTCTCCAACAGTCGCTCCTGTCGGCAGGGACGCAGAACCAGGCCTTGAATGCGATCCAATTCCTGTTTGCCAAGGTCTTAAAGGGGAAGATGGGAACGCTGGATGACCTGGCGCGCGCCCCTCAGAGCCGGCGCCTGCCGACGGTCTTGTCGCGAACCGCGGTGCGCTCCTTGCTGGACATCATGGGGGGACGGGGCGTTTGATGGCGGATTTGATGCATGGAGCCGGATTGCGGGTAACCGAGTGCGCACGCCTGCGGATCAAGGATGTCGATTTCGGAAGCGGGTATCTGGTGGTGCGGGGCGGGAAAGGAGACAAGGATCGATTCGCTCCGCTGCCTGAAAGTCTGAAACAAGCGCTTCGCGCACAGATCGAAACGGCCCGCGAGTGGTGGAGAAAGACCGGGCGATGGGCGTGGAGGGCGTCTTCCTGCCGGAGGCGCTTGCGGTCAAATATGTGAACGCGGACAAAGAGTGGAAATGGTTCTGGCTCTTTCCCTCGCCCGATCTCTCGGAGGATCCCTGGACGCGGAAAATCCGGCGGCATCATTTGAATGTGAACGGCGTCCAACAGTTCGTAAGGCGGGCGGCGATTCGAGCGAAGATCACCAAGCCGGTTACGCCGCACACGCTCAGGCATTCGTTTGCTACACATTTGCTCGAGGGGGCGCGGACATACGCACCGTGCAAGAGCTACTCGGGCATTCGGATGTATCGACGACGATGATCTACACGCATGTGCTCGGGCGCCCAAATGTGGCGGTGAAATCGCCGCTCGATGACTAGAGCAAACGCTCCGGTTGTCTCCGCCGGCACGCTCGACTTCTCGGTTCACGATCGCGCTGGCGCTTGCGCTGCCTTTTGCTCGCTCGACTACGTCTGTGCAAGGGTTGCTCGATCATTCCGATGTATCGACGACGATGATCTGTTGAACTCCTTCGCTCTCGCTCATCTCGCCCTGCCGCTGTCCTTCGGACAGTCTCTCTCGCCCGCTCCCGCGGGCCATGGTTCGCATGTGGTCTGGCGCGCGAACGTGGCGGTGAAATCACCGCTCGGCGATTGTCCGGCACATTCGATTTTCCTAGAGTGTGCAACCTCTTGGCATGCCGCGCCGCAGGAAAGCTGCCGCTCTTGGTGAGCGAGCATCGCGACAACTTTTGCTCGAACCAATGATCCACGGGAGAAATTGTTCCTGCGCGGGAGCAGTGATCGGTGCATTGATGACAGCCGAAACGCGCTCGGATCGCAAGCTCGCATGAGATTGTCCTCGAGCGTAGAAGTCGTGGAAGAGACGATAGAATCCGCAGATGACGCAAATCGACGAGATTGGCTTATCAAGAATTTCGGGGCCGTGGGCCTGATTGGCCCGGATGCATCCCACCTCAACTAATTCGCGTTTCCCAACCGGATTGGCCGAGGGCTTGGAAGTTGTCGCGTGCCGGCTTCCGCGTGGCGGCTGCCGGAGCGTCCCGCCGGAAAACTTTGTTCGGCGAGAAGCCGAACATCACACGCGAGGACGCGTATGCTCCCCCAGACGCTTCGTCGCTGCCAACACTTGCAGGGCTCGATATCAATCTGCGTGCATCTGCGAAATCTGCGGATTCCAAATTCCCGCGACTCGCTATTCCAGCAACTCTCCGTAGTGCGAACGGACGATGTCCAGGCAGCGCTGCAAGATGGCTTCGCCGGTGTCGAGCTCCAGCACCTCGCTGGCCAGGGCTTCGCAGACCGGCATGGAAAGGGACTGCACCGCCTTCTTCACCCTTGGAACGACCGTGCTGCTCGCGCTGAGTTCGTCCACGCCGAGTCCGAGAAGCAGCGGGGTGAGCTGGATGTCGCCCGCCATTTCGCCGCAGACCCCCGTCCAAATGTTTCGACGCCGGGCCGGCGTCGACGACGGCCTTGATCATTCGGATGATGGAGGGGTGGGTCGGCTGATAGAGATGAGCGATATGGTCGTTGCCGCGATCGACGGCGATGGCGTACTGGATGAGGTCGTTGGTTCCGATGCTGAAGAACTTCACTTCACGCGCAAGATGGTCCGCGGCAAGGGCGGCGCTGGGCACTTCGATCATGATCCCGACCTCGATGTCCGGATTGAAGTTGGCGCCTTCCTGCTTCAATTCGCGCCGGCATTCCTCGAGGACGGCGTTGGCGCGGCGCAATTCTTCGAGGCCGGAGATCATGGGATACATGATGCGCACGTTTCCAACCGTCGCCGCCCGGAGAATCGCGCGCAGTTGTGGTTTGAAGATATCCGGATGCTGCAAGCAATAGCGGATCGCCCGGCAACCGAGAAAAGGATTCTGCTCATGGTCCTGTTCAAGGCTTTCCGACGGCTTGTCTCCCCCGATGTCGAGGGTGCGGATGATGACAGAATAGGGTTGGGAGCGCTCGGCGACGAGGCGATAGTTTTCGAATTGCTCTTCTTCGTCGGGGGGTTTGGGACGGTTTAAATAGAGGAACTCGGTCCGATAAAGTCCGACTCCCTCGGCGCCGCTGCCGGAGACGTCGTCGAGTTCCCCAGGCAGCTCGATATTTGCGGAGAGAATGATGTGGCGGCCATCGCTGGTCGTCGAGGCCGTGTCGCGGATGAGCCCGAGGCGCTCCGCGACCTCCACCTTCCTGAGCTCGATCTTCCCGTATTCCTGGAGAGTCTCCGGGGTGGGATTGAGGATGAGGACGCCCGTGTAGCCGTCGAGCAAGACGTCATCGCCGCTGGACAATTTGTCGCACAAGTCGTGGAGCCCAACGATGGCGGGGATATCCATTGAGCGGGCCATGATGGCGGTATGGGAAGTCTTGCTTCCCTGTTCCGTCGCAAAGCCCAGGACGAGCGTCCGGTTGATGGATGCCGTGTCGGAAGGCGTGAGGTTTCGCGCGACGATGATGTGAGGTTTATCTTCGGAGGCAATCGTGCGAGGAGCCTTGCCGAGCAGGTGCCGGATCACGCGGCGCGCGACGTCCTCGATATCCACGACGCGCTCGCGGAGATAGGGATCGTCGATCGCCCCGAGGGTGCGGCAATACTTTTCCGCGACCTGGTGAAAGGTGTATTCGACGTTGTGGCGCTCGTTCTCGAGATTGCGAAGGACTTCATCGATCAGCGTGCGGTCTTCGACAACGAGAAGATGGGCATCAAAAATGCCGGCATCCTTGGCGCCAATGGCGTCCGCGATGCGTTGCTGGATCTCGAGAAGCTCGGCGCGCGTGGCGATCAGGGCGGACTCAAAACGCGCGATTTCTTCGGGAAGTTGCTCCGCGGAGATCGTGTGAAAGGGAATCTCCTCGTCGTCCAGCCAATGAATAACTACCCGCGCGTGGGCGATCCCAGGCGCGACAGGAACTCCCTGAAAACGAGTTTCCTGCTTGCTTTGGGGATCATTTCCACTCACGCCGCAAGGCGTAACAGATTTCCCTCTGGTTGAAACGCGAAAAAACCGCCCATCGACGCCTCAAAGCCGTTCGCCCTTTATTCCTCGCCGAAGCGAGTCTGAACAAGATTTTCAATCTCCGCGATCACCTTGTCCGCATCGGCGCCTTCCGCGGTGAGGTGAAGTTTCGATCCTTTTCCCGCCGCGAGCATCATCAGACCCATGATGCTCTTGCCGTTGACCCGCTCGCCATCTTTTTCCACCCAGACCTCGGCCCTGAAGCGGCTGGAAATTTTGACGAACATGGCGGCAGGACGCGCATGGAGGCCGTTACGGTTCTGAATAACGATCTCCCTGGTGCAACGGAGAACGTCGTCGGAGGATTTTTTGCCGGAGAAGAGGCCCATTATTTGATACGTCGTTCACTCATCATTTGCAGCAAACGCTGGTTAAATTCAACTGCGCTGTTTTGTCCCATACTTTTTAGTTTTTGGTCAAGCGCAGCGACTTCGACCAATCGGCCGAGATCACGTCCCTTTTTCACCGGAATGACAACGTGCGGAATCTTTATTCCCAAAATCTCGTAGAACTCCCGGTCGAGGCCGATTCGGTCCACGTTCTCGAGCTCGTCCCAGTCCTTAAGAGTCAAAACGAAGTCGAGCCGTTTTTCGCTTCTGACACTGCCGACACCGAAGATGGAGCTAATATTGATGACTCCGATGCCGCGGACTTCCATGTGAAAGCGCGTAATGTCGGCGGACATCCCGACGAGCTCCCGGCCCTCGATCGAGCGGATCTTGGTGATGTCGTCGCTGACCAGGCTATAGCCGCGTTCGATCAGAGACAGCACGCACTCGCTCTTGCCGATCCCGCTGGCTCCGCGGATCAGGGTGCCGATGCCCTGGATGTCGACCATGCTGCCGTATTCTTGCGAGGAAGGGGCGAAATCAAACTCCAGCGCGATCGTGGCGGCATTGATGAACTTCATGGTGATCATGTGCGTCCGAAACACGGGGGTTTCGAACTCCGAGGCCATGTCGAGCAGGGAGGCGGGACTCGGGGAATTTCGCGCGATGACCAGGCAGGGAAAATTCCGTGAAAAGAGTTGCCGCAGTTTTTCCTTCAAAGTGGCCGCGCTGAGGCTGCGCAGGTAACTGAGCTCGGCTGATCCGAACACTTGTATCCGCTTGCCCGCAAAATAGTTGTAAAAACCCGTCAAGGCCAGTCCCGGCCGGTTGATCGTCGGTTCGCGGATCTTTCGATTGAGGCCGCGCGAGGCGCCCTCCAGTCGCAGGCCCAGCGTCTCGGCGTGATTCGCGTAGAAATGCCCGACGGTGATGTGCGGGACCCGGTGGGCTGCGGCTGTGGACATCGGCGTTACATCTGAAAATTCTCGCCGAGGTAGAGCTTGCGGCTTATGGGATCGCTGAGGAGAAAGTCCTTGGTTCCCTGGCTTTCGACGCGGCCTTCGAAGATGAGGTAGGCGCGGTCCACGATATTGAGGGTTTCCCGGACGTTGTGGTCGGTGATCAGGATGGCAAGGCCTTGGGTGCGGAGGTCCTGAATGATTTGCTGGACATCGTAGACGGCGATGGGATCGACGCCGCTGAACGGTTCGTCGAGCATGAGGAGAGAGGGATCGGTGACGAGGGAGCGGGCGATCGTGAGGCGGCGCTTCTCGCCGCCGGAAAGCGTGAGGGCCATATTCTTCGCCAGGTGCTCGATACCAAACTGGGTGAGAAGTTCTTCGCAGCGCTGCTTGCGAGCCTGTCTGCTGAGCTTCGTTGTCTCCAGGATGGCCATGATATTGTCGTAGACACTTAGCTTGCGGAAGATCGACTCCTCCTGCGGCAGGTAGCCCATGCCTTCGCGCGCGCGCCGATACATGGCCATCCCGGTGACGTCACGATCCTCAAAAATCACGCGCCCGCCGTTGGGCCGGACGAGACCGACGATCATATAGAACGTGGTCGTCTTGCCGGCTCCATTGGGACCGAGGAGACCGACGATTTCGCCACGCTTGACGTTGATATCTACCCCGTTGACAACCGTGCGCCCGCCATATGTCTTGATCAGTTTGTCGGTCGTGAGGAGCGGCTTGTGATCCATCGGCGGCGTCGCGGGGAGGGGGGATGGGGCTGGCGCAATGCTCATTGTTGCTGCTGGCTATTGTCAACAATCACGGTCCTGCTTCCGCCTTTGGTCGTCATCTTGCCATTGCGGTTCAAAATCATAATAGTTCCCTGCTCGGTAGCGACTTGCATGTTGATATCATGTTGGACCGAGGGCCAAATGGTGAGGGTCACATCGCCCGAAACCGGTTCGTAAACGGCCTTTCCCGAGCGTCCGGTGGCTTTAACCTTCTTGCCAGTGTCGTCGGTATTGTCCTGGACAATGATCACATTGCCGGAGGCTTCCACGAGTTGAAGCCCCTTGCGGTCCTTGCTCATCGTCACGCGAAGCTGGTCGCAGAACATCGTGAATTGCGGGTCCTTTACCACGACACTGCCCTCGAACTCCGCCATGCTCGTGACGTTGTCGAAAGTCGCCTGCTTCTTGGCAGTGATTTCGGTTTTGGCGTCTTTTGGGCGGTCTTTGGTCAGGCCGCCGACACCAAGAGGATCCTTCTTCTCTGTCGTGGCACTGCCACTCAATTCCGGGTTCATGGTCGGTTTTTCGCTGGGCGGCGCGGCGAAGAGCGGCGAGCCGAGGCTGAAGAGAAGGAGGAGGGTCGGGGGAAGGAGGCGGTTCATGGTCGGTTGAAATTCTCTGTGCTGAAGATTGTCATTTTCACATTGCCGAGAATTTTCGCGAAACGGTTTTTGGTGTAGAACTCCCCCGCGTCACCGACCAGCTCAAAATCCTCCCGGCGAATCAGAACACGGCTCTCGCTCGTAAGAATACGAGTAGTTAAATTAAAAATCGACTGCGGCAGTTCAACATAAATCTTCTTGTCGTCTTCGGAATAGGCGTCGATTTTCAGGTTTTCGAACTCGATTCGATCCGCGTCCAGTTTGCGAGCTATCTCGGCATCCAGCATCATCAGCAATTTTCCGTCGGCGGAGTATGACGGCACCTTGATGCCTTTTACGGGAACGCCGTCAGGAACGGGGATGTCGATTTCCTGGCCTGTATCGGTCTTCGGCTCTTCCTTGGCTTTCTTCGGCGTCTTTCCGGGGGAGGCCGCTTCCTTGCTGGCTGGAGCGGCGGGTTGCTGGGCGGCGAGCGACCCGGTGGAGAGCGCGCAGGCGAAGGCCAGGCTAAGTGAGAACTTCGCTGCGGATGCGGCTAAGTTGGTCGAGAAGGTTCGGAAGAGCGCGAACTGGTATCTGATTTGGGCCATCTGAAAGAGCTTTTACGGGGTTCTCATGAGTCTCGATGAAGACGCCGTCGCAGCCGGCGGCAACCGCGGCGCGAGCCAGGACCGGGGCTAAGTCGCCGTCGCCGCCAGTTCGGTCACCCGCGCCACCGGGACGTTGCACGGAGTGCGTCGCATCGAAGATTACTTGAAAACCCGACTGTTGCATCCAGTAAATGGAGCGCATGTCGGCCACAAGGTTATTGTAGCCGAAGGTCGTGCCGCGTTCTGTGAAGAAAAACTCGGCGCAGCCGGCGTTACGCAACTTTACGGCGATATTCTTGACGTCCCAAGGCGCAAGAAATTGGCCTTTCTTGACGTTGACGGCGCGCCCGCTTGCCCCGGCTGCGAGGATGAGGTCCGTTTGGCGGCAAAGAAAGGCGGGGATCTGGATCAGGTCGATGTATTGCGCGGCGACCTCGACCTCTTGCGGCGAATGGACATCGGTCGTCACGGGAACGCCGAGCTCGCCGCCGATCTCCCCCAGGAGCGCGCAACCATCGCGGACGGTCGTTCCGCGAAAGGAGTTCACCGAGGTGCGATTCGCCTTGTCGTAGGAGGCCTTGAAAACGAACTGCACGTCGAGGCCGTCGCAGATCGTCTTCAATTTGCGGCCCATCCGCCTGGTGAAGGCCGGGCTCTCGATCACGCAGGGTCCCAAAATGAACAGCAGCTTCTTCCCGCCAAGTTTATTGCGGCCGATTTTAACGATACGACGCGGCATGCGAAGATCTTAAGTGCGATCCGCAAACACGCCAAGACTTTGACGCGAGCGCGACCGTGACCCGCGCGGCTTCGGCGGGCAAACTGGTTTTCGTCTTGCGCGAAGGGCCGCGGCACGTTCCATTGCAGCCTCGTGAGCGCGATCAATACGGAGACACTTTTAGGGCAATTGCGGTGGCGCTATGCGACCAAGCAGTTCGATCCGGGGAGGAAGATCGATTCCCCGACGTGGGCGGCGCTGGAAGAGGCGCTGGTTTTGTCCCCGTCGTCTTTTGGGCTCCAGCCATGGAGATTCCACGTGATCACCGATGCGGCAACGAAGGAAAAATTGGTTCCGCTTTCCTGGAGACAGCGCCAGTTGGTGGACGCTTCCCATGTCGTCGTCTTTGCCGTAAAGCATCCGATTTCCCCGGCAGACGTTCGCCGCTATATCGAGCGGACCGCTGAGGTTCGGGGCAGGGACGCCGAAGACTTGGCCGGCTTCGAGAAGGTCATCAACGATTTCATCGAGGATTCGCCTAGCGGGCTTGACGTCAAAGCGTGGTCTTCGCGGCAGGTCTACATGGCCCTCGGAAGTTTCAAGACGAGCGCCGCATTGCCGGGTGTGGATACCTGTCCAATGGCAGGGTTTGATCCCGCGGCCTACGACAAGGCGCTCGGGCTGGAAGCAAGCGGGTTCTGGACCGTGGCGGCCTGCCCTGCCGGCTACCGGGCGGAAGAGGACAAGCACTCGGCGCTTCCGAAGGTGCGATTTGAGAAAAACGAAATAATCAATTATTTGCCATGAATCCCGCTCTTAAAGGTCTCATTCCTCTCGTTGTCATTATCATCCTGGTCGGCATCGCTCTGAGTGGCATAGGTGTGGTCGTCGAGGCCGGTCATGTCGGTGTTTTGAGGACTCTTGGTGCTGTTCAACCCGAGTCTCTTCCGGAGGGCTTCCATTTGAAGAAGCCGTTCCTCGACCAAGTGGAGCAGGTGGACATCCGGCTCGTCGCGAGCCACGCGCAAGCCAGCGCGGCCTCCCGCGACCTTCAGACGGTGAGCACGCAGGTCACGACACAATACTCCATGAATGGCGCGATTGCGCCGCTTACTTATCAACGGATAGGCAACCTGGGGAAAGTTTCGGCCGCTCTGGTTGAGCCGGCCATCCAGGAATGCGTGAAATCGGTTACGGCGAAGTTCACGGCCGAAGAACTCGTGACAAAGCGCGAGGTCGTCAAACTGCAGATCCAGCAAAGCCTCATCGCCTACATCAACAACACGCTCAAGGAAAAGGGCGTTGAGAATGCCATCAGCGTCGCGAACCTTGCGATCACCGATTTCAATTTCTCACCGGAGTTCAACCGTGCGATCGAGTCAAAGGTGCAGGCGGAGCAACAGGCCTTGCAGGCGAAGAACGAAAAGCTCAAGCGGGTGACCCAGGCGGAGGCCGCGGCGGCGGAGCGGCAATTGTCCGCCGATGCGGAGGCGTATTCCACGGAGGTGCAGTCCAAGGCGCGGGCCGATGCCATCCGTCGCGAAGCCGACGCGCTCAAGCAAAGCCCCGAGCTCATCCAGCTCCGCACGGTCGAAAAGTGGGACGGTGTTTTGCCGCGAGTGAATGGAAGTCAGATGGTTCCGCTGCTCAATCTCGGCCCCGAGATTGAGCAAAAGCCGTTGCGTTGACGTTTCCGGCCAGCGGCCATCCGGAGCGAGTGGCCAAATCGCCGGGGTGAAATGGGTCAGAGAGAGGCGTGCCTCTTGCAGCGAGCCCATCCAGCGAGCTTGCGGTGGCGGTTGTGCCCGCCGCCTCTCTGCAGGCCCTCGGCATAAGGCGGCTGCAACCCAAATCGAGCGCCTGCCAACCGGATGACGGGACCTCCGTCAACGCTCCGACCGTTCCACTCAATTCCTCACCTGGCGGAAGACCTGCAGCGCACCTTTCTTGCACTCGACAGTGAGCGGCCAGAGGTCTTGCTGCGGCGAGCCGTCGAGGTGGACCGGCAGCTTACGCGGGCCGCCGACTTGCAGGCTGGCAACCCGAAAGGCGATGGATCTCGGACAGTATTCGCGCCGGCCGAAGGCAAGGGAGGCAAAGTGCCACCAGAGTTGAAGTTTACTATAGCGGCTGAAGACCGAAACAGTAAGAAGCCCGTCGTCCATGCGCTCATCCGGCGCGACGGCGAAGTTCATCCCGAAGTAGGGGCCGTTGGAGACGATGAGCATCAGGGCCGAGAGGGCGATACTGGATTTTCGATTCCGTCCCAGAAAACGAGCGAGGCGATGACTTTCGTTGATTGACCCGCGCGCGAGGGCGTCAGAAACCGGGCGATCCAGCGAGAGCACGAATTGCTGGGGCTGATAGCGGTAGGCGCGGCGCAGGAAATCGGTCAACCGGTGAACGCGGCCTGACTTGATCTCCTCGCTCAGTGGATACAGAGCCGCGTCCAAGCCGGATCCCAGGCATTCGAAAAACGGCCTACCGTTGGCAAAGCCTGCATCAGTCGGCCGGGCATTGCCCGCTCGGATGACTTCGCAAGCTTGCATTGGATCCAGGGGCAGATCGAGGCTTCGGGCGAAGTTGTTGAATGTTCCGGCGGGAATGATGCCCAAGGGGAGGGTTTCGCCAATCAACGTAGCCGCCACGCTCTCGACCGTCCCATCTCCTCCCGCGACAGCTATCCAGTCGTAACCATTCGCCTTGGCGTAGCGCAAAGCATTCTCGGCCTCTCCGAGTTCCTCGACGCTGACCGATGCCACGGCGCCGAGCGCGGAAACAAGCTTCGGGAGGAGTTTTGCGTCGAGCGATCCTGCCTTGAGATTATGGATGAGAAGGCCTCTTGGCATTCTCTAGGACTTCGCCCTTTTGGCCGAAACGTTCAACGTCTTTCGCGAACTCGAGCAAGCAACTTGGCAGTGGCCCGGCGATTCCTCCTTGTCAGGGAGACGGTTTCAGAACACGATCTTGATGCCCGCGTGCCAGTTTTCGGAACCTGGCGGGACCGATGCCATCGGACCGGGTACGCGCAGGATCGAGGCGAAGGTATCTCCTCCAACTGCCGCACCGTCACAGAGCGATTCTTCGCCCTGTCGATCGAAAAGAAGGTTCCCAAACCAAAAAAAAACGCTATCGGGATCGGTGGTCGCAAGGATCGGTTCTTCATTGCGCCCAAAAGAAAATGCGACTTTTTTTCAACAAACAGGGACACATGAGACTGAGAGCGTGGAGCATCGTTTGGCTTCGCAGCATTCCGGCGCGACAATTCTCAATTCCATGATCGAGCTTTTCTTGAAAGGCGGGCCGATCATGTGGCCCATTTTGGTGACCTCGATTATCGCGGCGACAGTGGTCATTGAGCGTTTGTTTTTCATCGTTCGCGAACGTCTGCGGCGCGACCCGCAGGTGGTTCGCGAGATCCTCGAGAAGGTCGAGAACGGCGACTTCGCCGGCGCAGCGCGGATTGGAAAGACGTCGAACGATTTTATCGCGCGTTCTCTCACCTACGCGCTAAACCACCGGGACAAGTCGGTGCCAGACGCGCTTCTTCGTGCAGCTGGCCTGGAGCTCAAGCGCTTCAATCGCGGCATTTCCATTTTGGACACCGTGGTCACATTGGCACCACTTCTTGGTCTGTTGGGGACCGTCACGGGCATGATCCACTCCTTTGGTCTTCTCGGCGGCGAGGAGATTGAAGCTCCGCAAGCCATTGCCGGAGGCATCGCCGAAGCGTTGATCGCAACGGCGAGCGGTCTGGCGGTGGCCATCCTTGCCCTGTTGCCCTTCAACTATCTGAACGCGCAGTTGGAGGAAGCTCGCAACGACATCCAGGACGCTGCCACGCACCTGGAGCTCCACCTCACGAATCGAAAGGCGGGCAATGCCCTTCAGGACCACGAGATGGCTGAAACATGAACATCCCTTCGCCGAGGGGCACGCGCAAAGCGCGCATAGAGATCATCCCGCTGATCGACATCATTTTCTTTCTGCTGGCGACTTTCGTAATGGTTTCCTTGTCCATGATCAAGAACCGGGGCATTCCAGTAAACCTGCCCGTCGCGTCCTCCGGCACCGCGCAGGAGCGCAAGGACTATGCGGCAATTACCGTGACTTCGCAGGGCGATCTTTATTTTAACAAAGACGCGATGAGTCTGGAGGGAATCGTGGAGCGGCTCGAAACGCTTAAATTTACGAATGCCGATCCCAGGGTCTTCATTCACGGTGATGCGAAAGCGGAGTTCGGGATGGCCGTCGCCGTGCTCGACGAGATTCGGAAACTTGGAATCACAAAAGTTGCCATTGAAACAAAGAGCCGATGAAAGCCTTCGCGAGGCCGGCAGTGTCGCGACGGGGAAGGGGAGCGACTCAAGGATCGGGCCCGACCCCTCGATCGAGGCTTCCGGCGGCAGGTATGCCGTCTGCGCATTCCTGGCGATCGGCATTCATGCCGGTGTGTTGTTTGGCGGGTTTGGCGATCTTCCCTTCGCGCCAGCGGAATACGGGGTAGTCAGGGGTGATACTGCAGTTGAGGTAGCGCTCATCGCGGCTCCGCCCGTGCTTAATGATGAGCCGGTCAAGCCGGCCGAATCGGACGAACCAGGGGAATCCGCCGAACCAATCGATGAGGCCGGGGAAGAACAGGTTCCGGCGTCTCCGCTCCCGGAAGCCGAGCAGGAAATACCCAAACCAGAACCGACGCCGGAAGCCAAAGTGCAGAAGGCTAGGCCCGCGGCGACACCGAGCCGCACCGTGAAGGCAAGCCCCAAACCGAAGATAGTGCCGATTGTGCGAAATGATGGATCCCCCGCCGGCAGAGATTCCGGAACCGATTCCTCGTCGAGCAACGAAACCTCGGGGAGCCTCACGAGCAAACCTGCGTATCTCCACAACCCGCACCCGCCTTATCCGGAGCCCTCGCGCAAGGCCGGCCACACCGGCGTGGTCATCCTGCGTGTTTCCGTTGGCGTGAGCGGAAGGGTCGCCGCGGTTAACTTGATCAAGTCATCGGGCTATTCGCTTCTCGATGACGGTGCTCTCACCACCGTCCGAAGCTGGGTTTTCCGCCCTGCTCGGCACGGCGGCAGGCCCGTTGCGACACAAGTCGACGTTCCGGTTCGCTTCAGCCTAAATCGCTGAAGAGAGCTTCCCTCACGCTCCGAGCGGGGTGTCTGGAACGCGCGGTGCCACCTGCCGCCTGACCCATTCTCCGGCGAGGTCCAGCAGGGTTACCAGGCCGAGAATGAAGATCAGGACCGCGGCGAAGCGGTCCCATTGATAGTATTCCTGATAGATGTGGAGTAGGACGCCAACGCCGCCCGCGCCCACATATCCGATGATCGAGGCCGAACGGATGTTGTACTCCAGCATCCAGAGCGAATAGCTCCACACAAGTGGGCGTGCGTTCGGCCAGAGGCCGTGCTGGAAAGCCTGAATGCGTCCCGCGCCGATGGCGCGCAACCCGCGCGCCACGTCGAGGTCAACCGATTCAAACGCATCGCTAAAGAACTTCCCCAGATAGCCCAGGCTGTAGAAAGTGAGGCCGACCACACCGGCCAGCGGATGCGGACCGACGATGGCCACGGCAATCAGCGCCCAGATCAGACTCGGGATCGTGCGAATGCAGTTCATGAGCATTCGCGCGATGGCCACGAGCCAGCGGGGAGACAATGTTTGCGCTCCGGCTGCGGCTAGCGGAAACGCCAGGATCAGGGAGAAACATGTCGCCATCACGGCGATCTGCACAGTTTCGGTCAGCGCTTCGAGGATCTGGCTCGCGACCGAAAAATCCGGTGGAAAAAAGCGCTTGAGAAATCGGATCAGGTTTGCGGCATGATCGAGTTCGCGCCCGGAACCGCGCATCGCCGGAAGCGAAGCCACGACCGCGATCAGGAAGATGAGGAGCGAAACGGTTGTGACATTTAGCCGCTGGTGCCAGGCGAGCCTGGGAAGACCCGCCGGTTTGGTCCCGGCGTGGGTCTCACCATCCGGTCGTGGTATCGTCATTTGCGTGCTGCAGGGTGCGGATCGCCCACCGTTCCGGCTGATCGGGGTTCAAATTGATCACCATATCGGCGAAGCGCTCCACGAGATTGGAATCATGCAACACGCAGACAACCGTTCGGGACTGCTGGCGGGCTTGTTGCCGCAGAATCCGCAGGACAAGGGAGGTGAGATCCGGATCGAGGTTGGAAACGGGTTCGTCGGCGAGGAGCATCTCAGGCTCCTGAAATAGAGCACGGGCGAGCGCGGCCCGTTGCTGCTCGCCGCCGGACACTTCCGCCGCGCGGCGGTAAACGAGGGCGGCGAGACCCAGGTGGTCAAGGATTTCAAACGCCTCGACCCGATCTGTGCGCGGGAAGCCCGCGAGGGTTCGCCACCATGGATACCTTCCAAGTCGCCCGCACAGCACGTTGTGAAGCAGAGTTCCATTCCCGATAAGCAGAAAATTCTGAAAGACGATGCCCAGGCGCTTTCGAAAGGCAGGCGGCGAGTGCCGGCAGCCTTGCGCGCATTGAAAGACCACTTCTCCTTCCGAAGGCGGAATGCTGCCCGCAAGACATCCCACGAGGCTGGTCTTCCCGGCTCCGGACGGTCCGACGATCGCGATGAACTTTCCTCGCGGAACTTGGATGTCCATCCCGCGAAAAAGCCAGCGGTTCTGCCTCTTCAATCCCAATCCGCGAAGCGTTACGTGCTCGGATTGGCCGGTCATTCGCTTCCGCGTTTGGCAAGCGCTATCGAGTCCTTCAATGAGCCGAGGTGGGAAGCCGCATCCACCTCGACAAGCCGGGAGGTAAACACACGATCGCGAAGTTCCGGGTTTTGTTCATCCATCGCGACCAACGCGGCGCGTAACGCCTCTCTGTCCTCATCCGAAATCTTTGAGCGGATCGCGATAACATGTGTCGGCACGGGGCCCTGTTCTGCCAGTCGCCGCAGCCTCTGGCGCTGCTCCGCCGTTAAATGCTTATCCTTGTCGAGAACGTAGTAGCTTACCGCGGCGGCCTCGGCGTCGCCGTTGAGCACCCGTTCCACCGCCGAGACGTAGCCGGAACCGAACCAGACGTTGCCCGCGCCAAAAAACTCCTCCGCTTTTCCCGAATCCGAAATGAGGTTTTTCTGGCGCAGGTCCCACAGCGGGATGACGTATCCCGAGGTGCTCGTCCTGCCCGAGAACGCGATGGGTTTGCCCTTGAGGCCAGCCACGGATTGATAGGGCTTGTCTTTCAGGGTCACCCAATAACTCTTGTAGGAAGTCACGCCGTCGATTTCTCCCGCCAGCAGAATGCTTGCGCTTTGCTGATTGATTGCGTTGAGCATGTCCGTCGCACTGAGATAAGCGAGATCGATGGTGCCGTTGCTCAAGCCCTCGAGGATCACCGAACCGGAAAGCGGAACGATGACCTCGACGGGCCTGCCCAGCGTCTCAGAGAGATATTTCGACAGTTGCGCTCGCTCTGCTACCATGGCATCAGGATCCTTGTCAGGCTTCAGCGCCACGACGACCTTCGATAAGCTGGTCGGGGGGGCCGCAGGCATTTGCGGAACGATCCAGATAACGACGAGCAAAGTTATCAGGCGGTTGGTCGAGAATTTCATACCGTCTATTCCTACTGAGACTTAATCTCATATCAAGTTGCTTTCCGCGGCTTCCATAAGTCATCGTTGGCAGCGGTAAGGCGTCGCGCGCCAGGGGCAAGCGCAGACTAGACGGGTTTGCGGGGTCCTCATCTCCGGCAAGCCGCAGTGCTACGCGCAAGGTTGGCGACACAGCGAGAGCCGAAAATCGGCGCAACCCGAAGGGCTCAGGCGTGACATGCGTGGGTTTTCGAAGTCTCTTCGGGCAGGATGCTGAAAGAAATTCCGAAATGGGCACGGCGAATCTTTATTCGAGGCGGGTTATTCGCTAGTTACGGTTGATGGTCAAAACCTCCGACCACGCGCCTGCCAGTCCGACGCCGCTTGGGGTCTGGCCGGTGGCGGTGGGAGGAGTATTGGGAATTCTGCTGGGAGTATTTCTTGGCGACTACGCGCATTCTCTTCGTCCGATCGGCCGGCTTTATGTCCTGCTCCTGGAGGTGGCCGTTTATCCCTACCTCATCTGTTCGCTCTTGCACGGACTTGGCAGCATGGCGCCTGCGCAGGCGTGGAGGCTTTTTCGTGCGGGCTGGAAATTCTACGCGGCGCTTTGGGTGCTTACTTTTGGGCTCTTGATTCTCCTGGCGCAAGGAATTCCCCAGGCGCTTCCCACGAGTTTGCTGGCCGACCGCGCCGCCAGGGATTCTCCCAGTTTGCTCGAAATTCTCATTCCGAGCGACCCATTCACCGCGTTGTCCAGGAACTATGTGCCGGCGGTCGTGCTGTTCTGCCTTTTCTACGGGGTGGCGTTGCAACGTGTGTCCGAGAAGACAGCCTTGCTTTCCGTGCTTGAGGGGATTCGTCTGGCGAGTCTGAAATTCTGGAACGCCGTGGTGCGTTTTGCGCCCTTGGCTGTGTTCGCCCTCTTTGCCGATTTGGCGGGAACGATACGACCAAGAGCAATGGAGGAGGTTTCGCTCTTCTTCATCCTTTTCTTTGCCGGGGCCTTGATCTTGACTTTTTGGATCATCCCGGGGTGCATTGCGGCATTCACGCCGTTCCAGCGCACCGAGGTGCTGCGAGACCTCAGGTCCGCGCTCCTGATCGTCGTCGCCACGACGCTTTCGGTTTCCGCATTGCCATATATCTCCTCGGCCACTCAGCGTTTGGCCAGGTCCTGCGGCATTGAGGATCCGGAGTGTGAAGAGATCGTGCGCACGAACATCTCCGTGGCTTATCCGCTCGGCCAGCTCGGGAACTTCTTCGTCTACCTCTTCATCGTTTTCGCCCTGTTCTTCAACGGTGTGGTCGCCGAGCCTCTGATGGCCTGGCTCCTCCCGGTGGTGACGTTGCTCTCCTGCGTGGGCTCGCCCACCTCGTCGGTGGATGCGGTCACTTTCCTGGCGCAGTGGCTCGGTCTTCCCGATCAAACGACCTCCCTTTATGTAAGTCTGATGACCTTGACGCGCTATGGTCAGGTTATCGCCTCCGTCGGGGGTTTTGCCTTCCTAAGTTTCGGGGTGGTGCTGGCGTATTACGGGAAGATTCGCGTTCGCTGGACCCGGCTTTTCGTTTGTCTGGCCGTTGCCGCGACTGCCGTGAGCGCGGTCGTGTTGGCCGCCCGCAAATTCGACACATGGCTTCTCGATCGCGCGTCGAATCCCTACCTTTCCTTTCAGCTCGACCCTGAGGTCACGGAGGGTTTGAAAGTCTCCTTCGGCACGCTCGACTCCGCAGAGCCTCTGTCACCGGGCCAGAGCGTCCTTGCGCGCATCCAGCGGGAAGGCGAAATCCGAGTTGGCTATAATTCGGGAATTATCCCCTTCAGTTACCGGAATGCCCGCGGGGAATTGGTCGGCTACGACGTCTCCTACGCGTATCAGCTTGCGAGGGACCTCAACGTTGGTCTTCGCCTCATTCCCTTCGAGTGGCCGCAGCTCGCCCAGAACCTGGCCGAAGGCCGGTTCGACATTGCGATGGCGGGCATTTACGTCACCGAAGACCGCCTTCTCCAATTCAAAGCCTCCACCCCATACTTCAAAAGTCCGCTCGCATTGTTCATGCCCCGCGACCGCGCCGGTGGTTTTACGAGCCGCACGAGGATTTTGGAGCGCGCCGGCCTGAAGATCGGCGTCTTCAACGACCCGGTGCTTGTTCCCCGGCTCAAACGCACCTTTCCCAATGCAGAGATCGTCGTTGTTCCGGACTACAGGCAGGTGCCTGATTTCTCGAAGATTGACGCGGCCATTTGGACATTGGTTCAGGCCGAAGCGCTCTCCGCCGCGCATCCCGAGCTGATCGCGGTGGCTCCCTCAGACGTGGGAAACCCGTATCTTCTCGCCTATCTGATGCCGCCCAGCGCCGAGGAGTTCGAAAATTTCGTAAGCTATTGGCTCAATCTCAAGCGCACCGATGGCTTCGAGGCCCGACAGCGCGCCTATTGGGTCGAGCGAATCCCCCGGGCCGATCCAACGCCGCGATGGTCAATTCTGAGAAACGTGCTCGGCGTCGGGCGTACCGTTCAAGCCTCCGGCATGCACGGTGTGCGGCCGGATGACACGTGACATTTTAGGCTGGATTGCTTGACCTGTCCAAGATCACACGTTTTCTGTGTCGCGGGTTTCGGGTCGAAACGATGACCACTCTGCGCGATCGCGACCTGATGCAGCCGGTTACGTTTGACGGAAGTCGAACGCAGTTTGTGACAATTGATCCGGGGAGGAAACCTGACATACTTGAGACAGAAAGTTTATATGTCCACTCCGTTTCAAGTCACCGTTTGGGGCGAGTTTCGCCATGAGAAGAAGAACCCGAAAGTCGCCAAGATCTATCCGCAGGGCATGCACGAGACCATCGCCGCCTTCCTCCGCAAGGAACCCGGTGTCGAAGTTCGGACAGCCATCCTCGATGAGCCGGAGCACGGCCTCACGGAATCTGTGCTGAACAACACGGACGTGCTCGTCTGGTGGGGCCACATGGCTCACGGCGATGTGAAGGACGAAATCGTGGAGCGCGCGAAAAAGCGCGTCCTTGAAGGCATGGGGCTCATCGTCCTGCACTCGGGCCATTACGCCAAACTCTTCAAGGCGTTGATGGGCACAACCTGCTCGCTCAAGTGGCGCGAGGCCAACGATAAGGAACGCGTCTGGAACATTCTGCCCGCGCACCCGATCGCGCAGGGCATTGGCGAATACTTCGAGCTTTCTGCCGAGGAAATGTATGGCGAACCCTTTGGCATCCCCGCGCCCGACGAGTTGATCTTTATCTCCTGGTTTACCGGCGGTGAAGTCTTCCGCAGCGGCTGCACATGGTATCGTGGCAATGCGCGCATCTTTTACTTCCGTCCCGGACATGAAACTTATCCGACCTACGAAAATCCCCAGGTGCAACGCGTCATTGCCAATGCTGTGCACTGGGCGCGTCCCGCCGTTCGCATTCCGGACGCCTGTCCGAACGCTGCTCCCCTCGAGCCGCTGCCGGACGACCCCGAGGCGCACCTCCGTTCCGCCGTCGGCCACAAGTAGAATTTTATTTCACCTCTTCATGAGCATATTCAGCAAGAAAACCGTCCGCCTTGGCATTCTCGGGACCGGGCGCATGGCCGACTACCACGCGCAGAAATTTCAGGCGGTCAAGAACTGCCAGATCGTTGCTGCCGTCGACGTTGACCCTGCCCGCGCCAAGGCCTTCTGCAAGAAGCACAAAATCCCCGCCTCCTATCCCGGCTTGAAGGAATTGATCGTGGACGGCGGAATCGACGCGGTGAGCAATGTCACACCGGACGCTTTTCACGCTCCGCTCTCTCTTCAGTGTCTGAAGGCGGGCAAGCACGTCCTTTGCGAAAAGCCTCTCGCCTTGAACTATCCGGACGCTATTCGGATGGTCGCGGCGGCGCGCAAGGCTGGTCTCATCAATATGGTTAACTTCTCGTATCGCGACTGGCCGTGCATTCAGGCCGTGGCTGCCTTGGTCCAGCGCGGAGGCCTTGGCGAAATGCGCCACATTGAGGCAAACTACCTCCAGTCCTGGCTTCCGAGCAAGATTTGGGGTGACTGGCGCACCATGCCGACGTGGCTCTGGCGCCTCTCGTCAGTCCACGGCAGCAAAGGTGCTCTTGGCGATGTGGGCGTGCATATTATCGACTTCGCGACATACCCTGTGGGCCATATCTCCTCGGTTTATTGCCGTTTGAAAGCCTTTCGCAAGGCTCCGCGTGACCGTGTGGGCGAATACGTGCTCGATGCAAACGATTCTGCCGTCCTCAGCATCGAATTCAAGAACGGCGCGCTTGGCACCATCCACACCACCCGCTGGGCCGGAGGTCATATCAACCGGCTTTACCTAAAGATCTCCGGGACCAAGGGTTCCATCGAGATCGATTCCGAGCGCACGACGGACGGCTACCGGATTAGCGTCGGCAAGAATCTGGACATGGGCGTATGGAAGGAAGTGAATTGTCCGCCGGTGCCCAACATCTACGCCAGATTCGTCAAGTCGGTCTTGACCGGCAACCAGGACCAGCCCGACTTCGCCCGCGGCGCGGAAGTTCAGAAAATCATCGACGCCTGCTTTAAATCCGACATTGAGCAACGACCCGTAAAAGTTTGAGAGAAACGCGGCTTTCGATCGGCTGCGGGCACTCTGGAGCGAAGGCGTGGGAGCCGGTTTCTCACGAGGCGGAAGTGCTGCGGAGCGGCGATGCATGCGGGCGAAAGGTTTTCATCATTCATCAGCGCCGAGGCGCTTTGCTTCCCCCCGCGAACGCCTTAGGTGTCGCAATAGCGGTCCCCGGCATCGCCAAGGCCCGGCACGATATAGGCGTGCTCGTTCAACTTCTGATCGACCGCGGCCAGGAACACTGGCACGTCGGGATGTCGCGCGTGGAAGAACCTTGCGCCAGTCACGCAGCCAACCAGCGCGATCAGCCGGAGGCGCCTAGCGCCGCCGGCCTTTAATTGCGTCGCGGCGTCTGCGGCGCTGTTCCCCGTGGCCAGCATCGGGTCAACCAGAAAAACATCGGAGCCGTCGAGATCGGGCGGCGTTTTAAAATAGTAACTCATTGGTTCGAATGTTTTCTCGTTACGAAAAATTCCGACGTGGCCCAGCCTCGCCTGAGGCAGAACGTTCAACATCGCCTCGGCCATGCCCAGACCCGCACGCAGGATCGGAACGACCGTTAATCGCCTGGAAAGACGATGCCCTTTGCAGCGCTCCAAAGGGGTCTCGATATCGATCTCTCCCACCTCCAGGTCGCGCGTCGCTTCGAAGGTCATCAGGGCGGTAAGCTCATGAAGCGTGCGCCGGAACAACTCCGTAGGTGTATCCTTGTCTCGCAGGATCGTGACTTTGGCTTTGACAAGAGGATGATCGACGACGGTGCATCCGGGCAGAAGAAGGTCACTCATGTCGAAAAAGCGTACATGATTCGCCGAAGGTTGACAGAAGACTGTCGAAAGGCCGGCAGGATTTGAAAATAGCGGCCTGGGGCAAGAGTTCCCGCCCGGGATCTCAGGCGTGACATGCTTGAATTTTTCAGCAGAATCTGGGCAACCATGAAACCGAAAGTAAAATGGGGGGTCGTCGGAGTCGCGGGAATCGCGGTCCGAAAAGTCATCCCGGCCATGCAGCGCGGAGAGTGCTCCGAAGTCGTGGGAATCGCCTCGAGGGACATTGGACGCGCCAGACACGCAGCGGAGCAATTGGGCATTCGAAAGGCCTACGGCTCCTATGAGGAACTTTTGGCCGATCCGGAGATCGAGGCCATTTACAACCCTCTGCCGAATCATCTTCATGTCCCCTGGTCGATCAAGGCTGCCGAGGCAGGGAAGCACGTGCTTTGCGAGAAGCCGATCAGTCTGACGGTCGAAGAGGCCCGGTCACTTCTGGAAGCTCGCGACCGTACGGGCGTGAAAATCGGAGAGGCGTTCATGGTTCGGACCCATCCTCAATGGCAAAAGGTTCTCGAATTGATTGGAGAAGGCAGTATTGGGACCGTCCGATCCGTGATGGGATACTTCAGCTACGACAATCGGGATCCGAAGAACATTCGCAACATCCTCGAGTACGGAGGTGGCGGGCTGATGGATATCGGCTGCTATCTCATATACATCTCTCGACTCGCTTTCGGTGGGGAACCCGCCCGGGTGTGCGGGTTGGTCCAGTTCGATCGGCACACGCGGACGGATGTGATGACCTCTGCGATGCTCGATTTTGCCTCCGGGCACGCCATTTTCACCTGCAACACGCAGGTTGTGCCTTATCAGCGCGTGCAGATCCTGGGCACCGCTAAACGAATCGAGGTCGAGATTCCCTTTAACGCGCCGCCCGATAAACCGTGCAGGATCTTTGTCGATAGCGGCGACGATCCCTCGGGTCGGGGAGCGCAGGTTATTGAGTTCGAAGCCTCCGACCAATACACAACCCAGGGAGACTTGTTTTCGACAAGCATTCGGGAGGGGACGGAGCTGCCCGTCTCGCTCGAGGGATCAATCGGAAACATGGCCGTCATCGAGGCGGTCTTTCGCTCCGCCAAATCCGGCAAGTGGGAAGAGCCCTAGCCTGTTTCGCAGTTTGAGGGCTGGAAATGACTCGGTTTGCGCTACATGGTTGGGGGATTTCGCCGGGGATGGAAGTGGCACCCGGCTTGCACGGCCCGTGAATGCGCGCCGCGGACCCCACCGTGTAAACTCGCTGATGTCCGAGAAAAAGTTTACATTCGGTACGTCGTGCCCATGGTGAATAAACGCGGAGAATAGCGATGAGTGCGGGTGAAGGAAAGGACCGTCTGGCCGAGACGCAATTGCCTGCACCAAGGACGCTCGCCGACTACTACCATCTTCGGGAACTGCTCGAGGCGTTGATCGCGAAGGTGGGCGACGATGAGAATCACCCGCAAGCTGCGTTCCTGGACCGGGTTGGGGAATTGATCGAGGAATACGAAGCTTCCCATGTCCCGGAGATTTTAGAAGCCGCAGCGGCATCTCGCCACCAGCCCAACCCTGCGCCGTAGAAGCCTGCCCGGCGGCGTTCCCTCCGCGGCCGCGTGGCTGCTACTGCCTACACACCTTTCAATTTCGCTCCCCATCGCGCTTTAGGCCTCCGGCATGAAGCTGGGATTAAGTGCGCTGTTCAGTCCAATCATGAGGGAGACGACGGATGCCCGCGCTCTCTTGAATGGCCGCCGCGGCGAACTGTGCATCGTTCCGGCCAGGCTCAAGGCTGCCGCGCCAGCGGCAGGCGCAGGCAGGCGACTTCCTCGTCGGTGCGCATCAAAAGCAGGTCGCCGCTGAGTGCCGGAGGGTTCCAGGTTTTGCTGGAGAAAACGCGGAAGCGGGTGAGTTCGTTCGGCGCCTCGGGCGTCGGTGCGAGGAGGATGATTTCGCCGTTTTCCGCGGTCACGAGGAGCAAGTCGCCGACGAGCAAAATCTGCCCGTGGCCGTAGCGGCCTTCCTTCCATTTGGGGCTGCCGTCGCGCGCGTCGATGCACGCGAGGATACCGTCGTTGAGGCCGTAGAAGTAGCCGTCGCGATGGATGAAACTCGACATCTTCACGCGGAACTTGAGCGTCTTCCAGATCCGGTGCGCGCTCAGGTTGCCCGCGTCATCCTTCTTGATCTCGAGCAGCTCTGTCCCCACGCCGTAACTGCTGGAGAAGGCGACGCGATTCGGCCCGACCGGCACTGGCTGGGCGATCTGCGGCTGGCGGACGCCCCATGGATACTCCCAGAGCACAGCGCCTGTTTTCGGTTCGTGCGCGGTGATGTTGGTCATGTTGAACATCACGATCTGGGGCATGCCCGCGAGGTTGAGCAGGCAAGGGGAGCTGTAGTTTCCCGGCTGTGAGCCGTCACGCCAGACGATTTTGCCATCGGCCACGCTGTAAGCGAAGAGCGAGCGGCGGCGCGATTTCCCGGAGCTGACGATCACTTTGCCATCGAGCACGAGCGGCGAGCCGGCGTAACCCCACTCGGGCCGGCCGCCTTTCGCGTCTTTGTAAAGATCGCGCTGCCAGACCAGCGCGCCGGTATCGAGCGTCACGCAGCTCACCGCGCCGGTTGCGCCGAGGGTGTAAACGCGGCCGTCGGAAATCGTGGGCGTCGCGCGCGGCCCATCCCCAGAGTAGGAGCCCTCGAACCGCGTCGTGTAGCCGTAGGTCCAGAGCTGTTTGCCGGTAAGCATGTCCAGGCAGGTCACCATTTCTTGCTCGCCGCGCTGCTCGAGAGTGACCGCGCGGTTGCCGACGATCGCAAAGCCCGACCACGCAGTGCCGATCGGTTGCCGCCAGAGCACTTCCGGCGGCTCTTTCTGCCAGTCGCGCGCCAGCGCCGGACCGTCGCTGATCACGCCGTTGCGTTGCGGACCGAGATACTGCGGAAAATCCAGCCGCCCGCTCTCCGCGGGAGTCGTTCGAGGTTCCGCGGGAGGCGGTGTCGGCGCCGAGTGGCGTCCCCAGCGCGGCTCGAAGATGGGGACGAAATCGCCCGTCACGCCACGCCACCCGAAGACCGCGCTCAACGCGCCCCCCAGCGCGAGCACAACGGCGAAGACCGTGAGGCGCATCCGCCACGGCGCCCGCGAGAACAACAGCCACCAGATCGTGAGGATCAGCAGCGCGACCACGATCACCACGAAGATGGCGACATTCCGAATCTGGAAATCCACCACCGACGGCCACAGCCGCGCGACGCCGATGGCCACCGCGCTCACACCGAGGATCACAATTGCAGGCCACCACCGAATCGGAGGAGGGCTTGAGGAGTCATTCATCGCTTCCGCTTTGCCAAAACAAGCCCTGGGAGGCAGAGGCCGCAATCAAACTGTTTCAGAGCATAGTGTGGAGGGATCGATAGGGTCACGGAATTTCCAGAGCATGCGGAGCAAATACGGCGAGCTTTCGTGCGACAGCGAAGACGGCCCCTTCTTCGCTCTTGAATGTTTCCTCCCTGGCGAGACGTAGCCCGTATTGGCGCAGGTCACTGTCGGGCCCCGAAGGTCCTGGGAACGTATTGTGCGCCAATTCCTAGCGAGCGGCACCCGAGGTGGATGGGTCGAACATGGCAAAACTACAAGCAAAGTCTGGAAGTCAACCTAGCCGAATCGCATTCGCGCCTCCGTCGGGGCACGTGCAGAGTGCTTCCTTCACGACGGCGCTACATCCCAAAAATTCGATGCGCGCAACGCCCGCTGGGCATCACCGCGCGGGAAGATCAGATCGTTCAATGCGCTGTGGTGGAGGTGTTGGCTGCAATCTGCGAAGAAGACTTCCTGGAGTTCTCGTAAGGGTTCGGCCTGGACGCGGTCAGCACGATGCGCTGGACGCTCTGGCTACCGGGATTACCCGGACGATTGTTTCCACGAAGCGCTTTCGGTCCCAATCATCTAGGAACCTTCAAAAAATGGAGCACGCTCCCCGGTGCGCTTGGGCCTCCAGCATGGTGCATATTTGATTGTGGAATCGGTGGGCTAGGCTATTGGAGGGAGCACAGATAGACACCCCGGGAGAGATCGAGCTGGGTCGGCGATTGTTGTCGTCGGAAGCGCTCCGCGCGGGCGGGATTGGCGGTGCTCTGGCTTTCTTTGGCTGTGCTTCTCGCCGGGGGGGTTCCGTGCGCTACGAAAGCCTCATTACGACTACGGGCTGCTTAATGCGATCAACCAGATTCCGGCTGTGCGCGACGCCCTGCGCCAAGTCGGTGAAATGCTCAGGAAACGCCTGAAATGAAGTTGGGGCCGCCCCGATTCATGGTTTCTTCGAGACGAAATACCGCCGCGATCTGCGACCCTGACGGGACTATGCCCGCACCGCTGCCCAGCTAAAGGGTCAGGTAATGGTTGGCCCCTTTCACGATTTTTTCCAAACCCGTTTGACCTCTAATCTCTTCCCCTACCCGGATCTCAACCGCTTCCAAATACTGCCCAAAGGCGCTCAGGCATTCCTCCAAAGCAAACAGCATGGATTTGTCCGAAGGATCGACGCCGTTTTCCCACCACCAATTCTTGATGGTAAATACTTTACTCGCGCGGTTGAACTCAGGGTCCATGCGGGCAACCAGGCGGTCTCCGCATAGTACAGGCAACACATAGTAACCGTATTTGCGTTTTCCTGCGGGGAAGTACACTTCCCAGCTGTAGGAGAAGTCAAAAAGCATCTCGATCAGATTGCGATCCCACATCAGGTTATCCAGCGGCGCTATCAAAGCGGCACCCTGCCTGCTTCTCGACTCCTTGGCTGCAGCTTCCAGCGACTGCAGGTCATCCTGGCGCACATAGAATTCCTTCCGGTCTAAGCCTTTGATGGAGACGCGAACCAACTGGCCTTTTTCTGCCAGCCGCCGGATAGCGGCACGAATCCGGCCGCCGCGCCAACCGATCATTCCGCCGAATTCAGCCGTGACCTTCGGGTCGATTAAGCCGAGGCCCCCAGCGCGGCGGAATACATGCCATTCTAAATAATCGTCCTGCGACGAGTGCGGATTGGGGGCGTTGTATAGCTGGGGCGGAAGAACGCGGTGGCTTAGCTCGAAGTAACGCCGAGTGCCGGCGCGGTGATGCACCACCGTCTCACCGCTGTAAAAAAGGATATCCATCGCGATGCGCACGACCCGGACCCTGCCGGCCAACCACCAGTCCATGCGCGTATCGTCCTCCAGATCGAGGGAGGAAAGCGGGCCGCGCGCCTCGATCTCAGTGCGGACGCGGTCCACGAGCTTGGCGGCGGCGGCCGTCCGCTCATCTTCCATGTATTTCCTTGCCATCTGCTGGCGGTAGTAGGTGAAAAGCGGCCAGTCTTCCGCGGGATAGATGGACATCTGTTTATCGAAGCCGTCTATCAGCCTGCGATCCTCGTAGAGGAGAGCATCCAGCATGGAGGACCTGAAGCCGCCCACCCGCGATTGCAAGACGAGGCGCGCGTTTTGCCCGACGGCGTCTATCGGGTCGTATTGAATGCAATTCACCTGGCGAACGTAATCCAGCACGCCCTGCTTGCCGTGCAGCCTGCGCGGCGGCAGCAGGTGGAGATGGGCGAGGACAAAGCGGCGAGCGAGGCCTTTATCAATGACAACGGGATGAGACATGACCGCATTCAAGAAACACCATTGTCTGCATCGGCGCGCTTTGCAGGACTCTCGACTCCGAAGATTGCTCACCTTCGATGCTCAATGACAAAAAACGCGCTTTGGAGGCCACCATCTGAGGAAGCAAAAACTGCAAACTGAACGGTCAGTGGTTGATTGTAAACTCTGCAGCCAATGCCGGTCTCGTGGGCGCGAGCAGCAAAGCGAGTGCGCTTGGACTTATTTGCTCTTATACGCGCGTTTGACGGGTCGTCAGCGAAAACAATCTGAGTACCATCATGCCGAAAAGAGAAAGCATCGAGCGTGCGCGACGTGACAGGCGGGAAGGGAAATCTGCTTCCACCCAAGCGGGGGAGTTCGTCCGCGAGGAAATCGAGTCGATCCGCAAGCGGGAGCATGGGGCGCGTTCGACCAAAGCAGGCAATTGCCATTGGCCTTTCGAAGGCAAGGCGGGCTGGCGTGAAATTGCCGGTTCCTGAAAAAGGCAGCGTACCCGAGGAAACTCGGAAGAAGGCGAAGCAGGATCTCAAGAAAGCGGAAAAGGGAGCCAAACCGTCGCGGAAGCGTTCGCAGGCAACGCTGAAAGCGCTCAAACGCGAAAGTGGAGCCGCCGCGTCAAGAGAAGCACTCTTGAGACACGCACGGGCCGCCGCACGCAAGCGGAGCCCTGCGCAAAGATCCGCTTCGGCGAAAAAGGCTGCGCGCACTCGGAAGGCGCAAGCAGGGTAAATGCGCGGCCGCGTCAGTGGCCCGAGGCCGCTGCGCCCGTCTTGCCGGCCGCCCGGTAGGAAGCAGGCAACGGCGTCTTTGCATTTCCGTACCCGCGTATGCCAACCCGAACGGCGCGAGCTCTTTTGGGCATCTCTCGGCGTCGCTCCTCAGTCACAGCCCCTCAGGGGATGCTCCTTCGTCCCTCCACCGATATTTGCTTTATGCGAAGCCCAGCAGGAATTCGGCGATATCGTCGGCGGCGGCTGGGCGGCTTAGCGAAGAGGCTGCCCTTTGCCACTCGATCCATTGGCGGGCACCGTCCGCGAAGGCTTCGCGCGCCGTGGCGGAAATTTGCGCTGGTGTCGTGGCAAGGGCGCCGGCCTTGCTCTCCAAGATGAGGCGGGCATTTCCTTCCTCCTGCCCGGGCACGATCTGCGTGATGATCATCGGAGTCCTGGCAGCAAGGGACTCCTGCACGGTCGCGCCCCCCGCTTTGCTGATGAGCAAATGACTTTCCGCCATCAAGCGCGGCATGTCGGCAGTCCAGCCAAGAAGGTTCAGAGTTTTCCCCGTCCCTGCCGAGACCGCCCGAATTCGGCGCATGAGATCTTCATCGCGTCTCGTTGTCACCGTAAGATCAACGTCATTCATTTCCAGGAGGCGCCTGACGATTTCCGGCGCCATATGGCGCCCGGAGTTGATTACGTAAAGGATGCGCCAACGGCCGTCCGGCGAAGGCACAGAGCGCAACGTGTCGAGGCTCGCGAAGATCCTGGGAACCGGAAAACCGAAAACGCGTATCTTCTGCTCCGGGATTCCAGCCTTAATCAGGACGCTCGCGGTCGCTTCGTTTGCGACGAGAAAAAAGTCGCTGTGTGCGCGGAACCAGACAGAGTTTATGGTGAGGGAATCTGTGATGACCGTCACCATCCGGAACGGGCGCTTTAATCTTCTGCGGTATATGAAATCGAGGAGGTGGTTGCAGCCAGGATACGTTGAAATGACGACGGAGGGCCGGCGTTCCGCGATAAGTCGCTCCAATCGCCGGCCCGCGGCTCCGAGAACGCCTATGTGCCGCTCAACCATGCGCGTGCGGTCGAGGGTATCAAAGGCCTTCTGCCACAAGTTCGGCAGGCCGTTGATCACGGCGAGATAGCCCTTCTCGGCAACCCGGACAAGCCGGCCGTAGGCATCGAGAAAAACATCGCTGACCAAGACGTTCGCCTGCGCCGATCTGACAGTGACGGCCTCCCGCAGATTGCGGGCCGCAGCGTTGTGGCCTTCACCAAACCCGGCGGTCAGAATCAGGAGCGACTTCACAGCCAGTTTTTGCGTTTGAAGAAGATCACCATGCCTGTCGCAACACAGGCCATGGCGCCGAGACAGATAAGGTAGCCAAACGGCCAGTTCAGCTCGGGCATGTTGAGGGGATGCTCGGTGTTGAAATTCATTCCGTAAACACCCGCGAGGAAGGTGAGGGGAATGAAGATGCTCGAGATGACCGTCAGCACGCGCATGATTTCGTTCGTCCGGAAGCCAAGGCTGGAAAGGTAGACATCCATGAGCCCCATGGCGAGATCACGATAGCTTTCCAGGATCTCTATGATTTGCGCGGTATGGTCGTAACAGTCTCGGAGGAAAATCTGGGTTTCTTTCGAGATCAGGCCGGAATCATCGCGGATTAGGGTGTTGAAAATCTCGCGCTGCGGCCAGGCGGTGCGGCGCAAATGGAGCAGGATGCGCTTGGCCTTTTGGAGTTTACGCAGGGTGTCGCGTGAGGGCTTATCCAACATCTCTTCCTCGATCGCCTCAATCGATTCGCCGAGCGTTTCAATAATCGGGTAGAATTGGTCCACCGTGGCATCGAGCAGCGCATAGGCAAGGTAGTCCGATTTCATCTTGCGGGCGAAGCCGCGGCCAGCGCGCAGGCGTGCGCGAACCTGCTCGAAGACATCGTGTTTGCTCTCCTCCTGAATCGTTATCACGTAGGACTTTCCGAGAAAGATGCTCAACTGTTCGACGGTCATTCTCCGATGCTCCTCGAGATAGATCATGTCACTGATGATGAAATAGTGATCGGTGTAGTTCTCGACCTTTGGCCGCTGCGTGGTGTTGAGCACATCCTCCAGGGCCAGCGGATGAATATTGAATTGCTGTCCGAGTTTGCGGAGCAGTTCGACATCGCACAAGCCGTCGACGTTTATCCAATTAACCATCGAAGGGTCGAACCGCAGCATCAACTCCTCGAAATTCTCAAACTGTCCCTCGAAAATGGTGTCGCCGTCATACTGAATGAGCGTGACGACGGCCGGCCTGTCCTCGCCGGCGGCATGCGAAATCAGCGTTGCTGGAGGCGTGCCCGGCGCGTGGTACTTGAGACGGATCATTCGGCGGCTAGCTCGCCTTACCCGGGGGCTCCTGGCAACCGAAAAAAGTGATCGAAGCCCTTGGGTAGAGCCGGTGACGGAGCTTTCGGTTCGGTGAGACGCCCGATTTCCGTCAATCGCACGCCTGGAAACGTTTGCTTCCAACCGTGGCGCAATCGAGCGGCCAAACGCGGAGCCACCGCGATGAGCAGTTCGTAGTCTTCGCCGTCGCACATCGCCTGGGCGCTGTCGCAACCGCGAGCTCTTGGCAAAGCGGCGGAATCGATTTGAAATCCACATTTGCTCGCAGCCGCCAGGCGCGGCAAATCGGTCGCCAGACCGTCGCTCAGATCGATCATCGCACGGGCATATCCGCGGGAACTGAGCCAGCGTCCCTCGGCGATGCGCGGGACGAAACTGAGGTGCCGGCCGCCAAAAGAGCCGCCGAGGGTTCCGGTTACGAAGAGGAGATCATCCGGCTGACCGCCTGAGCGGGTAATCAGGCGTCCGGTTTCGACGCGCCCGATCAGCGACACGGATACGGCCACACACCGTGAGCGGGAGGTCTCACCCCCAACAATTCCGACTCCGAAGCGCCCGGCGGCCTTCGAGAGCCCTTTGTAGATCGATCTCCAATACGCAACGGTCCGGTCCTCCGGCGACATGATGCTCACCAGCGCGTGAAGCGGCTCGCCGCCCATCGCGGCAACGTCGCTCAAAGGGCGGCACAATGCCTTCCAGCCAACCTTCCGCGGATCGTCTTCGGGCAGATAGTGAACGCCTTCGACCACACAATCTGTTTTCAATAACAGTCTGCCGCGGATTCCGGGTCCCTGGACGACTGCGCAATCGTCGCCCGGACCAACGAGAGTGTTTCGTCCGAGAGGAAGATCAGCGAGAAGGATTTCCAACAACCGGTCTTCACTGAGATCCCGCAATTTCATTTCATCGAATCCGGCCACGCCAGAGTAAGAATCACTGTGAGGCCATTAAACAAGGAGTGCATCAGGATCGGGGCCCAGAGCGATCCCGCGCCTTCGTAAACGAGCGTGAGAGCGACAGCGAGCACGAACAGGCCGGCCAGCGACGGGATGTGAGCGTGGATCGCCGCGAAGACCGACGCGCTGATCAGAATCGCCCACCATCGCCCGGCGTAACGCCGAAGCACCCCAAAGAGATAACCTCGAAAAATCAACTCCTCGGCGATCGGTGCGATGACAAGTGCCGTGAAAACCAATAACAACTTGTCCTGCAAACTCGGATTTCCGGCCAGGAACTGAAGCAGCGGTTGGGGGTGCGCATCCGGCCCCAGAAGGTGAAGGCTGAGGGTATGGACAAAATAGATCGCTGGCAGAGCGGCCGCCAACCCCCAGCAGCCCGACTTGAGGATTTGCTGCCAGCCGGCTTCGCGCAGACCGAACAGGTCCAGGGGATTCCGCGAGCGCGCAATCAGGAAACTGAGCAAGAAGGTGGCCAGGAGAAACCAGAGAATCGCCCCGGCGATGAGCAACCGCGTGTTCACCACCACCACCCGGGTGGCCGAACCCAAAATGTTCGTCAGGAACCAAATTACCAGCAGCGCGGCGAAAATGCCGTCAGCAATCCCGTAAGGCTGAAGGACGGCTCGCGACTGGGATTGCGGGTCAGATCCCATGGCCAGCCGGGAAAAATAGACCGCGCTGCCGAGGCTGAGGACTCCGGAGAAGAGCAGTTCCACTAGGAGATGTTGTGGCTTTGAACTCCGATTCTTTTGCGAAATGAGGCGGCTTCCATGGCGATGGCCTCCTAGGGAGCGAAGGAGGGCGGGAGCAGGTAAACGCGGCTAGGTTCAAGCCGGGGGAATTTCTCAAGGATATCCACCTTGACCGATGGCGCCTCCGCCTCGCTGAACATCCTGAGCAGGCTCGCCAGCGTTATGGCGCGCTTGTAACGCACGATGCGCGCCCCGGCCGCTCCGGAGAGCTCGCCAGCCTTTGCATAGGCGTCTTCAATGTAACCGAGTTCATTGACAAGTTTTGCCGCATAGGCGTCAGTCCCGCTCAGGATCCGGCCATCCGCCACGCCATTGCGCAGGCTTTGCTCATCTAGACTTCGCGCCTTGGCCACAATGCCAACGAACCGGTCGTAGCTCTGCATCACGAGCCCTTCCACGTAGGCCTTCTCTTCGGGGGTCATCTCGCGCGCCCCATTGAGCATGTCTTTGAACTTTCCGCTTTTGAAAACGATGGACTGCAGGCCGATCTTCCCGAAGAGGTCGCGATAGTTGAGCGTGGAAATAATCACGCCGATCGAACCGGTGAAAGTCGTCGCGTTGCACATGATGTAGCTTGCCCCGCAAGCGGCGTAGTAAGCGCCGGACGCTCCGATCGAATTGAAGTAGATTATCGTGGGCTTTTCTTTGCTGAACTCCTTGAGGCTGTTGTAGAGCACGTCGGAGGCTGTGATTTCGCCCCCCGGGCTATCGACGGAAACTACCACTGCCCTCACCTGGGAGTCCGCCCGCGCTTGCTCCAGAGCATTCTTGAATCCCTGCACCATGTCTTCTCCGAGCGCGCCCGCCTGACCATGCGCGATGATGCCTTCCAGCGGAATCACCGCGATCTTCTGACCTGCAATCGTCCCCTCCTTGACTGTCACCTCCTCAAAATCCCTTTCGCGCAGCGACCTCACCGCCGCGACGTTCGCGGTTCCCTTTACTCCGACGAGAGCAGCCAGAAGCAGGAGGTTGACGAACATGCTCGCACAGACGGCGAGAAAGAGGGCAATGATGGCACAGCCGGACTTTTTCATTTGAACAAGCCATTACGCTGCCTCATATCGGAACCTGCCTCAAGCGATGTTTTGCGTCGCCGCGACGGACTGTTTCTCCCTGTGAATAACTTGGGAAAAAATCGCACATTTCTGGGCGACTTGTTCACTGGCCATTTGTGAATGAGTCAGGAATTCTTTTCCCGAAGTCGATGAACCGCACGGAAATCCAGAATGTGCTGGCCCGGATTGGCGCGCGCCCGCGAAAGAGTCTCGGCCAGAGCTTTCTTCATGACACCAATCTCGCGCGTTGGATCGTCTCGAGGCTGGGTGTCGAGTCCGGCGACCACGTCGTGGAAATTGGACCCGGTCTTGGCGCGCTGACCGGGTTGCTCGTGCGCGACGATGTCTCACTTAGTCTCATCGAAAAGGATGAGCGAATGGTCGAATGGTTGCGTGAACGCTTTGGTTCCGAACGCGTGGAATTGTTCCACAGCGATGCGCTCGATTTCGATCTGCGGACACTCTACGGCACGGGGCCTGTCAAGATCATAGGCAATCTCCCGTATTACGTCTCGACGCCGCTGATCGCGAAGTATACATCGGCTCTCTCGCCCGCATCAGTCCTTGTTCTAACCCTGCAACGGGAAGTTGCCGAGCGCCTCGTTGCCATGCCGCGCACGAAACAATTCGGCGCCATGACTGTCTGCGTCTCGCGTCGTTGGAACATACGCCGGGCGAAAACGCTGCCACCCACGGTCTTTTTCCCTAAGCCTGAGGTTTCCTCTGCTGTCGTCATCTTTGCTCGAAAAGCCGCGCGAGAGATCGCGCCGTGCGATGATGTTCTGTTGGAAACGCTTGTGCGCCGGGGATTCGCCGAACGCCGAAAGCAGCTGCGCAATCTGCTCGTTGAACATAGGAACCACTGGCCATCCCTATGTGCCGCTCTGGGCGTAAGAGAAACGGTTCGCGCGGAGGAACTCTCCCTCGGGGAATGGGAGAGGCTGGCTCAGTTTGTGCAGCCCGCAAGGGCTCAGCACGGCGAGGAAATCTTTTGTGTCGTGGACGCCCAGGACCGCGTGGTTGGCTCTGAATCGCGCGCTCGGGTGCATGTGAATAACCTGCGGCACCGCGCGGTTCACGTGCTCATCTTCAATCGGCGCGGCGAAGTTTTCCTTCAGAAGCGTTCGATTTGGAAGGACACACAGCCAGGGAAGTGGGATTCGTCCGCGGCCGGCCATGTTGATGCCGGAGAAAGCTACGAGGAGTCGGCTCGGCGAGAACTGCGTGAGGAGATTGGAATTGAATGCGCCATGGAAAGGATCGGGAAACTGCCGTGTTCCGCGGCGACCGGCTGGGAATTCATCGAGGTGTTCCGCGGTATGCATGAGGGACCATTTCGCTTCGCCGCGATGGAGCTCGAAACCGGAGCCTTTTTCCCCCTCAATCAGATCCGGTCCTGGCTCGAACGCAGTCCTGAGGATTTCAGTCCGGTATTTGCCATGTGCCTTAACTTCGTTTCGAAATCGTAACGAATATCTTCAGGCTCCGAACAAGGCGAATTTTCAAGTCTTGCCAAAACCGCGATCGAAGCTGCTGCGGCTGGAGCGCCGCCTCCATTCTGGCTGCTCTCTTTTCAATTGCTAGGGACGCTCGCGGCGGCGATATTTAATGTTCTTTGCCCGATGGTGTAACGGTAACACAGAGGCCTTTGGAGCCTTCATTCATGGTTCGAATCCATGTCGGGCAGCATCTGGAAATCAACGACTTAAATCGCGGTCATTGGGGTCTTCCCTTGTCACAATCACGTTGTGCGAGTGAATCCGGCGTAATTTCATCGAGTGTGGCACATCCGGAGACAGCCTTGGCGAGATCGAATTTCTTGCGGGGGCGTCTCAAGAGAGCGTCTCCACCACCCGTGGCGAGTCCCCAAAGAGGCACAACGACCGACAAGAACGGCGTTGCGCCGATGCCGGGGGCGACGTCCTCAAGCCGGCACCTCGAGAAACTGCCAAGGACCATCAGGGTCATTGCCGCGCAACCCGCTCCCTCGCCTTCACCGTCAGAATGCCCCAAGCCGGTGAAACGCAGTAGGTGCCGCAAAGGGGATGGGCATCGCCAGTTCCGAACCGAAGATTTCGCACGAGCGATGGCTCACATTTTCCCGTCTCCGTGACCCGGCGCCGACCCGTCTTCGTTGCTATTCCACGGCAATCATGACGTTGGAAGCCTTGATCACCGCGAAGGCGTCCTTGCCTTCGCTCAGGCCGAGGGATTGCGCCGATGTTTTTGTGATGATGGAAACGATTTCTACCCCAGGAGCAACCTCCAAGGTGACCTCGGAGTTTACCGCTCCCTGGACGATCTGGATCACTTTGCCTTTAAGGATATTCCGCGCGCTGATCTTCATGATACGAGATAATCTTTTCAGGATTGTGGGCTGGCAATTGGATTTGTGGAGCGGGGCCGAACCGCCCCTGCGTCAAGATGCACCGCAGTGCGGATGGAGCTGCTCATGGCGCCATGCGTAAGAATGGGAGTTGCTCCGGACGCTCGATACCGGCGCATCGCGGCAAGGCGTGGTAAAAGAAGGCAATTATTGCCCTCGCCCCATTTCGGACCATCGCCAGCTACCTTATCCTCTCAAAGCGCTCTACCGCCTCACCAAGCGGATCGAATCGGATACTCTGGGCGCAACGTCATTCGTCGCGCTCTGCGGTTCGTCGTTCCTCGACGATGCCGGCCGCGACGCGTTCGGCCAAGCGCTGGCGATACTTGGCGTTCTGCACGTGCCTGTTGTCCTCGGGGTTGGAAAGGAAACCGAGTTCGCAGAGAACAGCCGGACGGCGGCTCTTGCGAAGCACGCGAAAATTGTTGCGTTTGACTCCGCGGCTGTAAGTCGGGTAAGCGCGAACGGATTGTCGAAGAATGTTTGAGGCAAGGCGCCATGATCGAGGGCTGAAGTAATAGATTTCGATTCCCCGGGCGCCCCTGCGAGGCGCCCAATTGTAGTGAACGCTGACGAAGATGCAGTTTGCGATGGGGTTGGAGACGGCAACTCGTGATTCCAACGGGATAAAGACGTCGCGGGTTCGCGTTTCGATTACGCGGAAGCCTTTGCTGCGGAGAACCGCCGCGAGCCTTCGGGAAGTGTCGAGTGCGAGAACCTTTTCCGGGTATCCGGAAACCGATCGGCCCCCGTTATTGTATCCTCCGTGTCCCGCATCGACAACGACCGTATTGAATTTCCCAGCGCCCTGCCGATAGGGCGACGCGCAGCCCACCAGAAGGATTGCGATCAGCAAGGTTGCACAAGAGAGCGACAGGAAGGAGATGTTGAGAGTGTGGCGGCGATCTCTTGCTTTGTTCATACCAAGTCGTTCGGGGCGGCTCGCAGCGTACCGAATCTGCGCAAAGTAAGAGAGCACCGAGTCAAAGCAACAAATTAGTCTGGTGTTGAGGTAACGCGCGAACGAGAGAAGATAACATGCTCGCAAAACGGATAATTCCCTGTCTCGATGTGACGGCCGGGCGCGTTGTCAAGGGCACAAAGTTTCTTGACCTTCGTGATGCGGGTGACCCGGTCGAGTGCGCGAAGCTCTATGATGGACAAGGCGCGGATGAGCTCGTGTTCCTCGATATCACGGCTTCGAGCGACGACCGCGCCACGATGGTGGACGTTGTGGCGCGCACGGCGGAGCAGTGTTTCATGCCGCTGACCGTTGGTGGCGGAATTCGCGCGGTGGAGGATTTCCGAGCCATGTTGCTTGCCGGCGCAGATAAGGTGAGCGTGAACACGGCCGCCATAAGAAATCCGATGCTGGTCTCGGACGCAGCCGAGAATTTCGGTTCGCAGTGCGTCGTGGTAGCCATCGACGCAAAACGTGACCTGCCCGGCAAATGGCGGGTCTACACACACGGCGGCCGAAACCCCACCGAACTTGATGCCGTCGCCTGGGCCCGTGAAGTCGCCCGCCTTGGGGCGGGCGAGATTCTTCTCACGAGTATGGATGCCGATGGCACTTGCGGAGGCTACGATATCGAACTGACCGCCGCGGTGAGCGCGGCAGTGGACGTTCCGGTGATCGCCAGCGGAGGCGCGGGCGAGCTCGAGCATCTCGCTGAGGTTCTCGCCCGAGGTCACGCGGATGCCGTCCTGGCTGCCAGTATTTTTCACTTTGGCACCTACAGCATCGCCCAGGCGAAGCAATTCCTCGCCCAACGGGGCATCCCCGTCCGCCTGTGACGCTTCCCTGTTGAGCTAGGGCGCCAGTTGCCTTAGAGATTGTCCATGAGCGAGGATGCGCAGTCCTTTTCTGCCGAGGCCATCTTGAACCGGCTGCACGGCGAAGGCCTGCGAATCACAGCCGGACGGCGCAATATTCTGAACGTTCTTTTCAAAGCTGAAAAGCCGCTCTCCCTTCAGGATATCCAGGATCGGGCGGCGGCCGAAGGCAGCGGCCCCGACTATGCCACCGTGTTTCGGATGATCGCGGTGCTTGACCGTTTGCGCGTCGTCCACAAGGTCAATCTTCAGCGTGCTTGCAGCTATTATGAGCTAAACGATCCCTCGAAGCACTATGACCACATTGTCTGTACCGGTTGCGGGAAGGTCGTCCTAATCGATATCCCCTGTCCGTTGGCAGAGACCGAGCAACACGTCGCCGAGCGCTACGGCTTCCGCAACCTGAGCCATTCGCTGGAGTTCTTCGGACGGTGTTCGGATTGTCTGGAGAGGTGATCAAGCTCAGGATCGCACACGATCAAAACTTGGGTTTTTGCCGGTTTGGCGAATTGTCCTCCCGGTCCTGTACGCTCTTCAATGTGACAGGGAAAGCGGCGCCGCGAGAACCAATAAACGCCGACCATGTCAATCAATGGTTTCCACCAAAAAACGGAGAGACCGTATTTCGACTGACCGCGTGTTCTCGGCCGGTGGGCCACTTCGAGCTGGCAGATTCGGAATCCCCCCGCGACTGCCATCGCACCCATGAACGAATAGAGGGTACGGATGGGAATAAAGGATTCAACAACCTCACATCGAAACGCCTTCAGCGCGCAACCCGTGTCGCGCAGACCGTCCCTCAGCAGGCCGGCCCGCACGGCGTTGGCAAGCCCGGACATCGCGAGGCGAAGCCAGGAGTCCTGGCGGCGTACGCGCACCCCGGCGACCATGTCGAAGTGGTCCAGGGCGGCGAGGAGCCGTGGAATGTCGGCGGGATCGTTCTGGCCATCGCCGTCAAGAGTGACCAGAACTTCGCCGGTTGCCCGTTTCATGCCAACAAAAAGCGCGGCGGCCTGGCCGTGGTTCTTGCGGCAGTGGATCGGCCGCGCTTCGGGCCAGTCCTTCGTCGCGGCATCAAGCCGCCGTTTCGTAGCATCCGTGCTTCCGTCGTTGATAAAAATCGTCTCGTAGGCCTGGCCGAGCGCGTCACAGACTGCGCGAATCTCTGCCAACAATGGGACGACATTCTCCTCCTCGTTAAAGAAAGGCACGACAATCGAAACTCTTGGGTTCATCGCCCGAAGCTCAGAGCGGCGTCGCGTCGTGCCCAGTCAGCGAAGGCATCACGCTAAAATTCTGGTCGCCTGGCAGGCGGTATAAAATGCGCCGGGGAAAGTCCATCGCCCAGGCTCTCAAAACTCCGCTTCGCATTTCTCCGAGGGTGTTCATCGGGAGATCGATAGTCCATTCTCCACGCTTTTGCGGGCCCGACACAGCCAGGAATTCCAGGTCCATGCGGGTGCTCTTGTGCAGATACTGCGGGGCGCTGAGGGGGGTGGCGGCGGCAATGGCAACCCATTCTCCCGCGGCGTTCTGCACGGCAAGAATCACAGCGTCCGCCGACCGTCCGCCGCCGCAAAGCGCAGAACCAGAGGCGCGCCACCCGTTTGTGCCACATAGGGTCAATCCTTCGAATCGCCCTCTTTTTACACCGTCGGGGATGACTTCCCGGCCCAGAGCTGAGATTCGCAGATCCGCGGCTCGCGGTGGCTGCAGCATTCCAAGTCCCTCCAGCTTCTGCGTCATCAAGTCAACGCGTTCCTCGTCGCCGCCGAGCAGATTAGGGCCGGCAAAAATCGGAAGTTTTCCGAGAAAATGGAGTCTCGCCCGAGCGTGCCAACGAGTCAGCCGCCACTCTTCCATCAAGTCATAGCCATAGGTCCAGTTGACCCCCTGGATGCAAAAGAAAAGCCCCACCAGCAAACCTTGACTCCAGAAGAAAATGCTTCTTCGGTCGACGGAGGGACACTGATCAAGTTCTTTAGCCAGGCGAGAAAACGCCGAATACAGCAAGGCAATCAGGGATACGATGCACAATGTGCCGAAAGTGGTGTAACGCGGAGTAAGCGGTTGGAAGTCTCCGCGCCACACCCGCCCCAAGCAAACGAAGGCTGCCGTGAGAAAAGTAAACAGGAGCAGGCACGTCCATGGGAGAGCGCGATCGAAAAAGAGCCCGCGGCGCCAAGCGACTGCGAGTCCGATGACGGCCAAAACGAGGACGGTTAAGCCGCAGATTTGGCTGAAGACGAGATTGCTGGATACGGGAAATCCGCGCGCGATGGAGTTGCCAAACATACCCAGCATGAAGAGTCCCATCCGTGAGATCGTGCTGAAGGGCTGCTCCTGGAGCAGGCGCAAAGTGCTTAGCGTCGGGGGAACGCCCTCGTGACCATACGCGTAATCAGGGGCGGCGGAGTTGTGCTCGAGTCCACGGAAATACAGCGTCACCGCGAGCGCCCCGAGGGCGATCCATGCTAGGGCAAACTTTCTTCGAGCACTTCTCGAGACAATATCCGGGGCAAACAAGATTATCGGCAAGGCGGCGGGCCAGATGAGATTGCCCTGGACGAAACTGTAATTGCCAGCCAGGGCGAAAGCGGCCGCCAGGACAAACTTCGGCGCTGCCCCGATTCGCGCGTAAAGCGTGCAAAAGCAAAGTGCCAGGAAGGTGTAGGGCAGGAAGTAGGCAAACTGCATTGGCCAGAGCCAGTTATGGAACTGGATCGGCGAGAAAAGAGCGATGTTTGCCAGCACCCACGCCCACAAGACGCTATCCCTTTTTCCGTTGAGGCGCATCATGAGCCAAAGCAGGCATGCCGAAAGGATCGCGACGACCGCGAAGGTAATGTAAGACTGCGCCCGATAATCGCCTCCCGTCGCGAACATCGACGCGATAATGATGATGCGCGGGATGAGAAGCCTGTGCTCGTCGTGTGGCGCGCTAAGCTCCTCGAAAGTCAAAGTTCCATTTTTTGCCTTTTCCAGCAGGGGAACAAACTGCCAGTCGTCCATGAACGGGATGTTCACTGCAAAAGCGCGGATGCAGGCAAGCAGCGCAAGTGCCGGAAGTAAACCCAGGAAGATCAGCAGCGCCTTGACGACGATGGGTCGAACGGTGCTCGCCGGGAGCAATCGGCCGAAGCCGGATTGTTGCGCCTCAGAAGAAGCATCCATGAATACAATCGCGCCTGCCTACATCGTTCGCCGAGCCTTGCCTAGTGAAATCTTTTTCGTCCGAAGGCATGTAAACTGTCCTCCAACAGGACAATAAATGCCATAATTGCCAGGAAAACGTCTCGCATGAGCGCAAGCGCCATCTTGGCAGCCGAGGGTCGTTCCTCTTGCCCAAAGCAGGAACAATTCACGATGATCCCGTTGGCCAACGCCCATCCCAACGCGCTGATGAAGACCAGGCATAATCCCAGGACCAGGAAAGCCCCGATCGTTCTGGTCCGTGGCACGAGAATTAACGCCCCGCCGGCTATTTCTGCACACGGCAGGAAGACCGACAAGGGAGGAATCCAAGTCTCTGGAATCAAGGTAAATGGGGCAAGCGCCAGAGCAAACTGCGCGCTGCTCGAAGCCTTGACCACTCCGGAATAAAGAAAGACTCCCGCCAGAAATAGCCGGATTGCGAGAGCGCCCCGTTTCATATCCCGAGCAAACGCTCAACCGATACGATCACGCGCCATCCCATTTCGACGTTGTGCACGCGAAAAATGGATGCGCCGCGGAGCATGCCCGCAACAATGCAGGCGGCAGTGGCTGGATCGCGTTCGCAGGGATCGGAAATGCCGAGGACGCTTCCAATGATGCTCTTGCGCGAGACCGGGAGAAGGATCGGACGCTCGAATTCGAGAAGCGATTCCAGCTCGCGGTAGATTCGCAAACCCTCCGTGGCCTGCTTCGCAAAATCGATTCCTGGGTCCAAAACGATTGCCTCCCGGGGCACGCCTGCCCTTGCGGCAAGAGAAATCCTCTCCCGAAAGAAATTCAGCAGCTCGCCGATGGCGTCTTCGTAAGTGACGTGCTTGTGGGCGATCTTGGGCGCACCCGTGGAGTGCATAATGAGCAGCGCCGCGCCGGCTTGCGCGCAAATCCGGGCATTCCGGTCATCCGGCAGGGCACCCAGATCGTTGAGCAAGTGGGCGCCGGATGCCAGCGCACCGGCGACAACTTCCGGTCGCCAGCTGTTGATAGAAAGCAGCGGGGGGAAGACTTGGTCAGCGTCTCGCGGTTCGACTTTGTCCCAAGCGAGGGGAAAGGCCTCCAGAAACGGAGTCAACCGGGCCAATTCCTCTTCGGGGGGTATGGCGGGGCGATTCGTGCGCGCGCTTTCCGCGCCGACGTCGATGATGTCCGCTCCTTGCGCAATAAGCTCTTGCGCCTTTTCCAGTGCCCAACGGCAATCAACCCGCCCGTCGCCGCAGAAAGAATCGTCGTTCAAATTGACGATACCCATGATCAGCGGGCGGCGCGGAAACCGAATTCGTCGATCGCGGGCAAGCAGTTCCATCTTGTTTTAGGAGGCATTCTCTTTCAGGCTAGGTATCTGTTGCAACAGCCATGAGTTTCATTGATACAATTTTCACCAAGCTGAAAGGGGCTCCGAAGCGCATCGTCTTTCCCGACGGCGAGGATCCACGCATCGTCCGCGCCTGCCATTTCTTCTATGAAAAAAAAGTTGGGATTCCGGTGCTGATCGGAAATCGCGACGTCATCGAGCGCGTCGCGCTTGCGGAGAAGGTCAGCCTCGACCACGTCGCCATCATCAACCCCGAAACAGCTTCCGATCTGCCGGTCTTCTGCGAGCGCTTCGAAAAGATCGAGCGCTACAAGAAAATAGGTGTCAGCGACACGAAAGCGCTGATGACAAATCCGAACTACTACGCGGCGATGATGCTGCAGTTCGGGCAGGCGGACGCGCTGGTCGGCGGTGTGAACCGGGCGCTCTTGCACCCGCTCATCCAGCTCGTCAAGCTGCTTCCCGATGCGTCCTTCGTGTCGGGCTGCATCGTTGCCGAAATGCCCGACAAAAAGCTTGGCGACGACGGCGTGCTCTTCCTTGCAGACTGCGGAGTCGTGCCGGATCCCGACGCCGAGCAGTTGGCCTCCATCGCCATACAGGCGGGCTCGCTGGCGCAAATCTTCGGGGCGAGTCCGCGCATCGCCATGCTTAGTTTTTCGACGAAGGGCAGCTTCAAGACGGACTCGACCGAAAAGGTTGCTCGCGCCGTTGATCTCGTGCGCGACCGCGCTGGCCGGCTCGGCACGGAAATCGTGGTGGACGGCGAGATGCAAGTCGACGCGGCGCTCGTTCCGGCAATGGCTCAGCGCAAGATGCCATCGAGCACAGTCGGCGGGAAGGCAAACGTCCTTATTTTCCCTGATCTCAACAGCGGCAACATCGCGGCCAAGCTCCTTCAATACGTCGCTGGCGCTCGCGTATTTGGTCAGATCATGCTCGGTCTCTCGCGTCCCGCCGCCGCCCTTTCGCGCGGGGCGGATGTTGACGAAATTGTTGCCGTCGCGGCCTTGGTTGGTCTGCTGGCGGTCGAGTATCGCAAACTCTATCCGCCCGAAGTCGTAGAACCGGACATCACCTGACCTGGGTTGCGGCGGCCGGAGCGTCGTAGTCAGGTCGCTCTCGCATCAATCCCTTGTCCACTAGCACCACGCGCGTCTTCATCGGCGCCCTGGAGCAAGAGTTGCCCGCATTCGACAGCTCGCGAGCACTCGCGGAACATGACTCCCGAATTCGCCAAAGGAACGAGGCGGCACCCAATCATCGCGCCTAATCGGCGTTCAATTATCCAGAAACATTGACAGAGGGGCAATGGTTGCTTCTAATCCCGGCCCATGAGGTTTCCTCTGCCCCTGACGGCGAAGATAGCCAAATATATCATCGGCAAAAAGCTGCAGGGCGTGGAAAAGTTCGCCACTGTCCTGCAACTCGAGCCCCTGCATACCTGCAACCTCACCTGCACAGGGTGTGGACGGATTCGCGAATATTCAACCTCGCTCAAGGACGTGATGAGCCTCGAGGATTGCCTGAGCGCGGCTCAGGAGTGTGGAGCGCCGATGGTTTCCATTTGCGGGGGTGAACCGCTCATCTATCCCAAAATCGAGGCGCTTGTGGCCGGTTTGCTCGGCCAAAAACGCATCGTCTATATCTGCACGAACGGCATGTTCATGCGCAAAAAAATGCGCGACTACCTGGCGCGGGAGTTCTCTGAGCTCCGGGCTTCCGGGGGGAACGAAAGCGATTTGGACAAGACACTAAACACGCTCCTGTCCGAAGAGCTCGTCACTTCTTCCCAAGTCGAGGAGATTCGAAAGCCGAGCGGCAAACCGGTCCATCACGTCATTTCCCCAACACCATGGATGTACTGGAATGTTCATCTGGACGGTTTGGAGCGCACACACGACCTGATCGTCGAGCGCGAAGGCGTTTTCAAGGAATGCATCGGGGCGATTCGCATGGCAAAAATTCTTGGTTACCAGGTCGCGACCAATACCACGGTCTACAAGGAGACCGAGATGGCTGAGCTCGAACAGATGTACGAATACCTCTCCTGGCTCGGAGTGGACGGCCATACTATTTCGCCAGGCTACGACTATAGCGCCGCGAAGGAGGACATGCGCAAGAGGCTGAACCTTCAGCCGGAGAATTTTTTCCTGACGCGCGCAATGACCAAGGAAAAGTTCAAGAACGTTCGCGAGTGGGGCGATCGCTACACGTTCTTCGGAACGCCGATCTACCTCGATTTTCTGGCCGGCAAACGCGAGTTGACCTGCTCGGCCTGGGCCATCCCGACGCGGAACATTCGCGGCTGGAAGGCCCCTTGCTACCTGATGACCGACGGCCACTACTCGAGCTATCGCGAACTGCTCGAGAAGACCGCCTGGGAGAAGTACGGTGTCGTGGACGGCGTGGCGCGCGACAAGCGTTGCGAAAACTGCATGGTCCACTGCGGATACGAACCCACCGCCACGCTGGGTCGCTGCGCAGAACGCGGAGACACTTGGCAGAACATCGCGTTCAACTTTGCTCCCAAGCCCGCACCCCGCCCTGAAGGCGCGTTCGTCAATCCCTTCAACGGCGTCACCGCCGGGAATGGCCACAAGACTGGACGTTCCTCCGCACGACAGCCCGCCGCGGCGTGAAATGATCCGTAGATTTTTCGATTCACTTCAAAGTGCGCGCGGTCGGCATCGGCCTGGGTAAGCCGTGGATAGCTCGCATCCGCGATGAGTCTCGCCGCTTCCAAAGTTCTTCCTTTCGAAGTTCCGGCTCTCTCCGTCCTGCCGGAGCCACTCTCGGTCGAGGATTGCATCCGCCGCGCTCAGGGAAATCTGCTTCGCCTCCAAAGACCTGACGGCCACTGGGAGGGTGAGCTTCTCGCCGATGCCACTCTGTGCTGCGACTACGTCATCTACATGCATTGGCTTGGGAAGGTGGACGAATCCCTGCAGGGCAAATGCGCGACCCATATCCGTCGCCGCCAACTCGCCGACGGCGGATGGAATATTTTTATCGGTGGCCCGAGCGAAATCAACGCCTCCGTGAAAGCCTACTTTGCGCTCAAGCTCGCTGGAGACTCGCCCAACGCCGCGTGGATGCGGGAGGCCCGCGCGAATGTCCTCCGCCTCGGCGGTATTCCGCAAATCAATACGTATGGAAAGCTCTACCTGGCCCTTCTCGGCCAGTTTCCGTGGCAATACCTGCCCACCGTCCCGCCGGAAATCTTCCTCTTCTCGAAATGGTTCTTTTTTAACCTCTACGAGATGTCTTCGTGGAGCCGCACGATCATCGCGCCGCTGACAATCCTCAATCACTACAAGCCCACACGCCACCTTCCGTCCGACATGCAGCTCCACGAGCTGTATCCCGCCGGGCTCGAAAACACCGATCTCTCTCTCAAAAGGCATCCGCGCTTCTGGGCCTGGCAAAACTTTTTTCTTCGTTGCGACAGGTTCCTCAAACTTTACGACAAATTCCCGATCCACCCTCTCCGCCGCCGCGCCCTAAAAGCCGCCGAAACATGGATGGTCGAGCGAATGGGCGAGGGAAGCGTCGGCCTTGGCGCCATCTTCCCGGCAATGCTCAATGCCATGATGGCCTTGCGCGCTCTGGGCTACCCGGACAATCACCCGCTCGTCAAGAAGGCCAACCGCGACTTTGCCGGTTTCTTCGTGGATGAGGGAGACGATTTTCGGATTCAGCCCTGTCTTTCTCCTGTCTGGGACAGCGCGATCTCCACGATTGCGCTCGCCGAATCGGGTCTTCCCAAGAATCATCCGGCTTTGGAGAGGTCCGCCGCGTGGTTGGAAAAAAAGGAAGTGCGTTTCAAGGGCGACTGGGCTGTCCACGTCTCGGGTGTTGAGCCGAGCGGTTGGGCCTTCGAGCACGAGAATAAATTCTATCCGGATACCGATGATACCATGATGGTGCTCATGGCGCTGCGGCACGTGGCACCCTCCGATCCGGCGAAGCGCCGAGAGCAAACCGACCGCGCATTGGCCTGGCTCCTCGCGTTTCAGTGCAAGGACGGCGGCTGGGCGGCCTTCGATAAGGACGTCACCGCCCGCTGGCTGGAGCACGTTCCGTTTGCCGATCACAATGCCATTCTCGACCCCACCTGTTCTGATCTCACCGGCCGCGTGCTCGAGTTGCTCGGCACGATTGGTTTCGATCGACAGAGCATGATCGTCCGCCGTGCCGTGGAAATGATTCGCGGCACTCAGGAAATCGACGGATCGTGGTACGGACGCTGGGGAGTGAACTACATCTACGGCACTTGGCAGATTCTGCGCGGACTCGCAGCGATCGGCGAGAACATGGACCAGGAATGGATCCGCCGCGCCTGCGACTGGCTCGAAAGCTGCCAGAACGACGATGGCGGCTGGGGAGAGACGTGCGAATCCTACAACTTTCCCGCCCTCAAAGGCCGCGGCACCAGCACCGCCAGCCAGACCTCCTGGGCGGTTATGGGACTTTGCGCCTGCGGCGACCCGAACCGCGACTCGATTCAGCGCGGCATCGAATTCCTCCTCCGCGCCCAGAATAAAGACGGATCCTGGACCGAAGACTATACTACGGGCACCGGATTCCCACGCGTCTTCTATCTAAAATACGACATGTACCGCCAGCACTTTCCGCTGCTTGCGCTGGCGACGTATCGAAAGATGTTGTGATGCTCGACTGCTCACGGTGAGCGCAGATTTCATCGCGGGATCGTTCGAGACAAGGGTGCCCGTACTCGCAGTTTCGGATTAGAAGTTCTACAGAAATCTCTCGATTTCCTCGAGCGTCTCCCTGAGCGCGCGATATCCGAAATGGCCTTGTCTCACCCGCAGGAGCTTTGCGCCCGGCCAGCGATGTTTGAGATCAAGAAGTTCCCGGGCCGGGGAAACCCTGTCGTAGACGCCCGCGGTGATGACAACTCGATCACCTCCGCAGAGCGGCACGCCGTGAAGCGGCGAGGTCAGATGCGCGTGTCGCTCGCTTTCGCCTGGCAAGATTCCCCTCGAGCGCAGGAGCTTTCGCATGGAGCTCGAGCCGGGACTCTGCCAGATCGCATGCTCGATGTTGACGATCGGCTGGATGAGGGCGACGAATCGGAAATCGGTTTCGAGGAAACTGAGCAGCGCGCCATTCCAGCCGCCGAAGCTTGTGCCGAGGATGCCGAATTCTGTGCAACCCCCTTCCCTGAGCATGGCCATGAGCTGGCGAAGTTCCATGACGCCCTGCCGGAGCGTTTCGCTATTGCGAATCAAGTTGGCGGTGATCGCAAGCTCGCCATTCAAATAGCCGCGAGGGGTGCGTGAGTAGTGGAAGGGAAGATGCGGGAACGCTGTGTTCCAGCCGCGTTCGTTGAGTCTTCGGGCAATCCGAACGTATCCGAAATCATTCGCGCTCATGAGCGCATGGAGAAGAAGGATCGTCGGTCCCGAGCTTCCCCGGCTCCCCAGCTGGAGCCGCACCCGAGGCCTGTCGTTCTCCGGAAACCCGCTCGCGACAGGAGATTCCCATTCGATCCAGTTCCCGTTCGTGCGGCTGCCGCGAGCTGGAGGCATTCGAAAAAATTCCTCGCGCGAGAGCGGCGAACACGCCAGGAGGTAGGATTGAAGGTCCCCCATGGAGCAGACGCCACGCTGATGCCGCCATTGGAGCAAATTCATCGTGTTGCACATTGCGCCATCCATGACGTAGGCGAGAGCCCTTTCCAGAGCTCGCCTCATGGGTGGTCCGATTTTTGCTCTTTTCGCGAGCGTTGGAGGGAAACCGATCATAAGGGCACGAAGGATCTAGGGCTCTCTCATACGCTGCCGGGGAGGGTGCGGCAGGTCGGCTTCCGTGAGGCCGAAATCTTCACAGAGGCGTTCCTTCAATTCCAAGATTTCGGAGCCGAATAGCTTGCGGATGTAGTCTTTCTTGTTTTCGCCCTCCGCGGGTCCTGACGGGAGAATGGGCTTGCCGTATCCGACGAAAACCTCCGCGCGGCGCCACGGCAGCCAATGCCGAAAGTTATAAAGGCGGTCGCTGCCGAGAATCACGCAGGGGATGACCGGCGCGTCCGCGAGAGCGAAAAGAAGACTGACTCCCTGTTTCATTTCGGCGCCGTTGACTATGGAGGCGGCGCCATCCCTGATGCCACCTTCTGGAAAAATCCCGACAACCCGCCCTTGGTGCAGTCTTCCCGTTGCGGTGCGCAGCGCCGCGCGGTCGGGGCCGTCGCGCTCGATGGGAATCACATTGAGGTCGGAAAAAAGCCGGCGCATAACGCGGCGGCGAAACAAGTTCGACATGGCGATCCAATCGATTCTTCGCGGAAAGGAGAGCGTGATGATCGGAGGATCGAAGTGGCTGATGTGATTCGACGCGAGAATAAAGCCGCCATTCTTTGGCAGATCATGATAGAAGACCACCCGGGTGCGCGCACCAGTGGCCAAGAGCACGAGCAGCGTCTTGGTGGCAAACTGCCAGAGGCATTCGCGCCAAACCCGGTGCGCAAAACTCACGCCTGCATCGCCTTCACGGTTTCTCCCATTCTCTCCAATCCACGCCAGTTCGCGGTGGAAGCGCGGGATGCCCCGGCTCGCTTCATGACTCGTTCTTTGTAAAGAATCTTCGTTGTTTTTCGGTGATCGATTTGCCAAGACGCTCGAGGACCTGGAGCATGTCCTCCCAGACTTTCCGCTTTTCCAGAATCGATTGGTTGCGGAGCAGATACGCCGGATGATAGGTGGCCATCACCGGAATGCCGTGAAAATCGAGCCAGCGCCCGCGCACCTTGCTCATCGGGGTCGTGGCGCCCAGCAAGCCCTCCACGGCCGTGGCGCCGAGAGCGACCATTACCCGGGGTTTGATCAGATCGATTTGCTTTTCCAGCCAAGGCAAGCAGGTGCTCATTTCCTCCGGGGTTGGTTTGCGGTTTCCCGAAACGCCGGAAGGCATGTCGGGACGGCACTTAAGAACATTGGCGATGTAAACATCCTCGCGTCGAAAACCCATCGCCACGATGATCCTGGTGAGAAGCTGTCCCGCGCGTCCCACAAATGGTTCGCCCTGGGCGTCTTCGTCGGCACCTGGAGCTTCACCGACAAACATCAGCTCGGCCGCGGCATTGCCGACCCCGAAGACGACCTGGGTGCGGGATCTGACGAGGTGCGGGCACTTGACGCAAACCAGGGCGGCCTTGCGCAGGGCCTCGAAAGTCCAATCAGCCGGCGCCTGGGAGGGTTGACCCGGCGAAGGCGCCTCGGTGGAGGGAAGACCCCGTGAAGCGCTGATTCTTAGCTTCTCGAGCGAGCCGAGCGACGCGGTCGGGTAGGGACCGTATCCCTGGCGGATTCGGTTCAATATCGGCAGCGCCCTTTCGATGGCTTGTTGAAACGGGTCGGACACTTGCGACCTTTCGCAGATTGAGCGGCTTTGACTCAAGAATTCTCGGGCAAGACCATGCGGAAATTTCGAGCGCTGACCATCGGTCAATAGGTATCGACGAGCGATCGGATTGTGAGGGCTCGCTTGATTTCCGCAATCATCGCGGCCTTATCCGTGCAAACTCGCACCTTGCGTGCCTCTCCAGGATACAGATCGAAGAAGTTGTCTGTAAACTTGTGTGCAATTCCCGGCAAATCAACTTGAACGGCATGGTGGAAACCTCGCGAATGGAACCCCAGCTGAAATTCGCGCTTTGTCACGCGCTCGACCGTCGAGGATATCGGAATGCGGGGAAACTCGATGAAGCGCGGTGCTGTCAGAAAGACCGTGTCCTCCGAGATCGCTCCGTCGCCCGTCTCAAGCCGGATACGCAGATAGATATTTCGGGCACCGTGAACCTTCATGCTCCTTGATAGATCGAGGGTCTTTTGCCGGTGCGATTGTCCGTAGCCGAGGAAAACGCTCTTTTCTCCGGCCTCCAGGAGGCGGCCATCGAGATGAAATAGAGTCCAACTCAATGTTCCGTTCGTCTTGTCGGGAGCGTCGCAGACTGTATGGAGATGAATCTCGCGAATGCTGCTCCTCCAAATGTTCCCCATACCCATTCGCTCGTCGCCAGGAACATGAGCGGAAACCAGGACCGGGGCGAAGAAGCGTCTGGCGGCGAAGTGCAGCGCTTTCCGGCGTCCTCCAAATTCCAGGCTGCTCCAGGAGAATCCGGGCCAGCAGTCATTCAGTTGCCAGTAGAGGGCGCCCATTGTCCGGGGCATTGAGCGGCGAAAATGCTCGACGGCTACCTTCATGCAATAGGCCTGGTTGATCTGCGAGAGGTAGGCGAGCGAAGCGTAGTCGGTGCCAAGGCGATAGCGTCGAGAAACATAGTCCCTGATGATGAGATTTCCGGCTCGGTTTTTTTGATGGTTTTCCATGGCGAGGCCGAACGCGTCCCACTCTTCGGGAAGGCAGAACGTCGCAGCGATCTCTGGTGAGCTCAGAGATTGCATCCCGAATTCCGAGCAGAACCGAAACCCCTTTTTCTCGTACTCTTTGACCGGATGTCGCGCGTGCCACACATCCCAAAAATGGACGTCGCCCGCTCTCTCGTTGTTGGGCCCCCTCTCGTATCCATCCGGATTGTGCGGCGAGCTCGGCCAGTAAGCGGTATCTCCATCATAGCGGGCCACGGCCTCCGGCAGGATGCTGTAAAAGATGTCGTCGTAGGCTTTCTTCCGCTGTTTGGTCTTTAGAATTTCTCCCGGCATCTGCTCGATTTCGTTGTTGCCGCACCACAGCGCCAAACAAGCGCGATTTGCCAGGCGTTTTACCTGGTGTTCGGCCTCAGCCTTGACGGAGGCGAGAAACTCTGCGCCGCCGGGATACACCGCGCACGCGAACATGAAATCCTGCCAAACCAGCAGCCCTTTTTCGTCGCAAAGATCATAGAAGTCCTCCATCTCATAGATTCCGCCGCCCCAAACGCGGATCATGTTCATTTGGGCCTCCACCGCGCTGGTCAGCAAATGGTCGTAGTCGGAGCGGCTGACTTCACTGACAAAACTGTGCGCAGGGATCCAGTTCGCGCCCTTGGCAAAAATCGAGCGTCCGTTGACCGTGAACTGAAAGGTTTCTCCGAACTCATCCGGATGACGGTCGAGCGCGATTGTTCGCAGACCGATGCGTCCGTTCCAGCGATCCAGAATCTCGTCTCCTTGCGCGAGTTCGAGCCGCACATCGTAGAGGGGTTGAGCGCCGTGGCCGTTCGGCCACCACAGCTCGGGTTTTGAGATAGTAAACGTCAGGTCGGAAATCTCTGCGACAACTTGGTCGTCCCTGCAGACGACACCACGAATTTCGTCGCCCTTGCGGGCGAGTTGGGTTTCCACGCCTCCAACGACGCTGCCGCCGTCGTGTCGCTGCCGGATTCGCACCGATGCAATGCGGTTGTCCCGCCATGCCTCCAGACGGATTGGCTTGTAGACGCCGCACGTGGCGAAGCGGGGACCCCAGTCCCATCCAAACGAGCATTGCTCCTTGCGAATGTGCGCGCAACCTCCCGCCTGGTCGTTCCACTCATGGAAATCGCCTGGCTTCCGGCGGGCCCGGATATAAAGCATGGGACTGCCAAAACGAATCTCCAGAATGTTGCGCCCGGGTCGGATGGCCTGCTTCACGTCAAACCGGTGTCCGAGAAACATGTTTTCCGTCCAACCGATGTTTTGTCCGTTCAAACGAATACTGGCGATCGTGTCGAGGCCCTCGGCGACAAGCTCAACGTGTTCTTGATCGCAAAACTCCGGCTTCGCGGCGAACCTGCAGCGATACTCCCAGTCGCGCTCCTCGATCCACTGAAGCTCCTTTTCGTTCGATCCCCAGAAAGGATCCGGAATTCGCTTGTGCCTGAAAAGATCGCTATGAATGCAACCGGGAACGCGAGCCTTGAGCCAGTGACGCAGCTTCGGCTCAAAGAAGGCCCAGGACGTCAGGGGGAGCGTTTCCTTCGGCATTAAGACGATGAGCTAAGACCGGCGTGGGCCGCGCAGAAAGGAAAAAACGCCGGCCCGACGAGAGGCTTTTCTTTTCGCACGGTTGGCGTATGTGTTTCCGCGTAAGCTATGTCTCTTTCCTTCTCTCAAGTGATCGTTGAACCTGACGACGGTGTTTCCCCAGTGCTCGATTTCATCAGTTCCGCGGCGAAAACTCTTCTCATCAAGCAATTCACGTTTTCCGAGCCGAGCTTGCTGCAAGCGGTGACGGAACGCAAAAACGCCGGGGTGGAGGTGCGGGTGATGCTCAATCCGAAGCGCTCCGGGGGCGATCGAGCCAACGATGAAACCTACGACTATTTCAAGAAAAATGGCGTCGCCATCCAATGGGCCAATCCAAAGTTTTACGTCACACATGAAAAGTCCATCGTCGCGGATGGAAAAGCCGCGCTCATCGCGACCTTCAATCTTTGCCTGAAGTACTTTACGCAGACACGCGACTACGGGGTGGTGACCCACGATCCCGCTCGGGTGGCGCAGATCGTCGAAGGGTTTGAAGCGGATTGGGAACATCGCGACTGGCTGCCCGATCCCGAGACCGGGTTGCTTTGGAGCAATGCGAATTCGCGGCTCCGCATGTCGCATTTCATTGATGCGGCGAAACACCGGCTCGACGTGCAGCATCCGAAGTTTGTCGATGCCGTCATTCTCGACCGCCTCCTCGAGGCGGCCGAGCGGGGCGTGCACGTGCGCGTTCTTTGCGGAGGAAAGCATGGAATCAGCGATTGGGACGTTCTCGATACGTTTTCTTCCCTGCGTGTGCTCAAGCGTTTTGGCGTGAAGGTTCATAAGCAAAAGAACCTGCGCCTCCATGCCAAGCTCCTGATTGCCGACAATTCCCACGCGTTGATCGGCTCGATGAATATTGATCGCAGCGCCTTTGACCTGCGCCGGGAATTGGGCACAACCATCAAGGACGAGGCGATTGTCAAGCGTCTCATGGAGGTCTTTGACACCGATTGGGATCTTTCGCACAGCTATGATCCGCCGGACCCCCTCGATCCGGCAAAGCACAAGGAAACGGACTTCCCTCACGATCACGAGCTCAGGCATGAGTGAGGCGGAACCTCCCCGAAGGCCAACGCTCTTCGAGCTCGCGTGGACCTTCAATCATATCGCGCTGGCTTCCTTTGGCGGCGGTCTCTCTGCATGGTCGCGCGAGGTGATCGTCGTCGAGAAGAAGTGGATGGCTGAGGAGGAATTCCTCAGCGCGATTACGATGTGCCGGATCTTACCCGGAGCCAATCAGGTGAATTTGGCCGTTTTTGTTGGTTCCAAATTCGGCGGCATGGCGGGCGCCGTGGCGGCGGTGATCGGTCTTTCACTAATCCCCGTGCTCATCATTCTTGGGCTCGGCTACGCCTATTTTCAATTTCATGAAATTCCCGCGCTCCAGAGCGTTCTCCACGGAGCGGCCGCAGCGGCGGTGGCGCTGACACTGGCCATGGCCATTAAGACGGGGCGGAAATGCTTGCGGGGTCCCGTTCCGTTGCTTCTCTTCGCGGCAATCTTCGTGATGAATGGTGTTCTGCGTTGGCATCTGCTCCCATGCCTCGCTCTCCTGGCGCCGCTTAGCCTTGTCTGGGGTTGGCCGAAGACGAAGAAGCCGTGAACATCAAAACGCTCCTGCAAATCGTGCTGTTCTTCAGCTCGCTTTCGCTGCTCTCGATTGGCGGGGGAAATACGGTCCTGCCTGAGATGCACTACAAGACCGTTAGCGACTACCATTGGATGACGGATAGCCAGTTCGCCGATGTCTTCGCCATCTCGCAGGCGGCGCCGGGGCCAAGCATTCTCATCGTTACCTTGATCGGCTACAAGGCGGGATTGACCGCCGGAGGCGAGTTGATGGGGTTTCTGGGGGCCATTCTCGCCACGGCCGCCATTATGTTTCCGGCGGGATTGCTCGTTTACTTTGTCGTGCAATTCTGGGAGCGCGCGAGAAACTCACCGGTCCGGAATGCGATCGAAAAAGGATTCGCTCCACTCACCGTTGGCCTCGTCCTGGCGAGCGGGTATGTGATGAGCAGGGCCGCGGACCACGATTGGCGCGCATATCTTCTCACGGGCGTCTGCACGCTGGTGTTTGTGTTCACCAAGACAAATCCACTGATTGTGGTCGCAATTGCGGGTTTTCTCGGCTGGATGGGTCTTGTTTAAGGAGAGGCCGCAAGTCGTAAAGCGCGCCATAGGCGTTCGCCGCCGGCGGATCTCCTGGCGGTCTTGCGGCTGGCAAATCCTTTTGGCGCAGCGCGAGCCATTCGACGTCCAGCAAGGGTGCGCTCAAACGCCAGTCCACTTCTCCGTGCAGCGATTTGTCGAGCAGCTCCAATTTCTTGCGGTAATTGAGTCCATGGCTCCAAAGATGGCCCTCGTAGCCGCATGCCACCTTGCGGCCGAGAAGGATCAGCGGATGATTGTAGTCGGAAACGCTGGCGAAGCGAACCTCCGGCGGGATGCTGGCAATGGCGTGCTGCCAGCCCGCTAGCTCGGACCTTTGGGCGAGGGGATATCCATGGCGAGTGTCGAGCCCGCCGATCAACGAGACCCCTCCCGAGAAAAACAAGATAACGCAGACGGCGGCGCGTGCCGGCAGCTTCAATGGCGCGAGCAACTTTCTCCAAAGATACGGTGCGATCACCAGCCAGCACCAGAGCATCAACTTCATATTGTCCCATTCCCACGGCGCGAAGATGAAGACGCAGCAGGCGGCGAAGAGCGCACTCGCCGCCCATACGAAACAACGCGCCTCAAGATCCCTGTCGGAGTAAAGGGCGAACGCGAGCATTACGGACAACGGCAGCGCGAGGCCGAAATTCGAAATCCAGACCCAAAGGTTCCCTCCGGCCTCTCCCATTATCCAGGCGGGAGACCAGCGCATGCCGGAAGAAGCCGAGAAGAATCCTGTGACCAGCAGGATGCCGACGGTGGCGGGAAGGGCAGCCGAAGCGACGAAAATGAGCAGTTCGCGCACGGAGCCGGTTCCGTCTCGGCAAGAAACGCCCGTTTGCGCGGGCACTCCCGCGATCGCTGCGCCGCCCGCGCTGGATGAACCTTTGGCGTTGCCCGGGTTTCGCGGACGGAAGTAGGAGGCGATGAAGAACGCGCAGAGGACCAGGCTTAGGAAGAGAAAAGCATGAACGCTGAACAGCGGCATGCTCGCGTAAAGCAGGAGCTCCAGCCAAAAGGAAATAACACGAAGACCGCTCCGAAAATAGCGTTCGCGCCACACGCATAAGAGAAGCAGCCCGGCCGGCAGCGCGAAAAGCAAACCGCGTTGCGTGACAAACATCGACAGGAAGAGATTCTTCCAGACCATCTCGCGCTGAAAGTCATCGATCTGCAGCGTGCGAAACACCGCGAATCCGGCGAGTCCGCCGTTGAACAGGAACGCCGCGACGCCGAAGGGACCGCCCCAGGACCAAAGGGCGTATCCGGTCAGAGCCGCGCCGGCAAGCCCCACCCAAACCAGTCCGCGGATTGTATCCGCGCCGCAAATCTCAAGGAGGCCGTTCAAAAGATCTGCGCCGAGCGGATAACTTAGAGGCGCGTTGTTCAGAATGGAGCTTTCCGGCCAGAATGCGACTCCACTTGCCAGGTAGCGGATCAGGTTGAGATGGAGGGAAAGGTCTCCGAGGTTGTTCGGGGAGAGGACGCAGATTTCATCGCCTCTCGGATAGATAACCCATAGGAAGGCGCGCAGCGACGAAAGCGCAAAGGCTGCGAGCATCAACCAATCCCAGAGACCCAGGGGTGCTCGCGGATAGGGATTGGTCGTCCGCCAGGCCGCCGCGGCGGCGAGGGTGCCGCAGGCAATCGCGGACCAGGCCGCAAAAGTGTTCAGTCCGGAGAGCAGGAAGCCAAGGAATATGGCCGCGACAACGGTCGTGGAAGAGAACGCCAGCACGGACGAAAGGCCCTTCATGGTTTTCCCTGAAAGAGAGGCGGCTCGCCACGAAACCACCCTTCGAACGTCTTCCTGCGAAAATAGACGACGCATTCCTCCTGCGAATCGCGGAGGCGAAAGGGTCGCTTATAATACTCACCGACAAGCCCGGATTCGATCTGCTCCGTTCGACTCTTCAGCGCGACCACAAAATCCGCGTCGTGAGTCTCGGGTGGCGCCGCCTCGTCTTTGTAGTAACCGATTTGCGTGAAGTCGCCGAGCATCCACGGCAGGGGATAGTAGCTGTCCAGCAGCATTTGGCCCTGCACATGGTAATAACGCGGATCCTTCCTTGCCATTTCCAGGAGCGGCTTGGTGAGTGTTTCGATCTCGGGAAAAGTCTGCACGTAGACGTAGGGCTCCTTCTCATTCGTGAACTGGAAGAAGTTGAGGCGAACGCAAAGGAAGGCGCTGGCCGCGAGGCTGCCGGCAACCAGGAAACGAAGCGGCGGGGAGACGAACCGCCCGACGGATTGGGCGTCTGGCGCCGGCATCCCCGCGCCCAAGGTCAAGTAGAACGGCCAAAGGATGGAAATGACGCACCAGGGCGTCTTGTATGGGATGAGGGAGTAGGCGGCCACGACGCCACAACCGTAGATCGTGAGATATCTGAGACGCGCGTCGGAGGACGCGACGTTTCGAAGGCTCAGGATCAGTCCAAGCAAGGCGGGCCATTCGTAACGCGCCATGAGCGCCACCCAGTAGTAGTTCAAAGGCCCGAGCTGATAGGTCTTCTTTTCGTGTCCCGCGGCCTCAACGCCAGTGTGAAACCAGGCGGCGAAAGTCTCGTAGATTCCGTTCAGGGCCTGGAAATCCATGAAGGTTCCCGAATAGAAAAACACGATTGCGAAACAAGCGATCGCCCCGCCTTGCGCGAGATCGCGCCAGGTCCATTGCTGGCGCGCCAGCGCCAGCTCCGGGCGCGATGGGACGAGCTTTTGCCAAAGCCCCAGCACGATGCCGGCCAGCAAGAAGCTGCCGATGTGCAAGACATAGGTTTCCTTCGTGAGAATCATGCCGCTGGCCGCCGCGAGCAGCGCGTACAGAAACCGGCGCTCGCCCCGTTCCCAAAGTCCCAGGACTCCCCAGAGAAAAAGCGTTGAAAAGAAGACCAGCCACGACTCGTGGATCGAGTAGCGGCCATAGAAGACATAGCCGGGTGAAACGGCCATCGCGAGCGCAGCGATCCGGGCAGCCGGGACTCCGAAAAACTCTCGAAAGCGTAGCATGGACCAGACAGCTAGCAGGCTGGCAACGACAGCTGGCAGCCGAAGTGCCCAGAGATTGCGCCCGAAGAGGGTCTGCGAAAGGAAAACCGCATAAAAGTGCAGCGGGCCGTGGTAGTTGGTCGGGTCGTAGCGAAAGTACCCGTTGCGTGTCATTTGGTCCGCAAACCAACCGTTGACGCCCTCGTCGAAATGCGGTGGCTTGATATCAAGCGAAGTAAGACGCAACGCCGCCGCGAGAGCCAGAATGCCGATTTCGATCCAGGGAAGGGTCTTCATCCTATCGAAACCACGCAAGAATCTTAAAATCAATATATTGCGATCTTGAATCTATCACGGCAGATCGAGGCGGCATCAAAGTTTGCAGAGCGCTGCTGAAACGCCGCAGCCAGCTGGGTTGCTTGCGCGTCGTTTTGGGGTCATGCGACGAAGGTTGGAGACTCGCGTAGTCTCCGGGAAGTAGCAACTGCGGATAGCGTCCTCGCCTGAGGGCGAGTTCCTTCCGAGCCGCGAATTTCGGTTCACCGTTTTCGTTCCGACCTTCCGAATTGGCGCTGGCGTCAGACAACGCGGGCTGCGCGACTTCTAAACTGACCGTTTTGCGCTTGTCACCGGCCGCTCAACTCTTGATTCATCCGCTATGATCAAACTCGGAGTCAATATCGATCACGTCGCGACACTGCGTCAGGCCCGCTATCGCGAGACGCTGGAATCGCCGAACGCAGAGCCGGATCCCGTTGCGGCAGCTTTGGCCGCGGAGCGAGCGGGGGCAAATGGAATTACCGCTCACCTCCGTCTTGACCGCAGACACATTCAGGATCAGGACATCCGATGCTTGCGCGAGAGGGTCGGCACGAAGCTTAACCTGGAAATGGGCAACTCGGCGGAGATTGTGGAGTTTGCCTTGAGCATTCTGCCGCATGACGTTTGCCTGGTCCCGGAAAATCGCAAGGAAGTGACGACCGAAGGCGGACTCGATTGTGCCGCGCAGAAGCCCTCGCTGCGCCCCACGATCTCCTGCCTCAAGGAGCGCGGCATCATGGTAAGTATTTTTATTGACCCCGAGGAGCCGCAGGTTGAAGCGGCGGCGGAGCTTGGGGCGCAGTTCGTCGAGCTACATACCGGATCGTTCGCGAATAGCCTGGGCGCGGATCGGGAAATCGAGTTGGCGCGTCTGATCAGGGCGGCGGAATTGGCCCATTCCTCCGGGTTGAAGGTCAACGCCGGACACGGAATCAACTACGAGAATATTCATCACATCCTGCGGATTCCCCACCTCGTTGAACTGAACATCGGCCATTCCATCGTTTCCCGGGCGATTTTCGCCGGGATGGAAACAGCGGTGAAGCAGATGCTGCACTTGATGAATGGATGAATCTCGATCGGTTTCTCACGCGCGAGCTCGAGCAAATTCAGAAGGCAGGTCTCCGCCGCTCCTTGCGGGTCCTCGATTCGCCTCAAGGACCGGAGGTGTCGTGCGACGCACGCTTGCTGGCAAACTTCTCTTCCAACGACTACCTCGGCCTGGCCGCGCATCCACTTCTTCGCCGGGCAGCGCATGCCGCGCTCGACGAGGCCGGCGCGGGCATGGGCGCCGCGCGATTGATCTGCGGCACCCACAGGCATCATCAACGCCTTGAGGAAGCGCTGGCGCGATTCAAGCGAACCGAGGGCGCCCTGAGCTTTTCCAGCGGCTACGCCGCGGCGCTGGGAACAATTCCCGCGCTGGCGGGGAAAGGCGACGTGATTATTCTGGACAAGCTTTGCCACGCTTGTCTCGTGGATGGCGCGCGACTCAGCGGGGCATCGATGCGCGTCTTTCCGCACAATCGACTCGAGATATTGGAAGACCACTTGCGGTGGGCAGCCGAAAAGCACCGCGACGCGCGCATCATCGTCCTGGTCGAGTCGGTTTATAGCATGGACGGAGACCGCGCCCCGTTGGTCGAGATCGTCGAGTTGAAGGAACGTTTTGGCGCATGGCTTTTTGTTGATGAAGCTCACGGGATCGGCGTAGTCGGAAGGCAGGGCCGCGGACTCGCGGATGATTCGGGCGTTTCCGACCGGATTGACGTGCAGATGGGCACGCTCGGGAAGGCGCTGGGATCGGCTGGCGCCTATATTTGCGGAAGTTCCGCCTTGCGCGACTACCTCGTAAACCGGGCGCGCAGCTTCATATTCTCCACTGCGCCACCGCCGCATTGCGCCGCGATTTCCTGCGCGGCGGTGGAGCTCCTCGAATCGGACGAAGGAGGAGCGCTTGTCAGGAAGCTTCAGGAGAACATCGCAACGCTCGCTTCCAGTTTGCGCGCGCCCGCGCAGAGCGCGATCTTCCCGGTAGCGATCGGCGGCGAAGAGCTCGCGATGGAGATCTCACGAACGCTTCTGGCTGAGGGCCTGCTGGTTCCAGCCATCCGCTATCCGACGGTGGCGCGAGGTTCCGCCAGGTTGCGTATCACGGTGACGGCCGCCCACCAACCCGAGATGATCAAACGCTTGGTGACGGCGGTCAGATCGGTGCGATCAGCGCACCAAACAATTTCGGACACAACAACTTAACTGGCAGGGCGATGCCTCACCTGCCATTTCGGTGCCGGATCAAGAATTGCGAACGAGCCATTACGGCGGCGACGGCAATCCGGATGGCCCGGTGGCCGACTGGATAATCTGCCCTCCACCGGAAACCGCGGGCTGCATTGCCGATACCGGTTCGATCAGTGAATTGCCTATTCCCGAGAGAGGCTGGGGAAGAGGACCTCCCAAACCTGGCTCGGAAAACATGCGCCTGAATGGCACGCCGGAATCGTCAGACTTCTCGTCGGGCTTGCTCTGCGCCTCTGGCTTGCTCTGCGCCATCGATTTTTCGCTGCTCTTGGGTGCAAGCGTCATTTCGTAGGCCGCGATCAAGGGCTGAAAGGCCGCGATTTCCCCCAGTCTGATCTCGACGGGAGAGCTTTCGCCAGATTTTTGCCTGCCCTCGGATTTCGAATTCTCCTGGGATGATGAATCCTCCTGGGAAGATTGCAGCGCCTCCTTGCGTTCGTACCAGAACCTGCCGTCTTTTGATCGGTCCTTCTGGAATCCGTATTTTTGGAAGTCGGCATCGCCAAGCTGGGCGATAGGAAGTCTGGTGATGCCCGAATCATTCGAAATACGGATCGTATAGTCATCCGTGACTTCGATAAACCCGAAGAGTTTTGTTCCGTCGAGCTTCGACACCGCGTTCTTTTCGGTCTTTTTTGCGGAGCTGTTCGTTTGCTTTGCGCCAGCCGTGGAACCCTCCGTCTGCGACTGAAGGGAGGCGCAGAGCGTTGTCGCGCAAGCCGTCGCGAGAAGCCAAATGCGCATGTTCATAGCCATGCTCTAAGATTCTCCAGTATCTGACGAATGGCAACGCTCCTCTCAAACATCTTCGTCGATCCCGCTGACAGATCTTGAACGACTGGTTGCCAGCTTTCGTTTCGTTGTCTATTCAGGAGGGAATGCAGGAGAGTTACGATGTCGCAGTGATGGGCGGAGCGTTTTCCGGCGCGGCAACCGCCTTGCTTCTTCGTCGCGAAGCTCCGGATCTTCGGGTCGTCGTGATCGAGCGGTCGGCGCGCTTCGATCGGAAGGTGGGCGAGGCAACCACAGAGGTGAGCGGGTGTTTCCTTACCAAACGCCTGGCGCTGACTCATCACCTCTGCCATCACCATGTGGTCAAGAACGGTTTGCGCTTCTGGTTTTCGCGCGGATCCGAAGACGACTTTGACCGATGCGGGGAGTTGGGAGCGTTTTATCAGGTGCGCCTGCCATCTTATCAGGTGGACCGTGAGGTGCTCGATGAGCACGTGCTCTCGCTGGCCGGAGAGGCCGGCGCGGATGTTTTGCGTCCCGCAAAGGTTGTCTCGATCCAAGTTTCAGAAGGCGGTCCTTCCCGTCTCACGGTTCGCGACGGTGGCGAGCGCGAGCTCTCCGCCCGCTGGTTAATCGATGCGAGCGGTCGGGCCGCCTTGCTGGCACGCCGGATGGAGCTCTTGCGCACCCTTCCGGAGCATCCGACGAATGCGATTTGGGCTCGTTTTCGCAATGTGAAGGATTGGGACGGCTACGATCTCCTGAGCCGCTTCCCGGGCTACGCTGGTTCGTGCCAGGTCAGTCGGGCATCGGCCACGAACCATCTGACTGGATACGGTTGGTGGTGTTGGATCATCCCGTTGCGGGGAGGAGACTACAGCGCGGGATTGGTCTATGATTCGCGCCTCTACAGCCCGCCTGAACACGCGCGCCTGGGCGACAGGCTGAAAGCGCATTTGCTGATGCACCCAGTTGGAAGGGAGATTTTCAAGGACGCCGAATATATCGAAGGCGACGTCAAGGCGTATTCGTCGCTTCCCTACTATGCCGAACGAATCGCCGGGCCGGGCTGGCAGATCGTCGGCGATGCAGCCTCTTTCCTGGATCCGCTATACAGCCAGGGACTCGATTACTGTTCTTGGACAGTTTCCTCCGCCGTGGACCGAATCATACGGGAAAGTCGGGGAGAGCGTTGTGATTTGAAGGATCTGAATGACCGTTTTTCGCGCTCGTATCGGGGCTGGTTTGAGGCGCTTTATAAGGACAAGTATCATTACCTGGGCGACCAGGAGTTGATGACGGCGGCCTTTCTGATGGACCTTGGGCTATTTTTCTTTGGGCCTGTTCGCAGCGTCATCCGGTGTCCGCGCGCGGGATTTGCGGAATTTCCGTTCGAGGGATCTTTTGACGGGAAGATCGTGAGCCGCCTCATGGCCTTCTACAATCAACGTCTTGCGCGCATCGCACAAAAACGCCAGGCGGCCGGTGTCTATGGGTCGATGAATCTGGATTCCCGGACATTGCTGAAGGGTTTCGAACCGAATCGACACGTTTGGAAGCTGGTCTTGCGTGGCATCCGGACCTGGTTGCGCGCCGAACTGCGCAGCCTCTCGCTGCCGGCACCCGGCTCGGCGTCAGCCCCTTGTCCGGCCCCGGCGGTCTGATATGGCCTTCGCATCCTTTCGGGACTTTGTCGAAGCGCTGGACGGGGCCGGCGAACTTACGCGCATTAGCGAGCCCGTGGCAACCGAGCTCGAGATCACCGAACTCGCAAACCGCGAGATGAAGTCGCCGGCGGGCGGCAAAGCTCTCTTGATTGAGAAGCCCACGATCAACGGCGAAATAAGTCCATTTCCCGTCGCGATCAACACGATGGGCTCCTGGAAGCGAATGGCCATAAGCATGGGTGCGAAATCTGTCGACGACGTTGCCGCCGAGCTGGGCGCGCTCGTGAAGGCCAAGCCGCCCACGAGCCTCCGCGAAGCCTTGAAATTGCTGGGCACGGCGCTTGAGATGCGCCACGCGAAGCCCAAGCGGGTCAGCGGCGGCCCATGCAAGGAGGTCATTCACAAAGCCGAGAGCGCGGACTTGCGGGCGGAGAAATGGCCGCCGGCGCCTGACTGGAAGAATCCCCTCAGCTTTAGCTCTCGACTCCCAAGTCTTCTCAACATCCCGATTCTTAAGTGCTGGCCGCTCGATGGTGGGCGATTCGTCACGCTTCCGTGCGTGGTCACTCAGGACCCGGATACCGGGGAACGCAATGTCGGAATGTATCGCATTCAGATCTATGATGAGCGCACTGCAGGCATGCACTGGCAGCTTCAGAAGGTTGGGGCACGCCACGGTCGCCGCTACTACGAAACGGGTACTCGCATGCCGGTCGCTGTCTTCCTTGGTGGCGACCCCGCTTTTCCCTTCGCCGCCACCGCACCCTTGCCCGATGGACTCGATGAATTCTTACTCGCCGGTTATCTGCGCAAGAAATCCATCGAGCTCGTAAAGTGCGAGACGAGTGACCTCGAAGTCCCGGCCAATTCGGACTTTGTCATCGAAGGCTACGTCGATCCGCGCGAGCCACTCCGCGAGGAAGGGCCCTTCGGCGATCACACGGGCTACTACACTCTGCCTGAGCCATATCCCGTCTTTCACATCACCGCCATCACGCACCGCAGGAATGCCGTCTATCCGGCCACGATTGTCGGCGTCCCGCCGATGGAGGATTTCTATATCGGTGGTGCCTCAGTGAAGCTGTTCCTGCCCGTCTTCAAGATGAACTTTCCCGAAATCGTGGATATCGCGCTCCCGGCCGAAGGCGTTTTCCACAATCTTGTTTTCGTAAGCATCAAGAAAACCTACCCGATGCAGGCTTACAAGATCATGCATGGCCTCTGGGGGATGGGGCAAATGATGTTTACCAAGTACATCATCGTGGTGGACCACGACGTGAATGTGCACAACACCAGTGACGTTCTCTTCCGTCTTTGTGCCAATACCGACCCGCAACGCGACAGTATCTTCACCAAAGGCCCGTCCGACGTGCTTGACCACGCCACGAGCGAAATCGCTGTCGGCAGCAAACTCGGCATCGACGCAACGAAGAAACTTTCCGGCGAAGGTTTTCCACGCCGCTGGCCTCCGCTCATCGGCATGGACGAGGCTGTGCGCCAACGCATCGATGCGCTTCTGAACGCCACCGATAGGCATCGATAAAGGCTTCGCCTCGATCCGAGGAAGAATGGTCGAGCAATCCGTTGATAGAAGATATGGGCGCAGATCGAAGATTAGGCGCCTGTAATCGAGGCGCGGGCCCGGAATCCGGTCACAGAACCTTGGTCACGAGAGAGCCTTAATAGTTGGCTCAAATGGTGATGAGAGCCTGCAGGCGTTAGACTCGGCAAGGCACGCTTGCGCGGACACGAAATTGCCTGCTCAGCGAGTTCGCGCCCCAGAGCCCCTGACAAGCTCCAGAGAACCGTGGGAGGACGAACCCCCGCCAAGCCGAAGTCGGATCAAGCTTTTTCGCAAATCCCTGTCGCATATGCGACAGAGTTTCGTCATATTCTATCTGAATGTCTGTAGCTGTCGACCGGCTTCCCGGAGCACTTTGATCCGGCGCTGCCAGGCCCGTTGCCCCAGGTAACCGGCCGGAAGGATTCTTTCTGGCAGGAGCGGGTCGCGGCTTGCCGCTTCCATCCAGGCCTTGCGCTCGGCCGCGGCCCACTGCAGCAAAGCGTTCGCCGCGGCTTCGTTTCGCAGCGCCTTGCCCGGGCGATCGTCGAGGATCTTCAAGTGCTGCGCATAGCGCTGATTGATATCTTCGAAGTCCCATGCGCCTTTGACGATTTCCCGGTCGGATTCCCCTGCGCAGGGCCGGGCGTCGAGCAGGATGAGCGATTCGACGTCGACCTTGCCACCGACGAGAATCTGTCTTTCCTCTTCCAGCGCATCCGGCGTGATCCAGACACTGTTTTGCAGGCATCCGAAACCCCTTTTCCTCAGGTAGCGCCGCAGTTGCGTGCGACGGGTATTCTCGGTCGTGGGGACATCGAAGAGGACGAGCCGCCAACGTCCGTCCCACTTGCGCGACCAACGTTCCCTCGGATCGCGACCGCCCAAGGCATGCAACCGGCCGCGCTCGGTGAGGCGATAAATCCGTTCGTCGCGCCACGCCGGATCGCGCTCGACGAGTTGCTGTTTTTCGAGGGTGCCAATCTGTCGCAAGAAACCGTTGTGATAAGCCCACGTTTCGTAAGATTCGGTAAGATTGCGAAACGTGGGCCGCATAAGCATGTCAGCGGACCAGAGGAGGAGGTTCAGCAGCTCTTCGGTTTTCGGTTTCATGAGTTGAAAGTTTATGACGACAAATTGTCGCATATGCGACAATTTGTTGCAGCAAAACCGAAGTCTCAAGAACTGGCGGTGTCGGCATGGAAGGCAGAGCGCCTTGTCTGGGGCTGAGATTGCCGGCGGTTCGGCGGCGCCATTGGCGGTTTCATGTGAGGACCGGGGCGAGGCGCGTATCCGGCGGAGCGGTCTTGAGGGTGGAGTGTGGACAGGCCGGATGGCCGGAGATAACGCTTGTTCAATGAGTGAGATGAATACTCCTCGACGACCTATCAAAGCGCGCGACACGCTCTGGGCGGCGCAGGTGGCGGCTTGGCTGGCCCGCGTTGGCGTTCGGCCGAACACGATTTCGATCGCCAGTGCGCTTTTTGCGGGCGGGGCCGGGCTATGCCTCGTCTCAACCAGGGAGACGACGGGCGACTTTCAACCGTGGCTCCTTCTCATCGCGGCCGCGCTGATTCAAGTGCGCCTTCTGTGCAATCTATTCGATGGAATGGTGGCCATCGAGGGCGGATTCAAGACCAAATCGGGGGAGATCTTCAATGAACTTCCTGATCGCTTTGCGGACGCCTTCATTTTCGTTGGCGCGGGTTATGCAACCGGGGGTCCGGGTTGGGCGCCTGCTGTTGGCTGGCTCTGTGCGGTGCTCGCGGTCCTCACGGCATATGTGCGCGCATTGGGCGCCTCAGCCGGAGCTGCACAGCATTTTTGCGGCCCGATGGCGAAGCAGCATCGCATGGCGGTGATGACCTTTGCCTGCCTCGCGTCTGCCGTGCTGACTTGGTGGGACGCGCAATGGCCGGTGGTCGGATGGGCGCTGGTCTTGATTGCGACAGGAAGCGTGATCACGGTCTTTCGTCGTGTCGCGCGCGTCGTGCGGGAGCTAGAGGCGAAGTGACGTCGCTGGTTGCGTTCATAGTGCGCCTGGTCTCCGGTCTGCAGGCAAGGTGGCTGGGGGCCGAGCCGGTGGATTGTCAGCGCGTCTATTTTGCCAATCACACGAGTACTCTAGACGCAGCCGTGCTGTGGGCTGCCCTGCCGCCTTTGATCCGGGAAAAGACACGTCCGGTCGCCGCCAAAGATTACTGGAGCGCGAACTCGGTCCGAAGATGGCTGGCGAACGATATCTTTCGAGCATTGCTGATCGAACGCAGGAAGGTGACGATTGAGAACAACCCCTTGCGAGAGATGCTTGCCGTCCTCGATGAGGGGGAATCGCTGATCATTTTTCCCGAAGGCGGACGGTTCGCGGGACCGGAGCCGCAAGAGTTCAAAGGAGGACTCTTCCACCTGGCGAAAGATCGGCCGCAGGTGCAGTTCGTTCCGGTTTACCTGGAAAATCTCAATCGGATCCTGCCCAAAGGCAAGTTGCTCCCGGTTCCGCTCCTGGGCAGCATTACGGTCGGCTCGCCAATCAAACTCGAAACCGGGGAAACCAAGACCGGTTTTCTTGATCGAGCGCGCAATGCCGTCTGGAGCTTGCATCTGGCATGAACCTGACTTTCGACAACGAAACCGGACTGTTGGTGGGAGGCATAACGGCCGTTCTCATCCTCGCCAGCCTGGTCGGCTGGATTCTGGCGCGCCGACCGGGCGACCACGAGTACAGGGCAACCATTGCAAACCTCAATGCACGGACGCGGGCTTGGTGGCTGATGGTCGTCATCTTTCTCCTTGCCATGCTGAGCGGCGGCATCGGCTCGGTGATCTTATTCGGGCTGACCTCCTTTCTGGCTCTTCGCGAGTTTATTACGATGACTCCGACCAAACGCGGCGACCACGGCACATTGCTGTGGCTCTTCTTCGTGATCACTCCGATTCAATACGGGCTCGTTGCGGTTGGCTGGTATGGGCTATTTGCCATCTTCATACCGGTTTACGCGTTTCTTTTCGTTCCGCTCCGCAGCGTCCTCGGCGGGGATTGCGAGCGTTTCCTGGAACGGACCGCCACCATCCAATGGGCGCTGATGATTTGTGTCTATTGCGTCAGCCACGCGCCGGCGCTCCTCACCTTGGAGATCCCTGGTTTTGAAGGACAGAACGGGAAGTTGCTTCTCTACTTCGTCCTGGTGGTGCAGGCGAGTGACGTCCTGCAATACATCTGGGGAAAAACGCTCGGCAAACACAAGATCGCGTCGGCCGTGAGTCCCAACAAGACCTGGGAAGGCTTTCTCGGTGGCGTGGCGACGGCGACGCTGCTGGGGACCGCCCTTTGGTGGGCAACGCCCTTTACCCCCTGGCAGGCTGCGGGCATGTCCCTGGCCGTTACGCTCATGGGGTTCGCAGGCGGCTTGGTGATGTCCGCGATCAAGCGGGATCGAGGCGTCAAAGACTACGGAACCCTCATCCAGGGACACGGCGGGGTGATGGATCGAATCGACTCGCTTTGTTTTTCAGCGCCGGTCTTCTTTCATCTGACTCGCTATTTTTTTACGTGATGAGTGAGAATGGAATCCCCGGAAGTCGCGGGTGTTGTTTGCCGGAGCCGCTCTTGGCACCGGCTCAGGCATCCGCCGGCGCGCTCAACGAGTCCGCGGCCTTGTTCCAGGCCGCGTTCGCCATTTCCAATTCTGAGGCCACCGCTGAGAGCTCGCGGTGGAGTGCAAGCGTCCCGGCGTTATCGAAGTCGCCGGGATGCTCGAGTCGCCTCGCAAGCTCTTTTTGTTTTGTTTCGAGTTTCAAGATGGTGGCTTCCCATTTGCCGAGATCCTTTTCGCGCTCTCGGCGCTCCTTCGTGGATGCCTGCTTAACTTCGGCGCTGGCCTTGCGTCGCTCGCGGATCTCCCGGATTCCGGGCCTGCGGTCCAAGGGAACAAGGTGTTTGCATTCATTGCCCTTGGCGAGCGGCGCGATCAAAGCATCTTGTGCTGAGCTTGCCTGGGACTTCTCGAGGTAGTAGTCGTATTCGCCCGCGTACGGCGTGAGGTGTCCCGCGTCTACGTGAAGAACGGTGCTGGCGATGGAGCGGATGAAGTGCACGTCATGGCTGATGAAGACGATAGTACCCTCGTATTGCTGGAGGGCCTGGATCAACGCATCGATGCTGGGAATGTCGAGATGGGTGGTCGGCTCATCGAGGAGAAGCAAATTGGGGGGTTGGAGCAGGATCTTCACGAGCGCAAGACGGCTTTTCTCGCCGCCGCTCAGCACAGCGACGCTCTTAAAAGCGTCATCACCCCGAAAGAGAAATGAGCCGAGGACCGTGCGAGCAGCTTGCTCTCCGATATTTTTCGCATCCGCCAGCGCCTCCTCGAGCACGCTGCGTCTTGTATCGAGGGTGTCCAACCGGTGCTGCGCAAAATAGCCGATGCTGACATTGTGGCCGGCCAAGCTTTCACCCGCCTGGACGGGAACAAGTCCGGCGAGGATTTTCAGGAGGGTCGATTTGCCGGCCCCGTTCGGGCCGACCAGGACGGTGCGCTGGCCGCGCTCGATCGTGAGGTTGAGATCCTCGTAGACGGTATGATCTCCGTAAGCTTGTCGCACGCGCTCCAGTCTCATCACCTTCAGGCCGGCACGAGCTGGTTGAGGAAACTTGAATTTGACAGTCGCCTCCCGGCCTTGCGGTGCTTCGAGGCGATCCATCTTTTCCAAACGTTTGAGACGTTCCTGAGCTTGAGACGCCTTGCTTGCCTTGGCCCGGAAGCGGTTGACGAACTCCTCGAGGTGCGCGATCTCGCGTTGCTGATTCTTATAGGCGGCGAGGTGGTGTTCCTCTCTGGCGCGTTTTTGCGAAAGAAAATCGTCGTAGTTGCCGGTGTATCGCTGGAGGCACTGTCGAGAGATTTCGACAATATTCCCGCAGATGGCATTGAGAAACGCGCGATCGTGAGAGATTGCCAGGATCGCTCCCGGGTAAGCTTTGAGGTAATTCTGAAACCATCCAAGAGATTCGAGATCGAGGTGGTTTGTCGGTTCGTCGAGCATGAGCAGGTCGGGTTCCATCACGAGCAGTCGGGCAAGATGGGTTCGCATGATCCACCCGCCGGACATCGATCGAACCGGCCGGTCGAAGTCGCCCTCGCGGAAGGCTAGTCCGGCAAGGATACGCTTGGCTTTCGCCTCAAGGGTGTAGCCGTCCAGCTCGACATATCGCCCGATGGCTTCATGATGCTCGTCAGAGCTTTCATCAGGGTTTTCGCGCAGGGCCTTCTGGACTTCGACGAAGCTTTTGGAAACTGCCATGGCCAGCTCGAGAACCGTTTCGCCGCCGCTGGGCGCGCTTTCTTGCGGAAGGAAGCCCAAACTGACTCCGCGCGGAAGCGAGATCTTGCCTGCATCCGGGGAGATTTCACCAAGAATCAGCGAAAAGAGCGTGGACTTGCCCGCGCCATTGGGTCCGATCAAGCCAACGCGGTCCGCCGCGTTAATTTGCAGCGACGCTTCCTCGAAGAGAACGCGTCCCGCGTAGGATTTGGTGAGCTGTGAAACCGTGAGCATGGCAAAGGGCGCGGAATTTAGCGCGCTAAGCCAGCATCCGCAAGCCCTCGGCTACGGCGCCGGGAAGAGGACGCGGGCCCTCGCCACCAAGCTCCGCATCAACGCGTTCGAGCCGCCGAATCAAGTCGAGAACCTCTCGTCGCGAATAGGGCCCTCCCGCAGCTTCGCAAAAATGGGTGCGACAGCCAAAAGGGCGCGCCTGGTAAATGAGGCAGCGCAATGTCTTCGGATCCAGAAGGGGACACGCTCCGTCCTGACGATCCGGAAGCGTCCGGCGCCCCGAAGCTCGCAAGGCCTTCGCGGCGAGGAGCCCTTCCGCCTTGGTGAGAAACGGAGTCAGCCCGGTTAGCTTGAAATGACAGCATTCCGTACGCAGCGTGCACCGGCGATCAATCGGCCGCGCGGCCAACTCGGAGTAAACGGCGCGCACCTCGGCTAGGGCGGCATCGCGCTCGGTGTCACGGATGCGGCGAGAATTCATTGGGAAACTTTAGCGATGACCGGTTCCTAGACAACCAATCCCGCCGCATTTCCGCTGGCCCAGGCCCACTGAAAATTGTATCCGCCGAGCCAGCCCGTTACATCGACGACTTCCCCGATAAAGAAAAGGCCGCGCACGCCTCGGGATTCCATGGTCTTGGAGGAGAGTTCGCTGGTGTCAACTCCGCCCAGCGTGACTTCGGCTTTCGGATAACCCTCGGTGCCTGAGAATTGGAGAGGCCAATGGTGAAGCAGTTTATCGAGCTCGCTGAGCTCCCGAGCGTTGTAATGTGACAGAGGTTTCTCCGAGGCGTATCGCCGGCTCCATACTTCGGCGAATCGGCGCGGCCAGTAACGGCTGAGGAAGGCGACGGCATTCGGAAGGCGTTCGGCGCAGAGCGAGATCGAATCCTTCATAGCCGGAAGGAGATCAAAGGACACGGCTTCGTGGTCCCTCAAGTACGATGAAATCTGCAGGATCGCGGGGCCGCTCAAACCGCGATGGGTAAAGAGCATGGCCTCCTCGAAGGACGCGGCGCCGGCGCGCGCAGCAACCGGCAAGGCCACGCCGCTGAGCGTTTGGAAGCTCGCCCTTTCCTCATCATGAAAGGTAAGGGGCACCAGGCCGGGGCGCAGTTCCGTCACGCGCAATCCGAACTGGGCGGCCGTGCGGTATCCAAAGTCGGTCGCGCCCAGCTTGGCCAAGGACAATCCACCCGTGGCGACGACCAGCGAATCGCAGACGAGACTTCCCGTGTTTGTCTCGAGGTGAAAGCGATCCGATTTTCGCACAGCGGTCACTTGGCAGCGGCAGCGGATCTGCGCCCTTGCCGCGTGGCATTCGTCGAGCAGCATTTCAATGATCTCGCGGGAGCTGCCGTCACAGAATTGTTGGCCGAGCTTCTTTTCATGATAGGCGATCCCATGCCTTTCAACGAGGCCGATGAAGTCCAAGGGCTCGTAGCGTGCCAGCGCCGATCGGCAGAAGTCGCGATTCTTCGAAAGGAAGTTGTCCGGTCCGGCGTGGATATTCGTGAAGTTGCAGCGGCCGCCGCCGGAGATCGCGATCTTCCTGCCGACACGATCATTGTGCTCGAGCAGGGCCACTCGCCGTCCGCGCTGCCCGGCGGTGAGTGCGCACATCATCCCGGCTGCGCCGCCGCCGACGACTACGACATCGAAGATCGAAGAAGGTTCCACAATCTCGGGATATTCCGCGCGAAGGCCCCTCGCGCGGCCGGACTCAAGAACTCAAGCCTTGGCACCGAGCTGATCCTGCGCGGCTTTCAGACGATCATAAAGCGGCCTCAACGCCTCGGGGATGATGCGGGCGCCACCGACAACCGTCATAAAATTCGCATCACCCTCCCAGCGCGGGACGATATGGAGGTGGAGATGGTCGTGGACTCCGGCGCCGGCGGGCTTTCCCAAATTCCAGCCGATATTAAACCCCTGAGCCTTGACACATTCTTTGAGCAAGCGCTGGGCATGAATGCAGAGATGCCAAACTTCGAGCACCTCGTCATCGGTGAGCTCGGTCATTTCGGAGACCTTGCGATAGGGCACTGCCATCAAATGACCCGCCGAATACGGATATTTGTTCATCAGGAGAAAAGCGGCCTTGCGGCGAGTAACGACGAGGTGCGCGGCGTCGTCATCGGCTTGCGCGGCTTCGCTGAGGAAATCGGATCCGGCCTGGTGTTCCGCGCGGAAATACTCGACGCGCCAAGGCGCCCAGAGGGATTCGAGATGGGTCTTAAGGAAAGACTCGTTCATGCCGGTTTTCGGATCGTAAAGGTGCGAGCGCTTTCGGTTTTTCCCTTGAGGGAAATTTCCCCTGACGGCTCGAACGGGAAGCGGCTGCGCGTCGCCACGTAGGTGAACTCGCTGACGAGGATGTCCGCTTGGCGATCGCGTGTGGCTTGTTCAAGACGCGAGGCGAGATTGATTGAGTCGCCGATCGCGGTAAACTCCATGCGTTGCTTGGAGCCGATATTTCCCACGATAGCAAGGCCGGTATTGATGCCAATGCCGATGCGCAGGGAAGCCAGCGCCTCGCGCGCCCTGCTTTCGGAGGTGGCCCATTTTTCCTGCAGGTCCTTGAGCGCAGTCCGCATGTCGAGCGCGGCCTGCACGGCGTGCTCCTCCTGAAATTCGTCGTCCCGCAGGGCCCCGAATAGCGCCATAAGGCCGTCGCCCATGAATTTGTTCAGATGCCCAAAATTCTTGAAGACCGCATCGATCATTTTCTCAAAGTAATCGTTCAACATGGCGACCGTTTCCTCCGGACTCAACTGTTCGGAAAAGTTTGTGAATCCACGGACGTCGGCGAAGAGCGCGGTGACTTTCTTGCGTTGGCTGTAGAGTTCGGAGGGTCTCCCGGCATAGATGATCTCATTGAGGATGTCCTCGGAAACGTAGCGCGCGAGTGCGCTCTTGAGATCCTCCCGCTGCTGCAAACCGATGGTCATCTTGTTGAGCGCGTTGGCGACTTCCCCAAATTCGTCCTTCGAAGACAGCTTGAGCGTCTGGCTGTAATCGCCTGCCGCGATACGTTCGACGGCGTTGCGGATGGTAATCAGCGGTCGGGCAATCCGTCGCGATGCGAAGCTGGCCAGGAAATAGGCGGCAACCAGGGAAACGCCGAGAGCCAGCGCTCCGTTCCAAAACAAGCTCGTGAGTCGCTGGATGGCTTCCGTCGCGCTGATGTCCACGCCGACCGCTCCCACCGTCTGATTGCTCGCATCACGGATCGGCGCATTTGCGGTAAGCCAAAGTCCCCATTGATCGCGCACAAATTCCTCGTCGGCTTGAAAGTCATTGAAGTGGACAAGGTAATTGGGATTCGAGCTCTTGTAGACGTCGCCGACATTCGATTTGTTCACACCATCTTCCTCGGCATCCAAAACGAATTCGGCTGTTTTGGGGTCTTGAGGATACGGGCGCATCGAGTAGATATACTTGACGTGGATGTCGCGGCGCCGATTGGCGTCGCGGGCGAGCCGCAGTTTTTCTTCGAGCTGCTTGTAGGCGGGAGTATCCTGATCGGAACGCGTGCGGATCCCATTGTGAGAGTCGGGATCGATCATGGCGGCCGCCGTGGCCGCGATGGAGAGCACATTTGTGCGCATCAGGTCCATGAACAGCTGCTTCGTCGGACGGTACATGAAGGCGGCGATCAGCAACCCGGTCAGGATAGCCATGACCAGAAAGAGGGTGAATACTCTCGTCTGGAAGCGCATTGGTAAGGTCCGCGCGTAAGGATCTACCGAAATTCTCGAAAAGAAACCCCGAACTCTGGAATTTTATCGCAGGGCTTCGAGGATCGCTTCCGAGGCGCGCCTGGTGGCGCCTTGCGCTTCGAGGGTGGATACGATTCTGTCGACCTTCGCGACAAGTCGCGCGCGATGCTCCGAATCGTTCATCAGGATCAGCGCCTCCGCGGCGAGAGCCTCCGGCGTGGCAAGGTGCTGGATGAACTCGCGGATGATGTGCGGCGCCGGTCTTGCGGGCAGGCGAGGATCTCCGGGCGGATTCTGTTGGTAGTTGTTCAAGATATTGATAATGCCAAGGCAGTCGACATCGACCAGTCGGCGGCCGACCTCGAACGTGAGCCAGGCGACACGATAGACGAGACAGTAGGGGAGCCCAAAGAAGGCGGCCTCGAGCGTGGCCGTGCCGGAGCAGACAATGCCAGCGCAAGCACGCTGCATGAGTTGATGAGCGGTTCCCGAATGGATCGTGACGGGCAAGGCGCCGGCCATTTGCCGCATCCGATGGGCATGTCCTTCGTTCGCCGCGGCGGCTTCGAAACGCAGGTCCGGTCTGCGTTGCCGGATCAGATGGCCGGCCGCGACCATCGTGGGGAAGATGCGCTTGACCTCGCGTTCGCGACTGCCTGGAAAGAGCCCGAGGAGCGATTCGTCGCGGGCGATCCCGGTCTTCTCGGCAGCGAGCGCTTCGAGGAGGGGATGACCTGCGAAGATCGTGCGCAGTCCGCTGGCCTCGTACATCGGTTGCTCAAACGGAAAGACGCAGATCATCAAGTCGAGAAGGCGAGCCATTTTTGGAATCCGTCCCCGGTTCCAAGCCCAAACTTGAGGGCTGATGTAAAAGAGAATCTTCCCTGAATAGTTGCGCCCCCGCAGGGCTTTCGCCAGCCGGAGATTGAATCCGGGATAGTCGACCAAAACGATGGCGTCCGGCTTTGTTTGTTCGATCTGGTCGAGCATCCGGTGGAATTTGTTTCGAAAGTAGCCGTAATGTTTCAACACGTCCCAGAGCCCCAGGACGCCGGCTTCCGCGATCCAATCGTCGAACGGTTCCGTGGCGAGGGCGCGCATTCTCGGCCCTCCCGCACCGAGAAAACGCAGTTTAGGGTCGAGCGTGAGCAAGACTGTCATCACTTCGGCGGCGCGGGCGTCCCCACTGGCCTCGCCGGCGACGAACCACAGGGTGGTCATGGAAGCTGAAGATCGACCTTCCTTCGTGGATCGGCTTCCTCGATGCGGCGAGTGATTTCCAGGGCAATGTCCAGGGCATCGGCAGCCTCGTGACCGGATACCTTTGGCTTTGAGCCCTCGCGCGCGCAGTGAATAAAGGCTTCCAGCTCGATCTTGAGCGGCTCCCCGCGCCGGATCTCAACCTTGTCGCGGATGATTTCCTTTCCCTTGGGACCATCGTGGAGGCGGTAGATCACACCGTCCTGCTTTTGGTAGTCCAACGAAAGATAGGCGTTCTCCTGGAACACGCGGATTTTTCGCACGGTGTCGCGACTAATCCGGCTGGCAGTGACATTGGCGACACAGCCGCTCTCAAAGCGGAAGCGGACATTGGCGATATCCTCACCCTTGCTTAACACGGCAATGCCAACCGGATCCATGCTGACGATCGGCGAACGCACGATATGCAGGATAATCTCGATGTCGTGGATCATCAGGTCGAGAACGACCCCGATATCGGTGCTTCGGTTGGGAAAGGGCGAGAGCCGGGTGACTTCCAGAAAACGCGGATTGTTAAGTTTGCCTTCCAGCGCGGCAAGGACCGGGTTGAACCGCTCGATATGTCCTACCTGGAGCACGCAAGAACGGCTGGCCGCGAGCTCAGAAAGCGCGCGGGCATCGGCCGGGGTGTGAGCGACCGGCTTTTCCACGAGAAGGTGCTTGCCGCGTTCGAGCAGAAAGGCACCGATTTCGTAGTGGGTGACGGTCGGCGTGCAGATCGTTGCCGCATCGATGAGCTCAGCGAACTCATCCAGAGAGGTGGCGGCGTGGGTGCGGTACTTTCTGGCCGCGCGTCGCGCGACGTCATGGTTCTTGTCGTAAACAGCCGAGAGGGTGCAGTTTTCTAGTTGCGAATAGATGCGCACATGATTGATGCCCATGTGGCCGACGCCGACAACGCCTGTGCGAAGAATGCTCATTCTGAAATTCCGTAAAGAGTAATGCCGCCTTCCGAAGCGGCACGGCACACCGCGGGACTATCCAGCAGGAGGGTGCAGTTGGCTTCGCAGGCGATGATTTTCACCTTTGCCTCGCGCGCCACCGCGATGGTCGTCTCGCCGATGACCGGAACGTCGAATCGCATGTCCTGATTAGGTTTGGTGACTTTGACCATGACGGCGTCCTTGCGACCGAGACTCCCGCCGCGACGGATGCATTCGTTGGTGCCTTCAAACGCCTCGACGGCGAGCACGGTGCCGGCCTTAACGATCACGGCCTGTCCGATATCGAGGCGGCTGATTTCCTTGGCGATGTCAAAGCCGAAGCGCATGTCATCCATCTGGCGCGGTCTGGGCCGGGGTCCCGCAATATGGCCCGCGCGAGCAATATGGGTTTCGAGGAAGGTCGTCGCGTTCAGGAGCTCCACGCCCGCCTGCGCGAGCTGGTTCGCGACCTCCCCGAAAAGTGTCTCGGCATTGCGGCGCTTCAATCTCGCGAGAATGAGTAGCGCGCGCACGTCCGGACGCAGATTGAAAAGGTTGGCCGGCGCCAGCTGGCCTGCCATCATCGCATGCCGGGCCCCGGATTTTCTGGCGGCGTCGAGCAGCCTGCCAAGCTGGCCGACCCGCAACCAATGGACTTCGTCCGCGTTGGCGCTCGTGGCTGCAGGCGTTTCACCTTCGAACGCCGCGACGGATATCTTCTTCACGCCCGACGCCCGTGCCGATTCGATGAGAAGGGAGGGGTAGCGGCCTCTTCCGGCGATGAGAAAAAGGGTTTCAGGTATGGTCAAGAAGCGCTGTGTACTCGGACTGGCTGGCCGTGACAAGCGGCGCGTGAAGAAGAGCTAGTTGGAGAAGAGGTCGCTGAAACGATTCACGCGGAAGGGATCCTTCTTCTTGGATGGAACCGAGGCAGGGGCCAGGACCTGGCTTTCCGATTCCTTAGGTTGGGCGCGCGTCGCGGATCCACCCTGCGGGGGCACTCCGTTTGGCTGGACGTTGAATGTGTTGACAGCCACGAGCGCGCTGCGGCCAGTTCCGTAGAGTTTGCGCCGTTGGGCAATGAACGAGCTGGGGACGTAGTAATTGGAATAATCCTTTCCGAATCCTCGCTGGTTGTAGCCGATGAACAGGTTCTTGCGGATTTCGAAGTGAAGGTGCGCCGTATACATCCCGCGATTGGTTCCGATGGTGCCGATTTGCTGTCCGCGGACGATTTGCTGTCCCTCGCGCACAAGGATCCTCTCGAGATGAGCGTACGCGGAATCCGCCGTTTTCATTTGTTTGTCCTCGAGGAAAACATGGCGGACGATGATCAAGTTTCCCCAACCCATTCGCATATCGCGCGCGAGCACAACAAGTCCGTTGGCCGTGGCGTAAACGGGTCTGCCCAAGTCTTTGTTGCCCCCTTCAAGGCCGTTCCAATCTTCGCCCATGTGGTATCTTGGTCGAAACCCGCGCGAAGTATAATATCCGGCGGCATCGGGTTTTCCGACGGGTTGATCGAATCCGTCCGCGAGGCGCGTTCTGGCCGTGTCCGGGGAAGGAGCACTAACCAAGACCGTAACCAGGCAAAAAAGGAAGATCCAAAATGCATATTTACGGAGGGACCGCATTGTTTGAACTTTAGTATCTGAAGGGTGGGGCTTGCAACTTTTTCGGATCCCGTCGCTTGTCGAGGGGGACGAAATCTCCTACGAGTTCTGTGAAATGTCATCCGTAACTTTTATTGGGACGGGACCGGGCGATGTGGCAGCCGGGCGTTTCCAGTCCTGCGTCCTCCTTGAAGTTGAGCGCAGGCTCGTGCTCCTTGATGCCGGTGAGCCGTGCGGCTCGCGGCTTCTCGAGATGGGTATCTCGCTTGCCGACCTTGACGCGGTTTGGATCACCCACGCGCACGCCGATCACATCGGCGGTTTACCGCTGTTGCTGCAAGCAAGCTGGTTGCACGGGCGGCAAAGGCCTCTTCCGGTGGGCGTTCCGCACCATGTTGCAGCGCCTTTGCGCGCCTGGCTCGATGCGATCTTGCTGCCGGCCAAGGTTCTTGGCTTTGCGGTCGAGATATTTTCATGGGAGGCGGAGACCGCAATCGCCCTCGATGGCATTAGCGTCCTGCCTCATCGGACGACGCACCTGGAACGCACTCGGGAAACGATTGGGAATCTCGACATCGAGTCGTTTCTGTTTGAGGTCCTCGCGGACGGCAAACGATTCGTTTATTCCGGCGACCTTGGGTCGGCCGAGGATCTGCGCGGCGTGGTCGAGAAACCCGTGGATGTTCTCATCTGCGAACTCGCCCATTTTTCTCCCGAAGAACTCATTGCCGTATTGCGCGGCGCCAGCGTTCGAACACTCTGTCTGACGCATCTTTCCAGAGATCTCGACGAACGCCGCGGAGACCTTCAAGTGCTGTTCGAGCGCGAACTCTCGAGGACAGATGCCGTCTATTTGCCGGACGATGGCGAGAGCATCGATCTCTAGGCGCTATCGGCTAGCGGCTGAGCCAGCCGCCCAAGATCAGGAAAGTCACCACCAGGGCGAGCGCAATCCGGTAGTAGCCAAAAATCTGCATGCCGTGCTTCTTGAGATACGCCACCATCCATTTGACGGCGAGAACCGCGGACACCCACGCTCCAAGGAAGCCAAAGAAGAGTGCGAGCATGCCGAAGGAGCGCGCCATTTCCTGCCCGTACTTCAAACCGTCGTAGGCGGTGGCGGCGCTCAAGGTAAGCAGGCCAAGCAAGAAGCTGAATTCGACGGCCGCCGGCAGACTTAATCCAACGACGACGCCCCCGACGATCGTCACCAGGCTGCGGCTGACTCCCGGCCACATGGCGATACATTGGATGAATCCGACGACGACAGCCATTCGCCAAGTGAGAGATTCGAGGCTGAGACCCGATTGGTGGGACTTCGTTGCACGCGATGACTGCCACCAGCTCACGACGAGAATCGCGACTCCGCCGAAAAACCAGGCGGCCACAATGGGCCAAAGCCCCCACGCGTCGCCGCCGAAAAGATACTTTTTTATCGGCTTTTCAAGGAGCAGCCCAAAGAACGCCGCAGGCAGAAAGGCGGCGATGACATTGAGAGCCATTTGCAGACCCTGGCGATCGCGGCCAATGATGCCGAACGCCATTTGGCGAACGCGGGAAAAATAGAGACCGAGGACCGCAACGATCGCTCCCGCCTGAATGCAGATGGCGAAGGCATCCGCTGATTCGCTCTGGGGAATTCCGAGGGCGCGTTGGGTTAAAAGGAGGTGTCCCGTCGAGCTGACCGGAAGGTATTCGGTGACGCCCTCAACAATGCCGAGGATGAGCGCCTTCCACCATTCCATGCAGAAAAACCGGCAGCGATCGTCCGAAGCTTTACGTGGCTCCCTTGGTCAGATCGCGTTTTCTCCGGTCTCTTCGGTGCGAATACGGATCGCGTTCTCGATGGGAAGTACGAAGATCTTGCCGTCGCCGATTTTTCCGGTCTTGGCGGAATCCGAGATGGCCTTGACGGCCTTTTCGACAATGCTGTCGATGACGACGATTTCGAATTTGACCTTCGGCAGAAAATCGACGGTATACTCGCTACCGCGGTAGATTTCGGTGTGGCCTTTCTGGCGCCCAAAACCCTTCACTTCGCTGACGGTCATTCCCTCGATGCCAACTTCCGCGAGAGCTTCTTTGACGTCCTCCATTTTGAAGGGTTTAATGATGGCCTCAATCTTCTTCATACAGCAGAGTGTTTAAGCAGCTTAACGACCCTTGGCAAGCGGAGATGCGGAGGAAAATGGCCGACCGTTTTGCGCCCGGATGAAGCCTCGTCAATGGCGGCGAAGTTCCGCGGGGCCTTACTTGCGGCTTCTTCCGCGCATTAAGCAATTTCGGGGCACGTGGCTGCATCGCAAGCTGGGCGACCGCTTGTTTTCGCTCGAGATGTGGCAGCCTGAGCGTGCCCGCTTTGCCTCGGGATGTGCGATTGGCGTCTTCTTTGCGATGATGCCTTTGCCTTTCCAGATGTTAGCCGCAGCCCTGATCGCGTATCTGACTCGCGTGAATATCCCGGCGGCCATCACCTTCACCTGGATCAGCAACCCGCTGACGACGCCGTTCTTGCTCCTGGCGCAGTACAAGCTGGGAAGTGTGTTGATTGGAAGAACTCCGGCCGAAGAGGCGACCGCTGACGTGCTCACCTTTCTTTCCCGAGCCCCGCTGCCCCTCCTGGTTGGCGCCTTCGTCTCCGGAGCCATCTTTTCTCTGATGGTCTATCCGCTTGCTCTCAAAGGCTGGGATTGGTTCAGCGGGCGGTTCCTTAAAGCTCGCTCCGAGGTGTCCGGAAAAAAACCTCCCGCAATACCCAGGAATTCTGTTTAGTTCAACAAAAGGGGGGCATAGCTCAACGGTCAGAGCAGGCGGCTCATAACTGCTTGGTTCACGGTTCGAATCCGTGTGCCCCCAAGATCAGCGGAAACGAAAGTGACACGCGGTCGCTTCTTTTTCTTGCCACTGCCCGGCGCGGACTCATCACTTTTCTTTTAATGACGTCTTCGCTTCGGCTTCTCGCGAAAGGCACCTTTTTGTTCTGCGTGCTCGCGCTGCTGGCGTGCGGGCTGGTCCTGGCGTGGTTCGCGTCGTGGCGCGCGGACAGGCTCGCCGCGCTGGATTCGGCCAGTGAAGTGGCGAAGACCGATCTTGGCCCGGTGGAATTCTTGACCCGTGGGGAAGGGCCGGCTGTGCTGGTCTTCCACGGTGCGCCGGGCGGCTACGACCAGGCGATGCTGCTGGGCTCTTCCTTTGTCGAGGGTGACTTTCAGATCGTCGCTCCGTCGCGTCCCGGCTATCTGCGGACGCCGCTAGCCACCGGGCTTTCGCCTGAACAGCAAGCCGATGCGATGGCAGCCTTGATCGACCAGTTGGGAATCTCCAGGGTGGCAATTCTGGCAAGTTCATCGGGAGCACCGGCAGCCGTCCAATTCGTGCTGCGGTATCCGGCGAAGGTCTGGGCTTTGGTTCTTCTGGCCGCGGTGGCGGGGAAGTTTGATCCCGATGCGAAACCGCAGCGGACTGAGCCCGGAAGAATTGTGCTCAACGGCTTCGGCAGCGACATTGGGTCCTGGATCTGCCTTGAGGCGACAGAAAGAAATCCGGCCAGAACGCTTTCATGGATTCTGAAAGCTCAGAACAGCGGCACCGAGGATCAGCGTGAGGCCTTGGAAAATCATGTTCTTGGTGATCTTGATCAGCTTGAGTGGTTCGAGAGCTTCGTGGGAACCTTCGTTCCGTTGAGCGCCAGAGAGGCGGGTCTCCGCAACGACCTGGCTCAGATTCGCGCGTTGATCGACCTGCCGCTCGAGGCGATCAGGGTCCCGACGCTGGTGGTGCATGGCACCGCGGACAGATGCGTGCCAATTGAAAACGCGCAGGAGGTCGCCGGCAGAATCCCGGGAGCGGTCCTGTATCCGGTTGAGGGAGCCGGGCATCTCGTTGAAATCGGACCCTGGGTTCCCGAGTTGCAAAAAAAGATCGTGGAATTCCTTCGCCAGCACTCCGCGGGCCAAGCTCAACCCTAAGCGTTGGAAAGTGGCGAGGAATGAGATGGATTCCACCGGCGCTTGCCGAAGAATTTGCTTCCCAAGGAACGGACGCCTATAGAATTGCGGACGGCGAGAAAGCCCGGATCGAACGCTTTGGCGATGGCGTGATCATCTCTCACGCCGCCGAGAACCCGCCTTCCGACCTTGTGGAAGAGCTCGGCGCCTGGTGCGAAAAGGCGGGCGTGAAGATCGAGAGGATGTATGCCCGTCGGCTCGTCATCGGTCCCGGCAAGGACGACGCGCCCCGGCCGATCGGACGCAGTCCGCGGCACCGCACCTCCGTTGTCCACGAAGAGGGCCTTTGTTATGAGATCGACTTCCTGGCGGGGTATTCCTGCGGATTGTTTCTTGATCAACGCGCCAACCGAAGACGGCTGCGTGCCGCAAACACCGAACACCTGCTGAACGTCTTCGCATACACGTGTTCGTTTTCCCTCGCCGCCGCCGCGGGTGGCGCGCGCACTCTAAGCATCGACCTGTCAAAGAGCGCGCTGGAACGCGGACGCCGCAACTTCGCGCTCAACGGGCTTTCTCTCGAAGGACATCGGTTCATCGCTGACGATGCCTTTGGCGTATTGCCCCGGCTCGCTCGGCGTGGTGACAAATTCGATGCGATCGTTCTGGATCCGCCGACTTTTTCAAGGGGGCGACGCGGCAGCGTCTTTCGCGCGGAAAGCGACTACGGCCGCCTCATCGAAATGGCGTTCGCTTGCTCGGCCCCTGGCGGAATCATCCTTCTCTCGACAAACTGCTCGAGTCTGGACGCTTCACGCTTGCGAACTCTTGGCAGGCGTCATGTTTCGGCGTCCGTGACGTTCTCCGTCTCGCCGGCGCTGCCCGACATTCCGGCAGGGCATGGTGCGGCCACGGTTTGGATGCAACTCGGTCAATGAGGAAGTCCGGGTGCCGAACGGCCCGACCCTGTTAACGTCATCCATCCTTGGTGGGACCGTTGCCGGATGACGCTTCGGACTCGCCCGTTCGAGCAGGCGGGCCGAGAACGATGGCCGCGTGCGAGTTCAGGGCTCGGATTCCACCGGATTGGTCAGCCTCCCGATCTTCTCGATATCAACGGACACCCTGTCTCCGGGTTTGAGCCAGCGGGGCGGATTCGCGGCCATCCCGACCCCATGAGGCGTTCCGGTGAGAATAGTCGTGCCAGCAAGCAAGGTCGTGCTGCCGCTCAAAAACTCGATGATCGAGGGGACATCGAAGATCATGTCGTTCGTGTTCCAGTCCTGCACCGGCGCGCCATTCAAGAAAGTTCGGATGGCCAGTGCATTGGGGTTGGGCACTTCGTCGGGGGTTACGATGCACGGACCGAGCGGACAAAAGGAATCGAAGGATTTTCCGCGACTCCACTGACTGCCGCCCCTTTTCTTCTGCCAGTCCCGCGCGCTCACGTCGTTGGCGCACGTGTAACCGAGCACAAAATCCAATGCGTTCTCGCGAGACACGTTTTTGCATGAGATGCCGATGACGACGGCGAGTTCGCCCTCGTAATCAACCTCCTCACTGGCCAGGTGAGTCGGAATGAAGATCGGATCGCCCGGATTTTGGAGAGCATTCAGCCCCTTGCCGAAGAGCACGGGAAACTCCGGGACTTTGGCCCGGGTTTCTTCCGCGTGCCGGCGATAGTTAAGCCCAATTCCGAGAATCTGCGTTGGCTTGAGAGGCGCCAGAAGCTTCCTCACGTCGGCCGGAGTCTTCGTCGGTTTGAGTTGCGAAAACAGGGTGCCGGCGAGTTCGACCGCCGAGCCATCCTGCTGTTCCGCGCCGTAGTGTTCACTCTCCGTGACGATCGAGGTAGCGAATAATCTTCATGGGACCGGGTCGAAGATTGCTGGTCTTTGCATTGATCGTCGAGTGAAGTGTGGACATAATTTCATCGACGAGCGAACCTCGCTGGCGCGAAATGCCCCAGGCAAGGCCACCGCCCGCTTCGCCAATTAGCACATGAAAACGCACACCGTTACCCTCATTCCAGGTGATGGCGTCGGCCCCGAAATTGCAGACGCCGTTGTCCAGATTCTCGAAGCTGCCCAAGCGCCCGTTCAGTGGGAGCGGCAGATCGTGAGCACCGAGTCCGTTGAACCCGGCGGGCAGCTCATTTCCGAGGAGGCGCTCGCTTCCATCAGAAAAAACACGGTCGCGCTCAAAGGACCCCTGGCCACGCCGATCGGCACCGGCCACGTTTCGCTCAATCTCACCCTGCGCAAAGCCTTTCAGCTCTACGCGAACCTCAGGCCGTGCCGAAGCATCGCGGGATTAAAGACGCGATACGATAACGTCGACCTCGTCGTGGTGCGCGAGAACACTGAAGGCGAGTACTCCGGGCTCGAGCATGAAGTCGTGCCCGGCGTCGTCGAGTCGCTCAAAGTCATCACGCGGGCTGCGTCGATACGAATTGCCGAGGCGGCGTTCTACTATGCGGCGACGCAGAACCGCCGCAAAGTCTCCGCGATCCACAAGGCGAATATCATGAAAAGGAGCGACGGACTTTTCCTGAACTGCTGCCGCGAGGTGGCCAAGAAATACCCGCAGCTGCAATACGAGGAAGTCATCGTCGACAACTGCTGCATGCAGCTTGTCATAAATCCGCGGCGCTTCGATGTGATGGTGCTTCCGAACCTCTACGGCGATATCGTCAGCGATCTTTGCGCAGGCTTGATCGGCGGGTTGGGGGTTGCGCCCAGCGGCAATATTGGCGAGACGGCCGCGATCTTTGAGAGCGTTCACGGGACCGCCCCGGACATTGCAGGACAAGGCAAGGCCAACCCGACAGCTCTCTTGCTCAGCGCCTGCATGATGTTGCGCCATCTCGGCGAAATCGATCTGGCCGGCCGAATCGAGCAGGCCTGCTACGACACAATCGCCAGCAAACAGCACATCACCTTTGACCTGGGCGGGACGGCCACGACTTCCGAGTTTGCCCGGGCGATCATTGAACGTTTATAGCGCGCGCAGCGCTCGGGCAAGGCGTTCGATCCGGATTGTCGATGCCCTTTGTCAAGGCCAACCGCCTCGACCTTTCCACGCTTCGCCTGCCGGAGGGTGAATCCCACATTCCGCCTCGGCGATTTTCTGCGCTACGGTTTCCGCGGGCGCCACTGCAGCCGCGATTCAATAAAGCGCATCAGCGGCCCAAACTCCTTCGGGACTTGTCCCAAAACCAGCGTGAGTCGACGCGAGCCCTCCGGAGTCGTGACAAAGATGGAGATGGTGCCCCGGTCGGGGGCGGAACGATCCGCGACGGGCTCTGGCGCATACAGAAAGTTGCAACCCTCCAGCAAGCGTTCGATTTCGGCGATCTCGTTTGAGGAAGCCGCGGCGGAATCGAGAGACCAGGCTTTCGGCACCGGCACTTGCAGCCCCGTTTGGATTGCTTCGATCTTGAGCATGACTTCCCGCGCGCGCCCCAGATCAGAACACCTTCACGTCCTTCCAAGCCTTGGTGACGGCCTGTTCCTCAAGGCTGCCCGCTCCGAATTCGCCTCGCGCGGCCTGGACGGTGGCCTGGGCGGCGCGAATGAAGGTGGCGTTTTCCCCGAGAAGATCGCAGAGGGTGCGATACCAGATGAGGCCCGCCTTTTTCCACGCGTAGCCCCCGAGCTCAATCGCCGCGAGATAGAAGGCATGATTGGGAATCCCGGAATTGATGTGCACACCGCCCTGGTCGTCCCAAAGCGGCAATTCCTGAAAATCGTCCATCGTGGCGGGCTGCGGATCGGTGCCAAGCACGGGATGATTCACGTAGGCGGTGCCCGGTGCCTTCAGCGAACGGAGAGCGTATTTTTTGCCAACGATAACGTTCTCCCCCATCATCCAGTTTGCCGTCCGGGCATCTTCGTTGGCCGCGCGCTGCTTGACGAGGGAGCCGAAGACATCGGAGAAATGCTCGTTCAGCGCGCCGCTCTGAAACTGGTACACGAGCCCGGCTTCGTGCTGGGTGACCCCATGGCTGAGTTCGTGGCCGATGACGTCGATATCGGACGTGAAATTACCGAAGACGCTGCCGTCCCCGTCGCCGTAAACCATTTGCTCTCCGTTCCAGAACGCGTTTTGATACGCTTGGCCGAAATGGACGGTCTGAATGATCTCCATCCCGCGGTCATCGATTGAGTTGCGGCCGTATTCCTCGCGATAGAGCGCGTCAGTGGACCCGGCGCCATCGTAAACGGCGTCCACGGCAGCGTCCTGGGTGGGTTTCGCGCCCTCGCCGCGGACGAGTTTTCCGGGGAGCTCTTCGGCCCCGCCGGCATCATAAACTTTTCTGATCAGCCTGTCGGGAGCGGCCGTGGCCGCGGCGCCGGCAATGGAGCGGAAACCCATTGCTTGAAAGACATCCTGCGCCTCACGCCGCGTGCTGCGGAAATACCGCGAAACACGAAGTGATTTGAGCGCTTTCTCGCGGGCGTTGGCGGACTTGCCCTTCGAGGCAAGCTTTTCGAGCATGTAGGGCGGCACGACGCAGTGCAGCGGGTTATGGTGGGTGCAGGTCATATGTGGTGATGGCGGTTTTGTTTCAGGTATCAGCCTCGGTTGGATCCTCTTAACCCAGATTGCGCGCGGCCGGCCGGGACATTCCGAAGAGTTCTCCTCCGACGTGGGCGCGCGGGATATGCCGAAACAACGAGTTGAGGCCTCCCGAAAACCCCTTCAAGTCGCCCGACCGCGACTGAGCCGCTTAGCGAATGAGCAAGCGAAACGGGCATCGTAATAAAAGATGAGATACTCTCTCCACTTCCAGAATACGCGAGGAGGGCTATCGCGCAAGGCCCCGGGTGAAGTAACCGCGACTTAGCCCTTTTCTTCCGGCTCCAACCTGTCGCTCGAGGGATTCTGCGACTTCATGTCGACTCTCGCAAGCCGCCCAACGAAGCTAGCACGCAAGGCGGCGTCGACCAACCGACGGAGATCGTTCAGGTTCGCCCCAGCCCAGAAAGTCGCCGATCTGGCGAGTGCCGATGGCGAAGGCGCGAGATTCCCGCCGCCGAGCGGAAGAAACCGCGAGCGAAGGCCAAAGCTTTGTTGTCCTTCGTGGAACGTTCCCAGGGAAAATTTCACGGCCAACGCGGTTTGCTGATCCAGCGGCGCCGTCAACGAAAAAAACCGTCCGGACGGCTTGACAAACAACCGTCCGGACGGTATGAGCAGGAAGGCCAATGAAACAGACCGACACCGGATTGCGGGGAGCGCTGCTGGACGCAGCGGAGGCGGTGGTTGCGCGGCAGGGGGTGGCCAACCTCACGTTCGACGCGGTGGCCGCCGAGGCGGGGATGAGCAAGGGAGGGCTGCTCCATCACTTTCGGAGCAAGGACCGGCTGGTCGAGGCACTGGTCGCGCGGGCTGCGGAGAACTGGCGCGCCTGCTGGATGGGATCATACGAAAGAGCGCCGGAGGGCCCCGGGCGGATGACGCGCGGGCTATTGAACCACTGCCTTTCTGACACTCAGACCTGGACGGAGCAGCTCCGGCGGAGTTCGTCCGCGGTTTTCGCGGCGCTCGCGCAGAACCCGTCGTTGATTGAGCCGATGCGCGCCGTCTACGTCGACCTCCATCGCCGCGTCGCCGAGGACGGGCTGCCGCCGGGGGTTGGAGAGGCGGTGGTGACCGCGATTGACGGGCTGTGGCTTTACTGGGTTCTGGGGTTGGTTCCGGTCGATCAGGACTTGATGCGGCGCTTGCGCGCCGCTTTCGAAGAGATGCTTGTCCATTCGCAAGCGGGTCGTTCGTCGTTAAAGGGAAAGCTTCGTGCCGAGAAGCGCAAGGTCGCGGTCCGGACGGCTGGCAAGAAAAAGGGGAAACGCAAATTATGAATCATCGAGGTTGGATCGGATCTTCACTGCTGCTCGCGACGGTGGTCGCGGTGGGGACAGGGCTGGCAGCGTGGAAATATGCCTCCATTCAGGAATCGAACGCGGCGTCGGCAAATCAGGCCGAGCCGGTGGAGTCGGTGACGGTTGCCGTGGCGAGTGATCGGCAGCACCGCCAGACGACGACGTCGATCGGGACGGTGCTCGCGCTCCGGTCGGTCACGCTGCGCAACGAACTGCCGGGCACTGTCCGCGAAGTCAACCTCACGCCGGGGCAGATCGTTGATGCGGGGACGGTGCTCGTCGCGCTCGACGTCTCTGTGGAGGAAGCCGAGTTGAAGGCGCAGGAGGCGCAGGCTGCTCTCGCCGAGACGGTGCTCCGCCGCACGGAGCGTTTGGACCGGAGCCGGGTGACGGCCGAGACGGAGCTCGATCGTGCGCGCGCGGAGCGCGATGTGGCGCTGGCGCAAGTCGCGCGCACGAAAGCGATCATGGCGCGCAAGACAATCCGCGCGCCCTTTCGCGCGCGCGTCGGCCTGGCGGACTTGCACCCCGGCCAGTATCTCAACGAAGGCACGCAGCTCACGACGCTGCAGGGCGTGGACGGCGCCGTGCACGTGGACTTCACGGTCGCCCAACGCGTCGCCGCCGGTTTGCGTCAAGGCGACACCGTCGACGTTTTCGCGACGAGCGACTCCTCCCCGATTGCGGCGAAGATCGTGGCGCTCGATGCGCGTGTCGACCCCGCGACGCGGAATGCCTCGGTGCGTGCGAGGATCGAGGACGCCGCTCTCGCTCCGGCGCCGGGAGCCTCGGTGCGCGTGCGCGTTCCGGTGGGGCCCTCGCACACGGCCGTCGCGGTTCCCGTGAGTGCGCTGCGCAAGGGACCCGAGGGCGACCACGTGTTCATCATTGCGCCAGACAAGGAGGGCAAACCTCGCGCCCAGATGCGGAGCGTGGAAAGCGGCACGATGCTCGGCGATGAGGTGCTGATCCTCGCGGGGCTTTCTCCCGGCGAGCAGGTGGCGGCCTCGGGATCGTTCAAGCTGCGAGAAACGGCGCTTGTCGCAATTGCCGGCGAGATGGAACCGAATGCGAGCGGGCCGAAGGCCAAGTAATCAATCCTCGAGGAGTAGACATGCGCTCGTTTACCGACATCTTCATCAAGCACCCGGTGCTCGCGGTGGTGGTCAACCTTGTGATCGTTCTCGCGGGCTTGCGGGTGCTGACGCTCCTGCCGGTGCAACAGTATCCGCAGATCGAGAGCTCGTCCCTGGTCATTACGACAGTCTACTACGGCGGCAGCGCCGACACTATTCGCGGATTCGTGACGACGCCGATCGAGCGCGCCGTGTCCGCGATCGGCGGCGTCGACTACGTCGAGTCGACCAGCCGGGCCGGCCTCAGCACCGTGACGGTCCGGTTAAAGCTGAACCACGATAGCACGCGGGCGCTGGCCGAGGTCACCGCGAGGCTTCAGCAGGTCCGGGCGGAATTGCCGGTGGAAGCCGAGCCGCCGGTGATCGAGGTGCAGCGAGCCGATCGGCCGTATGCGACGTTCTACCTTAGTTTCAACTCGACCGAGCGCAGCGTGCCAGCGATCACCGATTACCTGCTTCGCACCGTGCAGCCGCAGCTTGCGACGATCGAGGGCGTGCAGCGCGTGACCAACAACGAGGGCGGGCGCCAAATCGCCATGCGCGTCTGGATCGACCCCGATCGCCTCGCCGCACTCAACCTCTCGCCCGGTGACGTGCAGGCGGCGCTCCAGCGCAACAACTACCTGGCCGCCGTCGGCCAGACCAAGGGAAATCAGGTGCAAATCAACCTCATGGCCAACACGGACCTGCGCTCGGTCGATGAATTCGCGAACCTGATCGTTGCCGATCGCAACGGCGCCATCGTGCGGCTCAGCGACGTGGCCCGGGTCGAGCTGGGGGCCGAAGAGGCCGACCTCGTCGCGAAGTACAACCGGGCGGAAGGCGTCTACCTTGGGGTATGGCCTCTCGTCGGCGCCAATGAGATCGAGGTCGCATCCCGACTCCGCGACGAGATGGAGCGAATCCGGCCGACGCTGCCCAAGGACATCGAGATGCGTCTCGTGTGGGATGGGACGATGTTCATGCGCGACGCGCTGAAGGAGATCACCAAGACTCTCTCCGAAACGATCGCTATCGTCGGCCTGGTGGTGTTCCTGTTCATGGGCTCAATCCGGACCGCGCTCGTGCCACTCGTCGCGATACCCATCTCACTGGTCGGCGCGGCGCTGGTCATGTACGCCTTCGGCTTCAGCCTCAATCTATTGACCATTCTCGCGATCGTCCTCTCGGTCGGTCTGGTGGTCGATGACGCCATCGTCGTGGTCGAGAACGTGGAGCGGCACGTGCGCATGGGCAAGTCCCGGATCCAGGCGGCGCTGATTGGCGCGCGCGAGCTGGTCGGCCCGATCATCGCGATGACGATCACCCTCGCCGCAGTTTACACGCCGATCGGCCTTCAGGGCGGCCTGACCGGCTCGCTGTTTCTTGAGTTTGCGATCACGCTGGCCGCCGCGGTGGTCGTATCGGGCGTCGTGGCCGTTACGCTCTCACCGGTCATGAGTTCGCGCTTCGTGCATCCGCGCGGCAAGGAAGGCCGGCTGACCGCGTTTGTCAATCGCGGCTTCGAGCACCTGCGGCGCGTCTATGCCTGGCTGCTCGACGGTGCCCTCCAGATGCGCGGCGCGATCGTCGTGGCCGCGCTGCTGGTCACGGCCGCGGCGTGGCCTTTGTACACGTTTTCGCGGACGGAGCTCGCGCCTGCGGAGGACCAGAGCCACATCAGCCTGTTCTTCGAGGCGTCGCCCGATTCCACGCTGGCGGCGACCAATCGCGATCACCTGAAGGTTGTGGAGGTCCTGACCTCGTTTCCCGAAACCGATTTCACGTGGTCGCTCACCTCGGCATGGGGCGGCTTCGGGGGTCTCGTGGCCAAAGACTGGAAGGAGCGCGCGCGTTCGACCGAGGAGATGTACGGCGAGGTGTTCGGCGCGATCTCGCAGATTGCCGGTCTCCGTGTTTTCCCACGCCTCGACCCGCCGCTGCCGACCCCCGGCCAGTACGATGTCGAGCTGGTGTTGCAAAGCGACGCATCGGTTGAGCGGATGCTCGAGACGACCGCGGCCGTTCTGCGCGCCGGCTGGAACAGCGGCAAATTCCTCTACGTCGATACCGATTTGAAAATCGACCTGCCGGAGGCGCGCGTCGTGCTCGACCGTGAGAGGATTGCCGACCTCGGGCTTGACCTGGCCGGCGTCGGCCGGGAGCTCGGCACGCTGCTCGGCGGCGACTACGTGAACCGGTTCAGCTTCTTCGACCGCAGTTACAAGGTTATCCCCCAGATCGGTGATGCAGACCGCGCAACTCTCGGTCCATTGCTCGACCTGAAGATCAAGACGCCGGACGGTCAGCTCGTTCCTGTGTCAACCTTCACAGACATCGAGACGACGACCTCGCCGCGCACTTTGAACCGCTTCCAACAACGCAACGCCGTGCGCATTTTCGGAGGCGTGCAGCCGGGTGTCACGAAGGAGGAGGGACTTCGAGTGCTCGAGAGTGCCGCCGCCGCGGCAAGTGGCCCGGTCGTTGGCGTCGATTACACGGGCGAGTCGCGGCAGATTCGTCGGGAAGGCTCGGCGCTCACGGTCACGCTGGGGTTCGCCGTCGTCCTCATCTACCTGGTGCTCGCGGCGCAATTCCAGAGCTTCCGCGACCCTCTGATCGTGCTGCTTGGCTCGGTGCCGCTGGCGATCTCCGGTGCGCTGGTCTTCAGCTTCCTCGACCTCACCACGATCAACATTTACTCGCAGGTCGGGTTGATCACGCTCGTCGGGTTGATCTCGAAAAACGGCATCCTCATCGTGCAATTCGCCAACCAATTGCAAGCCCGCGGCCTCGCGAAGATGGCCGCACTGCGCGAGGCGGCGCTCACCCGCCTGCGCCCTGTGCTCATGACCTCCGTAGCGACCGTCTTCGGCCACCTGCCGCTCGTCCTTGTTACCGGTCCGGGAGCCGAGGCCCGCAACAGCATTGGCACCGTGCTCGTCACCGGCATGACCGTCGGGACGCTGTTCACCCTGTTCGTCGTGCCCGTCTTCTATTCCCTGATCGCCGCCCGTCACCAGCCGGCCGAACGGCATGAGGACATCGAACGCGAGACACGACCGCCGGCCCCAGCCCTACCGGCATTGACGACCGCATAAAGCAGATTCGGCGAAACCTAATCGAAGCATGAGGGATTTGCGATGGCACACTACTTAGTAACTGCTAAACCCAAGACCGGTCGTTTGGTGGATCTCCTCGCCAACCTTCGAAGGGATGTCTATGCATCGATGCGTCCTTTCGGAAGGGCACTGACTTATTCGCTGCAGAATGCCCGCCTTCGCGAAGATGGCAACGCCATTTGGGAGGAGGAGGACTATTGTTCACCTCCCCTGGCACAGGAGAGAGCAGCCGCCCTGGATGAGTTCTTCGATGAGCTGGATATCGCGAGCGTCCAGGAGGGAGCAGGCTGGAAGAAGATCGCGGCACTTCCACGGCTTTTCCCTGAATTCGTAAGCAAGCCATGAAGACGGAGGATTCCACGGCTGAGAAGTACGCAGGGAAGAAGGCGGTCGTGATCGGCGGGACGATTGGCATGGGGCTCGCGACGGTCAAGGCGTTGGTTGAGGGAGGCGCTGAGGTTCTGCTCACCGGGCGAAACGAGCACAATCTCGAAGCGGTGCGACGCGAACTCGGGTCGCGAGCACATGTGGTGCGATCCGACACGGCGAAACTTAGTGACATCGAGGAGCTGGGCAGGATCGTCGAAGCGAAGCTTGGCCAGGTCGACTTTGTGTTCATCAACGCGGGCGTTTCGGAGCTTCAGCCGTTCGATCAAGTCACCGAGGCGTCATACGACAGACAATTCGACGTCAATACAAAGGGTGCGTTCTTTACGGCGCAGCGGCTCGCTCCGCTCGTCCGCACCGGCGGCTCGATCGTCTTCACGACCGTCACCAACGGCCCGGCCAATCCCAACCTGAGCGTCTACTCAGGAACCAAGGCTGCGCTGCGGGCTTTCGCTCAAGTGTTTGCCGCCGAGCTTGTCTCGAGGGGAATCCGGGTGAACACGGTGGGCCCTGGCTTTATCGACACCCCTAGCATGGGTGTCGCCGGTCTCTCTGAAGAAGAGAGGGCAGGCCTCAAGAAGCTGGGAGACGAGGTCACGCCGATGAGGCGCCATGGCTCGGCCGACGAGGTTGCTCGCGCTGCATTGTTTCTCGCCTTCGATGCGACCTTCACAACCGGGGTCGAATTGCCTGTCGATGGCGGTCTCGCGCAAATCGGCGCTACGCTTTAGCGAAACTGTGAGGGCGAGTTCCGGAATACTGAAATGACCGAACCACAGAAGCTTCTCATCCTTGTCGGGAGCCCGCGGCGCACTGGTAACTCAGCCACTCTCGCCAAAGCCGTTCAGCGCGGCGCCGATTCGACCGGTGCGCAGCTTGCTCTGCGGTTTATCGATGACTTCCTTTTGAGTTTTCTCCGCGATTGCCGCTTGTGCCGTCTCCCCAGTGGCGAGTGCTCCATTGCCGATCAGTTCCGCGCGCTCTTTTTCGACGATTTCATTCCCGCCCGGGGTGTCGTCTTTTGCTCGCCGGTCTATTGGTATGGTCTCTCGGCCCAGACCAAGGCGTTCTTTGACCGCACCTTCTGCTACTACGCGGCTTCTTATCCAGACTCGGCCCGCGTTATCGAGGGAATGTCGCGAAAACGCATAGGTTTGGTGCTTGCTTCCGAAGAGACTTACCCGGGCGTGTCACTCGGGATCGTCCACCAGATTCAGGAGTTCTCGTGTTACACGCATTCCGAGTTCGTCGGGGTTGTCCGTGGAATCGGAAACAGCCGCGGCGAGGTCGGCCGTGATCCAAGTGACCCGATTCTTGCGGCGGAGCAGCTCGGGCGCGAAATCTTTGCGCGGAAGCATTCTGACTTCCAGATCGATACTCCGCGAAGTGGACAAGTCTGGCCAGCGGAAACCGCCAATCCATGAGGACGCAGATTGGTTGAAAGCCAGAGGAGATTCGTCCGGTGAATATTGAGAATAAAGTTTCAGTTATTGGTTTGGGAATGATGGGCTCGACGCTCGCTCAGTTGCTCCTACGGGAAAGGTATCGCGTCACCGTCTGGAACCGGACGAGCGGGAAAGCCGAACCACTGGTCCGGGAGGGAGCAGTTCTTGCCTCCGGTGCCGCTGCTGCGGTGGCGGCGAGTCCCATCGTCGTAATTTGCGTTTATGACTACAAGGCGGCGAACGAGATTCTTGGCCCGAAGGATGTCGCGTCCGCCCTTGCGGGTCGGGTTTTGCTCCAGCTAACGACCGGCAGCCCGCAAGAGGCGCGAGACAGCGAGGCGTGGGCGCAGAAGCACGGTGCGGAGTATATCGCTGGCGCCATCCAGGCGGCCCCGAGCCAGATGGCGAGGCCCGATACGACCATACTCGTGTCGGGTGCGGAAACCGCATTCCAACGGAGCGAGCCGCTGCTCGCAATTTTTGGAGGGAACGTGAAGTATCTGGGCGAAAGCGTGGGTGCTGCCTCGGCCATGGATCTCGCCACGCTCTCATACGTCTACGGCGCTGTGCTGGGCTTTTTTCATGGCGCGCGCGTCTGCGAAGCCGAGGGGTTTCGCGTGACACTTACGGGTCGATTGTCGCCGAAATCGCACCGGGCTTCGGGGAATTCCTTAGACACGAGGGTGGTGTCATTCAGTCGGGAAACTATGCGATTTCCGAAAGCCCGCTCCGAATCTCGATCGAAGCCACCGAAAGGCTCGCGCAAGCGGCCCGGGCCGCGGGGCTCAACGACGAGTTCCCGGCCTTGATTGCCAGCCTTTTTCAGCGCGCGCAAGCGGCGGGTTACGCCGACGAAGAGGCCGCCGCGCTGATAAAGGTCTTGCGTGAGCCGGTGAGGAGGAGCTCTCGGCGGTTAAGCACCTCCAGAACCCTATCGACGAGTCGGCCTACGGCGGCGACGCGTCGCGAAACAGGAGCAAAGCTAAGGATTCAAATTAAATGAGTGTTAGATATTTTACCGCGAAGGACGCGGAGTGGTACCAGTATCTCGATCGTCAAATATTTGTGGGCGACGTCGTTGACTCGTCGAACAGCGAGACGATGAGCGTGGGATTCTATCGGAACCGCACGAAAGGAGAGAAAAACGAATGGATCGTCACCTACGATGAAGCGCTCATCGTGACCAGAGGCGCCTTGACGATTCGCTCCCCGGAGGGTGATAAGACCGCGAAGGCGGGCGAGGTCATCTTCCTGACCAAAGGCACGAAGGTCGCCTATGAAGCTGCGGCGGATGATACCGAGGTCGTCTATGTGACTTACCCGCATTGGATGGACGCGCACAGCCGGTCGAAGCACGCTGCTTTGCTCGACTCATATCATCCCGTCCGCCGAAATCCCGATGGAGATCTGCCATGAAACCGCGAATCTCAATCCTCGGGACGGGACGGATGGGTTCCGCGCTCGCAAGGGCATTCCTCAAGCAAGGCTACGAGACGAGTGTCTGGAACCGGACGAAGTCCAAGTGCGGACCGCTCGCCGAGCTCGGCGCACACATCGCGCCGTCGGTGCTGGATGCTGTCGCCGCTGGAGAGATTGTCGTCGTGAACGTGAGCGACTACGTCGCAGGCGACGCGCTGCTGCGGCCGGATCGCATCGCGAGCGAATTGCGTGGAAGACTGCTCGTTCAGTTGACTTCAGGATCCCCGAAGCAGGCAAGGGAAATGGCCGCGTGGGCGGAACGACATGACATTCGGTACCTTGATGGAGCCATCATGGCAACGCCGGACCTCATCGGCGGGCCGGAGTGCACTATCCTGTATTCCGGACCTGGCGGCCTGTTCGGGGAATACAAACTTGTCCTCCTCGCGCTCGGGGGAAACGCTATCCACGTGGGAAGCGATGTAGGTCACGCTTCTGCCCTTGACAGCGCCCTGCTCGTTGTCATGTGGGGAGCGCTGTTTGGTGCGGTCCAGGGAGTGGCGATCTGCGAAGCCGAACAGCTGCGGCTCGATGCCTACTTGAATTATCTCAAACCGCTCCTGCCACAAGTGAACGGATGGGTGACGGACACGGTGCAACGGATCGCCGATGGTCGCTTAGCTAGTGATGAAGCGACGCTCGCGACGGTCGATTCACACTCACGGCGCGCTTCAACACTTGCTCGAGCTTTGCCAGGAACGCGGAATCAAGCGCGCGGTGCCAGAGGCCTTCGACGAGCTTTTTCGAGCGGCCATCAAGGCCGGAAACGGTCAGGATGACTTCGCCGTCCTCAGCAAGTTCACGCGATGAGCAAGGCGGGAAGGCACGGGTTTTATTGGCCGTCGATGGCGCGCGGCAAGAGATTCATGAAACCGTTTTGCGTTGGCCAGGCGTCGTTCGAGATTCTTTCGAGCAGCGGGTGCCAACTCGCAAGAGAAACCTAAAGAAAGGGAAAAACCATGAGTGTTAAAGCCATTCCGGCCGGACACCACACCGTAACGCCTTATCTGGCTATCAAGAATGCTGCCAAGGCATTGGAGTTCTACAAGACGGCGTTCGGGGCAACCGAAACCTACAAGTTGATGATGCCCGATGGACGCCTCGGCCATGCGGAAATTCGCCTGGGAGATTCCATGATTATGATGTCGGATGAATTCCCCGAGTACGGCGGCAACGCGCCGGAAACGCTGGGCGGATCGCCCGTGAGCATCCATCTTTATGTTGAGGACGTGGATGCGTTCTTCAAGAAAGCACTGGCCGGCGGTGCCAAAGAACGCAAGCCCGTCATGGATCAGTTTTACGGAGATCGCTCCGGCCAGCTCGAAGATCCTTTTGGTCATCTCTGGTGGGTCGCCACCCATAAGGAAGACGTCGCGCCAGACGAGATGCAAAAGCGCCTGGAAGCGATGGTTGTGGAGAAGAAATAGAGAAGTCAGAGAGCACGACGGTTGGAGAGCAGTCTCATGAACGATTCACCCAAACACGACGGCGGACGGCGTTCGAACTACTATCGCCGCTGGAACGGCGACCCCGAATGCGGCTGCGCATCCTCAGCGCAACCAGCCGGACGGTTTCATCGGCTTCCCTGAGATCCGGAAGATCTTCGTCGAGCCGACGAAACCGAATCCCGCCTCCAAGTTGAAGCCGTGGCTGCAGCGAGTCACCAGGTGGCGGAGTCGCGCATTTTTGCCCCGCGAAATACAAAACAAGGATTCAATCGCAAGAATCCTCGCCGGAATGTCGAAATGAACGGTCGCCAAACGTGTTCACTATGAAGCCGGGAGATGCTCCCGGCGGCAACGAACAGGAGAAACAATCATGAAATACGCATTACTCGTTCACCAAGCACCGGAATACTTCGACCGTCGCGATGACGCAGCCGCCATGGCGGCTGGGAAGGCCTACGGTGAGGCCCTTCAAGCTGCGGGCGTCTTTGTCGGCGGTGCGGGACTCCAGTCGCCGCAGGCCGCGACGACGGTCTCGGTCCGCGAAGGCAAACGGCAAGTTCACGATGGTCCGTATGCCGAGACCAAAGAGTTTCTGGCCGGATTCGGCATTATTGAGGTGCCAAACCTGGATGACGCATTGGAATGGGCCGCCCGCCATCCCGCCGCCGCCTACGCCTCGGTTGAAGTCCGTCCATTGTTCGGGTCGCGCTTTCTGGTCGGGGCGGCCAAAGGTTCATAGTGAGCGAATCCGCAACGCATGCAGCGATTGAAGCCATCGCGCGCAATTCGTATGGCAGGCTTATCGCCTACGTCGCTGCGCGCTCGGGTGATGTCGCCGGCGCGGAAGACGCGCTCGGCGACGCCATCGCTGTGGCGTTGGAGCGATGGCCGACGGAAGGCGTTCCACAGAAACCTGAAGCGTGGCTGCTGCACGCCGCGCGCAACCGCATCATTGACGCCGCCCGTCGCCATCAAGTCCAGCAACGGTCGGAAACGTTTCTTCGGCAAATCACCGAGGAAGCACATGCCGTCGCGGTGACGCACGAGGATTTTCCCGATGAACGACTGAAGCTTCTTTTCGTTTGCGCACATCCGGCGATTGATCCCGCTGCGCGCACACCGCTGATGTTGCAGACGGTGCTTGGCGTTGACGCCGCGCGGATTGCGTCAGCGTTTCTCGTTTCCCCGACGGCGATGAGCCAGCGTCTGGTGCGCGCAAAGAACAAGATTCGCGACGCCGGCATCCCATTCTGCGTGCCCGGGTCGCGGGAGTGGAATGAGCGCGTTACCTTTGTTCTTGATGCCATTTATTCGGCTTACACGACCGGCTGGGAAAGTCTGATGGATGTCAGTTCAACTCATCACGCTCTGGCCGGAGACGCCATCGCCCTCGGGCGAACCTTGGTTCAGTTGATGCCAGCCGAACCTGAAGCGCTCGGCTTGTTGGCGCTCATGCTGCACTGTGAAGCGCGACGTGATGCTCGCTATTCGAGCGCCGGCGAGTTTGTGCCGCTCGACCGGCAGAACACCGCTGCCTGGTCTCGGCCAATGATTGATGAGGCCGAAAGTTACCTGCGCTCGGCGGCGGAGTTCAAACGGATGGGACGCTATCAATTGGAAGCAGCCATTCAATCCATTCACGCCAACCGGGCGACAGCGGAGGGATCGAGTGGCCCGAGATCGTCCTGCTTTATGAAGGCTTGGTGCAGATCTGGCCGGGCATCGGTTCGCTCGTCGGCCGGGCCGTTGCGCTGGCGCAAGCGGGGAAGTCGGCAGCGGGATTCGCCGCGCTTGAAGAAATTCCTGCCAGCCGAGTTGCCAACTACCAGCCCTTTTGGGCGGCGCGCGGACATTTGCTGCAAATTCTCAACCGGAGCGACGAAGCGCAGATAGCGTTCGCGCGCGCTGCGAGCCTGACTGATGACCCGGCGCTGCGCGAATACCTGCTCAAGCGCTCTGCAGGCAATATTTGAAAGGAACGAACACGTTAAGAGGAAACATCTATGAGCGACACATTTCTTACTCCCGTCGAAAAGCCCCACGGCTTGATTATGAAGCTGGCCTATTACTTTACACGCCGGCAATTCGGCAAGGTGCTCACACCGCTGAAAGTGCATAGCGCGCGCTTGCCGCCTGCCTTTGGCTTGTTCTACTCGAAGGTCAGCAAGCTGGATCAAAAGCTGATGCTGCCGCCGGAGATGGTCCTGCTCATCCGACATCAGGTCGCCCGCATCAACATCTGCCTTTTCTGCATCGATATCTCCAGGTCGTTCACCATCAAAGCGTCGATGAATGAGGCAAAGTTTGATGCACTGGACCAATACACCACGAGTCCACTCTTTACAGACGCGGAACGCGCAGCGCTGGACTACGTGTCGGAGCTCACCAAAGAGAAAAAGGTCAGCCCGGAAATCTTTGCGCGCATGGCTCTCCACTATTCCGAACGCGAAATCTGTGAGATCGTTTGGCTGGTGGCCAGCGAACATCTCTACAACATGACCAACATCGGGCTGAACATCCATTCGGATATGCTTTGTGACATCAGCAGGAAGAAGGGGGTTCGGCGCGCATGAATTCCTGCAGCGCCGGGAGAAATCACTCTTAAATCGATGCAGCGAGGAACGCGAAGCATGTCAGGACATCAAATACCTTGCCTTCGCGGGAAGGAGCCCAGATCGTTAACTGGCATCTCGTCTACGCAACCCTTCGCAAAAACGCGGATTCGATATCAGGGCAGTATTCAGTAATGTCTAAGCCAAGTGCAAATCGTCTGAAACTGAACATGAAAACGTCAAATCGCAAAACTGCAACCGCTACCAAAGGATCAGGAGATCTGGGCAAGCGGAGCCTGACTCCAAGCATTGCAAAGCTCGGCGCGCCGGACCTCACGCAACATCCGCCCCGCAGCCCGCGCTCCCGGCTCGGCGGCTACTCGCTGCTTCCACGGGCGCTCGACAAGGGCCGGGCCACGCTGGCCGGCACCAACGGCGAGTATCACTTCAACTGCCCGGTGGACCAACACTTCCTCAGCTTCGTGGGTATTGATCCAAAAAAACTGCTGGCGGAACTGAAGAAAGGCAAAGGCGACGGCGACATCCTTACATGGATTCAAGCCAACGCGAAACACAAGCGCCCGCCGTGGGAGATCGAGCAGTGGAGCGATCACATGGATCGCCGCGGCCCGGACAGCGACGCGGAGACGATGGAGTTCTTCGCCGAATACGTCGCCAAACTCACCAAGACGCGCGAAGACATCAAGACGTGGGCCGACGTGCTCGAGCTTGATGACTTCGTCAGCTTCGGGGGGAAGGCGTGAGCCGTCGGTAGACCGGCGATTGCACCAAACAATCTGCTTGCGCAAGCAGGGCCGGGCTGAAATATTCAGCGTTTCCCATGCATTGCCCCATGCCCCCATCCGTTCAGGAAGAGACCCGGGAGAGCACTTTGGGCTGGTTCATCCGCGCGCTGAACGGTCTGGAGCCCAAAGAGCGGCGCGAGCTGCTGAGGCAGACCGGGACCTCCGACTAACATGCGGTTGCGGGGGAGGACCGGGTGTCCCGCCATAAGCCGGAGCCCGGACGCCAAGCAGTAAAGGGAGGGCTTCGATGAAGTTCCAGAAGTCTGCGCCTCGCGTGCTCATCTTCTCGGTCGTGGTGGTCGTCATCGGAATGGCCGTGCTCTCGAACCGGCTGTTCAGCGGGCTGACCTCCGCAGTCGAGCAGGACCAGTTCGAGCTGATCCGTGCCCTCTGGAGCTTCAACCTCACGGCGGCCGAGAACCGCGCCCTGGAACGGGCCGAGATGATAGCGTCCATGCCCGCCGTGCGGGAGGCATTTGCCGCCCGGGACCGGGAAGGGCTGCTGGCCCAATGCGCCGAGATGTTCAAGCGCCAGAAGGAGCGCTATGGCGTCGATCAGGCCCAGTTCCACTTCCCTCCAGCGATCTCGTTCTTGCGGCTGCACGCGCCCGATCAGCATGGCGACCACCAGGACCAGTTTCGGCCCATGGTCGTCGCGGTCAACCGCGATCGGTTTTCGCGCAAGGAGTCGGCCATCGCCGGGACGGGGCCGGCCATCTTTGGGGTGACGCCCATGACCGACGCCGCCGGCCAGCACATCGGCAGCTTCGAGCTCGGCATGAATTTCGGCCCTCTGATCCACGCGCTGAAAGCGGCTTATCGCCTGGAGATGGCCCTGTTCATCGATGAGCAGGCGCTGCGGCAGCTAATATTTGCCGAGGGCCTCAATCCCGATTTCCTGACCGAGGAGAATCGGAGGGGCAAGTACATCAAGGTCCACTCGACGAACTGGGCTCTGATGAAAGCGCTGGTCAGCGAGGGCGATCTCAGCGGGCCTGCGGAGGCCCAGTACACACGCTCGGTGCTGGATGTGCCGTATGGCGTGGTGTTGCTGACGCTCTACAACAACGCGGGCGATCCGATCGGCAAGGTCGCGATGGCGCGGGACTTCAGCAGCTCGAGGGCGGCAGCGGGCCGATCGCTGGTCTGGCAGGGTCTTCTGGCGCTGTCAGCCGTCGTGCTTTTGGCGGGTATGATCCTGATCGTGGTGCGGGGCCTGCTGCTGCGGCCTTTGGAAATGTTGAGCCGCCACTTTGTCAAGCTGGCCGAGGGCCAGCGCGACCAGCCCATCCCGGAAACCGAGATCCTCTGCGACGAGATGAAAGCGCTGGCACAGGCTCACGAGCAGCTCAGGACCAAGGCGCCGCTCGTCGCCGCCAACCCGGACAAGGAGGTCTCCCCATGAGGGCTCGTCTTTTTGCCGGTCTCGCGCTGTCCTTGGCCCTCGCCGTCCCTGGACGAGCCGAGCTGCCGGAAGCCGCGCCGGCGGCGCCACCGGAATCTCTGAGCTCGCTGCCCATGGGCAAGGGCCTGCCGGTCGTGGTCCGGATGGCCCTGCGCTACGTGGAGGTGACCTCGATCGACGAGGCGGAAGCCACCTACACGGCAACAGTGGACCTGCGTCTGCGCTGGCAGGACCTGCGGCTGCAGTACCCTCCGGAGTCTGCGCCTGAGGGCTTCTTGCAGTTCCGGGACGAGGCCGCCACGGCGAAGATGGCCGAGATCTGGACGCCGGCCGTCTCTTTGTGGAATCTCTCCGGGGAACCCTCCCAGCAAATGCACGGCCTCCGGATCTTTCCGGATGGGCGGGTCGAGATGCTGCTGCGGACGAGGGCCACGTTCGAGACCCCTTTCGACGTGGAACGGTTTCCTTTTGACCGGCAAGGCTTGCAGGTCGAAGTGGTCTCGGGCCGCGAGAGCGTGCAGCGGCTGTCCCTCGAGTTCGAGCAAGACGACCTGGACTTCAGCCAGGCTCCCGCTTCCAGTGAGCTTCAGGACTGGGTGGTGGGGGTCGTCAGCCTCAAGCGGGATCTCGTGAAGGGCTGGTATGGCGAGTCCTTGGCTCGCGTGACCGTTTCCCTGTCTCTGCAGCGGCGGGCCGCCAGGGCGTCGGCTCCGATTTTTATCCCCTTGCTGGCTTCCCTCTTGATCCCGCTGGTGGCCATCTGGATGAACCGGATCGAGGAGGGCGAGTTTCAGATCGAGGCCTTTGAACAGGCGAATGTGATCGTCGGCGGTTTGTTTGCGGTCGTCGCCCTGAACTTCACGCTGAACGCGGAATACGGCACGTTGGGTGCCAGTGACAACACCGTGCGCCGGTTACTCGCGCTGAACTACCTCGCGTTGGCGCTGAGCCTTTTCATCAATCTGACACTTTTCCGCTTCAACTTGCCGATGCGCTGGTTTGGACGCTACGTGCAGGAGCAGGTCTTCTTGTTCTTGTCCTGGGCGGTGCCCTTGCTGGTTCTGGCGACGGCTCTCGCTACCCTGCTGGTCGCGATGGCCTGAAGCCGAAAATTTCTTAGCTCATGAGTTCTTGAGGCAACCCGCCGATGGCCGAGGAACTTTGACTCATTGAAGCTGACGCGGACAAATGATCGCGAAGCTGTAGCGGCGGTCCGCTGCCTTTCCTCATGCCGATTCTCCTTGGTATGTTGGTCTGGGGAGGACTTTTTCTGCGCGATCCACGGTTGCGCTCTCATTCCCCTGCGGCGTCTGCATTCGTAGCGGGAGAGAAGATATAAAGTAGATGTCCGGAGAAAGCTCATGAAAACAGGAGTGAAACTCGCGGCCGGCCAGTGCAGAAGGCCGCCCCTGTTCGTCTGTTCGCTCACTCCCATCCCTGCATACCTCTTCTTCCAATTATACAGAGTTGCTGCGCTGTCCCCGAGCCCCCGGCACATCTCTAGCCCTTTGGCCCCGCCTTCAATCTGCTTCAGCGCATAGATAATCCTTTCCTCGCGGTGTCGTTTCCGTGGCATCTTCTCTCCTTCCTTGGAGAGCCTCCTGCCATCAGAAAACCAAAATTCCCACCGTCCAGTTTCGGGATACAAGGTCAATGCGAAGACCGGTGTATCTTCTAAAATGTCAGTCGAAAACCCGCCGAGACGTTATTCGACAGGTAGTTAGTGCGAAAGAGCTCGCCGTCGTAGTAGGCATAGGTGCTGATGCGATCGTTCCAGTGAATGGCAAAGCCCGCTCCGATCAGCATGCTGTCGCGACCGATCTCCGGACCGCTCACCGTGAAGCTATTGCCGGCGTCACTCGCAAAGCTTGAAACAAGCGAATAGGCCGTGTCACCAAATTCGTGCTGCCAGGCAAGACGAACCTCCGGAAGGACATGGGCGGGTCCAATCTTCCAATCGTAGGAGGCTTTCCCGCCAAACGCCGTGCGGAAGGATTCCGCGGTCTGACTCGGATAAGTCAGAGGGGCTAGCGAGCCGCTTTCGCTAAAGTCGTCAAATCCAATAAGGGTATATTGGAAACTCGCCGTAGGGCCGATGGTCAGGCCGCCTTTTTTCAAGTCGTAGCCTCCCGCGACGAGCACGATGAGTTCTCCGCCCAGCGTTTCTCCTCGGGCGGTGCCCTCAAGCGCCGTGCGGCGCGTGTCGTAGTCGCTCAATCCTCCGATGACTGCGGTGTCCAAATAGAATCCGCTGCCAAAAGCGGTCGCATAGAGCCCAAGCTTTCCGCCGTTCACCCCAATGCTGCTGTCGTTGACGAGATCGGCACTCGTGTAGGCATAGCCGCCAGTCAACCCGACGGCGAAATTTGATCCAATGCGGTAATCAACTGCCCATGGTGAAGCCCCCGGTGGCAAGGTCGTAGCCACTCGCGTTGAAACTGTTGTCCACGTTTGTGAACTCGCCGAGGCCCGTGGCAAAGACTCCCCAGCGATTCTGCGGGACCGGCGCGAACACAGCTGGTCCGCTCTTACCCTCAGGTCCGCTCACTCGGGCAAGACCCTCCCAAAAGCTCGGACCGCCGCCGTTGATAGCGAATCCGCCCGAGTAACCCGCTGCTGCCCGCACGTATGTCGGTCCATCCGCCTCTCAAGATTGGCGGACTGCACATTGGCAAGCGACACGCCAACGACAAAGATCGAGGTCAGTTGCTCAGGCGAGATCAAATCAATGTCTTCGCAGAGGTCGGTCAGATTTTCGCTGTTAAGAAAATTAATCAGCTCCGAAGCCCGCGGATCGCCTACGGCGCTATCGAGCGCCTCCCCCACTGCGATCGCGTTGGGCGTGCCGCAGAAGAGGCTGGCTAACTCCGCGAAAGAACCTTGTGTCGCCTCAAGCAAGACGCCGTTCGGCAAATAAATAACATCGAAGACGATCGCGGAACCGGTCACGAGGAAGTCGTTCTCCACATTGCTGAATGTTCCGCTCACTCCGTTGCTCGCTGTGAGGAATGTGATCTGATTGCCCACTTGGAGCGTGAAGTTTCCCACGCGAACGAGCTGGAGCCGGCCGGCGATGTTAGCGCGGCCGTTCACCACAAGCACGTCGTATTGGCCCTGCGAGGCGCCCGCCACCTCGATGCGCAGGGTGCCGCTCGCGTTCTGCGTGTAGTGACCATTGATCGTGAGCGTTCCTATCGACGCGCCCGGAGAGACAATCCCGTTGTTTACCACATTGCCATTGACCACGCCGGTTCCCTGGAAAGAACCTGCATTGACCACACTCCCAATAATCCTCCCAAAAAGCCCCAGGAGAGCGCTCGGACCGACGTTCACATTGGCGGCCACGGTGCCGGGAACGTTCACAACCAGGGAGCTATTGTCGACATTGACGTTTGGAGAAGTTAGCAGTCCGTTGACAACCGCTGCAGCGCTTCCATTTAGATTAATGTCGTCATTGGCCGTAAACGCGCTGTTCACCACGAAGCCGCTACTATTGATGTTCGCAGTTCCCGGAACATTGAAATTAGCGTTCACGATCAGCGTGCCGCCGCCGCCAAGGTTGAAACCGCCAAGCGTCTGAACCAGCCCTCCGTTTACCGTCGCGGACCCCGAAGATACCGTCCAGTTGCCATTCACGTTAAGCAGTTCCTGAACCTGAAGCGTCGTCCCATTGCCGAAGGTCATGGGTCCCGTTCCCACGGCCGAAGCGTTTTGGGTCAGGATTGTGCCTGCAGAAATTATCGTTCCCCCACTGTATGCGTTGCTGTTTGGTAGTGCCAGCGTGCCGCTGCCGACCTGCATCAGAACACCGGTGCCGCTGACAAATCCACTGAAGGAGACAATGTCGCTCCGGTTGAAAGTCAGGACCCCGTTATTGAGAACATTTCCAACAATACCTCCGGTCGTGCCTCCATTGCCGAGTTGGAGCGTTCCCGCGTTGATGATCGTTCCGCCAGTGTAGGTGTTAGCACCGCTGAGGATCAGGGTACCCGGACCCGATTTGGTCCACGCGCCCGGACCTGAGATGAGGCGCTTAGCGCCGAGGTGGTCCCGGTGTCAGCCAGAAAAGTTCCTCCACCGGCGGCAAGGCTTACAGGTTTGCTTGAAATGATTCCCCCACCGGACCCAAGCGCCTGGAGGGTCCCTCCGTTGAAGCTCAGCGGTCCGGCGCCTAAATTGAGGTCGCTGTTTACCGCCAGAATACCGCCGTTAAGATTTGTTCCCCCGGTGTAGGTATTCACGCCCGTCAAGGTAAGTGTCCCAGCGCCGACCTTGGTCAATGATCCACCCGCAAATGGTCCCGTGCCCGTCCTTAGAAAGTTCGGCAACAAGACGGCTTCCCCATTGGAAATGACTCCCGAGAAAAGGGTGCTTTGCTGATTGCCCCCCACTTGCAGGTTCTTCGAGCCGAGATAAATCGTACCGTTCCCGGCGATCGATCCCACAGCAGTTCCGACGCCATCCAACTCTGCGATGGTGATAAAGGCCGTCGGATTGGCATTGATAAGCGCCGCATTTCCACCGGAGGCTCCCAGATTAAAGACAGTGAAAGAATTGTTTCCGCTGTTGATGATCGTCGCGTTTGCGGCGGTCGCCGCGCTCGACGGAAGAGGCCCTTCATCTGGTATGGGTGCACCAAACAATGTATAGCTATCCGACCCCCGATTGGTGATCGTCGCATTCGCAGCGGTGGAGGCGCCCTGAAATTGTGTGGAAGTTCCGGCTCCGATATTGTTGATCGTGGCGTTCCCGGCGTTTGAGTTGTCAAGAAACCGCAGGAAATCCAGGTTGGTGATTCTCGCCTTCCCGGCGCTCGAGCTCCCCAAAAACTCTGTCGTGCCGATATTGTTGATCGTGGCGTTCCCGGCGCTTGAGTTGTCAAGAAACCGCAGGAAATCCAGGTTGGTGATTTTCGCGTTCCCGGCGCTCGAGCTCCCCAAGAACTCTGTCGTGCCGATGTTGTTGATGGTGCCGTTCCCTGCGCTTGAGTTGTCAAGAAACTGCAGCGTGTCGATGTTATTGATCGTGGCGTCCCCTGCGCTTGAGTTGTCAAAAAATTCCAGCAAATCTAAATTATTGATGATTACTGCCGCACTCGCAGTCCAGCCGCCGATGGCGATAACGAGGACTAGCGCGACAATAGACTCTCCGATTTAGGTGGCCGGGAAGCGACGCGCCCACCCGGCAATTCTTTTCGCGACAGTCCTGGCTAGCACAGCGGTTGCGCTTCTTGACGTTCGAGGAGCACTTGGGATTGTGAACGCATCGTCTGTTTAAGGAGAAGATTTCGGCGAGGACGCGATAAGCGCGCATGCTGAGCACGCATTCCGCCGTTGTCAAGCGAGATCTCGTAGTCCTTGCCTCTGCCTCTCAGCCGATTTCCTCACCTTGGGTTTCGCCGGGCAGACTTCGCAAAGTCGCATGAATGGCCGAGTTGGTCGTGCCCGGAAGTGCCTGCAGCAGGCGATCCCGCATGTGCCCCCGCAACGAAGCGCTCTCCGCGAGTCTATTTCCCATCGCTGGAGGTTTAATTCTTAGTGATGTCATTGGCTACCGACAACAGTTTCGGCGAATACGTGATTCTGGCTTTTGACGAAAATTTTGATGCGGGGCACGGCGAACGCGACCAGCCAACTCCGATCAATCCGTTCTTTTACCTGCGGGGAGATTGGTTCTGGTACCATCATCCGCGCCCCGGCCAGGATTCTGTCCTCCGCGCTCTCAGCGCGCCGCCGGGGATCAAAGCATTCCAAGGCATCTCGGAATGCTCCTTTTTGGATGATGAACTTTTCGCCCTGCTTCTCGATCCCGCCGCTCGCTCACAACTGGGTTCCGTCCTCACTAACCGCTACTTTTGCCGACCAGAGCGCGAAGATCATTGCGTTTGCCAAGCGGCGAAATCTGAAATCGCAAAATATCAGCGGCGGCTTGATGAAGGCGGTCGCATCGCGGAAGACGCTTCTAAGAAGTTAAATATTAACAATTGATTAGCATAGGTTATGAATTTGAATTTATGTTCCACAAGTTCCACCGGAGCACGAATGCCACAGTTTCTTGCCCGCAGCAAAACTGCTCACAGTTTGGGGGGTTAGCTACTCCCGAGCCTTTTCGAAGACAGCGCCAAGCATCCAACCGGGTCTCTCTCGAACGCTCCTAGTCTTATGGAGAGCGAGGCCCTTGCAGAGCGGGACCCGGCTACCAAACGCTGACGCATACGCGTCCATCTTCTCAGCTCCGATCGTGAATCTAGTGAATACGCGCCACCTGAGCACAACTCGTCGGTCTGAACCTTGTCACGCGTGTGCCTTTGTGCTGCGCGGCCTTGCGGCTCGAGGGGTCGTTCTGGAAGGCGGCCTTTGTCGATGCGGCCCACTTGATTCCCAGTCTGTGGGTCATCGCAGGGAGTCTTGTTCGCGACGTGGCGGCACTTAACAAGATGGAAATGCCTCCGTGGGACGTCTGGGGCGCCCAACCCAGTTCCGGCCAATCGCTCAGCAATGAGCAACTCACGTTTTTCGACCATTTTGCGGAAATCACGCGCGAGCCTGACGCATCATTCGAGGATTTGCTCGCACTCTACGCAAAAGACGACCGACTCCGAGTGCCCGCGACCGTTTTCAACGCGCTGCTGAACCGTGCAGAAGCGATATAAGCGGCGGACACAAAGTCGTAGAATTTACGCAGCCGTGAGATTAGATGAACCCGGCGGGACTTTAACCACCTCCGACTGCGAAAAACGCAACATAGTTGTCCGCGAACGTCGCCCGCGTTCGTCGTATCATTGGAATGACGAGAAAAGCCATCAACAGAAAGGAAAGGATCGTATGAACCACCGTTACATTTGCACCGCTGTGATCGTGGCAGGCACGCTCATCGCCAGTTTTGCGCTGGCGGAGGACGCCTCCCAGAAGACAGACCCCGGCATGGAGGAGATGATCAAGAAGGCCGAAGCGGCGGGCACGCCCGGGGCCGCACACAAGGCGCTTGAACCGCTCGTCGGGAATTGGACCGCCGAAGTCAAGTCCTGGATGACTCCAGGCGCGCCGCCCACGGTGAGCCAGGCGACGGCGAAATCAACCTGGGTTATGAACGGCCGTTTCGTTCAACAGGAGTTCACCGGTGATTTTATGGGAAAACCGTTTCGCGGAGTGGGCCTTACGGGTTACGACAATACGAAGAAGAAATACAGCAACGTTTGGATCGATGACATGCACACCTCCATGTTCACCAGCGAGGGGGAAGGTGAGAACAACGTCATCACGCTGGAAGGGAAGTACGATTGCCCGATCACCGATCGAAAGGATCTGCCCATGAAACAAGTCCTCCTGATTGTCAGCCAGGACAAGCATGTCTTCGAAATGCATGATCCGACCAAAGGCAGCGACTCGAAGACGATGGAAATTACCTATACTCGGAAATGAGAATTGCTCGCCAGGCAAAGAATAAAAGGGGTTTCGGTGCTGGAAATTGTGCATGACGGCATAGAAGAGATGACACAAGAAGATCGCTGAGCGTGCTTAGGTTTGCGCTCGGCAAGAGCACTCCGTGCCAGCCTTCGTCACGCCCTGCCGACTCCGAAAGCTCGGCTCCTGGGCCTGGAATCCTCGTCTACGAACTTCCCATGCGGCGTTCTGGTTGCGGATAGCCGGTCCCGTGCGGCGTGCTGCGAGTGTTCCGCGATCTGCGACCTAAAAAGCAAGGACCGATGTCCTGAAAGCGTTGGTTCGTTCGTCCCATCATTGAAATAAATGAAGGGCTGCTCCCCCAGGCGCGGATCAGCCATGACGAAAGGCAAATATGATGAAAATGATGTCTGAAGAGAGAAACTCGATCCCGGGAAATAAGATCGTGTCGCGACAGGAATGGATCGCGGCGCGACAAGAGCTGCTCAGGAAGGAGAAGGAGTCGACCCGGCTGAGCGACCTGCTGAGCGCCGAGCGTCGCAAACTGCCCTGGGCGAAGGTCGAGAAGAACTACGTGTTCGACGCACCTGGCGGCAAGGAGACACTGGCCGACCTTTTCGACGGTCGCAGCCAGCTGGTGATCTACCACTTTATGTTCGGACCGGACTGGAAGGAGGGCTGCCCGAGCTGCTCGTTCGTGTCCGATCACATCGAGGGCGCGTTCACTCACCTGGCAGCGCGCGACGTCACAATGTTGATGGCCTCGCGAGCCCCGCTCACCAAGATCGAAGCGTTCAAGCAACGGATGGGCTGGCGATTCAAGTGGGTATCGTCGTATGGGAGCGACTTCAATGCTGACTTCCACGTGTCATTCACGAAGGACGAGATGGCGCAGGGCAAGGTGGACTACAACTTCACGATGCAGGAGTTCCCCAGTGAGGAGGCGCCGGGCGTCAGCGTTTTCTCCAAGGATGCCGCAGGCAACGTCTTCCACACGTACTCCACCTACGGACGCGGAGTCGAGCAACTGATCGGAACGTACATGATCCTGGACATGGTGCCCAAGGGCCGCGATGAGGACCACCTGGGATTCACGATGGAATGGGTTCGCCATCATGATCGGTACGGCACCGACGACTTCGCAGACCCGAGCAAGCCCTACTGGCCGGAGACGGCGTCACCATCGCCCACGACCTGTTCGTGCGGAACGGCAGAGGCCCGTTCATGAACACACGTTTTTGCTGCGATATCGCTCCGAGCGGCTCAGGCTCCAGGCCGTTCGGAGCGCGGGCCACGCGCGCGCCCAACCCTCCGACGTTCGCCCGGCGTTGTCTCGACATCGCAAGCTGGTTTGTTCCGAGCGCGATTCTGACGCTGCTGCCGAAATGCCCCGCTTGTCTCGCGGCCTACGTTGCGGTTGGAACGGGCGTCGGGCTTTCGTTCTCCACCGCAACGCAGCTGCGGGCGTCGCTGATGATGCTATGCATCGCGTTGCTGCTGTATTTCGGGGTGAGGGCCCTTGGCCGCTTCGTCCCCGTCAAAGCGGCTCTTCTCAGAGCGAAGAATTGTTTTCCGACAATCCAAACAAAGGAGAATGCATTATGATAACGACGAACATATCACTCCCAACGGTCGCGACGCGAGCCGAGTGGCTGGTTGCGCGCAGGGAACTTCTCGCCAGGGAGAAGGAACTTACCCGTCGCCGGGACGCTCTGAACACCGAACGCCGCGGGCTGCCGATGGTCCGGATCGACAAGGACTATGTCTTCGAAGGGCCCGATGGGAAGGCGAGTCTGCTCGACCTGTTTGAGGATCGTCTTCAGCTCATCATCTACCATTTCATGTGGCGGTGGGACGCTGGCGAGCCGCTGGACCAGGGTTGCCCGAGTTGTTCAGCCTGGGCCGACCAGATCGCAAGAGGGCATCTTTCCCAGTTGCACGCCCGCGGTACCACCTTGGCACTCGTCTCCCGGGCCCCGATCGCCAAGATTGGGCCGTTTAAGGCACGGATGGGTTGGGTGGTGCCCTGGTACTCCTCATTCGGCAGCGACTTTAACTACGACTTCCATGTCACGCTCGATGAATCCGTCGCTCCCGTGGAATACAATTACCGGACCAAGGCCGAGCATGAAAAGGCGGGCACATCGTATTATTTCGAGGGTGAGCAGCCTTTCGATCTGCCTGGGCTGAGCTGCTTTCTGCGCGAAGGTGAGACGGTTTTCCACACCTATTCCACCTACGGTCGCGGCGGGGAGACCGTTGGCGGGGATTACTATTTCCTCGACTTGACCGCGCTCGGCCGGCAGGAGGACTGGGAAGAGCCGAAAGGGCGGGCAACCGGGCTCGGAGCACAGGCTGGCAGTGACAAGATCCGCTATCCCGACGAATACACGGAGTGAGGGGACAAGTGATTTGTCCCGCATGTGAGGCCGGCCCTGTCGAAGATGGCACGAGCCGAGGACGGGTTGTTGCTCACCTGAGCGGGGCGGAGACCGAGAGCGAATCCCTCAAGAAAGCAACAGCCTAAAGCGGAACATCGTGACAAGAGGACGTGCTGCGAAACGGAGCGACAGCTACGCCGGGAAAAGTGGTGGTCGTTGACAGAGTGTCATTCGGCAAATTGTCGTGTTAACGTTAAGTCGGGCCCAAGGACGAAAAATGAACAGAAGACGTTTCTTGCAGGCAGCGGCAGCGGCCCTCCCGTCGCTGCCGGCTATGTGTTCCTGGGTGCTCGCTCCGACGCAGGCTTCGGCCGCAGCCCGCTCCATGTCACGTGTCCGCCCCGGTGACTCTGCGTGGCCGTCCGAGGCGCGCTGGGACCGGCTCAGTCGGGATGTCGGGGGGCGGCTCGTCAAGGTGCAGTCGCCGCTCGCGGTGTGCCTGAAAGCTCCATCGAGCCCCAGTTGCGCGCAAGTGTTCAAGGAATTGAAGAACCCGTACTTCCTCGGCGACGAGGTCGGTCTGACGCAATCTCTCGGCTGGGTCGACGCCTGGACGTCGCAGCCAAGCGCCTACGCCGTGGCCGCCCGGACGACCGGCGATGTCGTGGCGGCCGTCAATTTCGCCCGCGAGAACAATCTGCGACTCGTCGTTAAGGGTGGGGGACACAGTTACCAAGGCACATCCAATGCCGCAGATTCTTTGCTGATTTGGACTCGGGGGATGAATGCCGTTGCCTTGCACGACGCATTCGTCGGTGCCGGGTGCGCCGGGCAAAATCCGCCCCAGCAGGCAGTCACGGTTGAAGCGGGTGCGATCTGGGGGCGGGTTTATGACACCGTTACGACGAAAGGCGGCCGCTACGTCCAGGGAGGCGGGTGCCTGACGGTAGGCGTTGCCGGCCTGATCCAGAGTGGTGGCTTCGGAAGTTTTTCGAAAGCCTTCGGGATGGCCGCGGCCAGCTTGCTGGAAGCCGAGATTGTCACTGCCGATGGTGCGGTGCGCGTCGCCAACGCCTGCACGAATTCGGACCTCTTCTGGGGGATCAAGGGTGGGGGCGGGGGTAGCCTCGGAGTCGTAACGCGGCTCACATTGCGGACGCATAGTCTTCCGGAATTCTTTGGCGGGGTGTTCATGAAGATCAAGGCGTCATCCGATGCCGCGTTCCGCCGCTTGATTAGCCGTGTTCTCAGCTTCTACAGAGAGAATCTGTACAATCCGCACTGGGGCGAGCAGATCGCCTTCCGTCCGGGCAGAGTTCTCGCGATCGCAATGGTTTTCCAAGGGCTGGACCAACGGCAGGCGGAGGAAATCTGGCGCCCGTTCTTCGACTGGCTGGCTGCTTCCCCCCAGGACTTCAGCATTGTGGAGCCGCCAAGGATCATGGCGGTGCCGGCCCGGTCCTTCTGGGACCCTGGATCTCTCAAGAAACTCCCCGAAATCGTGCTTGCCGACGACCGCCCGGGTGCCCCCGAGGCCAACGTATTCTGGGCAAGCAATCTGGAGGAAGCAGGGCAAGTCCTGCACGGCTACCAATCGGCCTGGGTTCCCGCCGCGCTCCTGAAAATGGAAAGGCAGGAAGAGCTCGGCGATGCGCTCTTCGCGGCGGCTCAACACTGGGGCGTGTCGCTGCATTTCAACAAGGGCCTTGCCGGCGCGCCCGCCGAAGCGGTCGACGCGGCCAGGAACACGGCGATGAACCCGGCGGTTCTGGATGCCTTCGCGCTGATCATCTCTGCGGCCGAGGGGCCGCCAGCGTATTCCGGTATTCCAGGTCACGAGCCCGACCTGTCGACTGCTCGCAAACATGCAATAGCGATCGATGAAGCGATGAACGAAGTGCGCAAGCTGCTCCCGAATGTCGGCTCCTATGTCGCGGAGGGCGATTTCTTCGACCAGGCGTGGCGCCATTCCTTTTGGGGACCGAACTACGAAAAGCTACTCGCGGTTAAGGACAAATACGATCCCGACGGCCTCTTCTTCGCGCATCACGGCGTGGGCAGCGAACGCTGGAGTGCTGACGGCTTCACAGGATTGGCCTGAGTTAGGGCGTGATGAGCGCGACAAGCCAAGGGCGCCGATTTCTTTGCGACAACGCCGGTTCGCCCGAAAGCCTCCTGTTTTCGCATGCCTTCCACCCCGGTTCGTCTTCACAAAAAACTGCGCCGGGTGTCCTGCATCGACTGGCTCGTTCGTCGTATAACCAAACCGAAAAGTCACGCGGAGGAGGGACTCTTTTCCGAGGAGCGCAACCGGGAGAAACCGGTTGATTGGAGGATCGACCGCAACGAAAGGCAAAACATGACTACGCAAACAACAGAAAGGAAGGAAGAATCGACAAATCGTATCAAAGCGGTTCCGGATGGCTATCACACGTTGACCCCGCACTTGGTTGTGAAGGGTGCCGATCAAGCCATCGAATTCTACAAGAAGGCCTTTGGCGCTGAGGAAATCGGCCGGATGCCGGGACCGGATGGCAAATCCCTCATGCACGCTGAACTCAAAATCGGGGACTCGCGACTTTTTCTCGTCGATGAGTTTCCGGAGATGGATTGCCGGGCGCCTCAAACAATCGGCGGAACCCCCGTCACGATTCACATGTATGTCGAGGATGTGGATGCCGCCTTTGGAAAAGCAGTGGCCGCCGGCGCGCAGGTGCGCATGCCGCTGGCAGACATGTTTTGGGGCGATCGTTACGGCGTGCTGGCTGATCCGTTTGGGCATGCATGGTCTTTGGCCACACACAAAGAGGAACTGACACCGGAAGAGATCAGCACGCGCGCTCAGGCTGCGTTCAGCGAATGCGCTGCGTCTGCCTGACCGGACGGACAAGTCGGCATAGGGAGGATCTGGGTCTGGCGAATCGATCGCTTAGGTGACGGGCGTTGTCGTCTCGGTTCTGCTCTCGATCTATGACGATCGGGACCAGGACCTTCACCGGCGGCAACGTGCCGCTTAGCCTGCACCCCAGCAAGGAGCGCAACATGTGAGAAAGATAATCGCGGCACTGCAGACGTCGCTGGACGGATTCATTGAGAGACCCCATGGAGAACTGGATTGGGCGATGGCGGACGACGAAGAGACTTGGAGAGACATCTTTGAAATGCTCGAATCGGTCGATACGCGCATCCTGGGCCGTGTGATGTACCCCGACTACGAGCAATACTGGCTTGCGGTTCTGGCCAATTCACCAGGCATTCTACCCTTGAGCGGCAAGGCCCCGACGGGTGAGGTCACTGACATGCCGAAATCGATAGCAACCAATGCAGCGCCTTCGATTTTCGGGCTTCGGCCCACCGGTGCAGCGCACCTGCCGATCAGCGCGTTCCTAAGCGAATGAGAAAACTGTTCTGGCAGATAAGCGTGACGCTTGACGGCTTCGTCGAGGGACCGAACGGGGAATTGAATGATACCGCACAAATCGCGGATGAGGATTTCGACCGCTGCGCCAGCGAGATGCTGCGATCGATCGACGCGATTCTCCTCGGGCGAAAAACTTATCAACTCTTCGCCGGCTATTGGCCATCGGCGACCGGTCCCGATGCTGACAGGTTAAACGAGCTGCCGAAGGTCGTTTTTTCCAATACACTGGAGAAGGTGGAATGGAATAACTCCAGGCTGGCGGGAGAAGATGTCTCGGCGGAGGTGAATCGGTTGAACCAACAACCCGGCAAAGACCTTGCCCTGTTCGGCAGCGCCGGGCTTGCCTCGACTCTCATCCGGCTCGGATTGATCGATGAGTTTCGGGTCTTTGTGGCGCCTGTCGTTCTCGGCGCCGGAACGCCAATCTTCAAAGGCATGAAGGACAGGATTGCTCTCAAGCTCTTGAAAGCGTCAACGTGGAGGTCAGGAATTGTCGCGCTCTCCTACGAGCCGGCCTGAGAGAAGAAATCTCGCAAATGCGGACGATCGAGACGCGAATTCGACAGAACCGGTCCCTGCGGAAGAGAACGGCGGCACGTCAACCCCAAACCAAGGCAACCAAGCCATGATGCTGCCTCAAGAACCTGAAGATTGGCCAAGTCTGTTCGCTCGAAACCTCAATGCCGGCGATCTCGAGGCCGTCACCGCATTGTATGAACCAGATGCCCGCATCGTCGCGCGATCCGGCGAAACAGTTGTCGGCCGCGACCGGATTCGTGACGTGCTCGCCGAATTGATCCGGTCGAAAACAAGATTGCAGAGCCGTGTGATCAAAGCGATCGCCGTCGATGAAACGGCCCTGCTCTACACCGACTTTCAGGGCACGACGGTGGACGCGTCGGGAGAGACGATCGAGATCCGTTATAAGGCGATCGAGGTCCTCCGCCGGCAGCCGGACCGCGCCTGGAAGCTCGTCGTGGGGGATCCCGGCGGCCGCGAATGAGAAAGCCGGCGGCCGTGAGGCGGGAGGTTAACCGTTGACGAGGCTTTCTCGAGACACACATTACGAAACGACATCATTTCTGAACAAACCAACAAACCAGGAAAGAACACCACGAATGCCACACTACGTTGACGGATTCCTTTTGCCGGTCCCGAAGGACAAAATCGATAACTATCGCCAAATCGCAGAGGAGGCGGGCAAGGTCTGGCGGGAGCATGGCGCCCTCGAGTATCGGGAGTGCGTAGGCGATGACCTGGATGTAAAGGACATCGTGCAGTTCCCTCGCATCATCGAAACCAAACCCGACGAGACGGTGGTTTTCGCATGGATCGTCTTTGAGTCCCGCGAACATCGCGACCAGGTCAACGCCAAGGTCATGGCAGACCCGCGTATGGCAGGCATGGGGGAAAAGGGCGAGATGCCCTTCGATTTCAAGCGCATGGCCTACGGCGGATTCAAAACGATTGTCGAGGTTTGATTGCTCGACCAAACAACAGCCAACTACTTCGAAAGTAGAAGGGTTGACCTTAGCGCGCCAGGCGCCGAGCGGAGAACGCCAGGGTCTTCGGGAAGCCTGATGGCAGGCTCGTGTGCCGGCGCGTGCTGGCATCGTCGGTTTTGAAAAACGACGCGCGGCTTCGTGACTAATCTGCAGGGCTGGTAGTGGCTTTGCCTCTCCAGCACGAAACGTTCGTTTTGGGCGAGCTGCTGCGAGCTTCGGGCTTCGCACTATCGCCATTGATGCGACGGGGATTGAGCCACGCCGCCTGCAGCGAAGGAGAGCCGGCTGACGCCCAGGAGCGGCCCGGATTTCAGTTCCATGTGGATTCGCGGTCCGACTTTCGATATCTTGCTGCCGGTGCAAATATGAGCCGCTCTGGCACGATCCTGGTTGTGGAAGATGATCCCGGCGCGGCGGAATCGCTCCAGCATGTGCTCGAAAATGAAGGCCACACGGTCATTGCCGCGCGCACAGGCGAGGAAGGGCTGGCCCTGGCGGGCAAAGAGCGCTGCGACTTGGTCCTCACCGATCTGAAGCTGCCCGGCCTCAGCGGACTCGATCTTGTCAAGCGCCTGCGCAGCGGCCGGGCGCGGCTCCCGATCATCCTTATGACGGCCCATGGCACAACTGAGGTCGCGATCGAATCGACCAGGCACGGTGCATTCGATTACCTGCTCAAACCCTTCGAGATGCCGGCGATGCTCGACGCGATCCAGAAAGCGCTCGCCGCCACCCGGCTCATGTTTCAACCGGTCGAGATCGGCAACGCAGTCGTCGGCCGCGACGCCATCATCGGCAACAGCCGCGCCATGCAGGAGACTTACAAGGAGATCGGCCGCGTTGCCGCCACGCCCGTGACTGTGCTTATCCGCGGTGAAACCGGGACCGGCAAAGAATTGATCGCCCGGGCGATCTATCAGCATAGCGACCGCGCCGAAAGGCCGTTCATCGCGGTAAACTGCGCGGCGATCCCGGAGACTTTGCTGGAGAGTGAGCTCTTCGGGCACGAGAAGGGTGCTTTCACCGGCGCTGACGCGCGGCGAATCGGCCGCTTCGAGCAGGCTGACGGCGGCACCATCTTTCTCGACGAAATCGGCGACGTGAGCCTCAGCACGCAGGCAAAGCTCTTGCGGGTGTTGCAGGAAAAGTCGATCCAGCGCCTCGGGGGCCGCGAGAGCCTGCGGATTGACGTGCGCATCCTTGCTGCCACGCATCGCGACCTCGAGGCAGCAATGCAGGAAAAGCAGTTCCGCGAAGACCTGTTCTTCCGGCTCAACGTCGTGGTCATCGCGATCCCGCCGCTTCGCAAACGGCCCGAGGACATTCCTGATACGGCGAGATATTTTCTCGCCCGATACGGCGCGGAGTTCGGGATCAAAAATCCGTCGATCCAGCCCGAGGCGCTGCGTTTTCTCCAGCAGCAGCCCTGGCCCGGCAACGTGCGTGAGCTGGAGAATGCCGTGCGCAAGGCATTGCTGATGGCGCGTGGCTACCCGATCGATCTTGACGAAGCGTCCCGCGCCTGCGCTGGGTCGCCCGCGCCCGCAGTCCTGGATCAGTCGCTTTCGAGTTGCGTCTCCGAGCTGCTCGCCGCTGCCAGCCGCGGTGAAATCGAGAACGCTCACGCCGCGCTGATGGGAGCTGCCGAGCGGGAGCTTTTCTCCCAAGCGATCCAGCTCGCCCAGGGGAACCAAGCCAAGGCCGCCCGCTGGCTCGGCATCTCCCGCCTCACCATGCGCGAGAAACTCAACCGGCTCGGCTTGCATCCCGGCTGAGACGAACAACCAAAGCAAGCAAAACTGATTCGCCGGGGGCGGATTGCCACGACCGTGCCGCCCAGATGCCCGGTGGAGCTGACTTCAGTTTAGCGAATCGCGCGACAGGAAATCTGTGCCCTGCAAACCGCAGAAGGCAGTTAGCGAATCCTCCAAAGTGACAGCTTCGCTGGAGAGTCGCTTCGATGGAGCGCTGACAGTTTGCTGACCTGACGGTTGGAGGAGATAATGCGTCCCATGAAGCCGCTTCCACGTTGTTGACACACGAAAACGCGAAAATGCTCAAGATCATGCAGGACGAAGAACTGGTGAACGCCCGAAGACTCGTGGATGCGTGCCGAGCGCAATTAGGCATATTCCCTTTCATCCAAAGGCAGGACGTCAAGGGTTTCCTTCGCCGGAAACCATGGATCCGGCGCAAGGACATGGACACTCCTTTACTTGCCGCGGCCTTCCGGGTGGTCGTTTGCGGAGTCCAGGTCTTCCTGACAGGCATCCTGATCGGATCAGCTTAGAAAACCCGACTAAGGGAAAGGTCATCGCCAAGCTTAGGAAAAATCAAGCAAAAAGAACCCGCGCGGTGCATGGCTGCGCGCGGCTCTTCGCCGACCCAATGAGAACACCCACCATCTCCGCCGCCAGCGAGGAGCGAACCACGTTCGGGTGGATCGATGTCGGGGTTCTTCTCACCATCTTTGGCCTGCTGTGGAGCGTGCTGCATTTTGGGCGCGGGATGCTCGTTCATTTCGACGAGGGTCACATGCCGCCACTTTCGACCAGTCCGAGCGACATTCCTTATTACGCTGGGCGCACGGTGCTGCGCATGTGGATCGCCTTTGCGTGCTCGCTGGTGTTCACGCTGATTATTGGCTATGCGGCGGCAAAGAACCGGGCGGCGCGAGCAGTCATCCTTCCAGCGCTCGATGTCTTGCAGTCGGTGCCGGTGCTTGGCTTTCTTTCGGCCACCGTCGCGGGATTCATGGCGCTTTTTCCTGGCAGCCTCCTGGGCGTGGAGTGCGCGAGCATTTTCGCGATCTTCACCGGACAAGTCTGGAACATGACGTTCGGATTCTACCATTCGCTGGTTTCGATTCCGGGAGACATGCAGGAGGCCGCATCCACTTACGGGCTGAACCGCTGGCAGCGTTTTACCACGGTCGAGGTTCCGGCTTCGATGCACAGTTTGATTTGGAACTCGATGATGTCCTTCGGCGGAGGATGGTTTTTCGTCGCGCAAAGCGAGGCCATCTCCGTGATGAACAAGGACATCAAGCTGCCGGGCCTGGGCTCGTTCATGGCGGCGGCGGTTGACCGGGGCGACAACCAGGCGGCGATGTGGGCGATCCTTGCCATGCTCGCCGTCATCCTGGTCACCGATCAACTCGTCTGGCGTCCGTTGCTGGCCTGGGCGGACAAGTTCAAGATCGAGCTGACGGAATCCAGCGCGCCCCCATCGTCGTGGGCCTATGATCTGCTGCGCCGGAGTTACATTTTTCCCTCCTTCTATAGAGCGGTTTGGCGGCCTTCCTCCGATTGGGTGCGCAACATCACATCTCGCCTGCCCGCGCGTCAGGCCGGGCTTGGGACAGCAAAGCACCTCCCGCTCTCGTCGATTGTGTTGCGCGGCGCGGCGATTGCCTTTGCTGGGTGGGTCGCCTTGCTGGCCGTTCGCGGCGCGCTCGCGGGGGCCGCCGCCGTGTGGCATCACATCCCACTCGGCGAATTCGCGCATATCGTCTGGTTGGGCGTCCTCACGATGTCGCGTGTGGCCGCGATGACGGTGATCGCGACGTTGATCTGGACGCCCATCGGAGTCGCCATCGGGTTTCATCCCAAGGTGGCCCGTTTCGCCCAGCCGCTCGCGCAGATCGCGGCGTCTTTTCCGGTCAACATGACCTTTCCGTTCGTGGTCGGATTCTATGCCGCGCATCATATTTCCATGAATTGGGGCAGCATTCTGCTCATCGCCATGGGCACACAATGGTATATCCTTTTCAACGTGATTGCAGGAGCCATGGCGATTCCCAATGATCTCAAGGAAGCCGCGCGCACTTATGGTCTACGCGGCGTGCAGCTTTGGATAACGCTGATCCTTCCCGCCATTTTTCCGTTTTGGGTGACAGGCGCCTGCACGGCTGCTGGGGGAGCTTGGAACGCCAGCATTGTCGCCGAAGTCGCTGTCTGGGGCCGGACGACGCTCACGGCTGAAGGCTTAGGCGCTTTTATTTCTGAAGTGACTCAGGAGGGGAACACACCACTCATCATTTGCGGGATCGTTGTCATGTCGCTGTTCGTAGTTGTCACGAACAGGCTGCTCTGGCGCCGTCTGTATGGCCTTGCCGAGCGGCGCTTTCATCTTGATTGAGACCATGGGCGCCTTGGACCATCCCGATGCCTTAGCCGGCACCGAAATCATTGGCGAGTTGTGCCACGTTTCGAAATCCTTTACGACCGACGGTGGCCGGGAATATAAGGTCCTTGATCAAATTGATCTGGCAGTCAAGGAAGGTGAATTGTTCGCCCTTCTTGGACAATCCGGTTCGGGAAAATCCACGATCCTGCGGTGCCTGACCGGACTGTTGAACCCCACAGCCGGCCGGGTGCTCTGTTATGGAAAACCGCTGGAGGGACGGATCAACCCGCACGCCTCCATTGTTTTCCAGACCTTTGCCCTTTATCCTTGGCTAACGGTCGAGCAAAACGTGGCCGTTGGACTCATGGCTAAGCGGCTCAGCCGTCTGGAAAAAGAGGCGGCCGTCGCGAAGGTGATCGAGTTAATCGGCCTTTCGCGCTATCACCGTTCCTTCCCACGCGAACTCTCGGGCGGCATGCGCCAGCGGGTGGGTCTCGCGCGCGCCCTCGTCTCAGAACCCAAAATGCTCTGCCTCGACGAAGCCTTTAGCGCCCTCGATGTTCTCACTGCCGAAACTCTGCGTCACGAAATCATCGCGCTCTGGCACAAACAGGCCGCGAATCTCAAGAGCATTTTCATGGTCACCCACAATATCGAGGAGGCCGTCGAGATGGCTACGCGCATTGGCATCCTGTTTCCGCGTCCCGGACGACTGGGCCTCATCCTGGAAAACAAACTGCCGTATCCGCGCGATGCCAAGTCGCCAGAATTCCAACGTCTGGTGGCTACCATTCACGAGACCATCACCACTCTTACCCTTCCCGATCAGCCGCCTGAGCCACCTCCCGCGCCGGGCCAGTTGGTTTCCCGCGCCCGCCGGCGCATGGAGTCCATTCCGCTCGTGACAGTCGGTCAAATCATTGGACTGATTTCCATCCTCTACGACGAGCCGGAGCTGGCTAATATCTACGACATTTCCGACGAGATTGAAAAAGACTTTGGCGAGACCATTGCCATCGTCAAAGCCGCGGAAATCCTTGAGCTGGTGGATACGCCCAGGAACGACGTTCACTTAACTCCACTTGGACGCCGCCTTCACGAAGGAAACCGGGAGAAGCGTCAGAAGATTTTCTCCGAGCAGATTTACAAGCTGCGCCTTTTCCACATCATCCTCGGCTACCTTGAGGTAAGCGAAGAAGTCGATGTCGAACGCGTTTTGCAGGACATTGCCGTCGCGCTGCCTCACGACAACCCGGAGAAGGTCCTTCAGACCATGATCGCGTGGGGCCGCTACGCGGGAATCATGGACTACGATGCCACCACGAAAACCGTGTTGGTTCCGAAAGCAGAAGACGCGATCGCTCGATAGCAAACAGCAGAGCTAGGTCGCCGAGGAGGAGATATTCCATCGGATTTCTAACGTGATTTTGTCCCGGTAAGTTCGACCATTAAGTCTTGCCTCGCTCCGGGCGTTTGAGACGAGTGACGGATTGGGCTCATCACGTTTGCGCCTTCAGGAGCGAATATATTTGAAGAACCCTGTTGGAAGATGCACGCGCACGATAGCCGCCGCCGCAGGCAACAGATGCGCAACGCTGCGGTAGGCAACATGCCGGCCACGCCAGTTGGGATGGAATTTCCTTTTGAACTCGAAGAGGGATTTGTAGCCGTAGTAAGCGTCGAGCCGCTCGAACAGGTAGCGAATGACCTTCTCCTCGAGACTGTCAACTGACCCGCTCTCGGTATTGGCCAGAGGTGCGTTGCCAAGGCTCGCTTGAGCGAGGCCACGCCGCCGGAAATCCAGCAGACTTTCGGCAATAAGGGCGTCCATCACACCGCGATGGCTTGAGCGGTGCCGCATGAGGTCGATCGAGCGGCCCGTGGCCTGAGCGTAAGGGAGCCAGCTCGCGAAAGCGACGGGCCGATTCTTCTCGTCGAAGAGGACGCAAAGTTCGGCGCGCTGCAGCGACTCTGGCGTGAAGGAGCCGAGGTCGAACGTCATTTCCGTGCCGTGCCGGGCGGAAAGCCATTCGTCGGAAATGGCACGAAGGCTTGCTTGCAGCGGAGGCTCCAATGCGCTGCCGCGAAACCATTCATATCGCCAGCCCGCCTTTCGGATCTTGTTCAACGAGGTGCGCAGATTCTGGAGTTTGCCACCCGAAACGGTGAACGCCTTGAGATCGATACAGGCGTCCTCGGCAACCTTGAACGTGCGGAAGCCGGCGGCTCGGTAAGCCTGGGCGGACTCTTCCGGCGTTTCGTAGAAAACGGGTCGCCAGTCCTGTTTCGCGCAGAAAAGGTCAAAGTCCAAGATGGCCTCGGGCACGACCTCAGGCGGGCCGATGGGGTCGGCGAGGGTCACGGCGATATCCCGCCACAGCGCGAAGGAGATCACGCATCTCCGGTCCCCGGCTCCGTAAAAATGGTGATGCTTGTCCGGCAGGAACGCGAAGTCGTCGAGAGGATCGCGCCCATGCCGGGCAATCAGTTGCTCAATCGCCTCGCGATTGGCCGAGGACTCGGTGCGTCTGGGCAGGATCGGTTTGAGGAAAAGAAACACCGTGAGCAGTCCAAAAAGCACGGCCGCTTCACTGATTGCGCGAAACACCGCCTCGGCCCGCGCGCCGGCGGGATCGAGAATCTCGGTGCGTTGCAAAAAGATCAGCTCGAGAACGGCTCGGAGGTTTGCGCCGAAGTTCTGCGAGCCGGCGATTTCCTTTTCGAAATGGGGCAGCGCGATTAGTCCGAAGAGGGTGAGCACACAGAGCGCGCTTCCGCCTATGAAAAAGGCCCAGCGGACGGAGGGGCCATCGGAGCGAGCGCAAAAACTGCCTCTCCAGATGACAAACGCGAAAATGAGCAGGCTTTGCAGCACCGCGTGATGCCAGTCGAAGGCGCGCCCGAGATGGAGAAAAGGGATCACCACGAGCAGCCCTAGCGAGAGCGCCCAAGCTGCGCGCTTGCCGCGGAAAAGGCCCCGGCTAAGCACGAGCTGAAGAAAGCCGCCGGCGAGCAGCAGCACGCGACTGCGTTCGGAGACATGGAAGGGACAGTATTGAGCCATCCATTCCAGCACCTCGAACGGCTTTGGCAGAAGAGCTTCGACAACGTTGACAACGCCGCTCACGGCGAAACACAGGGCCAGCCATATCCGTGGGCGGGAATGCTGGAATGGACGCCGAGACTCCTCGACAGCCTTAGCACTTCCCGACAGGGTCGAGGATCCAATCGATTGCATCAGCGAGGAGTTTGAGAAAATCCGGAGGACCGTCTTTGAAAAAATGCCAGCCGTCCGGGTAGATCTTTAGCTGGTGTGGCGTATCGAGATGACCCAACCACTCCGTCGAGTCGAGCGGATCATGCTCGCCATGGATCTGGACGACCCGCAGACCTTCGACTCCCTGAGCCAGATCCGAAAGCCCAAAAGACCCGTCGCCCACGGGCTTGATGCCCATCAGATCTGCCATCGTGAGGCCGTATCGTCCCCGTTCGCCCGGCGCAATGACGAGAAGACCGACTAGCTGCGGCTGACGCGGAGTGGCGGCGGCGGCGGCGAGCGCCTGCTCCGCTCCCGTGGAGTAGCCAGAAAAAACGACCGGAACGTCGCGAACCCTAGTGATACGCATTGCCTCGTCAAGGGCCGCTGCAAAGCCCGCAGCGAGAAGTTTCTGATCGTACGGTCCCGGATCGGCGAATTTCCGGCAGTCCCAACCGATCACACAGAATCCCTGCGAGGCAAGATACCGGGCGACCTTGTCCTCGAACGCTTTCCAACCCCCATCGCCCGAGGCAAAGACGACTAGGGCGCGGCACCGTTCTTCTGGCTGGTAGATGCGCAGGGGAAAGGACATGTGAGGGAGTTTCAGCATGGTTTCTTCGCCTCCAAAGGAACCATTCGTTCCGCCGCAGCTGGAAATATGACCGGTGAAAAGCAATGCCAGAAGAGCGGCGAGAAATTGCTTCGAACCATCGGCGCAAATCTTCCTGAGCATCTCCGGTAAATGTGCCTCAGCCCCCATTCTTTGCGAGCCCCAAAATCCCGGACCAGCCCACTGACCTTTGCGGTCGAGTTGCTCTGACAGGGATCTTTCGCCGGATCCAAAGTCGGGTTTCAGCGGAGATCTGTCGCGAAAGAGAGCATCGTCGACAATGCTTTATCGGATCTCAGATTTGCTTCATCTTGTCCCTGCGCTCGCTGGGATGTTGCGCGCGTCTGGGATCACGCAGAGAGGATGCGCTGCTGCCTCAATTAGACATCAAGACATTTCACCCCGCGTTTCAAGACCATGATAGTCGCCGAGTCCGCCTAAACGGCCACCGGAAACCAGCGAGGATGGATATCATAAGCGAAACCACGAACCTGGCCCCTTTCACTGCGCTTAGCGAATGGGAGAATTTGGAATTCCTGTGGCCGGGCTGCGCTGCAATAGCGCCCGCCGCTGCGCCGAATTCGCGCACGAAGGTCTGAAGATGGAGAAGCGATGCACTCAGCGAGCCGCCGCCGGAGCAAAAGGTTCGCGAACACGCGCGCGAACGTGGGCGCTTGCCCGATTGTCGAGTGCCCGTCGATCAGTCGCTTTGAGGTATGATTCCAGGAGGCATTCCGCTTTCTCGCCGAAAGAGAGTTCACGTCGAGCCAAGGTTAGTCCTGCGCCGGCGAGGTTTGCAGTTAGCGCCGGGTCTGCGAGCAGGCGAAGCATTGCAGCCGCCAGAGCATCGTTGTTTGCCGGTTGGACGAGCAGCCCAGTTCGCTCGTTTCCAACAAGTTCAGGAATGCCGCCCACGAGCGAGGCGATCACGGGCTTCCCGGCAGCGAAAGCCTGCGGGATAACGATCGTTTGTGTCTCCTGCAAGGAGGGCACAACCACGAAATCCAGTGCCGCCATTACCTGCGAGAGATCTTCTCGGCATCCGGTGATGATCACCGGGACTGGTCTTTGCGGGAAGGTTCGGCGAATCTTTTCATGCAATCTGTCGACGTAAGATCCTCCTCCCCCGCCGACGATGACGAATCGCGCATCAGAAACCAGACTCAGGACCTTCGCGGCCGCGTTGATAAAAGTCCGCTGGCCTTTTTCGCGGCGCATCATCCCGATCACTCCAAAAACGGGGGATTTCGGCGGAATCTTGAATTCAGCACGAAATCCCCCTCCATCCATCCCAGGATGGAACTCTTCCAGATCCGCGCCTTCCCCCACGACGTCAATGCGCGCATCCGAAAGTCCAGTGCGAGCGACCAAGTCCCCCTTTATTGAATGAGCCACGGCGATGATTCGCCGGCAGCCGAAACGATAAACGAAAGCCTCACGAATCGGAACACGTTCGGGAATTGTCGTGTGATGCGAATGGACCACCGGACGGCCCGCGAGATGAAAATACGATCCCCAGGCCGAGTCCGGTCCGCTTCGCGTATGGATAACATCGGGCTGCGAGCGTCGGATAATTCCCGCCAGACGTACAAAAGCCCGAGGGCTGCCCCATGACCGAATATTTTCAACGCGGATCCAAGGCGCATTCCGTTTCAGATCTGCTGCGAGCTTGCTTGCTTCCCCACATAAGATGATGACCTCATGTCCGTGCGCCTGAAGCCAGACGGCTTCGCGAACGAGCCGGTATTGCTGGTCGCCCCAACTCGGGCTTGCCTCTGTCATTAAAATCTTCAGCGCGGGCCGTTGATGTAGAGATCTCAGGGAATTCACGGCACGAAGAAAAGTTCGCAGGCGGGTTTTCTTCCATTCCGCACCGCGTCCCCTTCGGGAGTCTTTTGCAGCAGGAGATGCCAATTCTTGCTCTTCAAAAGCTGTGCTCGCTTCCTGCTCGGGCACGAATAAAGAGCGGGCCTCCTGGAGACTGCATCTTCGCTTGGCAGAGGCGGGAGATCGTCGAATGAACCGGCTAAGCAACCGCAGTCACTTTGGACCTCGGCGCCAACGCCGAAATCCATGATTCTTTCCCCCTCGGAAGGATCGGCGCGAAACCTCCCCCGCGCAGTTCTCGCCTCGATGCCTTGCTCCCGGCAGGATTCCCGCCGTGGTTCTTCCATCAGCGCCGGAGGAAGCCTTGTCCCAAGAGTGACTACGGTTGCTTTGTGGTTCATTCGACGCAGCAAACTAGACTAGCGCGGCGTCGCGTGTCTGCTAGGCATGAGATAATAGTTGCGTAGGGCGAAATCCTACACCGCAAGCGTCTGTCCCGTCGACTTGTCGCGCTGATCCCAAAGAATGGCCTCGCGCAGGAGTTCGGTCGCGCTATTGAGATGGAGCTTTTCCTTAATACGAGCGCAGTACGCCTGCACCGTTTTCATACTGATGTGAAGTTCCTCGGCAATCCGTCGCGTTTCAAAGCCCCGGCCCAGCATGGCGAAGATTTCCAGTTCGCGATTACTAAGTCGCTCAGCCGGCGACAGGCCGGCTCGCGCCGGCGTCTCAACATACTTTCGCGTCATGGCCAAGGCCAATGGTCCACTGAGAGAATATTCCCCACGGAGAACTTGGCGGATTGCCGAGACGATTTTCGTGGTCGTCTCCCGTTTGGCAACATAGCCGATAGCCCCGGCCCGCAAAGCTCGCTCCACATAAGTGGATTCCTCATGCATCGAGAGAACCAGGATCGCGACCTTCGGGAACGCCAGCTTGATCTCCACAATGAGTTCAATCCCGGAGCTCCCACGCAGTGAGATATCCACGACGACAGCATCGGGCGTGCGCCGTCTGATCTCCCGCATGGCGTCCGACGCATCTTGCGCCTCGCCGCAAAGAGCAAGATCGGTCTGCCGATTGATGAGATGGCCAAGCCACTCGCGAACCAGGGGATGATCGTCCACCAGGAATATTCGCTTACGATTTCCCCCCGGATCATTCAGCGTCATTGGATGTGGAAGGGAGTTCCCGGTTCCACGGGAAAAGAGCAACTGATTGTAAGACCGTGTGTGGCTTCTTCGTGGATATCCAGCTGGCCGCCCAGCATCCGCGCCCGGTGTCTCATGATCCGAAGGCCCATTCCAGCGGAAGGAACCTGATTATCCGGCATCCCGGAACCATCGTCCTGCACAGTCAGGATGCCCCAATTGCCGACTTGTGAAATTGTCACGATCAAGTGAGCGGCTTTGCCGTGGCGGATTGCATTGTTGATTGCCTCCTGAGCGATTCGATAGAGGTGAAGGGCTCGAAAATCGCCGAGAGTCAGCCGCGCCTCACCAGACCTCAAGAGGCACTCAACCCCGAAATGTTCCCGCGTGCCGGCCGCCAATGCCTCCAAGGCGACGCAGAGATTGTCGTTGCCCGAAAGAGCGAGCGTGAGCCCTCGCGCGATTTCGCGGGCGATGGTCATGCCGTTCTCGATCATGCTCACGACATTGCCGGCCTCCACAGCCGCGGAGCCAGCAATCCTTTCCTCAAGCACTTTCGCAGCCAGCGCCGTCGCCGCCAGATGCTGACAAAGAACATCGTGGAGATCGCAACCAATGCGTTTTTGCTCGCGCTCGCTTACCGCCAAAATCTGGCGTTCCAGTTCTTCACGGGCGGCGATCTCCGCGGTGAGTTCACGTGTGCGTTCACGAACCTCAGCCTCTAGAGTCTCACGAAGGCCTTTCCATCGCATCAAGAGCCAGATGACAAGCAAATAGAAGAACAGCTGGATCAGTGTATTCCAAACGAGAGGCAATCCGGGCTCGACTCTCTTCCCGGCAAGCAGGTCACTCGCGTTAAGGGAGAAAACGCTTAGGGCGGCGATCAGACAGGCGTAATTTCGGCCCGCTCGCCAGCCCGCAAGAATAATCGGAAGCAAGTAGAAGATCGAGAACGAAAGGCTAAGTCCCGTCGCGTAATCAGCAGTTCCGACGACGGCCAAAAGAAGAAAGGCCGCCGTGACGGCAGCGGGTCGCGTGGATAAGAGCGAAGAAACGCACCACCAAATTGCGGCGCTTTTTGCCAAACGGACCTCCTTAGTTGAAAAGCTTTAGCTTGCCAGACTCTGTTTCCGTGGTTGCCAAGACGGCCTTAGCCTTCCTCGAAGATCCGCTGTTATGGGACGTTTGGTTTTCATCTTTGCAGTCGCGTATGCATTTGCTGCGTCGTGACCTCTCGGCGCGGGAAGCATCTCTCCTCGCCGCTCAGTTCACAAACAAGCCAGAAACGATGTTGATGCTTAAGGCGAGGATCGCGGTGTTGAAAGTAAACGAGAGGAGGCCGTGCAGTAGGGCCAGACGCCGCATGGCACGTGAGGTGACGTTCACATCTGATACTTGGCAGGTCATTCCCACGACGAAGGAGAAATATGCGAAATCCTGGTAGTCCGGATTATGCCCGCCCGGAAACGTCAGCCCTTTGCCGGATCCCTCCAGATTGGAACGGTAAAAGATGTGGGCATAGCGCAAGGTAAAAACCGTGTGAATCAGAAGCCATGACTCAATCACGGCCAGTGCCGCCATGAATAAGTGCAGCCCGCCGGACTTTTGGAGCGCTTTGTGTTCCCGAAGAACCAGCATCACTGCAAGCAAGCTCATGCACGCCGCGACGATGATGAAAATGAAAATGAAGGTCCTGCTTGAATCCTGCAGTCTGGCTCTCCGCTGGATATCCCGAGGATTCGCCGTGCAAATCGTGACCCATGCCATCAGCAGGATCACCATCGCGTAAAGGTCCCAGATTGCGATGAAGTGGGTGATTGGAGATCGCCCATGCTGGATGAAAAACAGAAAAGCGACGACCGCGATGACGAGAGCAACCAATTGGCGGACGTGGGAATCCAAGCGCCCGATGTGGCGCAGAAGCGCCAGCAGACGAGTGCTTGCGACCATGAGAAGAAGAGCGGAAATGGAATATCTTAGAAACCGAAAGTGGCAGTAGGAACCAGCGGAGCCGGAGACTTTCAGCCGGGACCGAAGATCTCGCAATTAAGCGCGCGTCGTGGAGGGTTTCTCACCTCGTTCACTGGATCTTGCGCGTTTGGGGTCCGCGGCCTGCGATGCGCGACAGGCGTTTCGTGGCTGCCGCCGACGGTCAGGAGGCTTTCGAAAAGAACCTCGAAGCTTTCCGACTCGATCACGTCGCCGGGCTCATCGAGCACCGGGCGAGCATCTTCAACGAAAAGCACCCTGGTTGTTCATGGCGGCAGTGTGGCAGGCCCCTGCGGGAGCTGGCGCTCCCGCAGGGCCAATGTCCCGCTTCAGGAGTCCAACCAATTGTGCGCGAAATAATGCTTTCTCGGGGTCTTGGCTTTCTCGACCACACTTCGCTCGGGGTTCTTCGCCGGCTGAGCGGCGATGGCGCCAAGCGGAAACGCTGCACCGATGGCCAGCGCGGCGACGATTTTCAAGAGAATTGATGTTTTCATGGTTTCTTCCTTTCCGGCCCGCGCTTACTGGGCACGTTGCCTGCCTGCACCTTTAGCTTCACCTGTGCCAGTTTCGGCGTGCGACGGTGAGTGGTTGAATATCAACCATGTCCACGTAAGTGGGACGCTCGCCGGCAGCTGGTCTGAGGTAACTTACTTGCCGGTCCTGGTAAGTTGCTTGCCTCTCCCCACGGATCAGCACCAAACGCATCTTCATCCTCGGTGGCGTCTTTTGGCGAAGTGGAAGTGCGCGAAACGCTGCGCGATGAATTGCCGCTGCGATGTTAGTTGGAATAGCCCGAGATTCTTGGGATTCGCAATGCAGGATCGTTATGCTATCGGACCACCCGAGAATCCTGCCTGAGGACATTCTGGACTTTGACCTTTCTGCGCGCAGCAGGACTGGCAACTGGGTTTCTACGAAACGCCGGAAGAGACCGCTGATCGGACTGCCGGTTTCCGCACGCTCAAGGTTGCCGAAAACGTCCGATACGCGTGCATCTGCCAAGCGGTTTCTTCAAATGCATCCGATCCGGAGCGATGTATGAGCGATCCGGCGCTCAAGGTTTCGCCTGCTTCGTTGAGGAGGCATCGTGTTCAGGTGTGACCACGACGTCGAGGCCCTCTCGCAAATCGTCCGTCGGATTGGTGACTACGCGAGTGTTCGGCTCCAGACCGCTTAAGACTTCCATCTGTGTGCCCAGATCACGCCCAACCCGGATCGTTTGCCAGTGGATGCGATTGTGTTCGTCGGCTGTCGCTACCTGGGTGCCTTCCGACCGGAAGATAAAGGCGTTCTCAGGAATGATGATCGGGGCGCTTGCTTCCTGCAGGATGAACTTAACTTGCGCGTACATTCCGGGAAGCAGGAGCCCGTCGTGATTTGGAATCTCCAGCTCTGTGAGCAAAGTGCGTGACGCGGGATCGAGTGCTCCCGCGGTGCGCACCACATGGACCTCGAAATCCCGCTCCGGGTACTCCGGCACGAGCAGCCGTGCGGTAATTCCTGTCCGAATGGACGGAGCATTGGTCTGTGGGACGTTGACGAAAATGCGCAATGGATCGGTCTGCGCGAGATTGAACAACAAGGTGCCCGACGTGCCGCTGCCCGATGAGACAAGCGTGCCGACGTCGATATTGCGCAAGGTGATCGTGCCTGCGAAGGGCGCGGTGATCTTCTTGAAGCCTTCTAACTGCCCGAGACGCTCCAAATTTGCCTGGGCCACGGCGAGAGTTGCCACGGAGGTTCGGTAGGTTGCCTGGTTCACATCGTTTTCCTCTTTGGCCACAACGTTCCTTTGCACGAGATACTGCCAGCGGTCCGCGGTCAGCTTCGCGATGCGTTCGTTCGATTGAGCTTGCTCAACCTGCGCGCGCGCCTGCTCGAACTCCTTGTCGATTTCCGGCGTTTCGATTTCGGCAAGCAATCGGCTCTGGTCAACGTGGTCGCCAATATCCACAAGCCACCGGGCGAGATAGCCGTCAGTGCGCGCGTAAATGCTTGTGCTTTGGAAGGCCTGCACGTTACCCGGCAAAATGAGTTCGTGCGACTTTTCATCTCGCTTCACAGTGACGACGTTGACCCCAACGATGGCGTTGTTCTTGGCGTCCTGCTCCAGTTCGGCTCGACTCCGGACATGTCTCCAGATTCCGACGACGATGAGCAGCGCGACGAAGCATACCACGAGCAGCGGGCCCCAGATCGCGGCAAGGCGCACCGGCGGCTGAAGCGGTGGCGTCTCATCTTTGCCGATCGTGTTTTCCCTAGAGTTCATTGGAGTCCTCCAGCTGCCTCTTTTTCGAATATTTCGTCCCGGTTACGCGCACATTCGCGCCGGCGGAGGAGGCTATAAATCACCGGCACAAAGAAGAGTGTGGCGAATGTGGCCGCGAGCAGACCGCCGATGACTGCCCGGCCCAAGGGCGCATTTTGCTCACCGCCTTCACCAAAACCCAGTGACATTGGCAGCATCCCGATGATCATCGCGAGAGCGGTCATGATCACCGGCCGCAGGCGCGTGTATCCCGCGGAGAGCGCGGCCTCGGCGGCGTTCCTGCCGGCGCGCCGCTCGTCATTGGCAAAGGTGACGAGAAGGATGCTATTGGCTGTCGCCACGCCGATCGCCATGATTGCCCCCATAAGGGACGGCACACTGAGCGTCGTGCCTGTCACAAAAAGCATCCAGACGATTCCGCACAACGCGCCGGGCAGGGCCGTGATGATGATGAAGGGATCGGTCCAGGACTGAAAATTGACGACCATCAACAGGTAAACCAGAACGATGGCAAAGGCGATGCCCGCGCCGAGGCCCACGAAGGAAGAGTTCATGCTTTGAACTTGTCCGCGCAGGGAAAGAAAGGTGCCGTGAGGCAGCTTGGATTGAAACTCAGTGAGGACACTTTGGACGTCGTCCGCCACACCGCCTAGATCGCGCCCCTGAACGTTGGCGAGAATGTCGAAGACGGGCTGAACGTTATAGTGGTTGACGATTACGGGAGATTCGCTCCGCTCGAGAGTTGCGAGATTGCCGAGCAACTGGGGTTGCGTCTGGCCCGATGTGGCGATCGAGGTATTGAGCAGCGAAGACAGCGAATCCATCTTGTATTGGGGGGTCTGAACAGCGACCTGGTAATTCACGCCGTTCTGGAAATTGAGCCAAAAGTTTGGCGAGGCCTGCCCGCTGGAGCTGAGTGAAGTGAGCACTGTGCCGGCCACGTCCCGCTGACTGAGCCCGAGTTGCTCGGCGCGGGTGCGGTCAACGTTGACCCGCAAGTCCGGGCCATGCACGAGCTGGTGAAGGTGCACATCCGCCGCGCCGGGAATCTTTTCCACGCGGGCTTCAATCGCCTTGGCAAGGGAGTAGTTCGTCGGGTCCCGTCCCGTCATTTGAATGTCGATCGGTGCGGGCAGACCGAGGTTCAAGATTTGTCCGACGATGTCCGCCGCCTGAAAAAAGAACTCCATGTCCGGGAATTGCTGGCGCAGCCGGTAGCGCAACGTGCGGACGTAATCAGCAGTCGGCTTGTGGTTCAACGGATTGAGCGCAACCAAAATCTCGCCGTCAGCGGAACTGGTGGTCCCGTTGTCGCCGAAGGCGAGATTGATGCCGCTGTTTGGCAAGCCGATGTTGTCGAGAATCGTGTAGATCTCGGTGCCAGGGATGACCTGACGAATGATGCGGCCCACCTCGTAGAAGCGCTGCTCGGTCGCTTCGAGTCGGGTGCCCGGCGGAGCGCGCACGTGCAGACGGAACTGACCTGCATCCACTTGCGGGAAAAAATCACGGCCAAGGAACGGCGTGAGAATCGCGCCAAGGATGACTGCCGCCAGCATCACGAGGAAGACAATGCGCCGATGGTCAAGGGACCAGCTCAGCATCCGCATGTAGCGGGTGCGCAGCTCCTCAAAGCCGCCGTTGAAGTGATCGTGAATGCGCCCGAAGAAGGAGGATTTCTGGTGTGCTTCGTCGCCTGCGTGCGCCTTCAACAGGAACTTGACCATGGTGGGAACGACGGTTCGCGACAGGAAATAGGAGGCGAGCATCGCAAAGATGACGGCCATGGCCAGAGGCTGAAAGAGGAATCTTGCCACACCGCTGAGGAAGAACACCGGAACGAAAACTATGCAGATACAGAGCGTCGACACGAATGCCGGCACCGCAATCTGTTGCGCGCCGTCGAGGATCGCGCGCACCATTGGTTTTCCCGCTCCGAGGTTTCGGTGAATGTTCTCAATCTCGACCGTCGCGTCGTCCACAAGGATGCCAACTGCGAGTGCCAGACCGCCGAGCGTCATGATGTTCAGCGTCTGTCCGAGCGCGCCAAGAATAATGATCGAACAGAGAATCGAGAGAGGAATCGACATGGCAACGACGAGCGTGCTGCGCCAGCTCCCAAGAAAGAGCAGAATCATCAGCGCGGTGAGGCACGCCGCCACAACCCCTTCCTTAAGCACGCCGTTAATGGCCGCTCGGACGAAGACCGATTGATCAAAGAGCTGCGTAATGTCCAGCTCCGGTGGAAGAGTGGCTTGAATGCGCGGGAGCACGTCTTTGACACGCTTGATAATGTCCAACGTCGAGGCGTTGGCGCTCTTCAACACGGTCAGCAGAGCCGAGCGGATACGGTTTTGCGCAACGATATTCGTCTGGACCGCGAACCCGTCCCGGACGTTGGCCACGTCGCGAATGTAGACCATCGCGCCATTGACCTGCTTGATCGGAAGGTCGTTAAGCATATCCAACACTTGCGGGCTGCTGTTCAGGCGCACATTGTATTCGCGCTCGCCGAGTTTTTGAGTGCCTGCCGGAAGGATGACGTTTTGCGCGTTGATGGCGTTGCTGACATCGCTCGCCGAGAGTCCGTTTGCCAGGAGCTTCTGTGGATCGAGATCGACCATGACTTGGCGTGCCTTGCCGCCGTAGGGCAATGGAACTTGCGCGCCCTGGACGGTAGCAAGCTGAGTGCGGATAAAGTTCAACCCGAGATCGTAGAGCTGCTGCTCCGAGAGCGTCTTGCTGCTGATGCCAAGCTGGAGAATCGGGACATTCGATGCGCTGTACTGAATAATGAGAGGCGGGGTCGTCCCCGGTGGCATGATTCGTAGCAGCGTCTGGCAGATGGAGGTGATCTGGGCTACGCCAGCTTCCACCTTGGCCCCTTCGTGGAAGTAGACCTTGATGACCGCGACACCGTTGTACGATTGGGACTCAATGTGTTCGATATCAGCGACCGTCGTCGTCATCGCGCGTTCGCAGACGGTGACAAAGCGTTTTTCCATCTCCTCCGGGGCTACACCCGAGTAGCTCCAGATCACGCTGACGACAGGAATATCAATCGAGGGGAAGATATCGGTCGCCATCCGTGCGATTGTCACAACGCCGAGCAACCCGATCAGTATTGCCATCACGGTGAACGTATACGGTCTACGCAGTGCTAATCGGACAATCCACATAGGGCGAAAGGCTGAACTCTCCTGGGATTAGCAACTACCGCTCGCATGGAAGTCGATCCTGACGATGCCTTGTTTATCGAGGATGAGCGACGCCTTCAATTCGCGCCGGTCCTCGAGCGTGGCTGCCAGGACACGAATTGGCATCTGGTAGCGGCGCGGCGCTCCGACAAACTTCGCCCGCCCCGACCCTGCGTCGAGCACAGGGATGCTTTTGATCGGATCATGCAGGCGTATACAGAGCGGCGTAAGATCATAGCGGAAGAGCTGGCGGACGCGGCGGACGCCCGCCGCCGCGAGCTGCGGCTGCGGCGCGATGACGCCACGATGGACGTGGTTCACCGAAGTAACCCGCAGCGTGGCACCACTCTCGGGATTGAGCTGATCGGGGCGCGAGGTGGTGGTCTCGTTGCACCATTCCCGAGCTTGGACGATCGTCTGCCTCGGCGAGACGAGGTGGTCCGGCATGAAGCAGCGCACCACTCGCTGAGCATACAAGCGATAGACGTGCCTGGCCAGCCAGCGGTGGAAGGCCTCCTTGATGCGATCGCGCATGGCGTAGGTTGCGCCCATCAGCACCGTCAGCCCGAACAGGCCCCAGCCCGCCGTCCTTTCTGACGTCCACCTCGCCAAATAGGTCTGCAGCGCAAACGCACACGCTCCCCCAATCAACGCCGCCAGGCATGTGAACCAGATGTGCAGCCGCGCATCAACCGGATACGCTTCGCGATCGAGCGCCAGCGCGGCTTCAAAATGCTTCTTGAGACGGCCACTGCGCACGAATTGCTCGAGGGAGGACGGTAAATCGACATTGGCGATCAAATATCCCTTGGCCTTGCGGTAGGTTAGCTCTGCATCCAACGCCCGTACTAAGTGCTCATCGACGACGGCTAGCGACGGGCGGAATCGGGCGTCAACAGTTGAGATAACAAGGAGTGTTTCATCCAGCATTTTGCCTCCGCATCGGCCACGAAGTCTATCAACCGGACACTGATAAACTCATCGGCCAGTTCCCGCTCTCGCACGATCTCGACAGAATCGGCGGCCTTGTGCGCGACCGCTCGCGCGCGAGCAGCTGCCAGGGCCCTGAACGCCGTGTTCAGCCACGTCATGAGAGACTCAACGGCGGCCCCGTCTCCTGGCTGTTCGCAGACAAGCCGGCAGTGGCGCAGCACTCCCTGGCGCGCCCGCTGCAGCATTTGCTGCAAGACTAGCACCTGCTGGCGGAGCAAATGGGCGGTCGCATCCCTATCGCCGATCGCGACGACCATCTGAGGCTCCTCCAGACGCGTGAAGCCCTGCAGCTGGTCCCACGGTGATGAGCTTAGGATAGAGATCGAGGGAAGCTCGAATTCCGCCTGGACCGTGTAGCTCAAATGTTCGTGGGCGGGCAAGGGAACAGCGACGCGCCATTCGAATCGGGACGCGTCGTGGGCTTCGAGCTCAATCACGATCGAGCGCGCATTGTCATCAGGGGTGTCACCGAGTGGGAAGGCATTCTCTTCGTCCATCAGATCTTCCGCGTTTGCGGTCCGTGGCCCGCGACGCGCGAGAGGCGCTGCGCGGCTGGCTCGGCCAGCAACTCCCGCATGGCTTCGAGCAACAATGGGATGTCCAGCGGCTTCTGCATCAGCGCGGCGACGCCGGTGGCCATCGCGACCGGATAGGCATCCGGCCGAGCGGTGATGACGATAATGGGCAGCAAAGGATTGATGGTCGTGAGCCGCTCTAAGGTGTCCCAGCCACCTTTGACCGGCATGTTTAAGTCGAGCAGCACGATGTCGATGGGTTGCTGGCGAAACTTCTCGACAGCCGCGTGACCGTCCGCCGCGCGGACCACCTCGAAGCCTTCCGACTCGATGACGGTGCCGAGCGCGTCGAGCACCGAGCGATCATCATCGGCGATGAGGACTCTGGGTTTGTTCACGGCTCTGGCGTGCTGGCGCCTGCGGGAACTGGCGCTCCCGCAGGGCCAATGTGCTACGGTCTCAAGCGTGACCCGCGGCTTTGCGAGCCTGGGCCTTGTGAGCCTGAACCGTTTTGCCGCTCGGCGAGATCGCGATCCTGGTCGCGACGCGCTGCTTGCCGTGGCGAGCGTAGTTCACGGTGGCGTGCTCGCCCGTCTTCAGTTCCGAGGCTGCAGCCCCCTTGCCGTTTTCGACAAACTGCGTCGAAGCGTTCCAGGCGAAGGTCGCTGTCCGCTTCAGGTGTTCGTCCTTGAGCGCGAACTCCTTTTTTGCAGGATTGACCATCTCTACGATGCCTCGCTCGGTCATCGTCTTCGCCGGCGGACCGGCGATGGCGCCAAGTGGAAACGCCGCACCGATAGCCAGCGCAGCGACGGTTTTCATGAGCGTTGATGCTTTCATTCTTTGTTCCTTTCGAGCCCCGCGCTTACTGGGCACAGGTGCTTGCCGCACCGTTAGCTTCGCCCGTGCCACTTTCAGTGTGTGAGGGTTAGTCGTTGAAGATCAGAGACGTCCGTCCTTGGACGCGCCTCGTCGGCACGTCCTCGGTGGTAAGTAACTTGCCGATGCTGGTAAGTTGATTGCCTCTGCACGAATGAGCGCCAAATGCATCATCATCGATCGGGTCGACGCGCATATCTGTCTGGCGCGGCGGCTGCTGCAGGCGAACGCGCCAGGAAACCATCGCGCCGAAATCGAACAACGCTGCAATCGATGAGAATTCCCGTCGGGCGCCAGCTCCTTCTGTTCGCCGCCGTCCTCACCTTCCTATCTCTGCTTATCGGCTGGTCGGCCTTCGTGAGCTGGCGGGAGATACGCGAGCTGCGCGGCGGCTTCACGACCGTGCAGCTGGAAAGCTTTCGGATCGCCGATCAACTCCACGCGGGATTGCTCAAACTCGATTCGCGCCTGCTCAAGTATGACGATAGCCGCCGTCCCGAGGATTGGCGCAGCTTTGAAGACGAAAGCAAGCGGCTGGACGCCTGGATCGACCGGCAGAAAACCGCGCTCACAACGCGGGAAGAGAAGGCCGTTCTCAGCGAGATCAAGGCCGCCTACGACGGCTATCTCGCCGCCGCCAGCGAAGCCGCTGCAGGAGCCGCCTCTTTCGATAAGTTCAAAGTCGAAGCCGCCAAGGAACGCCTGATCAACCTCGGGTTGCAGCTCGCGAACGCACACCGCGAGGCGCTCGGCCGCTTCGTCGCTTCGACGCAGCAGTCGCTTGCGCTTCTCCAAGCCGTCATTTTTGCCGCGTTGCTGGCGCTCGTGTTGCTCGCGGCCTGGGCGGCAACCGTCGTCTACCACGAAATGATCGCGCCGCTCCGGGTAAAGCTCATCGAAAGCCAGGCGCTAGTCGAGCGCCATGAGAAACTCGCGTCGCTGGGCGTCCTTGCCGCGGGTGTCGCGCACGAAATCCGCAATCCGCTCACCGCGATCAAGGCCCGCCTTTTCACTCAGCAGAAGGCGCTCGCGCCGGCTTCGCGCGAGCGCGCGGACGCCGAGTTCATCGGCAGGGAGATCGACCGGTTGGAAAGAATCGTGCGCGACTTTCTGCGTTTTGCGCGACCCGTCGAGCCTGAGCGCGTGTCGCTTTCACCGGCGAATTTGCTGGACGAGTTGCGCGAATTAATGGCCCCGCAACTGCGCGAATCCTCGATCAATCTCGCTGTCGAGCACGCCGTGGAGACCATGGTCCTGGCCGATCCCGAGCAGATCAAACAGGTGCTGATCAATCTGGTGCAGAATGCCGCGGAGGCTCTCAGCAAGGGCGGCACGATCAAACTGCGGGCGGTGGAGAGCCGGATCGCGCTCGGCGGCCGAATGCGCGACGTGGTCATCATCGAAGTCGAGGACAGCGGCACCGGTATCCCGCCCGAGGTGCAAGAGCGGCTCTTCGATCCATTTTTCACCACGAAACAGAGCGGCACCGGCCTGGGCCTCTCGATCGCCGCGCGGATCGTCGAGAAACACGCGGGCGCGATCCGCGTTCAAAGCGGCGTGAACCGCGGCACCACCTTCGGTGTTGTGCTTCCGGTAAAGCCATGAGCCGCACCGGCACAATTCCGCTTCGAATCTTTGGACCTCTGAGAAAGGGCAACATGACCGACCGGATTGCCCCGCCGCCTGCGAACTTCCCGGAACTCGCCTTCGGCCCTGTTTGATCGCTGCCGCGGCTGGGAACAACCCGCGGATGATTTTCGAGCACGTGAACTTGCCACCAAAGCCGAGGGGAATGCATGGTTTGAAGTTACGCCCGACAAGCCGAGGGTGGAGTTTTTGAAACCTGCTTGAATAAAGAAATCATTAGCGAAAGTCTCGCCGCGAGTAGCCGTGCGGTCCGCATCAAGAGCGAAAAGAAGCTCCGCCTTCCGGAAAAGACGATGACGGCCCAGCTTATAGCTCGGCAAAAGACTTTGTCGCACATAGTGGTGGAGTGATCGGAGAGGAACGCCGAGCCAGATGGCTGCCTCCCTAGCGCTCAGGAATTCTCGATTTCCGGGCTTCTCGGTCTCCGAAGCAATACGAAATCGCAAAGCGTCGTAAGACGAGGCTGTGTTGAAGGCCGCGGATGCTGCTCGCTTTTTATGTTCCTTACCTTGCATCGGTGCCAGGCTGAACTATTCTCGGAAATCATACGGATCCGGCCTCGGCTTCGGGGCATTTGAGGTGGCAGCGTTGAGGCCAATGTCTTTTGCTCTAGCCAACGGTTATATGCCCGCGTCAGTTGCTCTACCATTTTCAGAGAGGATAACTTGCGCACTGTTGCCAAGGCCCTTCAGAACGCCGCAATTCATAGCGAGTTGCAAAGTCTGTTTCGCGATTGCCATCTGAGCGAACCTGAAGCTGCAGAAGGCATGCCCAATGGAGCCGCATCTTCAACGCGCTGGCCCAAGCTCAAAAGCGAACCGGGATGGGTAATTTCGTCATGAAGTTCATCTCGACCGCTCTGAGATTGCACCGTTCGCTCAGGCAGCACGGGCGGCGAGTCCTTGCTGCGCCGTCTTCGAAATGGCTGCAAATCACGCACCCTTAAGGACGACCTACGTCAGGCCGCCCAATTGAGAGAGCCGTTCGCTCCCCTTCCGCCTTAACAATTCGGCGCCTTCATGGGTGAGACGACCGGCTTTTTCTCCGGCGCCGTGGCAAAATGTTGCGCGGAACGCGCTGCATTGCGGCAACTGCTCAGGACGGCGGGCGCGTCGAGTCGTCGGACAAAAGGTGTGAAGATGGTGTCGGGTCGCGTTGACAACCTTCACGTCCGGGAGTTGATTCCGAATCTACTGGCTCACCAACCAAGAGGAAACTGAATGCCCCGACTGGCATTGCAGCGAATCCAGCGATTGCGGTCGCCCGACGTTACTTCATCGAACGGCAGACGAAAAAGGAGATTGGTAAGGATCTTTCGATTTTAAGATTCAAAGTTGCCCGACTGATCGATGAGGCGATCGAAGAGGGTCTGGTGCGTTTTGAAATCGATGATTCGGGTGAACTTGACGCAGAATTGTCCGACAGTCTGCGGGAGAAATATTCCCTGCGGAATGCGCTCGTGCTTCTAGGTCCCGAGCTCCCTTACGGTGCGCTGTTCGAGCCACTTGGACGGACGGCGTTTCGCTGCTTGAAGAAGTTCTGGTCGCCGACTGCGTTCTGGGTGTTGCATGGGGCCGCACGCTCGCGGCAACAGCCAATGCTGTTTCCCAATTGTCGAAGGTCAATGTCGTGCAAGTGGCAGGTGGATTGGCGACATTGGAATTTCCTCAAAACTCGGTTGATTTGGTGCATCGCATGGCGAGCGCCGGACAGGGGACCGCTTACCCTTTTTTTTGCCGATGTGGGTGGAAGATCCAGCTCTGGTTGACAGGCTCAAGACAGAGCCGGCCGTTGCTCAAGTGCTGGACTGGTACGATCTACCGAAACGTACGCGCCAGGCCAGCCAAAGGTCAGCTGCCAAGCCGACTTGCCGGCCCTGTTCCAGTGAATCATCAATCACCGATTTCCACCATGGCCCCAGCTTACCTCAACGGATCGTCCACGGCATCGATGAGCCTTGACGGAAAACTCGCGGGTCGCCACACCGCGAGCGGCTATCGACCTTGGCAGCGCTCGAACAGCGAGTCATCTCGGCGATCGCCGGACAAGGCACGATGCAGGAGAATACGGTTCTTGAAGTCGTTGCCGCGGAATGCGGGGTGTCCGCCCACCAACGAAGGCAGCATTCACGCCGTCATGGGAGAAAGCGAGTCGAATTCTTTCACAGGTCCTGGGTGCGCGGTAGCATAACGAGGTCGCGGATAGTGACATTTCGAGGACGCGTCAGCATGAAGACGATCGCCTCGGCGACATCTTTAGAGCGAAGGCCCTCCCCGGCAGACGCGCGACGCTCGGCCTCCGCCGGATCGTCAATTCCCCAGAGTTCATTGAGCACCATTCCAGGCGCCACAGCCCCGACCCGAACACCACTCTGCAGCAGTTGGCGTCGCAAGCCGTGCACGAATGCCTGAACAGCGTGCTTTGAAGCGCTATAAACCGGTTCCCATTGAATGGCTTGATGTCCGGAGATTGAGCTGGTGACCAGGACATCACCCGATCCACTCTCGATTAGATGTGGCAGTGCCGCACGCACCAGTCGAAATACACCTGAAACATTGGTTTGAATCAAACGATCCCAGTCATCGGGATCCCCCGCAACCACGTCCCCGGCGATGTAAATTCCAGCGTTTGCAAGAAGAATGTCCAGGCGACCGAAGCGCTCGACCGTACTTTGAACCAACTGAGCGATGTGCTGCGGGTTGGTCATGTCGGCGGGCACCACCAGCGACTCAGTCGGAAGTTCTTTTGCCAAGCTTTCCAGCTTGTCTGCTGATCGCGCGGTTACCGCTTGCTGAACGCCTTGACCCGCCAAGGCTATGGCGGTGGCACGGCCGATGCCGGAGCTCGCGCCGGTTACAATCGCCACTTTACCGTTTAGACCCATGCGGAAAGGGTAACGACTTTCGGCTTTCGGATCCAGGGTAAAAACGCTTTTGCATGTCGACCAGCTTTTCAAATTCACAGGTCGTCGGATCGAGCAACTGCCGTCAATCAAGTAAATCGCATCGCTCATGCCGCCATTTCGTCGCGGCGGGCTTCTCCCGCCAAAGGTGGTCGTCTGGAAGCCCGCTCAATAAGATCAGGGGCGAAGGATGACCTCAAGGGCTGCGTATTAAAGCGCTCATATCGAAAGCTGCTGTCTATCATGGGCTCTCGAAGTGGTTCTCCCGTCGCACCCAAGAATAAGGCCTAGGCAAGCTCCCCCCAGGCTTGCCAGGCCAAAGCGTCGCAAAAAAGCTTCCGTTGTTGCAAGCGTAGACGTCCGCCGGCGCCCACAAATGCTTCCACAAGCTTGAGATACCGGAGTTTCACCAACGAGGCCGCGCTTGGCGACGTCGAAGAGACGGTCGTTTTCCGCCTGGCTGATTTTGGACCTCTGTAGTCAGGAGCGAACCCCCCGTTAAGAATCCGCAGCTGAAGGTCGACAAGACTGAGCTGCCGGTTGCAGAAAGTGAACACGGTGTTGAGCGCCGCCATGGCGCACAGTTCCGGGCGAAGTTCTCACGATAAAATTCCGAAGCTTTTCGGCGCAGTTCACCGGGTCTGCGGGATTTCCGAAGACGGCAACGTACTGATCGGGACACCTCAAGAAACGGAATATTAGGGTGTTTGGGAAGCAACCACTTCACGCCGAGAGCCGCCTGCGAGGCGACCGCATCCGTGGCCAACGTTCCACCACCAACGACTGATACATTTGGCACCTTTGGACTTTGCGCTTGCGACTTTCGCAAGCTGCCCTGCGACGCGGCTTGCTCGACCTGCTGCGCGATCAGCCGCTGATCGACCGCGGGCGTCGGAAATGGGATGAACGCACGCTCATAACCCGCACCTGCCGAAGCCATGAGATACGTGTAGTAGGCATTCTCGCTGAGGCCTACCGCCGCCGCGGCCTTGCGGGCGCTCTCCCACGCAACCTGCGTGTCTGGATTGTTGCGCTCCGCGAGGTCGATCAATTCCGGGAGATCGTAGACCTTCTTGGGATTGATCGCGACCTTGGCAGTATTCCGGTCTCTCTCGCACACCTTCTTGCGCCAGTTCCCGCTCATCTTATCCAGCCGTGGAGGAGACCACGGCCTCTCTGGAAATGGAGGCGCAGCGTCTTGTCCAAAGGCGCCGAAACTGAAAAGAAGAGCGAGCAATACACCGGCTCTTCAAAAAGGATGAGGTAATCGCCTCCATCGAACATTTCCGCGTCGCCACGACAGCCGAAGTGCTTTCTTGAAATGGACGCCGGCGACGAAACGGGCGGGGATATAGGTCCTCCAGTTCCCGAAAAAAATGCGGCCGGCGAGGAGGCTAATCCAGACCGGCACGCGGGGACACAAGAGACAGGCGAAAAGTCTACTCGGCTGTTTGGAAGTGTCAGGCCTCATCAAGGCTGGTTTAGAGGGTTCACGAAGAAGCGCTCCGCATTATTGAGCGAAGATTCGACCGTCAAGCGGCTGAGCGACAGGCTAAAACCGCGTATCAGGCACTTCTGCGCGTCGCCAAAACTTGAAGGTTCAAACTCATTTATCCGCAAGATCTGCGAATTGGCAAAAGACATGTCTTACAGTTACGCGGCGGCAGAAGACGCTCTCATCCTTATTGAGGCTACCGGTTTGTGTGAGATAGAGAGACGAACGATTCCGGGGACCAAGGAAAAGGAGCCGAGCCGATACACGGTTGCCGTCACGCTGGATGATATTGTGAGGTCCAGTAAAAATTACTGTAGGTTAAGTAAAAGCTGGAAAAACGAGGTTTTACCGAGAGTAGCTAAGAACTCCCCTAAGAACTCCTCCAAGAACATCAAAGAGAGAGAGCAGCCAATAAGCCAGGAAGACGCTCTCTCGCTCTACGAAAACGATCTGCGCTTTGCTCACAAAGACGTGAAGGGCTCTCTCTCTAGGTTTTTTAAAGGGAAGAAGCTCAAAATCAAAAGCGTCATCGAGGGTTGGCTTACCGACGAACATGACGAAAGAATAAAGCCCAGGGATTCCACCGTTTCGACTCCAATCAAAAACGACCCACAGGGATGGCAAGAATGGCTCGGAGAGGAATTCCCAGAAGCAAAAGGAACTCCGTTTAGCAAATGTCAGCGCGAACACCCAGACATCGTCGAGCTATTCACCGCCCACAAAAAGAACCCATCCGGTATCTAACCATTGCCGAGCAATTAAAACAAGTCCTAGGCAGACTATTGATGACCCGGGACGCTCTTTCCCTTACCGCCACTTTCTAAACCCCCAACCCCTTTATGAAAACCAAACCCAAAAAATACCCCGATCCCGAGATGCCAACAAACGGAGAAATCTGTCACATTGTCCAAATCTTACTAGCTAGCGGCAGAACTTTCCCCGACATGGCGACCGCCGCCAATGAAGCCCTACGGATTTACCTTCAAATCTGGAAATGGGAGCGCCACGACGAGGAGAGCCAAGAGATGGAGAAGAAAGCCAAGCTCATTCACAGAACGTCAGCCGGATTTTGGACCAAATGACCCTGTTTACGTCCTACGTCCTTTTACGTCCTTTTTGCGTTCCTGGGACGCATTACGTCCCTATGTCCCTGCGCCTATATATAGATAGGCGCAAAGGGACGTTAAAAAAGGACGCAACGTTTGCGGTCCAGAAGGGGGACGTTCGTTTCCCTTGCCGCGAATTTCTAAACACCCCACCCTAAACACCGTATGAATACACACGAACAAGACATCACCAACATCTGCACCATCGCCTCGGGCTTACTTGCTAGCGGGAATTACACGACGACGACCAAGGAAATCGAATACTCGGCCGTTAACGATGCTCTGAGGATCTACCAGGACATCCGAGACAGGTGGCAGGCTTTGCAGAATCAGAAGTTGAAGCTAAAAGGCCGTTGATTCCTCCCACTTGGCCGTCCCCGCAGGAGCTACAGCCGGCGCTCGAGAAATTAGAGCGCGCGCCCGGATCTGTTGTCTTGGTCGCGGTCGATCAGCCAGAGACGTGCAACTTCACAAGAGTAACTTGGGCTTGGTTCTCGGCGGACGAGCGAAAAGCTTTGCGTGCGGCGCTCGAGCGATGCCGCAAGAATCGGCAGAAGGCTTGCGCGCAGGAACCCCGTGGTGACCTCGCAGCAACTTCTGGGTCTTCGGGTAGCGGACAGGCGGAATGAAAGGCGCTGGCGCAGTCACTCGCCCATTGGGCGTGCGGGGGACAAGGAGACTCCTAGAATCAACCGACAGGGGTGCCCTCGTTGCCCATCGAAGGTAGAATCTTATGAGAGGCATTTTGTCATATGTCCTTTTTGATTCATTGTTTACGGGGGACGCTGTTATTCGTAATTAGAATTACTATTGACATGATTAGGCAGCTAACTATATTCGTCAATACGTTATGCCGTCTTAACGACTTTGACGGCTTGAACATTTAAGGCACCTGCCGCCTTGAAGCGCGGGGATAAACATTTCCTCAAATAATTTATCCCCGTGCAATTACGACCTCCCAAACCGATTGAACTCCCAGGACGCGGCCGCTCTGTTTGTATTTTTAACGCGCCTGATCCTACTCGACATCGCCATTGTTTACGAGTCAGGAACCGCTAAAGGCAGATACCTCCGCAAGCGTTTCGGCGCGGAGAAGCTCCTAGGCAAGGAGCGACTCGCTGACCTCCAAAAGCTCGGTTCTGGCCCAAATGCCGCGAAGCACCTCAAAGCTCATGAGGCGGTGCACGCGAAGCAACGGAAGGCCGCAGGTTTCGCGGTTTTCCCGTGACCGCCTTCGACGACGACGGGCAAGTCGTTAGCGTTACAGGTTTCGCGTATCCCGCAGAAGAATCGGAGGAAGCGTTTCGGCTCGCATCCGCAATGACCCAGGATGCCGTCTCATTCATTCTTGGGATCGTGTCGCGGTCACGAACTGGACGATCGGCCCTCATTAAATTGGCGACCGTTGACGCACTCCTCGGCGCACCAACGACGTCGCAAGAAATAGCGAAGCGTTTCAATGTGTCGCCTCGCATGGTCCAACGACTCATGAAGCAAACGCGCGAGGAATTCTTCGGGCGAAAGTTCGTTTCGTGAGACTACCTAATATATGAAGAACCCAGCTTTTGACGCCGTATACGAGTCCCACAAAGCAGCCATCCTGGCTTACAAAGCCGACCTCGAGCAACTCAGCGCTTTAGGCACGCGCCTTTGCGATCAGTATACAGCCAAACTGTCATTCACGAAGACTCCGGGCAAGAAGAAGGCGGCTGAAATCATAGCGGAATGCAAGACCATCCGAGCGCAACTCGACAAGGTCGAGATTTCTGCCAAGGAAGCCAAGCAACGTATCTGGCGAAGGTTGACGAATGCAACGAGTCCGTCGTCCAGCAATTCAAGGGACTCTTGGCTTATGCAATCGGCACCGGAAGTGCATCGGCTGGCCTTCGATACCTTTATGACACCTGTTTGGATTTCGACAGAGCAAAGGGCAACTTCGAGTTGCGGCAGGCTTGCTACGATTCTTTCCAGAGTCTAACCGGCCCGGTCACAGAATCGCTGGCGCCGGCAGAAACTCCCGTCTCCACGATCCTCACCGACTACGAAAGCATCAGCGATCCCGAAGCGAAGAGTTTCTTTTTCAAGAATCACCGCGACGCAATTCTCGCCGCGCATGACCGGCAGATCGCGAAATAGACAATCATCCAATTCACCGATTTATGACGACCAAGACACTCGAAAAACCCGCAACCAAGAAACCAGCAGCAAAAGCCCAGACACCATTTGTCGAACAGAGTGGCAAAGGCCGCGGCTGTCTCGGAAATCCTCGCTGGCAAACGCCGCCAAGCTTCCCGTCGCGCGACCGCTGCCAGCGTGACGTCACGAAAGAGGAAAGAGCAGCCGGCGAGCTTATCGTCAAAGAGTATCGCGAGCAGGAAGCGATTGCCCGGGACAATGATTTAGGTTCTCGCCAAAGCGAATTGGGTTCCACGAATCCTTATCGTACGCTCAGTCCGGTTCGCCGCCAACAACTTCAAAATGAGTGCCAAACGTGCAATCATGAAACCTTCCTCATGGCGCAGAATTATCTTGCGGAATTGCGAATTGATGCCGCGGAATTGTCGAAGGAGATCTTGACCAAGCTTGTGGAATCATTCGATGCCGAGTTGCAAGAAGTTGCCGTCGCGGCCGAAGAGAGACTCAAGGCAAGCGGGATCACGCTATGCAAGCAGGGAGATTTCGAGCTTTGGCATATGACCGAAGTAACGTATAGGCATTCTTGGCGCGAGATAGCGAGGCACAAGCTTCAGCAATTCGATCATTCAGCCGCGGACATCGCGATTGGCTGCATCCAGTGGCTATGCACAGACGAAGATGGCGTGCCGTTCCAGTGGCTAGGCTAAGATGATTTACGACCGAAGACAAGCTTCGCGCGCATGGTGCATTTCCGTGCGGCTGCGGGAACAAGCGAATCGATTAGGCGTTGACGTTAATCTAACGCCACTCTTTCCCGAAACCGCGGCGGATTTGGAGCAACTCGAGAGCGAGATCCAGGATAGCGCCAAGCTTCTGGCAAAAGCCACGCGCATTTATGAAGGCACCCTCGAAAATCTCGTCTGCGCGCTCGAATCATTTGGCTGCGGCTTTCGGTCACGAAGCGTTAGTCGCTGGCAATATTAAATGGGCCATCGAAAGTCAGGCAGAGGCAAATATTTCGGGAGCCGAAGACCGGAACTTGTTGGTGAAGTGCCGCCGGACGAACTACCGGAAGCTGTCGAGCCAAGCAGGTCGCCGGAATGCGCGTGGCGATTCATGGAAGACCTCGAGCAAATCCTGCAAACACGACCGGCGAAACGTCGCCGAATTCAAGTTTGAAATGCATAAGATCAAGATCAACTTTATGTGCGGTCAGTATCGGTTCGTCGATTTTGACGAGATGCACGTCAATGGCGAGCTTATGATATTCAACTTGGCCGGCGAAACGCAACTGACCGCGGTCACACGAAACATTTCTTATTTCGAGAGAATGAAGCCGCTGCCGGAATCGCGCTAGGACGACCGCCAAGACCTTTTCAACAGGCGGGCAATCACCTAACTAGCGGAACTGAACCCGGGATCTGCAGGCGCCGCGGCAGGCGTTACATCCTGTAGTTTGACCATCGCTTGACGGACATGATTTCCCGCCTTGTATTGACCGCCATACGGCTGAAATCCTTTCGCGATAAGCTCCGCTATCTGTTTATCCAATTTCTGCAGCGTTTCGGCTTCAACAGTTGTGTATTCCGTGACCCTGTTCATTTTTTCTAACTATCAGTTTGGATGGAAGCTTTCAATACGCGAATCCTCCCGAATTGGCAGCCTACGCTATTTAGAATCATTCTAAAGAGCGCATGAAAGAAAAGCCCGCATTCCGTTTCGAGAAGCGGGCTTTTCGCGGTTCTGGGCAGATACTTCGCGACCGATAAAAAGAGCGTAGATCCCGCCCCAAAACCGCCTTAACCCCCGTTTCAGCAGCTGGGATAAACAATGCTAAAACGTGGCCGCTCATCAACAGAAGCGGTAGCAGGTCGAATGAAAGAATGAAAAGAATTACAAAATACTCTCTCCGAGCTTTGCTAGCGATGGTGCTTGCTTGCAAAGCGAACGCCGCCAAACCTGACAAGGACAAAGACAAGAAGAAGAACAAAAAGGGTGGCGGCGGGATCGTTTACTCAGTTCCAGAAGCCGGAACTTCCTTTCTGCTCGGCCCTTCGTGGCTTTGATCGTATTTTCACAGCGAAAGGTTGCCAGATTTGATAAATTTTTGGGATGAGTTTCGAGCTGCGCCGGAATTTGGCTTGGCAGTTTGGCTGGCGCTCGCGGTCACCTGTTCAATGATCTGGGCTGCTTACCGCTTCATCGACTGTCGCCTTAGCGGTTGGCGCGACGAAATTTGAGAAGAAAGACGGGGCAGAGGAACAGAACAAGCATCTCCTGACCCCAGACTCCAGATTCATCCTGATAGCAATCGATCGTGGCAAGCTATATATTTAAACGCTGAGCTATGAATAGCGCTTTGCCAACGAAGAGCGAAACTGGGATGTGGTGTAGAAAGGTTGAATTCGAGCTCGACAGATTCATCTTTGTGGCCCCGAAGCCTATACCTGAAGAGGAGTGGACCAAGCTCTGCAAGCAATACGGGGAACATCAGACTGGCGTTCTTCCCGGAGACGCTCTCTTGATAGATTTACGGGGCAAAGAGCCAATATTCGTCTCAGTCCCGCCTGACTATAAACCGCCAGAAGTCGTCGACCTCCTAAAAGTCTGCACGCAGGTAGTCGGCGAGAAATACGAAACGCGAGGGGATGTCAAGCTCGACAGCTTTGCGAATATCGTGATATTACACGATAATGAACCGAGCGGCAGTTATCGAGCAACTGAAGGCGACGCAACAGACTCTTGAGAAACTCCTGGCCTTGCTGGAATCCGGTGAACGAGACCGATTTGCGGCACACCTTTACCAATCTCGCAGGGAATACCGGCTAGTTTGCGAACGTTCCGGCAAAGGAAACAAGCAAATCGAGCGCTGCGTTATTTCAACCTTTCAGATCGCCGAGAGCATGGGCTTCAAAGGCGAGTTTCGGCAGTGGCAGGAACTTCTGCGGATTGGTGATTGAAAATCGCTATAGCTAAAATTCATACCAGGCAACGAGGTCTCTCATCGTCACAACACCTACGACCCGCAGATTGTTGTCCAAAACGAGGAGATATGAAACATCGTGCTCGCGCATGATTCTACGTGCCTCATTTACCGACTGATTTTCGAGGCAGTAGTGCACCTTTTTTAGCGTTTCGTCGAGTTCGAAGCGAGGGGTTTTGCCCACTTTAACGGCCGGACCTGTCGTTTGCTGCGATCTGAGTTGCTCATCCTCCAGAACGGACCTGGCAACGGCTTGCTTGAGAAGGACCTCCCTGACCGGTTTAACACCCGGATTACAATCCTGGTACTGCGCCTGGTCCTCAGACTCCCACTTCTCGGACCCACTGGCGATACCCATGGTGGCACAAACCCCAATAGGTATGGCAAAAATCGTCAGAAATATCAGCAATGCTAGAATGGACCCTAGAATCGACAGCACTGTTTCCATGGGGGCAACTCCCATCATTATTTAGCAGGCTGGATTCCCGTTAGCAACCGGCAACTGTAGATCGCCGAGAGCATGGGATTCAAGGGCGAATTTCGCCAGTGGGAACACCTGTTGCGCGTAGGTGATTGAGAATGCGCCCTGAAGACTGTCAGGAGGTCGATCGCGCCCTGCGCTTCGCTCGCCGACGCGAAGTTTGCTCACTCGTCCCCTCATCTTGAAATCCGCGTCGGCCTTTTATCCGTTCTCTCTTCGCACGCAAATAGTCTGCGAACGCCAAAACGTGCCGATTACTCTTCAGGAGAAAAGCAACGCGATAGGAAAGCCGCTCTGCGATGTAAAACATGACTATACCGACTTCCTCCCGCATGCTGCGCGGCTCCCAAGGTTCACGTTCTCTCTCGAATCTCATTGCTGTAATTCGAATTCCCAGACGCGGGCGGATGTCTAGAGGTGTTTATCCTGGCGAGGCGACCTACAAGCCTTTAATCCGGTGACAACCGGTGACAAACTTTCTGCAAAGGAATGGCACAAACTGCAATGTCATCCATGGGTAACAAACGCCCGCAGAGCCTTTATTCATGCGGTTTACAGAGTAAAATTACTCCCAAACAGAGGAAGGGTGACCGACGGGACTCGAACCCGCAACAGCCAGAACCACAATCTGGAGCTCTACCATTGAGCTACGGTCACCATACTCGGCACTGGCCGGTTCTGGAAATAAGCTTAATTCGATTTTTCCGGGCGCCTTGTCAACCGGGATAATTCAAGGCTTGCCGAGCCTCCGCAGGCCGAAAAGGACCGAGAACCGCGCTCGTTGGTTGCCCGCGAAAACAGAGGCGGCCCTCCTTGGCTTGTAGTCCAAGGAAGGCCGCACTTCTGCGGGGGAAATCAATGCCGCCACCTGAAGGTGGCTCCCGGAGAATCGATCACGGGCGGCGCGGAAATCACCGGCGCGGAGACACGGTAAATCCCGGTTTCGCCATCGGAAAAAGCCGGTGATGCGTTACTGAAACTGGTGGAGGAAGTGACTGGGGACGATGCCCAAACGGAATAGGAGGGATAGTAGTAGACTGGCCAGGCGCGAAAGACCACCGGAGGGCAGACGGGAATTCGAGGACAAATCGCTCGAGCGGGTGGACACCAAGCCCCGCCTCCGCGCACAAACACGCCTGCCCGGGGACCCGCTTCCGCAACAGACAACAAGGCCAAGAGACCCATAATCGCCCAAATCACGACTTTCGCTTTCACGACATCGCCATAATTTACCTATTTATGCCCATGACCTGGCGTCATGCAACACTGATTGTTGCTGGAGTTGCGGGAATCTTGGCCATGGTCTCCGGTTGCGCGGCCGTGAAACCAACGGCAGCCTACTACACATCGTACACCCGCCGGGTTCATCCGGCGAAGCCCGCTGACGCTGCGATCCCGATCCTTGCCAGGTTTCCCAGCGGTCCGTACACGGCGATCGGAAGGCTCGCTTTCGCGAGTGATCGCGGCTGGCCTTTCTTGCGCAAGAGCATGGTTTACAACGCCCGGGTTCATGGCGCGGACGCGGTCGTGCTCAGAAGTGCCACCACGCGACACGAAGTTTCTCTTCGAAAGATTCCTCCGCAGGTGGATTGGGTGCCGACGGGGTCCCGGCGAGGTCAGCAAGGCAAGGTTTACTCGCATCGGGTGCCATTTGTCCGGCCGGGCTATACCCAGCGGTCGGTCGAGGTCATTACAGCGATTGACGCCGAGATGATCGTGTTCGAAAAGTAATCCGATGTCTTCCGCGCTCTCGTTGACGGATTTCCAGCGCCCGATTCTCAATGTTCCAGAGGGGCACGAGAAAGTCCTTCTGCATTCCTGTTGCGCCCCATGCTCAGGGGAGGTCATCGAAGCGATGCGCGCCTCCGCGATTGGTCTGACAATATATTTCTACAATCCAAACATTCACCCACGGGAGGAATATGAACTGCGCAAGGCCGAGAACATCCGGTTCGCGGAAAAGCATTCCATTCCCTTTGTCGATGCGGACTACGATACCCACGACTGGTTTGCCCGCGCAAAGGGCCTCGAATGGGAACCGGAGCGTGGCGCGCGCTGCACAATTTGCTTCGATATGCGCTTCGAACGAACTGCTCTTTACGCGCATGAGCAGGGCTTTTCCGTTATCACGAGTTGTTTGGGCATTTCCCGCTGGAAAAACATGGAACAGATTAACGCGTGCGGCGTGCGCGCGGCGTCGCGTTACCCGGGGATGACCTATTGGACGCTAAATTGGCGCAAGAAGGGCGGTGCCCAGCGCATGGTGGAAATCTCCAAGCGCGAGCAGTTTTACATGCAGGAGTATTGTGGCTGCGTCTATTCGCTTCGCGATACCAATAAATGGCGTGTGGCCAATGGGAGGCCAAAGATCGCGCTGGGTGAGAAGCATTACGAAGATCCGTGAGTAGCCGTCGCGCACGGCACCACGTTCGTTTTCGCCGCGGCGGAATCCGAACCCGCCTGCGGAACCGGGGTCGTCCGGGGCCTGGAAGGAACAATCTTCCCGCCATTCGGTTTACTCAGCTACGGCGAGGGACTGCCTCGTTCTATTCGCCGCGGCCACGAAGGGCTGGATAGCCTCCGCGAGCTTTCGAAAAGAGGCGAAGTCCACCTGTTGCTGGCCGTCGCTCAGGGCCTCGGCGGGATTGGGATGCACTTCGACGAGAAGTCCGTCGGCGCCGGTGGCGACCGCTCCGCAGCAAAGTGCGATCACGAGGTCCGCCCGGCCGCAACCCTGGCTGGGGTCCACGATGACTGGGAGGTGAGATTCTTTCTTAGCCACGGCGACCGCTGCCAGATCAAGTGTATTCCGGGTGTAAGTCTCGAAGGTCCGGATGCCGCGCTCGCAAAGCAGGACGTTCGGATTTCCATGAGCCAGGATGTACTCGGCAGCGAGCAGCCATTCCTCGATGCGTTCGTTCATTCCGCGCTTCAGAAGAACCGGTTTGCCGCTTCTGGCCGCTTCGATGAGAAGCTGGAAGTTCTGCCCGTTCCGCGCCCCGATTTGAAGGATGTCCGCGACCTCCGCGACGTGTTCAACGTCCCGTTCGCTGAGCACCTCGGTGATGATCTTGAGACCTGTTTTCTCACGCGCAAGGGCCAGCAGCCGCAGACCCTCCTTGCCAAGGCCTTGGAACTCGTATGGGGAGGTGCGCGGTTTGTAAGCGCCTCCGCGCAGCACGGTGGCTCCCGCGGTCCTCACCGCCGCGGCCGTGCTCAGCAGCTGCTCTTCGCTTTCCACCGAACAGGGTCCGGCCATGAGGCAAAAGCTTTTCCCACCGATTTCGACGCCCGCCGCGTTCACGACGGTATTCTCCGGGTGTGATTCCCGGCTGGCCAACTTGTATCGCTTCTGAACGCGCAACACGCTTTCCACCTGTGGCAACGCGGTGAGCGATTCGAGATTGGCATGGGTGCGTTCGTCGCCAATCGCTGCGACCACCGTCTGGGTGGCTCCGTGGATCGGAGCGGGCGTGTAGCCGAGTTTTTCGACTTCGGAGATGACCTGGGCGATTTGTTCTTTTGACGCTCGGGGGCGAATGACTATGATCATGGGTTCGGATTTTAACGTGAGCCGGGGGTGCGGTGCGACTTTGCGCCAATCTTCCAGCACAAGTTTTGTTATGAAAGAAAAAGTGAAGGACCCCCGAATCAAGGATCTCGTCGCTGAAGTCGCTCAGGGAAGGCAGGTCGAGATCCTCGAAGAGATGATCGAGAATGTGCTTCGGTTCGGGAAGGACAAGACAGCCATCGCCGACCTCAAGCTCTACAATCGTGCGATGCGTGAACTGCGCCACGCCTCCACGGTTTTCGGAAACTATCAAGGGATCCGCAAAGTGGCCGTTTTCGGCAGCGCGCGAACGAAATCCGATGCGGAGGAATACAAACTCGCCCGGGAATTTTCCCGCCGGATGGTGGAGCTCGATTGGATGGTCATTACTGGAGGCGGCGATGGGATCATGGGTGCGGCTCAGGAGGGGGCCGGGGCGGCGAAGAGCTTTGGACTCAACATCCGGCTGCCGTTCGAGCAGCGCGCGAACGAAACGATCCATGGGGATCCGAAGCTCATCAACTTTCGCTATTTCTTCACCAGGAAGCTCCATTTTGTGAAGGAAACGCACGCCTTTGTGCTGCTGCCTGGCGGGTTTGGCACGCACGACGAGGGTTGCGAAGTCCTGACCCTCATGCAGACAGGAAAGAGCCCGATCGTCCCGATGGTCCTGCTGGATCGTCCGAACGGCCACTACTGGGAAACCTGGCGACGATTCGTGGTCAATGATCTGCTCGAGCAAAGGCTCATTTCTCCAACCGATCTCAACCTCTTCAAGATCACCCGTGGCTTGGAGGAGACCATTCAGGAGGTGGCGCAATTTTATCATAATTTTCATTCCTACCGCTGGGTGAAGGCCAGGATGGTGATTCGGATTAATCATCGGCTGCGAGAATCTGCAATTGACCAGCTCAACAAGGACTTCGACGCATTGCTTGCCGCGGACAGGATCGTTCAGAGCGCCGCCCTGCCTGAAGAAGCCGACGATACGCACCTGGCGCATTTTCATCGAATCGTCCTGACGCCGCACAAGCGCGATTTCGGAACCATCCGGCTATTGCTCAATGCGATTAACTGCGCTGAGAGGGAGGGCGATGAAACTCCCGCTGCGTTGTCTTCAACGAACTCAAACGCAACTTCCGACGCTGGCGAGAAAGACAACGGTTATGTTAGCCTGTCGTCAGAGTCCCAAACCGCGCGAACGTCCAAGATTTCTGAAGCCGCAGATGAGACAGATTGACGCGGATGGAGATAATCTGTGCCTGAGGCGGAGCAGCCGTGGCTCGCCGTTCGACAGTTCAGAAGCCCTTGTGTCAAGGGGTGCTGAGCGACCGACCGCTATTTGAGTGTCACGAGCCGGACAATGGTCACACTTTCGTGTTGTCACCCCGTCAAGACTTGAAATTCCGAAGGACCGCCCGATCAGCGACGCCCACCCTCAAGTTTTAGAGCAGTGAGGAAAGCCTCACTTTTTCAGATGAAATTGATCCGGTTTCTGGCAAGGAGCTCTCAAAATCAGGTCGAGCGCGGCCACAATCGCCTCAACGCGTTGGCCGGCAATGACGTGCCAGACGTTCTCTGACACTTTCATCACGCCGGCGGCGCCGGCGCGCTTTAAGCCCTCTTCATCGGCTCTGCCTGTGTCACGAACCACAAACCGCAACCGGGTGACCGCCACATGCTGCGCCGCCTCAACATTCGCAGGCCCGCCGAAAGCGTGGACCAGACGCTGGGCGACCTCGGTGTCCTCGGCGCTCGCCTGAGCCGGCCGCGCAGAGACTGATTCAGGAGCGCTCTCTGCGCTGACCGCCGGCGTCTGAACCGCTGGCCCAATGGCAGCATATTCCCCACTTGCCATCGCATCCCGGATCTCGCCCGCGAGGATCTCGGCTTGAGGGCCGATGATTACCTGCAAGGCATTGCGAGCCGGACGAACGATGCCTCGCGCGCCAAGAGTCCGGAGCGCTGGCTCGTTGACCAAGGAATCGTCCGCCACTTCGAGACGCAGGCGCGTCGTGCAGGCGTCTACGAGTTTAAGATTCCGGTTCCCACCCAAGGCTCTCACGAAACCGACCGCCCCAACCAGAGCGGCCGGAGCGCCCCCGGCGGCTGCGGCCCCGCCAGTGACCGGGACCTCTTCAGCTGAGGGCTCCAGGGAAGCCTCAGCGCGGCCAGGTGTTGCCAGATTGAACTTTCGAATCGCGAAGCTGAAAAGGAAGTAATAGATGAGGAAGTAGACCAACCCGACTGGTATCAATACCCAGCCGTTCGTTCCAAGCCTGTAACTGATGATATAGTCGAAGGCCCCGGCGGAGAATGTGAATCCGAGCCTGACGCCCAAAAAGGTCATCAAGGCCATGGAAATGCCGGTCAGGACTCCATGGATCACGTAGAGGATCGGCGCGAGAAACATAAAGGTGAATTCGATCGGTTCGGTCACCCCAGTCAGAAATGCAGTCAGCGCCATGGACATTAACATTCCGCCGACCAGTTTCCGGTTTTCCGGCCTGGCGGCGTAATACATCGCGAGGCACGCTGCCGGGAGACCGAACATCATGATCGGAAAGAAGCCCGTCATAAAGGAGCCAGCCGTCGGATCGCCCGCGAAGAAACGATGAAGATCCCCGGTGACCGCTTTGCCGTCTGGCCCGGTATAGCTGCCGAAGACAAACCAGACGAGACTGTTCAGGATGTGATGCAAACCAGTGACCAGGAGGATCCGGTTGAGCACGCCGTAGATGAAAAGGCCCAGTCCACCGGCCCCGATGAGCGCATGGCCGACCCAATCGATGCCCGTCTGCACGAACGGCCAGATATAACCGCACAGTAAACCGAGAACCACGCAGACAAGACCGGTAATGATCGGGACAAACCGCTTCCCTCCGAAGAAAGCGAGGTACTCGGGCATCTTGATGTCCTTGAAGCGATTGTACAAATTGCCCGCGACGACGCCGCAGAGGATGCCGGCGAGCACCCCCATATCGAGTTTATCGTTAATCGACTTCAAGACAGCGGTCAGGATCAAATATCCGATACCCCCGGCCAGAGCAGCTGCGCCGTGGTTCTCCTTCGCAAAGCCCACGGCGACGCCGATCGCGAAAATCAGCGGGAGGTTGGTGAACACCGCTCCTCCAGCGTCTGCGATCCACTTGATGTTGAGCAGGTCGGGCTGTCCCAAACGGAGCAGGAGTCCGGCGACGGGAAGCACCGCGATCGGAAGCATTAACGCTCGACCGAGTTTCTGAAATTTAGCAAACGAAGTTGCACTCATAGTCGTTGAGAATATTAGGTGGATTTGCCGGGTGGAAGCGGTCGTTGTTCGCGACCAGGACAACGGTTATCAGGGTTTCGCCTTCCGAGCAATCACGTCAGCCTCGAACTCGCTCGACAGGTCACTTTTGCCCGTCCGCTACCCCTTGACGCGAGCCGAACCATAACGCGATCAGCGATAGATCCCTCTTTTGCTGGACACTGTGGTGCTTTGCGAAATCAATTTTATCCGGTTTGGGTGCTGGTGACTAAGCGCCGAATTCCTGCCACTCGGGCTCATTCTGAAAGATCCAGTCGTAGTATTCCCGTTCCCTGAGTTCGCGGGCTGCATCCTCATCGACAATCACCTTGCAGTTTGGGTGCAACTGAATGGCAGAGGCACTAATCATTGCGGTAATCGGCCCCTCCACCGCTTTGGAAAGGATCGATGCCTTCGCGCCGCCCGTTGCCACCAGCAACAGCTCGCGCGCATCCAAAATGGTCCCCACGCCCATCGTCACCGCCCGTTTGGGCACTTTGTCGGGATCGCCTCCGAACATTTCGGCATTTTGTTGCCGTGTGAGGGGCGTGAGAGCCTTATCCCGAGTGCGAGACCTGAACGCCGATAAAGGTTCGTTGAACCCAATATGGCCAGCTTCGCCGATTCCCAAGAGCTGCACGTCAATCCCTCCTGCCTCTCGAATGAGTTGCTCATACCGGGCAGCCCCTGCACGCAGATCGCTCGCCATGCCATCAGGGACGTGCGTGTTGGCAAGGTCGATATTCACTCGGCTAAAAAGGTGATGATTCATGTAGAAACGATAGGAATGTTCATCCTCGGGTGGCACGCCGATGTATTCGTCCAGGTTGAACGTGTGGCACATCGAGAAGTCCAAGCCTTCTTCCTGGTGCTTAGCCACCAGCCGGTCGTAGACGCGTTCCATCGTGCGCCCGGTGGCGAGTCCAAGCACGATGTCGGGCTTGGCGCGCAAACGCGCCGCGATTAACAGCGAGGCGAGTTTCGCCGCCTCCTCGGGGCTGGTTCGAATGATAACTTCCATAGTTCGTCTAGCGCTTAGGTTGGAACAACTTGCCCAGGTCATCCTGGCTGGACAGTAACTGGCCACCCTCGAAGAGATTGTGAAAGCGACCTTCTTCCCAACGGCGCAGCCGATAGAGAGTCGCGAAAGCGAATCGCGGCGCCGGTCCGCCTTGACCGCCGACGAGTTCAGCCCCGCGGCGCACGTTATCGATCATCCAAGCCGGCAGACGCAGGTGGAACGCATTTCGCGTGACCTCGCCCACGTGCAGCGAGAGGGCGGCCACCAAATCGGCAACATCCGCCGCACTCGATTCGACCATCAAGTTGGGCGCATCCATGGCACCCCAGAATTCGGTCTCGACCACCAGGCACGCCAAGCCTGAAGAGCCCAATGCCTCGACTAAAAGTCGATGAACGCCAATATGGGTCTTGTTCCAGTCGTCGTCGTGCGGAAAGAAAATTATCGAAGGCTGGTAATCGTTTAAGAGCTTGGCGATCGCCTCAACCGAGGAGGACCAACGTTGTGGATCTTTTTCCTTTGCGGCCGGATTGATTCCCTCCAGTCCTCGCTCCGCGGACGCCACCAATCCGAATCCTATGTAATCGCAGCAGTTTTTGAGCTCCCGCCAGCGTTCCGCCTGGCGATCCGCGCGGCTGCCCAAAGTGACCGCCACATTGACAACGTCTATCTTCAGTTCGCGCAGCAGTCGAAGCGGTAACCCGCCGATGATTACCTCGTCATCCGGGTGTGGCGAAAAGATCAGCGCGGTGCGCGCGCCCACCGCCGCCGCCCCCCCAGGGCGCCGGACGGGTTCCGCCGAACCGATTGTCTCTCCCTCGGTCAGCAAACGGGCAAAGCTTTCAACAAAAACACGGTAAGGATTGTTCGTGGCCATTTGTCTTCTCTATCTGCTGCCAGTCTTCGGCCCCAGCCCGAATCGCTTCGCGGATCATCAGCGCGAGTTACCGAATCCGACTCGCACGGCACCAGCCCCGCCGCAGAGATTATCCCAGGCATGGTAAACTGCGCCCACCCGTCCAGCAGGCTGCACGGGAGGGATTCGTTTTGGCCGGTTTCTGGGAGAGAAATCCAATATTCCGAAGAATGCACAGCGTTGCACGAATCTTGGCGGCTATTGTTCCAATAGTCAATTGAAAGGCTGATGGCCACTAAATCCGGCACCCGGATGCCTGCCGAGAGCGAGGTTATCGGACGCGAGGATTTCCGCGCCACATTCGGTGATGCCTCTAGACAACGAGCACAATCTTCCCGATGTGCCGGCTGCTTTCCATCAAAGCATGTGCCTCGGCGGCTTCGGCGGGGCGAAAGGCCGCGAAAACGTTCGCGCGAAACTTTCCCGCTTCGATCAGCGGCCAGACGTGATGCTCGACCTCGACGGCGAGCGCGCTCTTGAACGCGCTTGAGCGGCTGCGCAGTGTGCTGCCGGTGATCGTGATGCGCCGTGCCATGATGTCTTGCGCGTTGAACTCGCCCCTGGCTCCGTGCATTGCGTTGATGAACACAAGGCGACCCTCCGGCCGCAGCAGTCTGAGATTTTTCGCAACATAATCGCCACCGACCATGTCGAGGATCACGTCGAGACCTTCGGCTTTCAGCAGCGTCTCGAAATCTTCGCTGCGGTAGTTGATCGCGCGCTCGGCGCCCGCCAACTCGCAAGCCCGGCACTTCTCGTCGCTGCCCGCGGTCGCGAACGCGCGCGCCTCGCGCGCACGGACGAGTTGGATCGCCGCAAGTCCAATGCCGCTGCTCCCGCCATGCACCAGAAAACGCTCTCCCGATTTGAGCCCTCCGCGTTGGAACACATTGTGCCAAACGGTGAATACCGCTTCGGGTAACGTCGCCGCTTCCGTGAAGCTCCATCCTCCCGGCACGGGCAGGCATTGACCGGCATTGACCGCCACATATTCGGCATAGCCTCCGCCCGCGAGCAGCGCGCACACGGCATCTCCAATCCTCCAGCGTCGCACCTCCACGCCGACCTCGTCGATCACCCCTGCGACCTCGAGACCGGGGATATCGGCGGGCGTATCCGCCGGGGCAGGGTAGCGGCCAGCGCGTTGAATCAAGTCGGCGTGATTCAACCCCGCCGCTTTCACGCCAATCAGCACCTCTGTCGCCTTGGGAACAGGCTTGGGCCGGTCTTCGATCCTGAGAACGTCCGGCGGACCCGGGCGCGAAATCACGACAGCTTTCATGCCAGCCAATAAGCTATCGCATCCACGGTTCTGCGCTCGCAACTTTGAGCGGCAGGATCCAATGCGCGGATTGGGCGCGTCGTACACTCCCGGCGGGAGAATCTTCCTGTCGGTTTCTTCAAGTCGGGGCGTGGGCCAGCTCGAGGAGACTGTTGATTTGCCCGGGGGATCGCAGGTTTCGAGCGGTAACGCTTTTTGCCACTGCCTTGACAAGTCTACGGATTGTGGTTTTGCTTTCCGACCCCAATGCTCGGCGAATCCTGAGTAGCTCAGCGGTAGAGCGGTCGGCTGTTAACCGATTGGTCGTAGGTTCGAATCCTACCTCAGGAGCCATGTTGTAATTAATTGTTTATTAGTTACTTGCAGACCCGTGAGCCGGTCAAAACCCTACGCTACGAACGAGGTCAAGTGGTGACCTTCGCTCCCGCACGCAATCGCCCCGCCTCTTCCGCGATAGTCGTGCGTGTCGAGAAGACGAAAGTCGTAGTGGCGCTTGCTTCTAGGAAAGAAATGGTGCTGGATTTGCGTCGCCCTGATTCCTTCGATGTCGCTCGCCCGCGGCTGATCGAAGTTACTCTGGGTGACAGGATACTCATCCGCGCCAATAACAAGCGACTTGGCCTCACTAATGGACAGGTACTAACCATTTCCGGCATCGGGCCTGATGGCGCGCTCCAGACCAAGGAGGGCACCTGGAATCAGCTCTCGACAAAGTTGCCGCAGCGCATCACTTCGCGACTAAAGCAACGATCGGCTACTGGATGCGTACTGCGCAGCCGCCAAAGCGTCTGAACCAGAGCATTAGTCGTCTTAATGTCGTGTCATAACGCGTCATTCCACGCGCTTAGGAGGCGGGGCAGTTTACGCATCGTCAGGCCGGTTTCGCCGGGTGAGTAACTGGCAATCGGCTTTCTCATTGCGCAACTTCGCATCTCAAGTGTAAGCGATCGGTCGCGCAAGATCAGGCAAGCTTCCGGCAATTCCTGCGTAGTCGTCCGGACGGACAAACGTAGATTTCCGACCATAAAGCGAATAACCGAAGCGCTCTCGACCAATGGATTCTTTGAGTATGAAGCCATCCGAACGGCAAACTCGAAAGCCTGCGTCGCGTGGGCTCCCGAAATCTTGCCGGTTCATTGGGGTCCTCTCCACTCCGGCTCTCCGCGATGCAGGAGCTTGGTCTGATAGCCGGTTCGCCGCGTCAGGCTCATCATGCATAATTCAACTCCACCGACCACGAACACTATGAACCCCGAATCATTCGACCTCAGCGTCCACGGCCTCACCGTTACCCAGGTTCAACGTAATCTCCCTCCGAGCGCGCTTTATGAACACGCGATTCGCTTCGAGAAAGACGCGAGCATCGCCGAGAACGGCGCGCTCGTCGCCTATTCAGGCGTGAAAACCGGACGCTCGCCGAAGGACAAACGTGTTGTCAAGAATCCTGCATCGGAGAATGACATCTGGTGGGGACCGGTGAATATCCCGTGCGACGAGCACACATTTCAAATCAACCGCCAGCGCGCGCTCGACTATCTCAACACACGCGAGCAGCTGTACTGTTTCGACGGTTTCGCGGGCTGGGATCCGAAGTATCGGATCAAGGTCCGCGTCATCTGCTCGCGGCCGTATCACGCCCTTTTCATGCACACGATGCTCATTCGTCCGACGCACGAAGAACTCGCAACCTTCACCGCGCCCGATTTCGTTATCTACAACGCGGGCTCATTTCCGGCCAATCGACTCACCACCGGCATGGGCTCAACGACGAGCATTGACCTCAGCCTCGAGGACAAAGAACTCGTCATCCTGGGCACCGAGTACGCGGGCGAGATGAAGAAAGGCGTGTTCACCGTCGCGAACTACTTCGCGCCGAAGCGCGGCGTGCTCTCGATGCACTGCTCGGCCACGGCGGATAAAGAGACCGGCGCATCCTCGCTGCTTTTCGGCCTCAGCGGAACGGGGAAAACGACGCTCTCCGCGGATCCGAAACGTCATCTCATCGGTGACGACGAGCACTGCTGGAGCGACGACGGCATCTTCAACATCGAGGGCGGCTGCTATGCAAAAGCTATCAACCTCACCCCCGAGAGCGAGCCGGATATCTTCCAAGCGCTGCGCTTCGGGGCGGTGCTGGAGAATGTGGTGCTCGATGAAGATCACGACGTCGATTACACGGACACGAGCATCACCCAAAACACGCGCGGCGCGTATCCCATCGAGTTCATTCAAAACGCCAAGGTCCCCTGCAGAGCGGGCCACCCGACCGACGTGATCTTCCTCACCTGCGACGCGTTCGGAGTGGTGCCGCCGGTCAGTGCGCTCTCTCCGGCGCATGCGATGTATCACTTCATCAGCGGTTACACCGCCAAAGTCGCCGGAACTGAGATGGGCGTGACCGAGCCGCAGGCCACGTTTTCGCCTTGCTTTGGCGGGCCGTTTCTCGTCTGGCATCCAAGCAAGTATGCGGAACTGCTCGCGGAGAAGATGCGCAGGCATCATGCGCGCGTCTGGCTCGTGAACACAGGCTGGGGCGGCGGCGGGTATGGCGTAGGAAAGCGCATTAGTCTCAAAAGCACACGCGCAATCATCGACGCCATCCACAGCGCCGCCCTCGTGAACGCGAAAACCGAGCGTGATCCGGTATTCGGCTTCGACATCATCACCGAGGTTCCCGGTGTGCCGGCGGAGATTCTGCGCCCGCGCGAAAGCTGGGCCGACAAATCCGCTTACGACGCCAGCGCGAAAAAGCTGGCCGGACTTTTCAACAAGAACTTCGAGACCTACGCCGAGGGCGCGAGCGCCGAGGTGAAAGCCGCGGCGCCCGCTGCCTGACGCATAGAAGTTGCCTCTTCGAGATCTAGAAACGTGGCCCGCATGCGCGGTTCGCGACATCGGTCGTGCTCGAATGCGTCGCGCGGAAAAAACTCAAACATCGCGCCGATGGGAAAGGGATCTGATGTCGCGAACACCATGCTCCTTGCCACGGTCCTCTTCTTTGCCAGCGGCTCGGGGAAGTTCGAGCAGCCGCGCGTGCATATGGCCGCATTCGGTTACGCCGCGGCCGTCCTTGCCTTTGCCATCGCGCGGACGGCGATGTTCCCCCCATGATGTGCGAATCCGGCACGCCGGAGTTACGGGAACGGAACGTCGTCGTCGTGCCGAGCCCGGGCTCTCGATTATTCGCAAAAAGACAGTCGGAGCCCTCTGCGATCAAAAAATCACTCAGTCAGTGGTGTTTTGAATGGTCGTCGTTTTCCTTGTCCATACCCATCATCATGCGGCACATGCCCATTCCCTCCTTCTTATTGGCCGACATCATCTTCCGCATCTGCTCATGCATTGCCTTGCGTTGTTCGACCAGCTTGGTCAACACGGCCGCGACGGCGTCGAGTTTCCTTTCGGCAGGTGCGTTATTCATTTCGGCGACGAGTTTGTCGAGTTCGGCATCTTGTTCCTTCCAGTTGGACATCATTTTGCCCTTCATCCCCATCGTGTCAGAGCTTTGTTCCTGCTTCTGGTCGCTCGTTTCGGTCTGACCAGGATCCTCGGCACGAGCGGCGGTTAGGGGTAAAGTTGCAGCGATCAGGGCTGCTAATAGGTGTGTTGTTTTCATGTTTGCTCAAATGTGCGTCAAGGGCATCAGCATCTTGCAACCGAACCTAAATCTAAATCTGAGAGGAACTAACCACGGTTTGGTAAATGCTGACCCTAAATTGGCCGCGCAGAAAGCCTGGCCCTTTGATGCACAATAAAAGGTTAAACCCCGCCAATGCTTGCAGAGCCAATCACTGAATCCGTTATATTGGTTCGACGAGGAGAGCATTTGGCAGCCATGACAGAGCACCGCAACTCAGACGACAACCTCTTGCCGATTCCGCTGCGAGACGAACCGGGCGTCGTGCGAAGCCAAATCGACTCCGCCAACCACGCAGTGATGATCGACTTCGACCCACGCGTAATTTCTGAAGATGGAATACGTCAAGTCGCCGAGAGACTCGCTCCGCTCGGCCATCAGGAGTATTGCCGGACGATCCTGCGCCTCGGCGGGCGCGCCTCAGGCGCGGCGGAGCAGAAGCTGGAGAAGAAAGCACAGAAGATCAACGGCATCCGGCGTGCACGAGCAACGTTTCTCGGCGGTGTTATGACGGTGACTTTTGATGACGCGCGCCTCTCCGAGGCGCAAGTCGTTGAGCGGATCAGGGAAACAGGCGCGCCGGTCAAGCCCTATGGCGTCGAACCGGAGGACAAACCCGAAACGCTTCGCGAATGGCTGGCGTACTGGACTACCGGCGAGCGGCTCGAAGTCGCTTTTACGGTTCTGACATTTCTCTTCATGATCGCTGGCTGGACGAGCGCCAAGCTCGGTGTGGTGTGGCACGATGTCTTTTACCTCGGTGCATATCTGACTGGTGGTTACTTCGGCGTGCGGGCCGGATTGCAGTCGCTGCGGCAATGGACCATCGATGTTGACTTGCTGATGGTTCTCGCCGCGCTGGGGGCAGCAGTCGTGGACGCGCCGTTCGAAGGAGCGATGCTGCTCTTCCTTTTCTCGCTCTCCAACGTGCTGCAGGCCTACGCAATCGACCGCACGCGAAAAGCGATCAAGTCGCTTATGAAACTGCGCCCCGAGAAAGCTCTCGCGCGTCGTAACGGCGGCACTGTGCTGCTCCCGGTGGCCGAGCTCGTCGTTGGCGATGTTCTCGTTGTGCGACCCGGTGAGAGCATCGCTCTCGACAGCATCATCATCGAGGGAGCAAGCGCCATCGATCAGTCGTCGCTGACCGGTGAGTCTATGCCGGTGTCTAAAAGGGTTGGAGATTCTGTGTTCGCTGGAACAATCAATCAGACCGGTGGACTGGAGGTCCGCGTCACAAAGCTCGCGAAGGATTCCACCATCGAAAAGCTAGTGCGCATGGTCGAGGAAGCGCAGACTGAGAAAGCCGATACGCAGCGATTTCTCGATCGGGCCGAACAGTTCTACGCAGCCGGTGTTATTCTCTTCACAATTGGGCTAATCGTCGTTCCGATTCTCTTTTTGAAAGAACCTTTTCAGGCCGCGTTCTATCGCGCCATGACCGTAATGGTGGTTGCGTCGCCATGCGCGCTGATCATCAGCACGCCGGCGTCTATTCTCTCCGCTATCGGCGGCGCGGCGCGGCGCGGGGTCTTATTTAAAGGCGGCGTCCATCTTGAACGCGCCGCCACCGTCAAGGTAGTCGCCTTTGATAAGACCGGGACCCTCACCGAGGGGAAACCGCGAGTCACGGACGTGATCGTCGATGGCCGCGTTGTGAACTTCAGCAGCAATCTCGATGCAACCGCGCTCGATTTGCTGCAACTCGCTGCCGCCGTCGAAGCCAAGTCCGAGCATCCGCTTGCCCAGGCGATCGTCACCGAAAGCAAGCAACGCGGGCTGGCGCTGGCAGAGTGCGCCGCCTTTCAGTCGACGTCCGGCAAAGGTGCGAGCGGCCTCGTGAACGGTCGGCGGATCGCCGTCGGCAACGCACGCTATTTCGCCGCACAGAACATCGCCATCCCGGACGGTTTCGCCCTGCAGATGGCCGTCTTGCAACATGAGGGAAAGACATCCGTGATCGTCGGCGACATCGACGAAAGCGCCGGAAGGACTCGACTCCTCGGGGCCATCGCCATCGCTGATGTCTTGCGCGCCGACGCCGCCTCCGTAGTCCGGCAGTTGAAAACGAACGGCATCGAGCGCGTCGTCATGCTAACGGGCGACAACACCCGCGTTGCCCAAGCAATCGCCAAGCAGGCGGGTGTTGACGAGTTTCATGCCGACTTGCTTCCCGAAGATAAGGTTCGGGTGATTAAAGAGTTGAAAGCAATCGGCCCTGTCGCAATGGTCGGTGACGGCGTGAACGACGCGCCAGCGCTGGCCACGGCGACGGTCGGCATAGCCATGGGAGCAGCGGGCACAGACGTTGCGATGGAGACAGCCGACGTCGTTCTAATGAGCGACAACCTGCAAAACATTGTCTTCACCCTTTCCCTCAGCCGACGTGCCCGGCGGGTCATTTACCAGAATCTTGCATTCGCGCTGGCTGTAATCATCGTGCTCATCATCTCTGCGCTCGGATTCAGTTTGATGCTGCCGATTGGGGTTGTTGCTCACGAAGGCAGCACCGTCCTCGTCTGCCTCAATGGCCTCCGCATGCTGAGCTTCCGCATGCCAAAGGGGTAGCATCTGTAGATTGAACATTCGCGATGGAGCTAGATGCTGATTTGAGAAAAAACCTCGCTGCCGGCGCGAATGTGTCCTACAAGAAGCTTGTGCGCAAGCCCGACGATGACGGATGCGAGAAGGGAGTCAGTCGATGAGCGAAGTAAGCACCGTCAGTGAATCCCACACATTTGCGTTTGACGCTAAATCACATTCCCGTGCTCGGAATGGCCTTCGGCTTTGGAAACGGCTTCAGTGCGAATGCTTCGCCAAGGCCCGTCATCTGTTGATGGACTCCACCAAAGTACCGAGTCCACCAGCATGCGGCAGGAGCACCAAAGAAAGGACGGCGCGACCAGGCTTTGGGGCGCTCTCGTGGAGGACTGAGCACCGAAATCCATGCGGCTACCATCGACGAAAACTGCAGCGCTGCCCTCCATCTCGCCGCCGGGCATGCCCACGACGGTCGCCAGTTTGAATTTCTCGGGCCGCACGCGCAGAAGCGAGCTCCCGTTCGGAGCCGGCCTACAGCGGACTTTGGTCGGTTGGAGGCTCAGTAGGTGGGGCAAGAGGATTTTTCCCGGCCGCCTTTACACGATGCTGATTTAAGAAAAACCTCGCTGCCGGCGCGAACGTCTTCTACAAGAAGCTTGTGCGCAAGCCCGACGATGACGGATGAGCTGGTGAAAGTGGTTGAGCGAATGTATTCCGGATGCGAAGCTGATCTCGACGTGAAACAGTGTGAGTTCGGTCCGGCTAGCGTCGAGCACGAAGAGCGATTGCGGCGTCTTACCCATGAGTCTCCTGCCGAAAAAAGACTTGATTGATCGGCTAGGCCGTTCGGACATCTATAAAGATTACGAGCGAGCCTTTGCCGAGACGACTGGGCTACCGCTAACCTTGCAACCGGTCGGAGACCTCCACCTTGCTCACCATGGCAAACGCCATGAGAACGCGTTCTGTGCGCTCATGGCGGAACACAATAGAACATGCGCGGCGTGCCTCGATGCGCAGGAGAAAACTTCGGACGACCCGCTTCAGCAAACGCGGACGGTCCTATGTTTCGCGGGGCTGTGCGAGTCCTCGGTGCCTCTCCGCACCGGCGGAGAATTGTTGGGCTTTCTCCAGACCGGCGAAGTCATGATGCGCCCGGCGAAGCGCAAGCAGTTTTCCAAGATCGCACGACTGCTCGCGCAGTGGGGGATCGGAGACGACCTAAAAAAAATTGAGGAAGCCTGGCTTCTGACCAAAGTCGTCCCACGCAAGCAGTATGACTCTATGCTGCGGCTGCTCGAGATTTTCGCGCAGCATCTGAGCCTGGTCGCAAACCAACTAGTTATCCAGTGCCAGCAGGCCGAGCCATCAAGCATTACGCGCGCGCGACAATTCATCCTGGAGCACCGGGGGGAGGAGCTGTCTCTCGCAACCGTCGCCAAAACAGCGAACATGAGTAGCTACTACTTCTGCAAAACTTTTAAGAGAGTCACCGGGCTGAATTTCACCGATTATCTGGCACGTGTGCGAATCGAAAAGGCGAAGGAGCTGCTCCTAAACCCGAATGCCCGCGTGAGCGAGATCGTGTTCGACGTTGGTTTTCAATCGATTACGCACTTCAATCGCATTTTCAAGCGGCACGTGGGCAAGTCGCCAACCGAGTATCGTGCGTCGCTTCCGAGGGCTTCTCAGATGCGGGCTGGCACTGCTCAAGCCGGATAATTAGCGATGGCTTAATACCGACTCGTATTCAAGCGGTTAGGCATAGAAAGCGTGTGTGGCAGATCAAGTCGTCAACGAAGATATCGCATTCTGCAAGGCTGGTTCGGCTGCCGGACTCGTTTTCTTGTGCCGGAAGGTCGGCGATCACGGTTCGGGCAAGCTTCGGCAGACATTGTCGACGTGGAGTGGGGGACCGGTCGCTACCTCGTAAAATAAGAGGAAACTTTGGCTCCTCGACATTTTGAGTGGGTGGAAAGGAACCGGTTTGATGGGGGCTTTGCGCCCCCAAACCCCGCACCGCTCGCCGCGGCAGGCGTTCGGGGGGAACTTGGAATGCGTGGCCCTTGAGCTTGGGAAAGAGGGCTGGCGGGGCTGTTGCTTCGGGCGGGCAGATTTTCGCGGGTATGGACGCAAATGTTCTTTTCGGGAAAGCCCTGGGATTGGGCAGTGGGTGGAAAGTGGTCAAGAGCGAGATGGACGTCGCAGGCCGGGAGTTGAAAATCTGGCTGGATTTCGAGTCCGGCTCTCAATTTGCCTGCCCGCAATGCGGAGCGTTCTCTCCGGTTCACGATACGGTGGAGAAGAAGTGGCGGCATCTGGACTTTTGGCAGCATCGCACTGAGTTGATCGCCCGGGTGCCGCGCACCCATTGCGAGGAACACGGCATCTTGCAAGCCGCGGTGCCTTGGGCGCGGCCTGGCAGCGGATTTACCCTGATGATGGAGGCCATGATCCTGCTGCTGGGCCAGCAGATGAGCGTGTCGGCGGCGGCCCGCCACTTGGGAGAGAGCGACAAACGGCTCTGGAGAGTGCTTGAACACTATGTCATGGAGGCCCATGCCGCCAAGGACTGGAGCCAGGTGCGCCGTCTGATGATTGACGAAACCAGCGCCCGCAAAGGGCATCGCTATGTGACCGTCGTGCTCGACGCGGAGAGCCATGACCTTTTGCTCATGGTCGAAGGGCGCAGTGCACAGGCCGTTACCGAGTTCCTTGCAGCCATGCCTGCCCACGGAGCCAAGGCCGAGGCGATTACCGAGGTGGTTATGGACATGAGTCCAGCCTACATCGCCGGAGTGCAAACCCACTTTCCCAACGCCCGCATCGTCTTCGATCTCTTCCATATCATGAAGCTGGCTGGAGAGGCCCTTGATGCCGTTCGCAAGAGCCTGCGCAAGCAGGGGGCCGATTTGACCGGCGGACTCTGGGCGCTGCGAGGCAAGGAATGGACGCGCTTCCAGGAACAACTCGACCTGCGCCGCAGGTTGGCACGCGCCTACCCGATCCTGGGCCGCGCCATTGCCTTGCGCGAGGGCCTCCAAGGCGTGTTGGCTGATGGCGACCTGCCTTCCATCCGCTGGTGGTTGGGCTGGGCCGACCGCTCCCGGCTCGAACCTTTCCGCAAACTCTCCCGAACTCTCAAAGAACACTTGCACGGCGTTCTGGCCTATCTCGAAACCCGCCTGACTAATGCTGCTATCGAAGCCATTAACCGCATCCTCCAAATGGCTAAGCGCATCGCCCGTGGCTTTCGTAACTTCCATTACTTCCGAATCGCCGCTTATCTCAAGGCCCAGCCGTCTTAACCTCGAAGTCCCTCATCCGTTACCCACTTGAAACGTCGAAGACGCGAAACTTTGATCATTAGCGCACTACGCGGCGACGCTCATCTCTTTGGAGACGACGTCGCCAAAAGCAACGAGGTCATTTGGTTCGACTCGGCGCTGCACACTATTTTGCGGATGTAATCGATGACCTCGGGAAGCGCCGCCTCGACGCTCGGCGCGAGATGGTCCCGGAAATCAAAAGATTCGGCGGCTACTGAAACAACGAGCGCCCGGGGAGTGGCATTAAAGGCGGCCTCCTAGTAAGCGAGCAGACCGGCAACGTCCAAGTGGTGTCCGAGCGAGTTGCCGGACGCGCAACGTGGCTTTACGTGGTCACATCGCCACGTGCCGGGTTCTCCCACGTGAGAAGCGTCGATGAAAATTACCAGGTCCGCCTCGCTGACGGGCTCGGCGAGTTCCGGGGTGAGTTGACGCACAGTCAGAAAGTGCGCTGCTTCGCTGATATCGACGCTCTAATGCATAAGTTCAATATGGGGGTATTACCCGTCGGTCATACGACTAAGCAATCGTCCAAGGACATAGCCAAGATGGGCCGACTGCAAAGGATGTATGCTATTGCCGGTTCCGCTCAAATGGCTAATTGGCCGCGAGCTATGCTATTCCTCGCTAACACCGATGCCGCGGGGGTCTATGACTTATGGGCGGTCAAAAGATGGCAGAGAGTATGGAAGCAAGGTGTCGATTATGTTAAGATTGCGCATTCATCAGAAGACGACAAGCTGCTTTGGCGAAAGGCGAGTATTCAACAACAATTCGACACAATGGCTAAGGTGAATCTTGAAGCGGCACACATTCTGCCATTTATTCCTTATGCGCCGAAGTCGATCTCACGGGCGGCACTAACAGAGAAGTTGAATGCGAATCGCAAGGAAGAGCGGATCGGCCAAGAAAAGATTCGGACTTGGCTAGTGTTGTTGGAAGAAAAGCGGCTAATTAGAAAGACCGGCAAAGGACCGGGAACACGTTATCAAAGGCGAGAAAACATATGATAATAATCGTCATGCACCCCCATGACGATTATATCGTCACGGCAATCGTCATGGCCCATGACGATTCAAAAGGCGAAAGGCTGCGGAGCCGCATAAACACAAGGTGTGCAAACGGTTGGAATCGTCATGGGTATCGTCACCCCCCCATGAAGATCCTATCGTCACACACATCCCCCCTTAGGGGGTGTGCTGATAACGATTATGACGGAACAACCAAACCATTGAGCTATGAACAAGGAACAATCTAATTGGAGTAAAGAGTTGTCCACGGGCGAATTCTATACGGTCATCAGCGGACCGCTTAAGGGCTGGACAGGAATAGCCGTTGATGATTGCCACGACCGCCCGTCCACTCATTTGCTCTACTTTCCGCAGCTTGACGAGGAGTACAGTTTTCTGGGGCGCGCTGACAGCGTCCGACGGGCGACCGCCGAAGAAGAGCTTAACCTTTGGCGTTGCGTTGATGATTACTAAAAAAGGTGCTTCTATCGACCCCCTCCCCTTGAGCCTTATCGGCGGTTTTCACGCCTTGGCGCTGCTTCGAGGCCCGGAATAGCGCGCATTTATGAACAACGTTTTACCCATCATAAAGCGACCCGCCGAATTAACTCAGGTTAATGACTACCCTCGAAAGGCGACGAAAGGCTGTACAGGATAATTAAACCTACTTCGCTCGCTTGAATTTCAGGTGGGGGACGAAGGGTCCCATCGTCGGATCTGGGATAGGTTTTATAACGGTGAAGTGATATTCATCATCCGTAGGAAATGCAATATTGACCGTTCCTCCGTCCTCCATCCCACTGAGGAAATGTGCAACGCTCAATTTTGTCTGTGATTGTCTTTGCCTCCTCATTGATCGTGTAGGTGCCCCAGTAGGCGATTGCTTTTCCAACTGGGATGCCCGGAAAGGTGTCCGCTTTTGGACGGTCGGCTGACATTATCATCCAAGAAAAATGTCCATCGCTGGTATAGATGGCCTGCCCTTTTACGCCATCACCCCATGGGTTGTGCTTTTCGCCGTCTGCGGTCTGGTCGTAGACCGACTCCAATATCCAAGTGCCTACGATTAGTTCTTTGAGGGTCTTTTGCTGGCCGAGTGCATCGCTGGGAAGAAAAGCAACTCCGAGGCAGAGAAATGCCAAAGTAGTCATAGTGAGTGTGGAATGCCGGTTCATTGTGTTCATCGTTTACGGTCCCTGTTACCCTAAGCCCAAGGAAGAGGCAATCCAAATGCGCGGGCGCGGGGGTATCCGCGAGCATCGTCAAAGGACGACGTCGTATAACTTGTGATGCCAGACCATGTGCAGCACCACGAAGAGAACCGCCGTGGAACAACCGAAGTTTAGCAGCCCGTTGATCGCACAGATCGGCCCGAGGCTCCTCCACGGTTTCTGGAGCACGACATCACCGTAACCGAGCGAAGTGTGCGAAGTGCCGGCGAAATACCAGCAGAGAATGAACTCAACGAAAAGTCACTTCACCCAAAACGAAACCGTCGCCTTCGCTTAGCCGCGAGGAACGTTTCTTTGAACTGTACACACTTGCCTTCGGCAATCTGCACTCCAAAATAGAGTGTGAATTTCCGCATCCGGACGGCGGCGGCATGTGTCTTACAGATCCAAAGGAGCGGCTTGAACGCTGCCGTTACATTGCGCAACTCGCGCTGCATTCCGCTCGCTATGCGTCCCGGTTGCTCGACGAAGAGATGACCATTAGCGACTTCGACAAGAAGGTTAGCCATGCCAAATGATGATTTTGTCGGAGCGGAGGAAGTCTTGCGCATGGAACACGGCGCGGCCTATGGCATGTCGCGGATTCAATACTGGCGTTTAGCTTCTTGTGCGTTGGCTTGTGAGAAGTACGCGGAGATTCAGCCTTCGACCATAAGCGCATTAGTGCATGAGCCGGGTTGTCAGCTTGAACTTTTCGGCAAACGTTGTTTGTTCACGATAACCGTCCATCCGCGTCGCCAAACAACCGCGCCCGCGCACTCCACGCCTTGCCATTATCACGAACGCGGGTGGGCCCGCGGCGCTTGCGACTGACATGCTGGTCTCTACCGGTGGGCAGATTGCCCAACTTTCACACGAATCGTTTGACGGATTCAATCAACTGCTGCCACCGCACTGGAGCCGGAGCAATCCCGTCGATCTCCTCGGCGATGCCGGAGCGGACCGTTACGCAAAGGCGGTGGAGATCGTTGCGAAAGATCCAAACAACGACGGAATACTAGTGGTCCTCACACCGCAGGCCATGACCGACGCAACGGCCACCGCCGAGCAACTCAAACCCTTCGCGAAGGTCGATGGAAAACCCATCCTGGCAAGTTGGATGGGCGGCGACCATGTGCGCGCCGGCGAAGAGATTCTCAACAGGGCCGGGATCCCAACGTTCGCATATCCCGACACCGCGGCGCGCGCGTTCAACTACATGTGGCGCTACAGCGACAACTTGCGCACCCTCTACGAAACTCCGGTCCTTGGCGCCTACCCCGGCGCAAAAGCGGCGAAGCGCGGGCACGTCGATCAGATCATCCGAAGGACACGCAGGAAAAAGCGGACAATTCTCACCGAGATCGAGTCAAAGCAAATCCTCGCTTCATATGGCATTCCCGTCGTCGAGACTCACGTTGCATCGAACGAGGAGGAGGCCGTCGAAGTGGCGAAGAAAATTGGAGGGTTCGTGGTGCTCAAGGTCTATTCCGAGACGATTACGCACAAGACGGATGTGGGCGGCGTGAAGTTGAACCTGCGCGGCGCCGCAGCGGTCCGGCGCGCCTATCGAGAAATCGAACGCTCAGTTAGCGAGCACGATGGATACGAGGATTTCCTGGGCGTCACGGTTGAACCGATGATACCACCGCTCGGCTGCGAGCTGATCCTGGGCAGCAGCCTCGATCCGCAATTCGGTCCGGTCCTCCTCTTTGGTGCAGGTGGTCAGTTGGTCGAGGTCTTCAAAGATCGGGCGCTTGCGCTGCCGCCGCTCAACGCAACGCTTGCGCGCCGACTGATCGAACAAACCCGCGTCTTCGCCGTGCTCAAAGGAGCGCGCGGTCACGGCCCAGTCGATCCCGCCGCTCTGGATCAATTACTGGTCCGGTTCGGCCAACTTGTCGTCGAGCAGCGCTGGATCAAGGAAATCGACATCAACCCGCTCCTTGCCTCGCCGACGGGTCTCATCGCCCTCGACGCGCGGATGGTTCTGCACAACCCTGAGGACAATGAAAATGACCTGCCGTTGCTCGCGATCCGCCCGTATCCCGCACAGTACGTCACCCACTGCAAACTCCGCAACGGCACTCCGGTAACGCTGCGCCCGATTCGGCCGGAAGACGAGCCACTAATGATCGAATTTCACAAGACTCTCTCGGAACAGAGCGTGCGTTTTCGCTATTTCAGCCTCTTGAGGCTCGATGCGCGCATTGCCCACGAGCGCCTCACACGAATTTGTTTTAACGACTACGACCGCGAGATCGCGCTGGTCGTCGACTACCACAACCGACGGACTGGTCGCCACGAAATTCTCGGCGTCGGACGGCTAAGCAAGTTGCACGGGCTGGACGAGGCGGAATGGGCAATCATAATCAGCGACCAATGGCAAGGCAACGGTCTTGGCACCAAGCTGCTACGCCTGCTCGTCGAGATCGGTCGGAAAGAAAAGCTTAGCCGCCTCATCGCGCACATCCTGTCTGACAACACCGTAATGCAGCACGTCTCGAAGAAGGCCGGCTTTCAGCTACATTTCGACAGGGCGGCCGGCGAATGCCGGGCGGAGCTCGCGTTGCCTTAGGTGTTTGACAGCTTTTCTGTCCGCCCGTGGTGATCAACGGATTCGCCACCGGGGCTGGGCACAGTTTATCGAGCGACAATGCGGTAATAAGACTCGTCGCCCGAGATAAAGAGGAAGCCGAGAAACGGCAGACAGAGTGAAGGCGGAACTAGGCACGACTTCAGTGTCAGCCGGTTTGAGGCCGAGTACAGAGAATGCAGCTCGGCGCGAGCAACGGCCCATTGCGCCCGTTTGACAATTCGCAGAGCAACAATCGCTAAACAATTGGCAAGATCCGAGAAGCCGGCGACAGATGTCCTTGTAGATTCAATTCGAGGGAGAACTCAACCAAGGTATGAAAAGGACAATTCTTACAATAACCGCTGTATTGGTGCTCACAGACTATGAATATTTTCCCTGAGATTGACGTCGGCTCGCTTGATTCGAAAAACCGCGATCAGGTCACCAACATGGCAAGAGAACTGCTGCGAGGTGGCAATCCTGGAATATTCAACACGATTGATCAAAGTGGTTTCCCTCAATCGCGCTGGATGGCCACCATGTCGTTCGATGATTTTCCAGACTTGTACACCTTGACCTCCGCCACTAGCCGAAAGGTCGCTCAGATCCAGGAACACCCGATCGTCCATTGGATGTTTTCAAATCACGACTTGAGCTTCATTGTGAACTTAACCGGCAGGGCGGAAATCTATTTGCATGAGGCGGACGCGATGAAGCGGATCTGGCATCAAATCGCCGACAAGTCCCGCGCCTTCTTTCTCGGAGATTCTGTGAAGGGTCCCGGCTTCGTCGTGATCCACACGAAGGTTCAAATGATCGAATGCACCATACCGCGGAAATTACTGAGGCTCTCCATCGATCCCGCAGAAATGAATGACAGTCTCAGCGTAGTGGCGAATTGAGTTCTTGCATATGAAGAAGTCTTCGCTTGATGAATGGAGGGCCTATCTTCTCGCCCAAGCCAAAGAGTATCGGGTCGAAATGAAGGAAAAGCGTCCCGCCATCACAATTTCCAGGGAAACCGGAGCCGGTGCAATCACAATAGGACAGATGGTGACGGATTCGTTTCAATCGCTCGAAAAGGGAAGGCCTCAATCGTGGGCCCTCTTCGATCAAAATATTGTAAAGGCAGTGCTCGAGGATCAGGGTCTTCCCAAGCACTTGGAAGAGTTCATCAAGGAGGAAGGAAAGCCGGCTCTTAAAGACGCTTTCGAAGAACTCCTTGGTCTTCATCCTTCCACTCCGGCCTTGATGCAAAGCATGAGCCGAACAATTCGTAAGCTGGCCACAGCAGGGGGCGTAGTCTTAATCGGACGCGCCGCACACGTCATTTGCGCCAATCTGCCTCATGCTTTCCACGTTCGTCTGGTGGCGCCACTGGAGTCGCGTATCCAGCACATCGCGGATTACTTCAAGCTAGGTGAAAAAGAGGCTGCCGAATACGTTGCAAAGGCCGACCGCGTCCGCAAACAGTATGTCCGCCGCTACTTCGGCGTTGATGGCGATCGATCGCGTATACGGGACGGCCTTGGCCAGCTCGCCACGCTGAAATTTGCCCGCTAGTCCTGGCGAGACGGAACGGCGCGGCAAATTCCGTGAACTCTTGCTTGGAAGGCCGAATGAGTGGACTCGCCGCCGACCGCGGCCCCACCCGCCAGCACGATGATGATCTGTTGGTCGTAAGGCTTAAGGTTCATAAGACGAGCCCGTTGAGCAATACTCAGAATCGTGTCCGTCGCGCTGGCTGCGATTCCGCCGAGCTTCCCACAAGGCTGGTGGCCCGTGATAACCGGCGAGACGGGCACGCTCAGTTCGAACCCATAGCCGGCCGGCCAAACTTGGGCCTGCCGACTGCTCCTAAAGGTGCGCCGGACTCCTTCGCGTTCTCCTTTGCGACCAGCACCGAAGGAGTAGGTCGGGGGCCATCTTGTCGCCCTTAAACCGCACCTCGGCGGTCATCTTGACCGCGTCGTAGATCATCTTTGGTGAATAAGGACAGATTGGGCGAAACTCAACCCCGAAGGGCGAGGCAGTGCCGAGTCAATCCTACCTCTGAGCGTCCATTAATCGCTTCGCTGGACCAATCAGCAGAAGCGGCAGTGGCAACGCGGCGAATCAGGACAGGTCGTGACCTTTGCCCCAGGCACAATCGCCAGCGCGTCCTCCGCGACGGTCGCGCGCGTCGAGAAAGAGAAGGTCGTAGCGGCTCTGGCCGCTGCTGAAGCGGCGTTCATCGTTCTTCAGCGGGAGCCGAGATTATAGCTAATGTCCTGTTGCAAGCGGCGGCTTGGAATAGAGCACGGCTCGTCGGGCATCGACCCTAACGTCTAGCCAATATTGAACTGGGTTAGAAGGCGGAAAGGAAGGTGCTCGAGGGCGTGGGACCCGCGATCATCGCCAGGGATCTCGCGCATGAACTGAGTGGCGCGACGGATCATTTCGTCGAGGTCCTGGACGATCAGGTAGTCAATTTGCTGTGTCCGCAGAAGAGGTTCAGTCACTCTGTTCAACTCGTGAGTGATGTAAACCGGGCGATACGCAGTTCGCGACTCGGCAAGCGCTTGGGCCAGGCCGCGGTTTCCCCCGGCGACGTTGTAGACTCCGACAATATTCGGCTTCGCCTGGAGCAGTTTTCGAGCGGCATCGTAAGTGGCTTCGTCGGAGTCCTCGCCCTTGATGACCTCCAGGACTTCGACGCTTTCAAACTGCTGGCGCATGATCGAACGGAACCCGATTTCGCGATCTTCATGGCAGCGATACGAGAAGCTGCCGACCACGACGGCCACGTGGGCACCCGCACGACCTTCCAAATGGCGTCCCATCAGGTAGGCAGCGACGTTGCCAGCGGCACGATTGTCAATGCCGAGATAGGCCGAACGGGCGGACAACTCAAGGTCCGAAACAAGAGCCATGACGCGTTTCCCCGCCTGCCGCAGGCGTCTCAGTTCGTCGGTAATCGGCGGCGTGTTCTTGCAGACGATGGCAAGTCCATCCACTCCGTCCGTCCGACCTTTAATCGCTTCAACCACCGCCTCATCGGAGGAAGCGCCCAGGCCTTCAATCTCCAAAGCCCGATCACCGTTGCGCTGTTTTTCGATAGCCGTCAAGAAAGACTCCGTGAAGGCTTGGCCCGCCTGAATGATAAACCCAAAGCGCTGCGGAGTTTGGTGTGCCAATGAGGCAATAAACGGCTTCGGGGCTCGCTGTTCGTATTCCGCCTCAAGTTGGGCGAGCGCCTGGTTCACTCTGTCTCGCGTGCGGGAGTGTACTCCTGCCCGCCCGTGAAGCACCCGGTCCACGGTTGCTTTGCTGCAGCAACTCAGCTTCGCAATCTCATCAATTGAAGGTCTCGCCCTGGTTCTCATTACCAGCGAATATCCCAAAGATGGCAATAAATTCAACTCATAGGACCTCATTTCCCATCATCGTCTGGCGCGGATGCACACCTTGGCAAGGATTGCGACTGGCGGGAGGGTTCCCGCCAGTCACGCCTTGGCGCATAACTACTCGGGGTAGGCTCCCGCGACGCGCTGATCATAATCGATCAGAGCTCCCGTGATGACGCCGGCTTCTGGACTCAAGAGGAAGGCAGCCAATCCGGCCACTTGATGAGGCTTGACCAACTGTCCCATGGGTTGCGCAGCCTCGGCTTTCTCGAGCCAATCATCACCGACACCGTGAAATTTCTGCTGCGTCGCGCTTTCACCGGGCGTGTCCATCCACCCCGTGAGAATTCCGTTGCAGCGGATGCGATTGGCTGCGTAGGCGTTGGCGACATTCTTGGTGAGGGTCGCAAGCGCTCCCTTCGATGCGGAATAGGCCGCCAGATAGGATTGTCCGCAGTGCACCACCATCGAGAGGATATTAACGATGCTTCCCGGCTGGCCGGTTTCGACCAAGTGGCGAACCACACCCTGCATCAACAAGAAGGGCCCGGTCACATTGGTCCGGAACATCCGGTCCAGAAGTTCAGGGCTGGTATCCAGCAGGGTTCCCCGGTCTGGCAGCGCTGCGGCGTTAACCAGACCATTGACCGTGCCAAAGCGCTCCAGGGTGGCGGCGACCAGTCTGGAGCAGTCCTCGGGAGACGAGACATCAGCCTTTACGAAGATACAGTCCGTGCCAAGAGATTGGAGGCTGGCCGCCGCCTTTTCTCCTTTGTCTACGCTTCGTCCACTGAGAATCAGGCCCCGCGCGCCCTCGCGCGCCAGCCGCTCGGCGATGGCGAAACCCAAACCTTGGGCTCCTCCCGTGATGATTGTGGTCGTTGTTCGATTTTTTAGGAAGAAGTCGTTATTCATTGCCAGGTAATTTCACAGTTTGGTTTCAGTTCGATAGCCTTTCCCGTTCTCAGAGATGCTCCGGCGGCTTCGGCAAGGTAGACTGCCCGCAACCCGTCAATCGCGCTCACTGATGCCGACTGGCCCTGAGCCAATCCATTGACAAACGCCTCAATCTCCAGGCGATAACTGTCGCCGTAGCGTTCCATGAAGAAAGCTCGAAAGCGATCGGGCGCTCCGAAGTTCGTACTTGAAAATCGCTTAAAGCCAGTCGCTATCGGATTATCGGACATCACCATGCCCGTCGAGCCGAAAGCCTCGATCCTCTGGTCAAAGCCATAAGCGGTGCGCCGCGAGTTGAGGATGACCGCCTGCTTTCCGCTCGGTGTGACCAGGGTCACGCAAGCCGTGTCGATATCGCCGAGCTTGCCAATCTCGGGATCGACGAGGCAGCTGCCGCGACTGTGAATGCTGGTGGGTTCTTCGCCAAGCATCCAACGGGCCATGTCGAAGTCATGAATCATCATGTCGCGGAAGAGACCGCCAGACTTCGGAATATACTCAAGCGGAGGAGGGTAGGGGTCCCGGCTGGTAATCGTCAGTTGTTCAAGGTTGCCGATCTCGCCGCTCTCAATGGCTTTCTTGACCGCAGCGTGTCCGGGATCAAAGCGCCGGTTGAAGGCCAAAAAGACCCTTCCCGCGCGATGACCCAGCGCGTTCACACACTGTTGCGCCTCCGCGAGAGTCGGCGCCAGCGGTTTCTCGCACATCACGGCCTTTCCAGCCTGAACCGCCTCCATCACATACCTCGCGTGAGTGTCCGAAGATGTCGCTATCAGGACGGCTGCGACGTCAGGATGATGTAAAGCGTCGTCGGCTGTCCGAGCCACGGATGCGCCGGTCTTCTCGGCGAGAGAGGCGGCCGCCACCTCGAAAACATCGAAAACGCTCACCAGTCTCGCACCTGCGGCTGAGATGGCCTCGGCGTGTACCTTGGCCATTCGGCCTGCGCCCAAGAGTGCAAGCCCGATCATCGTCTCCCTCCGATTCTTCCCAATTCTGAGTTGTTATGAGCATTATTTTGATTTGAGTGCATATTTGTGATTTGACAATGTGAGCTGTATACATCATTTGACGTCTGTCAATAGAAAGCATAATAATTTTTAAACATCATACAACATCAATAACAAACACCGCCCCTGGTATGTCCGGGCGTTAACCCGTTAGGAAAATTGAAATGAAACACTTAATAATAGCGTTAGCAGCTTCCGCCATCCTGATGACCTCCGCGATGGCTCAGAAAATCGGGGTCACTTTGTCCGCCTTCGAGCACCAGTTTCTCGTCAACGTTCGACAGGCCATGACGGAAAAGGCCAAGGAACTGGGGGTGGAGATCCAATTCGTAGAGGCCCAGGGGGATATCGGAAAGCAGCTTAGTCAGATCCAAAACTTTATCACTCAAAAGATGGATGCGATCATCGTTAACCCTGTCGATACGACGGCGACACCTAAGATGACGAAGCTTGTCACCGAGGCCGGCATTCCTTTGGTCTACGTCAACCTTCAGCCTGCTGAGGAAACGCTGCCGATGGGGGTTGCCTACGTTGGTTCGCCAGAGGTCACGTCGGGCAAGCTCCAGGGGGAGGCGATTGCCAAACTTCTGAATAACAAGGGCAACGTCGTCATCATGGTGGGCGAGCT
>CAVSXN010000019.1:0-154827 GCA_963731945.1 uncultured Verrucomicrobiae bacterium | reverse complement strand
AGCGCGATTGTGCTCGCGGTCGGTCCTTAGTAAAATGGCACCCATGGTACCTTTTATTCTCGGCATCGGCGGAACATCGCGTCCGAACTCATCCACGGAAAAAGCGATCCGCGTTTGCCTCAAAGTCGCTGCGGCAAATGGTGCAGAAACTTTGTTGCTGGGCGCCGCTGATCTCCAGTTCCCGTTCTACGCGTGGGAGAATCAACGCGCACCAAGGAAGCGAGCGCGACTCGTCGAAGAGGTGAGACGTGCGGATGGGATCGTCCTCGGGTCGCCCGGCTATCACGGCACAATCTCGGGGCTCGTAAAAAATGCCATCGATTATGTCGAGGACATGAACAAAGATCCGCGGCCTTATTTCGACGGTCGCGCGGTTGGATGTATTGCGGTTGCTTCGGGATGGCAGGCTTCGGTCACGACGTTGACCGCGCTGCGGTCGATCGTACATGCGCTGCGCGGTTGGCCGACACCGCTCGGTGTTGCGCTCAACTCGACCGTCAAGCTCTTTGATGACGACGGCAATTGCCTCGATGAAAGCGCCAAAAAACAATTGGAGCTGATGGGCCAGCAGGTATTTCAGTTTGCGCGTATGCAGATGGCGATGAAGAGTTGATAATGCGCTGTTCCTGGTCTTTCATATCTTCAATCTGCGGGACGATCACAGGGCGAAGTCGGCCATAAAAAAAGTCGTTGATCAGCAACCCGGAACACCTCGCGAGAATTCTCGCGACGTCCGCCAAAGCGATCGAAACAGCGCGCGGCACTGGGTTGTTGCCGCCTAGCTCGTCAAGCAGCCGCCACGATTCCGGCGTCATCGAGACGCTTTTGACTTCGACAGTTTGACCAGTATCGCTACCTTTAGGTCTTCCCGCGCCGCCCATCGCGATCAGTCTTCGTCCTGCTGCTGCTCAGCTTGCTCTTGCGCCCAATAGCTGTCGAAAAAAACGATCTGCTCGACCTCGCACATGGGAGCGCACGCGACCAGTGAGCGTCGCAGTCCGACCCTGAGCAAAGAGGAACGATGCAATGCAACGGACCATCCAAGGGCTCAGCGTTGACGTCGATCGTCACGTCGGATCTGAGCGCGCGCACACGAACGCTGAACTGGTACGCGCGACCGAACAGGATGAGCCTACAGCCGCGCTCACCGCCGGGGAGCCTGCAGATCACGCTGGGCTGGATGCCATCGAGGCGACATCGTTGCTCGTTCGCGCCATTCTCAAATAGCACATGGGCGACAAGTTGAAGCTCGCGCGCGCTCATGCTGCTGCAGCTCGATCGCGCCGTCGAACAATTCTTGCGAATCGAAGTCGTCGTCGATCATTTGAGTGACTTGTTGAATCTTTCGCACTCCTCTTCGCGATCGCAGTCGCAGTCGCGTCGTGCAAGTTGATCGCCGCTGAACAGACAGCAGAGATCCGCGCGATCGAGCATCGCGTCGCAGAGTCGCCATCAGAAACGGCGACTGATCGACTAAAATAACCTTCGACAGGCGTTCAACTGTGCGGGAATCGCACGGTCGGTCGTTAGCCTTTGGGCGACAAACTTTCGTCATACGATGCCGAGCGGCCGGAACTTCCCCACAACTTCATTCCAAAGCTTTGAGGCGTAGCCAGAGCCTTTCGATGGGATAAAAGTCCGGCTGTAGCCCGGCAGATGTCGAAAAAATTTCTTGTGCGCGACCGCGCATCTCGAATTTTTTGAAACCTGGCGATGGGGGCCGGGTCGAATTTTGGAACCCGCTTTTACCCAATTCACCGCATAAAATAAGGCCCCGTTTGATTTCGCTTGGTGCCCGACGAATGAATTGGATATCATTCGCCCCCTCGAATTTTCGACCCCCCCCCGCCCCCGTCTGGCCAGACGGGAGGACCCAGGAGTTGTCGACATGCGCTACCGCCGGGGCTTGCTCCTACCACTTGGTCTCAGCAATCAGTTTGAAAACGCTAGAGTTGGTAATCCGAGCTCCTTCGCTATGGCCCTGCCTGAACGGCCTTGATTTCGAAGTCTGATAACCTCCGCACGATGCGCAACCAGCGTCGGTCGTCGCCCGAGCTTAACCCCTCTCGCTCGTGCCGCAGCAAGACCCGCATTCACGCGCTCACGTATTACTTCGCGTTCGAAGGCGGCCACGGCGCAAAGAATGTTCATCTGCAGCGTAGCCGCCGAATTCGCCGACGACGTGTCGATACTTTGCGAAGGAACGCGCAACGCAACTCTTCGCAAGGGATTTGATGGGCTCTACGGATTGGTTACCGGTTGGGATTTGATGAGTGGAAAGTTCGCGCGCTTGCCAGCATCATGGAGGAAGCAGCTCGATGCTGGGCCTAAGCTCAGGAGCCCGGCGGCTATCTGGCAGTTGGAGCGACCGATCCACCGGGTCCGCCATCGCCATCGCCCGCGTCTCGACTGAGCTTTCCTCGATATTGCTGCTGGGCTGTGATAAAGGAAAACTCAGTCATGAACAGGAACAGGAGCGGTCGGCTTCAACGAAGATGAATTCAAGGAAATGCTCCGGGTAATTGAGGGGGAGACTACTGCTAGGAATTTGCTTTTCACCGCGCCGCGCCGCAAACGGGCCGAGCGTCGGGTGGTGCGGAGAGTGAAGGGGTCCGAGCCGGGGCTGAAGCCCCGGCTTACGATTCCAACGACGACGTGACAAACGCGTCGATTACCTGGCGAAGCGACGCCATCGACGACGGGTTGGCTGGATCATAGAGATGCGTGCGGATCTTCGCGATAGCCGGGAAATACGCATGCGGCGCCCGGTTCTGGGTGATCACGAGCACCCGCCGCCCGACGGCCTGCGCCATCCCAAGTTCCTGCACGGCGTTCGTATTCAGGTTGGTAATATCGACCAGGACGTGGGTTGACGTGCAGACGTCCTCCCAGATCGCGCGGATGATGTCTTCCTGAATTCGTTCGTAGCCGATGCGAAACACCATCCTCTCAGCAGCGCACACGGCGCGCGCCATCTGCTGCGCCGGCTTCGCCCAGTCCCGAAATGCACAGGCATAAAACAGTGCCGGCGCAGTCGGATAGCGACCCGGAAACGCCGGCAGTAGGAGCGTCGGGGCGTCGGCGCCGAGGTCGGACGTGAGCCCTTCGAGTTGATCGCGCAGCCTGGTTGCGTCGCGTGAAAAATCCGTGGACGCGATCAGCGCGGCCGCCTTTCGCACGCGCTCTGCGCCGTGTGTCGAGAACTGCTCGCGCACGAAGTCCACCGTTTCGGGCACCGATGTTCCCGCGCCGGTCCGCTGCGGACTGTACATGGTGCGCCACAGCGGTTCGAGCGGCACGTTGGGGGTATTGCCCGACAGCAACGTGTGCGCCTGGACATCGACGTCGAACGGCAGCGCCTGACCCTCGCACTGAACCACCAGCATCGGGACACCCAACGCATATGCCCAGCCGAGCTCGTAGGCAACGCGCGCCGCCGGCGCGGCGGCCGCGAGCAGTTCGTCTTCTTGCGAGGCATCGAGGGTCCCTCGATCGTCAAGGACGCTGTACCCCGTGAAGTCGAACACGCCGATGTGTGCCGCGCGAAGCTCGTTCCAGCGCCCGTGGATCGGGTTGTCGTAGCGTGCACCCTCGACGAACCGCAGTCCAAGCACATTCGCGCCTTTGGCGATCACCGCGCGCACCGCGTCGCTGCCTGAGTAGAACAGGCCGTTTGGATCGCGGTCGATCGCGGGTGTCGGGAACGCGGGGCGAGCCAGAAAGACATGATTGCGGTGCAGCCATGTCTGCGCCTCGATCGCCAGCGGACGACAGACGTGCTCTTCGTGCGTGTGCAGCCGCTGATCCGTGATTGTGTCGTCGGCAAAGACGAGCATCGCGCTGGTGTAGCGGTCGAACAGCCGCCGGTGCTCGTCCGCATCCTGACTGGCGCCGGTGTCGGAGAGATCTTCCGCGTTGAGCAGCGCGCGTCCGACGTCGCTGAAATACAGTGCGAGCAGCTTGGCGTAGGGGTCATCCTTGAGCTGCGGCGCAAACGACACCTGCGCCGTAAATAGCGTATTCATCGTCTTCAGGTGCTTCCGCAGCTGCGCGGATACCGACAGGCCGACGGAGGCATTGTTCGATTGCGCCGCGAGGATCGCCTTTTCCGTCGCGTGCACCACCCCTTCGGTCGCAGCGATGAGATGGCCGAATTCGGGCGGCGTGTACGCTCGCGACATTGCGGCCCCATCCAGAAACGCGCGACACAGAATCAAATCGGTTTCGGGTGAACGTTCCGACTCGGGAAGCCGCGTGCGGAACTCCTCGAGCTTCGTGAAGAACTCGTTGCACTCGGCCCAGCGGCCGCCGGCATCGAGCGTCGCGCGCAGTTGTCTCAGCAGGGCGTCTACCGAAGGCTGGAGCGCGGCACGCGAGAGCGGCGCGACTTCCGCCGGCGGCGCAGGAATCACTTCACCGCGCGAGCGCGCATACACGTGCCTAGCAATTGCTTCGAGCTTGTACAGCCGTTCCACGGCCGCGCGCGCCTCCGGCTTGTCCGGCAAGGTGCGAGGTCGCGCGGCTTCGTGCTGTGACGCCCATTGCGGCGCCAACCGCTGGACCTTGAACAGCGCCGCCGCCGAAGCCGTGGTCACGGCGGCAATCATGCTCGTGACCGCTGCAGCGTCCATTGCGGCCAGCCGCTGCTGAAGCTCTCGCTGCATCTCCCCTTCGGGCAGCTCCAGGAGCGAGGCAATCAACGCACGATGATCGCTGAACTGACGGACGAAGTCTGTGGCCTGCTTGGCTTTATCTTTGACCCACTCGAGCATGCGAAGCGACAATTACGCTATCAGAAAGCAAATCGTTTGGCATCGCTATTCTTTCTGCCGAATTTTTTTGCGCCACGGATAAGCGGCGCATCAAAATTCTGAATGCGTTCCGTCCAATAACCCACACGCCAGTCAAGGGACTCCATTTGTTTTGTGTCGGTATTGAGAAAATGATTGGGGTGGGCGCGGGGGAGCCCAAAAAGCGAACCCCCTCCCCCTCTGGACGAACCGTTCCGGCAAGAATAGAGCGCGATGTCAGAACTTCCGAACGATTCATGAGCCAATGTTGCAATGCCCAAAGGCGCGAGTCTACCTCAGCGCGGGAATTCAGACGTAGCCTCGAAGCTCTTTGCCGACCTGGGGCGAACGCCCTTAGCTGGAACGACTCGAGTGCAAGTCAGATGTTTTCCTTGTGAGAACCCAACCCTTTGGACGCGCTAGGCGGCCACGAGATTTGACTGACTACTGGTCGAAAACTTTGGGCTATCGCCAGAAGTCTTTTAGGATTCCGTCTCGCGGAACACGGTAAACTTCAGCTTAGGCTGATTCGCCTACGCCCGTTTAATAACTGCAGCTAGCCGCCTTCGGTTTACTATCCCCAGAAGCCGTTCCCCGTAGCTATTTCGCTTCAACCTGTCGGTTAGAGGCAGTCGACCAGTTGCTGAAGAGGAGAGGAAGGGGACCGGATGAAGGCGCCGTCCCGAAAAGGAATAAAGCCGTCTACAACAGCTCCTTCTTCTGCGGTTCATGCGAGCTTCGTATTAGGCGGAGGGGGTTGCGGTATCCTGTTTTTCGTCGCTGACGACCCGCGGAAATGTAGTAGCATTCTCTGCGCCGAGCGGCTCGCTAACCTCAACCTTTACACGCTCTTTATAGTCTGCGAAGTGCATGGAAGTAACCTGAATATCTGCGTGGCGTGGGAAACGTAGTGGCAGCGTGTCTTCCGCCCTTGGTGGCATTGATCCGACTTCCTTTCTGAAGCTACGAGAAGCTGCATCAAAAAGGCGAAGGGGGATGGAGCGGACTTGGGACCTCAAGCCTTTGCAGGGCCATTTCTGGCGCAAGAAAGGGCCTTCTAGTGTACTGAGAGAGAAATACATTGTAAAACAGCATCGTGGGGCTTACAAAGGCTAAATGCCAATAGGAAGACCCGTCGCCACGATTGTTCTAAGTCCTGCCGAGAGAGAGAAGCTTACATTGATAGCCAGTCGACCCAAGTCCAACCAACGCGATTCACTGCGTGCGAGGATCATTTTGGGTGCCTCGGAGGGATTGAGTAACACCGAGATTGCCCGGCGCGAAAGAGTCTCTCTGCCCACCGTTGGCAAGTGGCGTAGCCGTTATGCTCGCGAGAAGATCGAGGCGCTGGTTGATGCACCCCGCAGCGGGGCTCCGCGAAGCATCGGCGACAAGAAAGTCGAGGAGATCCTCACTAAGACGCTGGAGACGACCCCGCGGGCTCGCACGCACTGGAGCAGCCGCCTAATGGCCAAGGAAGCAGGCATTTCCGAGCATTCGGTCTTGCGAATTTGGCGCGCCTTTGGACTCAAGCCCCACAGGGTGGACTCCTTCAAGGTGAGCAAGGATCCGATGTTTGTGGAGAAGGTGCGCGATATTGTGGGCCTCTATCTCAATCCGCCTGAGAAAGCCATCGTGCTTTGTGTCGATGAGAAGAGCCAGACTCAAGCCTTGGAGCGCAGCCAACCCATCTTGCCGCTGCGTCCCGGTCTGCCCGAGCGTCAGACCCACGATTATGTACGTCACGGGACCCTTTCTCTCTTTGCCGCTTACGACGCGGCCACTGGACGGGTTTTCGGCCGATGTCATCAGCGCCATCGCCATCAGGAATTCCTGGCCTTTCTGGAACGTATAGACGCCGAGTTCCCCGATGACGGCAAAAGTCAACTTCACCTCATCATTGACAACTACGCCACCCATAAAACCCCCAAAGTGCATCGCTGGCTGCTGCGCCGCCCACGCTTTCACCTTCACTTCACTCCCACGGGCAGTTCCTGGCTCAACTTGGTCGAACGTTTCTTTGCTCGGATCACCACTGAGGCCATCCGACGGGGAAGCTTTTCTTCCGTGCGACAACTTCAAGCCGCTATCGATGCCTACCTCGCCGAGCACAACAAAGAACCCAAACCCTTTACCTGGACCGCTTCTGCGGATTCTATCTTTAGAAAGCTTGAAAACTCCCTTTCTTAAATTGACTTCTCTCTCAGGACACTAGCGTGCATTTTCTCCTTCTCGCATTGGCGCTTTCACCCTGGTTTCTGCACCAATACATGAGAGGCTTCGCGTCCTACACTTGTTCATTTTGCCTTCCTCCGTTTAAGCGGCGTTTCGCGTGTTTCGTGCACCTCCTGGCGACGGCATGGAAACGACGTTCTCCGGCTTAAGCCATGCTCCCACGGCATCGTGGGCCTCGTTTTCAAATCGTGTAATGCGCAGCGGTAGTCGCCCCAGTGGAATGCCGCAGCACCCGCGACGCAGCATAGATGCCATACTCCGCCGTAACAAGCGAACCGAGTTCCTTGCGGAGCTCGTGCAGCGGCTTGCGTGCGGTGACCCAGGTGACTCAAAATAGGAGGCCAGTTCGGCCTCCTTTTTGTTGCCCACGGACGGCACTCCCGTATGCGGCCTCAATCAGAAAACTGGTCAACACTAGTCAACAACTCTTGTGACCACAGAGTAACAATGAGATAATACACAGGTTCGAACCCTGTATCGCGCACCAGAAGAAAAGCGTGAGCGGTTTTGCCTACACCTACGTCTTGGTATGTGGTGACGGGAACCTTTACGTCGGCTCGACTAATGATCTCCACCGCCGCATGGAGGAACATTTGGGCGGGAAGGTGCCGGCAACGCAATACCGATTGCCAGTGAAACTCGCTTATTACGAGGCGTGTCGATCAGAGCTCGCAGCACGTAAGCGAGAACTTCAGTTCAAGACCGGATTTGGCCGACGCTATTTGAAGACTCGGCTCGCTTTGGAGTAAGGGCCACACCGCGCCCGCAACGCTTCGCGTAGCGATGCGGGCGGGGGTGCGAACCCTGTATCGCGCACCATTTTTCATTGTCCTGACTAGGTGAGATCATGGATGTGAGAGCGTGAGGATTCTACTTGGCGATGGAAAGCGGCACGAGCGGGAGGCTCACGGCGGCGACAAGCTTGCGCTGGCGGTGGTCAAAGCTGGCGAATTTCTTGGCCCCGAGGACAAGAGCGGACGCCACATGCAGAATGTCGAGCGAGCGGCAGGCGAGCACGGACGTGTGCTTCTTGGAAAGCTCGCGAGCCTTTTCGTAGAGCTTGATTTGATTGAGGGCGGCGCGTTCGAGCAATCCGTCGGCTTCGTCGGTGTCGAGGTCGCGAATAATGGCGTGATGCGCGGATTGATCGAGGGACGCGTCTCCCAGGCCGCGCCGGAGCGCGTTCAAAAGTTCGAGTTCGCCCAACAGCGTATAAGGAATTGCGTCGGTGAATTTGGCGGCTTCCTTGCGGGCCTGCGGATTGAAAACGTCCGTGGGCACGTAGAGCGAGGCCAGAAAGGATGAGTCGCAATAGGTCATTCGCCGCGATCCTCGATCAAGGTTTGCGCAATCTTGGTGGGCTTGCGGGGCCGGGGTAGCGGAGTGCCGAAGCGTTTGGCGAAGGCGGAACGCGGAGAAACTTCCAGGACGGGATCGGCCTTGGTCAGCATGGCAATGCGCTTGCCGGACTTGGTGATGGCGACAGATTCCCCTTCGGCCAGCCAGCCTTCCACCACGGGAAAGCGGGTGCGCAAATCGCGAACGGTGGCGGTTTTCATGGGTGTGTGAATCATATAATGGTTCACAGGTCAATGCAATCTTTTCCTTGAAACAAATTGCCGCCGGGGCGCATAAATCCTAGCGTTGCCGGGAGGGAAGCTTGTTTTTCAAACGCTCCAAAGACCCTTTACTTCGGAATGGTAGAGCCTTAGCGCGCTCAGCACCTTGACGGAGGCGGCAATTTGCCGCTGGCAATCAAACGGCGAACCGACCGCTCGGAAATGTCGCCCAGCAGGTGGGCGGTTTCCTTGAAGTCAATGAGCCGGTCGTCTTGGGAGGAGGGAAGAGAATTGGATGTTCTCATTGCTTGCCCTGTAGCTTTTCGAGTTCCTTTTCGTGGCCAATGCGCTCCTAATTCATGCGCTGGGCCAGCTTGCGGTATCCCTTGAAGACTTCGGCTGTCAGGCGACCTCGTGCTTGTTGACAAGCTCCATCAGAAAGTTCTGTTCCTGGGCGTCGATCGTAAACCTCAGGTGCTAGGGCTCCAACGATAGCCCTGACCGCTCTGGAGGTCAGAAAGGTCTTCCCCTCAACCTGGTTGTGAAGCGACAAAGATCGGGATGTCGTCGCTTCTCGGCGCATCCATGGCATCAAGGACTCCTTCGACGCAGAGATTGACGAAGTTGTTCGGTCCCTGCTGGAGCAGCTTCGCCTTTTCCAGAACGCGGTCGATGAGGTCTACACGCGTCACCCACGTCAATCTGCGGGGCGTCTGGAGCTGCATGAAACATGAAGTGCGCCAGATGAACCGCCAGGGCAGCGGCGCGATCGTCAACTGCTCCTCCATCGGTGGCCTCAGGGGGGACCGGGGTATTTCGTCCCATACCGCATCGAAGCACGGTGTCATTGGTCTGACGCGGGCCACCGCCCGCGAATACGCCGCCAAAGGCATCCGCGTGAACGCGGTCTGCCCGGGCACGATCGACACGGCGTTTGCCCGCGCAGCGTCAAGGACGAGAAAAAATTCGAGGCGTTGTCAAAATCCTTGCCCATCGGCCGGATCGGAAAGCTCGACGCAGGTTGCCTGTTCCCGGAGTGGTCAAAAAAGCTACGCCTAGATTACAATAATAGTCATTGTCCGGGTTGCTGATCAACGACTTTTTTGATGGCCGACTTCGCGCCTATGATCGTCCCGCAGAATTGAAGCGGAGATGAAAGACCAGGAACAGCGCACTATTATACTCTTCATCGCATCTGCATACGCGCAAACTGAAATACCTGCTGACCCATCAGCTCCAATTGTTTTTTGGCGCTTTCATCGAGGCAATTGCCGTCGTCATCAAAGAGCTTGACGGTCGAGTTGAGCGCAACACCGAGCGGTGTCGGCCAACCGCGCAGCGCATGTACGATCGACCGCAGCGCTGTCAACGTCGTGACCGAAGCCTGCCATCCCGAAGCAACCGCAATACATCCAACCGCGCGACCGTCGAAATAAGGCCGCGGATCTTTGTTCATGTCCTCGACGTAATCGATGGCATTTTTTACGAGCCCCGAGATTGTGCCGTGATAGCCGGGCGACCCGAGGACGATCCCATCCGCACGTCTCACCTCTTCGACGAGTCGCGCTGCTTCTTTGGTGCGCGTTGAATTCTCCCACGCGTAGAACGGGAACTGGAGATCAGCGGCGCCCAGCAACAAAGTTTCTGCACCATTTGCCGCAGCGACTTTGAGGCAAACGCGGATCGCCTTTTCCGTGGATGAGTTCGGACGCGATGTTCCGCCGATGCCGAGAATAAAAGGTACCATGGGTGCCATTCTACTAAGGACCGACCGCGAGCACAATCGCGCTCATTCCATCGAGATAAAGCGTGTTGGTCACGAAGGCGGGCGGACTACCACCGAATAATCCCACCCTGTCCGCTCTAAGTCGGCGACTTATGATTTTGGCGCGACCGATTCAAGGTTCGGTCACCGGGAAAGACGGTTTCGGCCGTGTGGAAGGGACAAACAAGGCAAGAAGTGTGCGCTTCTTTGCGCCGAATCGGGTTAGACTTTTCAAGAACCCCGCTTGACAAGTGCTTCAAAGCGCGGCCGCGTGCCCGCCCTGCGAGCGAAAAACTGTGAGCCCGCTCGACACAGGGACGCGCGCAGTCGAGCTGCTAGGAACAAGCAAAGAGCTTCCGTCACTACGAAGCAATCCGCGCGCCTTCGGGTTGCGTTTTTCAACAAGCAGGCTTACGCAACCAACCAAGGAAATTCTATGCCCACAACTATTCCCACCGAGGCGCTCTACAGAACGAGCACGCTCGTCGAAAGCTTCGCGCAGATCCCGAGCGCGCCGTCGTTTCTGAAAGACAACTTGTTTCCGCGAAGCGTCACTTCTTCGAGCGACTTGATCAGCGTCGAGTTTTTTCGAGGAAATCAGAAACTCGCGCCCTTCGTCTCGCGCTTCAGCAAAGGCAGCGCTGTGCCTCGCGAGAGAGAGCAACTTTCGCTCTTTAGTCCGCCTTTTTTCAAACCCGTCAGAAACTTGACTGCCGACGATTTGTTTTACCGAAGCGCGCCCACGCCCGCAGCAGGTGGACCCGAGAATCGCGAAGTCGAGCTGCTCGCGAGAGATTTCGATCTTTTGATCTCGAGGCGAGAGGAATGGATGGGCCTGTTCACGGGCAAGGTGAAGTGTGTCGACGGAGACTCGGGGAGAAATCACCGCCGAGTTGATCTACGGACGACCTCAAAGGCCGTGCCCTCAAAGTCGTGGTCAGATCCCGCGAGCGATCCGCTCAGCGATCTGCGAGGCGCGATGCGTCTCGTCGCGAATCAGTGCGGCCCGAGCGCAGATCTCGTCGTGAAGGGTTCATCGGCCGCCGACGCGTTCGAGTCGAATCCAAATGTGCTCGACGCGTTCGACAAGATGCGCATCAGTCCAGGTCAACTGGCACCGGCGCGCTGTTACCCCGATGCCGCCGTGACGCAACTGCTCGCTGGCGGCGAGCAGCCCGTAGCGAGCATTGATCAAGCTGCTGAATTCCTTGCGCAGCGTGTGCAACGGTGTTTTCGAGACGACATCCCTTGCGCGAAGCCAAGCAAGCCGCGCGCGCATCTCATTCATGCAGCGATAAACCCCATAGGACGCATCGAAGGGCGGCGGGGGTGAGTCGCTCTCGATGACAACTCGGTTTTGCGTCGGGCATAATATCCGGGGAAAAGCTCGAGCAGCTCAGGGTCCACGCGCACGTCGCCCTCAGAATTGTGCGACTTCGGGCGATAGTGTTCGGCGCATTACCGCGCTGCTACGGCGGGAAGGCTTCGCGGTCAAGGGCAAACGAGTGACGCGACTTCGGAGAGAAGAAGGCCTTCGGCAATCTGCACGAAGCGCGCGTTATCCTGGAAGGCTGGCGCATCGAATATAACGAGCGTCGTCCGCACAGTGCGCTTGGCTACCGAATCCCGAGCGAGTATGCCGGGAGCCGGACGAACCGGTTTGATGGGGGCTGCGCGTCCCCAAACCCCGCGTCAATCTCGCAGAACAAGTACGGTCTTCGCTTCTCGCTCATACCAGGAACGTATCTTGGCCCCACGCAGATCGATTCCATCCATCAGGATCGAGAGCGCTTCGACTCTCAAGGGCACTGGCCGCCAACTTCGTCCCTTCGGCGGCGAGGCGGTCGAGGTTCGGCGGGTGAATATCCTTCGCCCCAAAAGTCCAAACCGTCATAACCCGCGTCGTCGTCCAGGATGCGATTTTCGTTAGCGCGGAATCGGCTGCGATGGTGAACGTTAGAAACAAGCTAACTAGAGTTGCCGCCAATGCATGGGCTCTGTTTAAGATCAGCGCGTATGGGAAGTGAAGAGCGTTTCGAGCATTGGCGCCGGACCATTGGATTGGTGGCTGCGCCGGTTGTTTTCGTGGTGGTTTGGGCGCTTCCGGTGGCAGGTCTCAGCGTCGAGGCGCATCGGCTGTTGGCGGTGCTCGGCGCGGTCGTGGTGCTTTGGATGACGGAATCGATTCCGCTGGCGGTGACGGCGCTGCTCGGACCGGCGCTGTGTGTGTTGCTGGGCATCGGTTCTGCCAAGGAAATCTTTCGCGGTTTTGCCGATCCGATCATTTTCCTTTTTCTTGGCAGCTTTCTGATTGCGGAAGCGATGCTACAGCACGGGCTGAACCGGCGTATAGCGTTTGGAATCATGCGCGGGGTCGGAACGAGCCCGAAGCGGCTGCTCGCGGCATTTGGGATCGCTACCGGTTTCGTTTCATTATGGGTGTCCAATACGGCGACGACGGCGATGATGTTTCCGATCGCGCTGGCGATCCTCAAAGAGAGCCGAATGCCACCGGCATTTGGAACGGCGCTTATGTTGATGACGGCGTTCGCAGCATCGATTGGGGGCCTGGGCACGCCCGTGGGAACGCCGCCGAACCTGATCGGCCTGGGATTTATTGAGACGAACCTGAAAATTAAGATCACGTTCTTTCAATGGATGCTTTTTGGGCTGCCGCTGGCGGTCGTGCTGATTGGATTTTTGTGCGTGTATTTTCGAACTGCCGCCGCCGGAACGCCGGCGACAGCGACCGGGACGATCGCGCTCCCCGAGGCCAAAGTTTCGCGGGGCGAGCGCAATGTGTTGATCGCCTTTTTGTTGACTGTGGGTTTATGGATCACGCCCGGGATTATCGCTTTGGCCCGTGGCGCGGAGGACCCGGTGTTCCGCTGGTTCAACGCGCGCCTGCCGGAGGCGATGGCTTCGCTGTTTGGCGCAATCCTGCTGTTTGTCCTGCCGACGGATTTGCGGCGCGGGCAGTTTACGCTGTCCTGGCGCGAGGCAGCGAAAATTGACTGGGGGACGATTCTACTTTTTGGCGGCGGGTTGGCGCTGGGCGAACAGATGTTCTCCACCGGCCTGGCAACGTGGATGGGCGAGGGCATTGCGCGCGAGCTCCAGGCCGATACGGTCCTCGGTCTAACGATGCTTTTCGCGGCACTTGGCACGATCATGTCCGAAACGACCAGCAACACTGCCTCGGCCGCGATGGTTGTCCCAGTGGCCATCGCGGTGTCGCAAGCGGCGGGGGTGCCGCCGATCCAGCCGGCGCTGGCGGCATGTCTGGGCGCGTCGCTCGGGTTTATGCTGCCTGTGTCCACGCCGCCGAACGCGATCGTCTATGGTTCAGGATTGGTCCCGGTCCGGAAAATGATCCGGCACGGACTGGTGCTGGACGTGGTGGGCTGGGCGGCAGTGGTGGCGGTAGTGATGACGATAGTGCCGAGAGTGCTATAAGGATTGCACCCGTTCGAGCGCCTCACGAAGCTGCTCGGGGCGTTTTTTCTTCAAATCTCTTTGCCTGATGTTGGAGCGCCAGTCCGGCAAGTGTTGGACTGTCCGCGGGTCGCATCGTCGTCCTCCTCGGTTTCGTCTTCAGAGGTGTCGGCTTCCTCAGCAAGATCAACGTCCGCCGCAACATGATCTAGTTCGGCCAAGGCAGTACTCAGCAAAGCCCCCATCTGAGATATGATCTCCTTAGACCTAGCGCACCTGTTCGCTTCATATCTCGTCGAAGAAATACGTCGCCGCAGCCGCGGAGAAGCCCGATTTCCACGGTGGTCTGCCAATCTGGCGACTGCGCAAAGTGGAGGACTACGTGCGTGAGCGGCTCGCTGAGGAGATTTCCATCGAGACGCTCGCGAAGTTGGTGGAACTGAGTCCGTTTCACTTTTCTCGCGTGTTCAAGCAGGCGACGGCAGTTTCGTTGGACAGCTTCAACTTTGCATAGGATGAGGACCTTGATGTGCCGAACACCTCCGCATTCTGTGGTAGCGCCTCAGCGTGACGGACGTTTGCCAAACGTGGATCTACCGCCCTGCTCGATGCATCCAAGATCGGACGAGGTCTGACCGTGTTCGCTCGCTTTTGGCTGCGGACCTCATTCACGGGAACCGTCCCGCCACTACTTGGTGCGGCGGAGCCACATCCCGGCCACACTACGTCGTCACCAGACGCGCACGCGAGACGTTCCGCTGCTGAGTGCGGCAATCGGACCGGCCGGGTAGGTCTTTCCCGGCGACTTCCGGTCGCCGAGCACGTCGACCTCAATGAGTGCCGGAGCGCCGTCACGTTCCTCGAAGTCGGCATCGACAAATCGGACGCGCTCGAGGTCCTGCCCGCTCACGACGCTCACCGTTGTCCGTGCGAACGCATCGGGCAGCTGCGTTTCGAGGTAGACCGCGTCACCTTCATCGACGAGCACGGCTGTCACAGCTTCATCGAGCCGCAGAGGATCACGTTCGCCCTCAAAGGCGTGCGCCCCGGCGGCGTAGACATTCTCGCGGATGTAGGCAGGCTGCTTCACGTCGATGAAGCGCTGGTGGTCGCCGGGCGGTTGCTCGTCGATGCGTGCCAGGTACTCCTCGAAGGATGCCGGGTGCCCATTGTACCCGGCCGTGCCGTAGCCGGCGGGTGCCAGGCCCTCTGCGGCCGGCCCATAGGCGAGGGCGGCATCACCGTCGAGGAAGATGTTCCCGACGAAGCGGTCATCGCCGCCGTAGATCACTGCGTAGCCGGCGATATGAGTGCTGTGCGGCAAGTGGTAGGGCGTCGCGCGGTCCATGACGGGTTCGAGTCGCACGGTGCCACAGACGAGGTTGTTGACGAATGCGCCACCCTGGCTGAACAGCTCGAGGGACGCCCGTGACCCGAAGATGTTGTGCTCGACGAGGTACGGCCCGTGACTCACCTCAACGAAGAGGTCTCGGTTGTTGTCGTAGTAAATGTTCCGGGAGACACGCGTGCCTTGAGTCTGCCAGTCGAGCCATGTGCCGAGCGAGCAGTTGTGGATCCTGTTGTGCCGGATCTCGACGTCGATGGCGGCGTGGAGCTTGATGCCGGCGATCTCGTAGCCGTAGAACTCCCGCTTGAGGGCAATGTTGTAGATGTGGTTGTCCTCGATCGTCGAGAAGACGCAACCGAGATGCCCGACGATGCCGTTCTGTCCGCAGTCGAAGATGGTGTTGCGTCGGATGATGTGCGAGCCGACGTGCTCGCGATCCCAGCCGATCTGTCGCGCGGCGAACACCGATTCGAGCTGGTATTGATAACCGGGCTTGTCTCCCCGCGTCGTGGAAAAGTTGTGTCCAGTGGATGCCTCCTTGCCGATCGAGATCGCGGAGCACTTGGCGTCGTGGATGACGTTGTCCTCGATGATCCACCCCTTCGCCCAGTTCGGCCCGATGAGACCCGGCTGGTCCGCGGTCGGTGGGGTCCAGGGGCACGCGGCCTGCATGAGCTCGAAGCCGCGCACGGTGATGTAGTCGATATGGTGCTCGGTCGGGCTGAAGACGCTTCGGCGCACGTTGATTTCGACGAGTTGGGCATTCGGATCGGATCCCTGGAAGTTCGCCCAGATCGTCGTCTCGTCGTCGCCGACCTCGGCGTGCCACACGTAGCGCGTCTGCTCAGGGTTGCGGATCCGGTCGGCGACGCCGGTCCAGTCGTCGATCGCTTCCGTCCGAAGCGTCGGATCCGACGCCTCGGACCGGCTCGGCGCCTCGTAGAAACTCAGTCCGTTCAGGTAGACGTCGCCGAGATGCCTTCTCGGCGAGTCCGCCCCCGGGTAAACGATCCAGTCGCCGTCGATCTCTTCGGCGAAGGGGTTGAACGAGCCGAAGAGAGAGTTTGGCACCGTCACCTTCCAGACTGTTCCGCCGAACGGTTCCCAGCCGGTGACGCGTTCCGAGCCCTTGATGACTACGTGCTCGCCAGGGGCAGCTTCGTAGGTGATGCGCCGCTGGTCACTCCGTCCGCCGTGCCGGGGATCCACCCATTCGCGGTACACACCCTCGTGGACGACGACGGTGTCCCCCGCCTGGGCCACACTGGCAGCGCGGTTGATGGTCCGGAACGGCCGGTCTTCGGAGCCGTCCGCGATGTCGGAGCCGGTTGTCGCGACGTGGAAGATGGATGTCATGTGTCTCTTGGTCCTTCTGGTGTCGATTGTTGATCGGTCCGGTAACCGGTTTTCGGTTGCAGGTCGTTCTCACGCCGGGATACGTGGTCGGCGAAGGCGCTCCGTCCCTTAACCGAACCCGCGAAATAGAGATAAGATTTCTTAATACTAGTTTTTGGGTTACGGAGAAGAACGGATTTCTATTCTTTCTATTCCACTTTTCTACCGCGGTCTAGCAGGCTCTTGCTCCGCCTGTTGCAGTAATGCGATGCCCGATCTGACGCAAGATCCATCCACAACGCTGCGGTGCCTGCTCGCGCGCCTCGTAGAAGTTGCGTCGCGCGTGGGCTACCATCCCGCCAGGGTGATAGGGTGCTTGTGTTTTTTTGACAAAGCTCCCACGTAACCATCGCATTGAAGGGTGCCCTGGAAGTCGGTCGCCGCATTGCGTTTCGCGGTAGAGAACTTCTGAATCGTGGTGGTGCTTTCGAGCGTGTAGCCATCATTGCTTTGATCTCGTTGGGAAGCCGAGATGACCGATATCTGGGCTCGGATCCCCCAGCTAGCGACCTGGATCAAGCAAGCGGCCTCCATCCCCGGCTGGGACAGCGGATCCACGCGCTACGGCGGATCCACGGTTAGAGCTCGCAGCGATTCAGATTTTCTCTACTACGTCAAGGGAACGCTAGAAGGCAACCACGGGGAAGTCCGGTGGAACCCCTAGACACACCTGCCCAAAGGTCCCATAACGTTGCTCAGAGGCGAAGACATGATGTCTCATCGTCTGGACATCCCGGAAGCAACGTTCCAACGGGCTGGAGGCTCGAAACGCCGTCGTTCCCGCGATGCTGCATGCGAGCTCCACCGCCTGGACGGCGCTGCTCATCGCGTGGGCCATCGCGAGCAGGAGGTCCGCCTTCTGCTCCAGCGAGTGGGTCTCGCCGTCGACGCATCTCCGCCACGCTTCGCTCAGGGTGTCAAGAAGCAACAAGCGCCCTGAGCGCAGGATCGCTTCCGCTCGGCCCAGCTGAACTTGGGCTGACGCCCGTTCCTTCAGCAGACCACTCGACGCCACCGGAGTCTTGGTCCGGGCGAGTTCGGTCACCTCGTCGAGAGCGCGTCGCGCCACCCCCAACATCGGCGTCGGAATACCGGACGCCGCCGCGCCCACGACCGGGAGTCGATACAGCGGGCCTCGATAGTGCGATCCTGGCTCGAAGTCCGGCACCATCGGAAAGGTCCTGGACCGGGGCACGTACACGTCGGTCACGGAGATGTCGTTGCTGCCCGTGCCCCGCATCCCCATGACGTCCCACGTATCGATGATTTCGCACTCCTCGCTCCGAAAATAGACCATGCGCATCTCGGGCTCGTCCCCGCCGGATCCGTCCTCGTCCACGAGGACCGTCGACGAGATCCAGTCGGCGTCATAACAGTTGCTGACGAACGGGGCGCGGCCGGAGATGCGGTATCCTGCGTTGGCCGACGCCGCCTTCAGCGGGCGGCCGAACTGGGCGGCGATCAGGATGTCCGCTCCGCGGCTGTAGATTTCCTCGGCTCCTTCGTCGGGGAGACGGCAACAGAAGAAGGCCCAGTCCAAGGGGTTCTCCAGGGTCCACGCCGCAGCAGAGTCGTGGCGACCGATCTCCTCACCGACGAGGGCGCGGGTAACGGGGTCGGTCTCCAACCCCCCGAGCGAACGGGGAGTTGTCATTCGCAGCAGGCCCGTCTCGCGCAGTGCCTTCAAGACCGGCTGCGACAGTCGTCGTTCCCGCTCTGCTTCCTGGCTGTGCGCCCGGATAATCGGGGCGATCTCGCGCGCTGCGTGGAGCAGAGAGGTGTCGGGTTCCCAAGGCATCTGGCTTGTTCCTGGCGTTGACAGGGTTCCGGTCATCGCGCTCACCTCCGTTTCGCTGGAGCGATGTTCTGGTTGACGTGGAAGAGGTTCTCCGGGTCATAGGCCGCCTTCACGGCGGAGAGCCGCTCGTAGTTGGCGCCGTAGTTCTCGGCGGCACGGTGGGCGTCGTCGCCGGACATGAAGTTGACGTAGCCCCCGGCGCTGCCCGAGTGGGGATGAATGGCTGCGTAGTAGTCCCTCACCCACTTGGTGTTGGCCTCGTTGTCGGCCGGGTCAGGCCAGATCCCGACGATCACCGGCGCAAAGCTCTTGTCCCGGTGTCCGAAGGCGGTCTCGTCGGCGCCGACTCGCTGCGCCGCGCCGTTGATGGGGTGGAGATGCATGGACGAGTGCACGTTCGGCGTCCTCTTGCCATGTTCGACGTGCGCAGCGATCGCCGCGTCGGTGAGTTCGGTGGCGAAGTCCGCTTTCCAGTAGTTCTGCATGCCCTTCGGGACCATGTCGTCGAAGGCGCTCTGCAGGGCCGGGAACGGCATCACCTCGACCAGCTCGGCCTTCACCTCGGCGACATCGCGGAGTGGCCGGAGCACCTGCTCGGCCTCCTCATGGAGACCATTCCAGCAGGTGACCAGCACGCAGAACAGATCCCCGACCCGGTCCTCGGGGATGAACGGCAGCGGAGGCGCGATCTGCCAGCCGAAGAAGCATCCCAGCTGCTCGGGCGCCTCGTTGATGAAGGAGCGGTAGCACTCCAGGACCGCCGTGGCATCGTCGAAGTCGTAGAACAGCGGGCCGCCCACGACATCACCGACCTCGTGGAGCCGGAACTCGAAGCTGGTGACGACCCCGAAGTTGCCGCCGCCGCCGCGCAGTGCCCAGAACAGATCCTCGTTCTGATAGTCGCTGGCCGTGACCTGCCGGCCATCAGCGAGAACGACATCGGCCGAGAGCAGGTTGTCGATGGAGAGCCCCACGCTGCGGGTGAGGTAACCGATGCCGCCACCCAGCGTGAGGCCCGCCACCCCGGTCGTCGAGACGACCCCGCCGGGCGCGGCGAGGCCGAACGGGTAGGTCGCGTGGTCGACATCTCCCCAGGTCGCGCCGCCCCCGACCCAGACGACCTTCTTGGCCGGGTCGACCCGTACGCCCTTCATGGGCGAGAGGTCGATGACCAGCCCGTCGTCCACCGTGCCGAATCCGGGAACGCTGTGGCCGCCGCCCCGGATGGCCAGGTCGACGCCGCGGTCGCGGGCAGCGGCGATCACGGCCATCACGTCGGCCGAATCCGTGCACTGGACGACGGCGTGGGGCCTGCGGTCGTACATGGCGTTGTAGACGGCGCGGGCGTCGTCATAGTCGGGATCCGAGGCGATGATGACGCGACCTCGCACCGTCTCGGTCAATGCCTTGATCGTATCGTTCATGGCGTGCTCCTCTGCTCGATTGGGCCGAGGATACACGCGCCGGCGTTCCGTAAGCGTTCCCTCTCAGCCGGAGTCGTTCAGAAGATCGGTTGCCGCCCGGAACGCAAGGAGATCGTGGCCCGAAGGAATGGTCTCGAGCAGATCCCCGAGTTGCTCCCGCAAGGCGTGATCGGGGTATCGACAGGCCAAGGAGTGGAGAGCCCGAAGCGCCAACCAGCTCGCGCCTTGCCCGTCGGCGACCTCGACAGCTCTCCGCAGCGACGCAACAGCGTCGGATTCTCCGCCGCGATACGCCAGCTCACCGTCGACTCGCCACAGCTCGGCCTCGAGATAGCGTTGGTTGCGGCGGTGTGACAACGAGAGCCCCTCGCGTGTCGCGGCTCGTCCTTCGTGGAGTTCGCCGGCCATGCCACGAGCTCGAGCGAGAAGAAGGAGCGTGTAGGTCAGGTGGAGGCTCTCCCCGTCGGTGCGCGAGCGCGCCACCGATTGCACGATCCGCTCGATGCCCCCGGGTGACCCCTCGCAGACCTCCAGCCAGCCCCGGAGGGCCTCTCCGACGATCATGAGGTAGCGCAACGGTAGACGCTTCCCCAGGCGCTCAGCATCCCCGAGCAGCTCGGCGAGGCGGACGAGATCCTCGGATTCGGCGGCGATGATCGCCGCGTAGGTAAAGACGTACCACAGCGTCATGAGATGATCGAGATCGACGGCCAGCTCGAGAGCAGATCGGGCCCTCTCGTCGGCCCGGCCGGCGTCTCCCGCCCACAAGTCAACCCAGGCCAGCCGTACGAGACAGACAGCCTTCGGGTCCTGGGCGTACAACGCCAGATGCTCGTAGCGATGGGACAGGTCATAGGCCTCGATGGCGCCTTCGAGGTACTGACGGGCGTTCGCCAGATCACCCCGCCAGAAGGCGCTCACGCCGAGGAGATACCGTCCCTCGGTCTTTGCGATCGGATCATGGCTTTCATGGTCGACGAGCGCCTGGCCGAGCTCGCTGCACTCGTCGAAACGGCAGCCCTGCAGCCGGGCGAGACCGAGACCGCGGAGAATCGGGGGATCCACGACTCGGTGGAGCTGGCGGCAGAGAGAAAGGGCCCGCGCATAGAGTTGGTGCGCTCCGATTGAGCCGTAGCCCTCGAGGGCCACCAGGGGAGAGCCGAGGGCGATCCGGATGTCGAGTTCGAGCGCATCACGACCGGGTGACGGTGGCAACTCCGCGAGCAGTGAGAGTGCTCGCCGGAAGATGGTGACCGCTTCGTCGAGGGCCGACACCGCCACCGCTCGGGCTCCGGCCACGCGGTAGGCATCGATGGCCGGCTGGACCATGCCGGCCTGGTCGTAGTGTGCGGCCAGCTGTGGGCTGGCCGCGTCAAGGTCGTGGCGGAACTCGACTGCGATCGCTTCGGCGACGGCCCGGTGGAGTTGACGTCGACGAGCGGGACTGAGCATTTCCAGGGCGACCGCCCGAAGCTTGTCGTGGCTGAAGTCGTACGTGAGTCCCTGATCGCGGATGATCCGTCGACGCCAGAGCTCGTCGAGATGGTCGACGAGCTCTGGCTCGCCGATCCCGGTCGCCGAGACCAGCAGACCGACCGAGAAGGGCCGACCGATGACGGCCGCCACCTCGGCGAGCCGCCGGGCTCCGTCAGGGAGCTGGCCCAGTCGGGCGCCCAGCACCGCGCGCATCGTGGGAGTGAGCGCCGCCTGCATTCCCTCAGGGGAGATCCCGGCTCGAAGCACTTCGATGACGAAGAGTGGGTTGCCCTCGGTCTCCGCCCAGATTCGTGCCGCGAGTTCCGAATCGATCGTGTCCGCATTGCGTAGCCGAGCAGCGAGCGTCGCAGTCGTGGCTTCGTCGAGCCGGTCGAGTGGCACGGTGGTCACGGCCTTGTCGTGGCCCAACGCGTCGATGAGTCCGACGAGGGGATGATGCTCTGGGATCTCCTCCGAGCGGACGGTACCCACGATGAGGACGGGTGCCGTCGGCCCGGAACGGACGACGAAGCCGATCACTTCGATGGTCTCGGCGTCGCACCACTGCAGATCGTCGATGATCAGCAGACGCGGGCGGTCGCCGACGATGGCCCGGCTCACTGCATCGAATAACCGATGGCGCTGAGCCAGGTCGCCCCTGCGGCTCGGTGGAGGTGCCGGGGAAGCCTCGAGGAGCTCGGGGAGGAGACGAGCGAGCTCGGCCCTCCAGACCGTGCCCAGCGTGTCGATGTGGCTCCGGAGAGCATCCGATCGGAGGAGGTCGATGACCGGGCCCCACGGCAGTCTGCCCGCCGCCTCGTACGCCCGCGCCGAAGCCACCACGTGTCCCTCGGCTCGAACGCGCCGTCCCAGCTCCAGGGCGAGGCGGGACTTCCCGATCCCCGGTTCGCCGGAGAGCAACACGAGGTGGGCCCTCCCCTCCCGCGCGGCGATCCATGCCTGGTTGAGCTGGATCAGTTCGAGGGGGCGGCCCACGAACGGCACTTCGGCGACGGGTGCCACGTCCTCGCCCTGCAGTTCCTCGCGGTGGGGTGTGCTGGCCCGGAGCTGTCGGTAGATCGCCCCGATGGCCTCGCCCGGTTCCAGCGCGAGGTCGCGCTCGAGCACCTCCGCGTACCGGTGGTAGGAGCGCAGCGCCGCGCCTCGGTCGCCGAGCGCCAGATGTGCTTCCATCTGGATTCGAACGGCCGTTTCGTCGGTCGGCTCCAGGTCGATGATGCATTGGGCATGCCTAATCGTCGCTTCGTGGTCGTCGCGCTTGGCAGCCTCGTCTCTCAACCGCACCAGGACCCCGTACGCCTCGGCTCGAAGCTTCGCTCGCTCGTCCATGACCCAGTCGTCGTAGCAAGCTGGAAGGAGGTCGCCTGAATACAGGCGCGCGGCAAGTTCGAGATCGCCAGCAGCTATGGCAGCGCGGAACCTCAGCACGTCGACCTCGCTCGGCCCCGTCGGAATCCACCGCACGATCTCGTTATCGACCTGGACGAACTCGCCGATGTCGGGAAGCGCGTGGCGGAAGTCGTACAGCAGCTTTCTGAGGTTGGTCCGCGCCTGACGTTCATTGGAGTCGGGCCACAGCTCGAACGCGAGTCGTGAGCGGTGCTGCAGGTATCTCCGCAACGTGATCAACGCCAGGAACCGCTGCAAGCGAAGAGAGTTGAAGGCGCCAAGACGGCGGCCGTCCAAGATGACTTCGACGGCACCGAGCAATCGGACCACGAGCCGCGCCGGCGATTCGCTACTGACCCTGCTCCTGTCACTCGGCATACGGCTCCTCTGGTCGCGATCTAACGCTACGGCGGATCCCCGCTCTAAGGCAAGTCGCCATCTGTCCCACAGTGGCCTGGCAGGTGCAGTTTCGGCAAATCGCCCGCCGGCTCGCCGCAGATCTCTCACCGCGATTGAGCTGGCTGAGGAGCTGCCGTCGGTAGTTGAGTCGAGGATAAAGTTGGGAAGGCGCAATGTCTTGGGGATGCGGCCCAGATAGTTGGGGAGAACCCACGACGTTCCTCCTTCCTTGTCCCGACTGCCTTAAATTCCCGCAGATAATAGACCGGCCACGGCGGCAGAATGTCCGCGCAAGGGCAAATGTCGCCTTTCTGCCCTTCACCGGAGGGCTTTAACAGAGTTACCCGGGCCGAAACGGGCTGGCAATGGCCTTGCCGTTCAGAGTCACCTAGGGAACGGAAATGACTTTAAGAGCGGAACTCGCGTGATCCACAGCCGGGCAAAAATTGGCTGCCTGGAAAGAAAGGCGACGTGATCCGGATGGATTTCTCATTGTCACAGAGCGATTTGCTCGAATCAGTTTTTCTGGTTACCCCACAAACTTTGACTCGAAATGCGACGCATATTGGTTTGTTCGGGGACGTGCTAATTGGGGAGGCCTCAAGAAACGGAATTTACCCACATTTAGCGCCTGCAAGTCTGCCCAATGAGTTCAACGGGAGGGAATAGCAAACCAGACTGGCTAAAGTCATTGGTGGAATTTGCCCGGTTGCGAAGCAATATGGGCAACGCAGCACAGTTTTCGGGAACGGGAGGCGCTTTGGGGAGAGCGTAAAAAAGTGGGTGCTTGAGGCGTATCTGGGCTCGGATCGCGGGGCGACGATGCGGTGGTTTCGGGCACAGCTGAGGAAAGGAGATTCCCAGAGGAGACGCGACCCCGAAGACATCCTTCGGGATATCGAGCGCCTCCGCGCCCTCAGAAATGGGTGCGGGCCTGACAGTAGCATAGCGCCTGACCCGAGCCCTCAGCAGTGGCAGCATTGGCTCAACGCTAATGTTTGTTGTATTTGTCAATAGTCTTATACTTCAACAGGAGGGTCACAGATGAAGATTTTTGTTGCAGGGGGAACGGGAGCGATCGGTCGTCCGCTGATCTCGGAATTGCTTGCCAAAGGACACGCTCTCGTTGCTCTGACCCGTTCTCCAGAAAAAGCTCAGGCTTTAGTGGAACAAGGCATAGAACCTGCGATCGCCGATGTATTTGATACCGATGCGGTCAAAGCGGTTGTTAGTCGCGCTCAGCCGGAAGTCGTGATTGAACAACTCACCGCTCTACCCAGAACCTACACCCGTGAGTCGATGAGTGCCGCCGCCGCCTTCAACACTCGCATCCGTTTGGAAGGGGGTGCCAATGTGCTGGCAGCCGCGCAAGCGGCGGGTGTGCGGCGTTACCTGAGGCAGTCGATCGCATTCTGGGCGGTTCCTGGTCCTGGATTGGCAGATGAAGAAACGCCTCTAGCATTTGATGCCTCGCCTGCGGTTGCAGCAGATGCTCGCGTGGTAACTGAGCTTGAGCACCGCTTAGTAGGAAATCCCAACATTCAAGGGATGGCCCTGCGTTATGGCTTCTTCTATGGGCCCGGCACCTGGTTCAGCCCCGATGGCGATGTTGCCCAACAGGTGCGACGGCAACAGTTCCCGATCGTCGGGAATGGCGAAGGCGTCTGGTCGTGGTTACACATTGAGGACGCGGCGATTGCCGCCGTTGCGGCAGCAGAGCGAGGCACTCCCGGAATCTATCTGATTGCGAATGATCACCCTTTAGCGATGCGCAAATGGCTCCCTGCGTTTGCTCGATGGGTGAATGCTCCACCACCGCCACAGGTATCGGCTGAGGATGCTCTGAAAGCAAGTGGTGCGGATGCGGTTTACTACGGAACCCAGATGCGAGGCGTATCGAATGCCAAGGCCAAACGCGAACTGCATTTTCAGCCGCGACCGTTGGAATGGGTGATCGACACTGCCGTCAGTGATGCCAGTTAACACGTGAAGGAGAAGCACGTTGAAGATTGCTCAAAACAAGGGCCTTGGCCATACCCAGTCTCTCGTAGCGGCCACTAAGAACGGGCTTCAGTTCATGGTCAAGGACTCGAGAAGGTACGCCTGAGATGGCGGCAACCTGCCGATGCGGCGGTCCACAAAAACCTGTATTACCTGCCACCGGGCTTGCCAGCCCGCGATTTTGTCTTCACTCGTTACGCGCCACGAGCGCCGTTTAGAACAAAAGAGAAGGAGCAGTAAACATGAACATGAAACTGGGCGGGACCCGGAAGGTCGTTCCTACTTCTCGTTTGCCTCGTTTGAGGATCCAGACGGGAACCGGCGGTTGCTCCAGGAGATCACGGCGCGCCTTCCCGGCGGCGAATGGAAGTAAAAGCCAGCACGAGCCATGGAGGTCGCGACCCTTGCCGAACTCCTCCGCGAAACGGCCCAGCACCACGACCACTACGAGAAGACGCATTCGAAGCACAACTGGTGGGACTGGTATGCTCCCTACCTGAGCGCGCGTCGGAACGGCAGCACGCCTGAGGAGGCAGCCGCCACCGCCGATCGCTACAAGGTCCTTCTTATTCTTCCCAAATGACGGCGTTCGACTATTTTCTCCAGCGATCGCAGGAGGAAACCCATGACCACCGCAAACACAGTCTCTCCGACCCTTCGCAAACCCACGCCGCATGAGTAGATAAACGGCTCGGCAGCACGGATTGCGGGCGGCAAGCCTGCGCTGCCCGATCTGCCGGAAGTACCTGTCCTATGAATCAAAAACCACCTAATAGAAACGAGACGACCGTAAGGATCAAAACGATGATGCGTGCCGTGCAAGTGACGCGATCGAAAGGTCCGTTCGAACTCATTGAGCGGGAAATTCCGCAACCCGCGGCGGGACAGGTCCGCATCAAAGTCGAAGCGTGCGGCATTTGCCATAGCGATGCGATGACCAAGGAAGGGCTTTGGCCGGGTATTCAATATCCGCGTGTGCCGGGACATGAAATTGCCGGCGTCATCGACGCCATCGGCACGGGGGTTGCCGGATGGACGCTCGCTCAACGGGTCGGCGTAGGCTGGCACGGCGGCCACTGCGGATACTGTGACTCTTGCCGCCGCGGCGACTTCGTTACCTGTCAAGTCGCGCTGCAAATTCCCGGCATCGCCTACGACGGCGGCTACGCCGAATACATGATCGCTCCGGCGGGCGCTTTGGCGGTGATTCCAGACGGGCTTTCGGCGACGGACGTGGGTCCGTTGATGTGCGCCGGCGTCACCACCTTTAATTCGCTGCGCAACAGCGGCGCGCGTCCCGGCGATCTCGTGGCCATACTGGGCATTGGTGGTCTGGGCCATCTGGGAATTCAGTTCGCCGCGAAGATGGGATTCAAAACCGTCGCGATCGCCCGCGGCATGGATAAGGAACCGCTCGCCAGGAAGCTCGGCGCCTCTTCGTACATTGATAGCAAGCTGCAAGATCCCGCCGCCGAGTTGCTCAAGCTGGGCGGCGCGAAGGTGGTGCTCGCGACCGTGACGAACGGGGACGCAATGACCGCGACTCTGGGCGGGCTCGGGGTCAATGGAAAATTGATGATCCTGGGCGCGGCGGCCGAGCCGCTGCAGGTTCCCCCCATTCCGTTCGTCCTCGGAAGACGCTCGATTGTGGGCTGGCCTTCCGGCAGTTCCATAGATTCCCAAGATACGCTCAATTTCAGCTTGCTCACCGGCGTGCGGGCCATGAGCGAGATCTTTCCGCTCGAGCGGGCGGCCGAGGCCTACGAGTACATGATGAGCGGCAAAGCGCGTTTCCGCGCGGTTCTCACGACCGGGACTTAATCAGGCGCAGGAAGCAAGTGTCAGAAGAAGCTAACAATTCACTGATGGCTCAAAGCTCAACAACAATGGTCCTTAAATTAATGAGAGGTGCGGCATGAAAATTGTTGTCATTGGCGGCGGTGGGCTGATTGGGAAGAAGCTGGTGACCAGGCTCCATGAGCGCGGACGCAGCATCCCCTTCTTCAGGTGTCAACGCCGTTACGGGTGCGGGACTGGCAGATGTGCTGGTGGATGCTGAGGTTGTTGTCGACGTGACGAATTCGCCATCCTTTGAGGATGCGGCGTATTGGAGTTCTTTGAGAAGTCATCCCGGAACCTGCTTGCGGCGGAGGCAGACGCTGGTGTGGATCATCACGTTGCACTATCAATTGTCGGGGCTGATCGCATCCCTGACAGCGGCTATATGCGTGCGAAAGTTGCGCAGGAGAAGTTAATCCAGTCCGCAGGAATACCCTATACAATCCTCCGCGCGACGCAGTTCTTTGAGTTCATCGGGACGATCATCGCTCAATTCCCCACCGATGGGCAAACGGTTCGCTCGCCCTCTGCCTTTATCCAGCCCATCCTGTCGGATGACGTTGTTGCCGCTCTGGCCGATGTCACACTGGGAGCGCCCGTAAACGACGTTATCGATTTAGCTGGTCCAGAGCGGTTCCATTTCGACGAAATCATCCGCCAGTTCCTAAGCGCAACCGAGGACACACGCCAAGTCGTCACAGATACGCATGCCCGTTACTTTGGCGCCAAATTGGACGAGCAATCCCTCGTTCCGAAAGGCAGCTCGCAGATTGGAGCGACGCGCTTCGAGGACTGACTGAGCCATCCTCCAGGCAAGAAGTAACCAGCCGCAAAGTAGCAATCACGGATCCAGATCATTCGAAGGCGCTTGGCCGCACGATCACCTTTCAGGACATTCCGGTCGAGCCGTGGCGGGACGGGCTGATTGAGCGCGGCTTGCCGGTCTATCTGGTGAACCACCTCGCGACGATGGCCGGCCTGCACGCGCGGGACGCTACGACCGGATGTCGGACGACGTGCGCTCGCTCACGGGCAAGGACCGCTGAGCGTGCAGGAGTTCGTCAAGAAGAATGCGGCGACATTCACCGCGTCTTGTAAAAAGGACTCCACCAAATAGGGGCACGAAGGACGAGAGCTGGATGAGGTCACGTCCGACCGGCTCACCAGTAGCCTGATGTGGTGATCTCTCAAACTACTCTTGAAAGTGGCAGCGAGAAAACATTCAATTTCGGAATGTGTTTTTTGCTAAGAATGTTCATATTGTGAAGTCGCAGGAGCAGTAAGAGACGGTCAGGAGGTAAAGGAGCACGAAGGTAGCAACGAGCGCTTTTTAACGACGGCTAGAAATTCATAGGAGGATTTATGGCAACGGCAAAAATCTCAAAAGACCAAACCAAACGATCTCGTTCAGGGCACCCTGGACCTGCTGGACATGAAAGTTATCTTCAGGGATTCAAACCGTCGCTCGGCTTACGCCCGGCGCCTCATCGCACGAGGCTTTGGCAACTTCAAGTAATCTCGGGCGGGTGGATGTCACTGGCCTTGGGCAGCGGCCGTTGTGAGGGTAGTGCGCCGTTTGCGGGAGTAATTGTGACGGCTGCCCTGGCGGCTAATCCCGGCCGTTGTCCGGCGGGCGAGCTGAAAGCGTGCGCCCGCCGCCGGTTGCCATCCAGGAGCGAGGTGCCGTCATGAGCAACCCGCTTGGGACGATCGGCAAGCACGTCGCCCGGTACGGCTTGGTGGTCGTGTTGCTTTGGATAGGCGGGATGAAGTTCACCGCCTACGAGGCCGAGGGGATCCAGCCGATGGTGGCGAACAGCCCGCTCATGGGTTGGGTGTACGGCTTCATGAGCGTCACGGCGTTCTCGGCGCTGTTGGGCGTGATCGAGATCGCCATCGGGCTGCTCATCGCCCTCCGGCCGGTGTGGCCGACGGGGTCCGCGGTTGGCAGCGTGTTGGCCGCGGGCATGTTCCTGACCACCCTGACCTTCCTGATCACGACCCCAGGTTGGGAGCCGAGCCTGGGCGGGTTTCCGGCCCTGTCGGCAATGCCTGGGCAGTTCGTGCTCAAGGACATCGTGCTGCTGGGCGTCGCCTTGTGGACGGCGGGCGAGGCGCTCTCGGCGCGCTCAGGTCGGGGCACTGCACCGGCCGAAGCCTGAATTTTCGTTGCGGCTCAGCCCGGGATGAAGCTGGTTGTTGAACAAGCACGCCGTGAATTTCGGTCGCCGCGGCTTCTTAGCGAGGCGATCTCGCCACGTCATACGTCAATGCGGGCTCTCCTCAGGGTTTACTCTTCGTTCAAACAGAGCGCGGTATCTCCGTCGATGATGAGTCCTTTCACGAATCCGGCCTTGAGAAGCCCTTTGACAGCTTTCAGCTTTTCTCGGCCGGCGCAGAGCAGTATCACTTCGCGATCGTAGAGATGCTCAAGATCGACAGCGAGAGTCCTTTCATTCAAATCGCTCGAGACGACCTGACCGTTCGCATCAAAGAATTTGCCCATGCAGTCGCAAACAGCTCCTGCCCGTTTAAGATCTTGCAGCTCAATCCCTGAAAGTAAGTGGTGCCGAAACAACAGGCTGTATTCGTCACATTGTCCAAGCGTGACGATATAAAAGCTTGCCCGCTCCGCCAGCGCGAGTGTCTCCTTGAAAACACGCTGCGACATGAAGATCTGCTTATCGGAGATACTATTTGCGATAAACGGCACGGGCAAAAAGTGCCCCTCCCCACCGGTTCTTTCGGCAAAATGGCAGACCACTTCGAAAGGATTGGCTGCGGAAGACCGGGTAAGTGAACCCATCGCTGAAACAAACTTCGCCTTGGGATATGACATGCCAACCAGGCAGCTTGGAACTTCGGCGATTGTTCTTCCGAAACCAACGCCAATCACGCTGCTCTCATCGGCCTGGAGCCGTTCGCGCAAAAGATCCGCGGCGACGATACCAACTGCGCGTCGCGGGATCGGGCTTTCCGCGTCAAGTCTCGCACGCGAAGGCACACTTCTCCTCCGGTTTTGCGAATAGGACAAAAGAGGTGGCGTCGTCCGGCAGAACGAGAGGTTGTAACGATGGCGAATGTTCTCTTCGACTGCTGCCATTTGCGCGAAGCGGTGCTCGATGGAAATCTTGACAACGCCAGACTCCCTCGCCTCGGCCAGTAGTCTGTTAACCTTAACGCGTGAAATACCCAAGAGCTCGGCCGTCTCTTCCTGCGTGTTTCCGGCAACATGATACAGCCATGCCGCTCTGATGGTCTGTTCGGGAACGCTGGGCAGCTTCCTATTTTCGTTATTCATGAGCTCTCGCTAGAACGGTTTCTTTAGCGTCGAGGTCCAATGTGCCACGCGGGCGCCTCTTACTGATCCCACATTGTGCTTTGCAAAGTCAACCGAATTTCACAATCTTAGAGCGAGCCCCTTCTTTAGTTGTCAGCGCCTGCGGCGGCACGGTGATTCGCCCTGTCCGCCGAGCCGCGGGGAGGGATTGGATCGCGGATGCCAACGCGTGCACATTTGTTCACAGGTCGATAAATTTATCCAAATTTTGTCTTGCCATTGTACAAATGATATGCAAGCTTGTCCACCGCAAACCCACGATAAGATGTCCCGTTTATCACATCATCCAAGGGATGGCTAGCCCCCAGCTTAGACAGTACTTGCCCCAGGTTTAACCAATTGGCGCTCCTCGTAGGGGAGCAACAATACTCGAAGTCGACGAGGCCAAGGCTCGCCGATCTGCATACCGAGGATGGCCTTGGGTGCCGTGAGCACGCCCGAGAACCAAGCCGTCCCCGGGTCTCAGGGGCGGACCTGATCACAAATTATGGCTTGATTGGCGATTAACTATGCAACCGAACGAACCAACTCCAAAGGCCCCCACGAACGAAGCGTCTCCCCCCAAGTCAACGCTCGGGTTTCTGACGCAATATGGGATTATTATTGCCTTTATCTTGTTATGCGTGGCGCTGACTTTTCTGAACAAGTATTTTTTGACGCCCGAGAATATTTCCAACATTCTTTTGCAGACATCGATCAACGGCATTCTGGCCATGGGGATGACCCTGGTGATTTTGACCGGCGGAATCGATCTCTCGGTTGGATCAGTCTTGGCGTTTTCTTCTATCGTCGCGGCAACCTTCGTGACCGGCGACAATCCGCATTCTCCCTTGGTCGCCTTGTTTGTGGGCAGTCTGACTGGCGCCCTGCTCGGACTAATTAATGGTTGTATTATTGCTTATCTGAAGATTCCGCCGTTTGTGGCGACGCTTGGCATGTTAAGCGTGGCGAGAGGCCTCACTTATGCTTATACCGGCGGCATGCCGGTCCCGAACCTGACCGAAAGCTTTTTAACGCTTGGGGAAGGTTCTTTGCTGGGTATTCCTGTGCCGGTTCTGATATTCCTGCTGGTCTTCGCGATTCTTTGGGTCGTGCTGAATCATACGACGTACGGCCGCAGCATCTATGCCGTTGGCGGCAACGTGAAAAGCGCGCGAACGGCGGGTATCGCCACGAACCCGGTCACGGCTTCTGTTTACGTCATTGCCGGGCTGCTTGCAGGACTGGGAGGATTGATTCTGACGGCGAGGACGAGTTCGGCTCTGCCCCAGGCGGGAGTATCTTACGAGCTGGATGCGATCGCCGCGGTCGTGATTGGGGGCACCAGCCTGTCGGGCGGCGTCGGCAGCATAGCGGGGACCCTGTTGGGCGCGCTGATTATCGGCACAATCAATAACGGCTTGGATCTGCTTGGGGTCTCCTCGGCATACCAGCAAATCGTCAAGGGTTGCATCATTGTGGTCGCAGTTTTGCTTGATTATAGCCGTCATGCTAACGAATGACAATCCAAACTCTCTCTCAACCTCAACCCAAGAGCGGGGCTCAAGCGAGCAAGCCGTCTCCACACCAAATCCAGAGAACTCACCCATGAAAATCCAGTTAAGATCCAAAGTCATTATGTCACTGCTTGTCGGATGTGCCGTTGCCGCATTGGCTGAAAGCACATCCGCAGCCGAGAAGTTGCGCGTCGGGGGCGCCGTCTATGGACTGAAAGCCGAATTCGCCAATCTCTGGGCCGCCGCGCTCAAGAAGCATCCTGCGGTTAAGGATGGTACTGTTGAGGTCACCATCTTCGACGGCAGGTACGATCCAATGGTCCAAAACAATCAGATCGCCACCATGATGACGCAAAAATTCGATGGGATCGTTCTTAGTCCTGTCGATTATAATGGCAGTGCACCGCAAATCAAGAAAGCCGCAAAGGCCGGCATCCCTGTGGTGGTGTCGAATGCGCGCGTGAACAGCCCGGACATTACCTCAATGGTGCTGTCGGACGATGAGAAGGCCGGCGAGATCATCATGGAAGAAGCAGCCAAGCGGATGGGAGGCAAGGGCAACATCGTCATCTTCCAGGGTCCTATCGGGCATTCGGCGGAGATCGATCGCAGTAAGGGAATACAAACCGTGCTCGCCAAATATCCAGACATCAAGGTCCTTGAGAAAAAGACGGCCAACTGGTCACGTGCGGAGGGTTTGTCTCTCATGGAGAACTGGCTAACCGCGCATCCGAATGAGATCAAAGGGGTTATCGGCGAAAACGACGAGATGGCACTCGGTGCGCTGCAAGCGATCAAAGGTCGGGGACTCAACGTAAAGGATTTTGTGGTCGTCGGCATTGACGGTGTGCCCGATGCGATCAACGCGGTTAAGGCAGGCGAAATGTTCAGCATTTTGCAGGACGCCGAGGGACAGGCAGCAGGTGCGCTCGACGTCGCCTTGCGGGCAAAGATCGGCGAATCCTATCAGCCGAAGGCGGCTGTTTGGAAACAGTGGGAGCAGGAAATGCCGTGGAATGGGGGGACTGAAAAGGCCTATTTTATTCCGTGGACGACAATCACGGCGGAGAATGCCGATAGTCTGCTCGCGCATCAAAAGGAGTTGATCAGCGGTTCATAGGCGCTGCAACTCTTGCTACCGCACTAAGAACTATCGGCCCGGTGTCCAGCGGGAGTTCCAGCCTCCGCTCGGACGCGGCAAGCGAAGCCAAATGCGATCGACGTCCATCAGGACGTCGGGCGAACGGCGCACGCTTGGGTATGACATTCAGAGAAAACGCAATAATATGACAACTCAGAAGATCGACACGAATTTCTCTCTGGCAAACAAGGTTGCCCTGATAACGGGAGGGGCCGCCGGCATCGGTAAAGCAATCGCCGACCTCTTCGGCGAGAAGGGCGCAAGGCTCGTCCTGGTCGATAAGAGTGAGGCAGTGAGTGCGGTTGCAAATGAGTTCACGAGTAACGGCATCGAAGCGCTCGGGATTGCCACCGACATAACCGTCCGCGACAATATTGAGCAGTTCGTGGAGCAGGCGAGTGAACGGTTCGGCTCGATTGACATTCTTGTTAATAACGCGGGAGTCGTTCTGCTAGCGCCTGCGGAGCAGTTGAGCGATGAAGCGTGGGACGTAACGATGGCCGTCAATCTAAAGGCGCCCTACATGATCTCGCAGATTGTTGGCAGAAAGATGATCGCGCAACGATCAGGGAAGATTATCAGCATGGCATCCCAAGCCGGGCTCGTGGCGCTTGATCAGCACCTGGCTTATTGCGCAAGCAAAGCAGCCATCATAAGCCTGACGAAGGTCCTCGCCTACGAGTGGGGCCGCTATAATATCAATGTCAATTCGATCTCGCCCACAGTCGTGCTAACGGAACTGGGCAGAAAAGCCTGGGCCGGTGAGGTTGGGGAGGCCTTCAAGGCGAAGATCCCGATCGGTCGCTTTGCCTATCCAGAGGAAATAGCGGCCGCCGCTCTCTTTCTGGCGAGCAAGGCGGCTGACATGATTTCTGGAGAGAACCTCGTCATCGATGGCGGCTATACGATTCAGTGACGGCCTTGCGCAGCGCTGGGCAGAGGGTATGGTCAATAGAAGGCGAAACGCTCTCGAAGCAGAGGATTACTTTCTTGTCATCTAGAATTGGAATGTTCGTCTATGAAAACTCGTCAAGAGATGGAAAGTCCCTCAGGCGGTGCTGATCGCGGCGGTTCCGAACCGCTGCTGAGTGCGAAGGAAATCACGAAGGCCTTTAGCGGGGTCCCTGCTTTACGCGATGGTCGACTTGACCTTCGCAGCGGGTCCATTCACGCGCTGTGCGGCGGTAACGGAGCAGGGAAATCGACGTTTCTCAACATCATTACCGGCATTCTACGAAAGGATGGGGGCACGATTGTCTACAAGGGAAGCGAGCGTGACTTCCATGCGCCGAAAGAGTCGCTGGACGCGGGTATTTCGATCATTACGCAGGAATTGAGTCCGGTCCGGGACATGACCGTTGCCGAGAACCTATATCTCGGTCATCTGCCAGAACGCTACGGGCTTATTGACTGGGGAAAGCTATTCCGCAACGCCACGGAATTGTTAGAGCGGCTGGGCTTCGACATCAATCCTCGGAAGAAGATGCGCGAGATTAGTTTGGCACAGATCCAACTGGTGGAGATTGCCAAAGCAATCAACCATCGGGATGTGAGCATACTGATAATGGACGAGCCGACATCCGCGCTCGGCGAACACGAAACGGAGGTTCTTTTCTCTTCCGTCCGTAGCTTGGCGTCGCTGGGGAAGGGAATCATTTATGTCTCGCATCGGATGACCGAGATTTTCACGATTTGCGATGAATATACCGTATTTCGTGACGGAAGATTCATCGAAGCCGGGAAGATAAAGGACATCAGTCGCAAGCATCTGGTGAGTACGATCATCGGTCGGGATTACCAGGACCAATTTCCTGAGACTAAGGCAGAAATTACGCAGGAACCGGTGCTGCGCGTCCAGAATTTTACCATTCCGCGAAAGGTGACGGATATCAATCTGGAAGTTCACAAAGGGGAGGTCGTCGGTATCTACGGCTTGGTGGGCTCAGGGCGAAGTGAGTTCCTGAATGGGTTATACGGGCTAGACAAGATAAGCAGCGGTGAGGTCCTTCTGAACAACCGGCACCTGAAGGTTCGTTCTCCGCGCGATTGCATCCGAAACGGCGTTGCTCTGGTCACTGAGGACCGGAAGGAAACGGGGCTTGTTCTCACATCGTCCGTCAAAGAGAATATGTCGTTATCCTCGCTGCCAGCTCTTTCGAAGTTTGGATTCATGCGGCACCAGAAGGAGGTGGCTTGGACAAATGACTGGGTCAGGAAGCTTCGGATCAAGGCCGCCTCTATCAAGCTGCAGGTTCGCTTCATGAGTGGAGGCAATCAGCAAAAGGTCGTGCTTGCGCGCGCGCTCGAAACGGAGCCCCGCCTTCTCCTGTTGGATGAACCAACTCGCGGAGTTGATGCCGGCGCCAAGCAGGAGATCTACGCTTTCATAGAGGAGTTCGTTGAGAGAGGAAACGGCGCCATCATGGTATCCTCCGAAGTCGATGAGGTGCTTGGCATGAGCACTCGGATCGTCATTTTCCGAAGGGGTCGAATCACCGCGGAGATGGACAATCGAGGCCTTACGGCCGCAGACCTCCTTCACGCTGCGTCCTAGAACGGAGTTGAACGCGCACGCTAATGAACACTTCGACCGGATCCACGATAGCGATCGGCTGTGACGATGCAGCCTTTCATCTTAAACTCTCCTAACCCTTGCCAAACAAAATGTCCTCATATCCCACCTCCGCAGGCCGCAAGCTTCTTCTTGCCTTGATTGAAACCGTCGACACCAATGGCGCCTACCTAAGCGAAATTGATGGAGCGACCGGAGATGGCGACCATGGCATCAACATGACAAAGGGCGTGCGCCGGACAAAGGAGAAACTTGGCGAAGAGAAAATCACCGTTCCGCAAGGCCTTGACATGCTCGGTCAGGTACTTCTTGCAGAAATCGGCGGAGCCATGGGCCCGCTCTATGGCAGCTTCTTTATCGACATGGGCACCGCGTGCGGAGACGCCTCCGCCATCGACAAGGAAGTGTTTGGAAAGATGCTTAAGGCGGGAGCAGCCGCGATGCAGGATCTCGGCGGCGCCAAGGTCGGTGACAAGACCATGATGGATGCCTTGGTCCCAGCCGTGGAGGAGTATGACAAGGCGATTGCGGCAGGAGCGAGCTTTGCCGAGGCACTAACTCGCATGACCGGCGCGGCGGAGAAGGGGAAGGAGGCTACTCGTGGGATGGTCGCAAAGCTGGGGCGTGCCAGCCGGTTGGGAGAACGCTCCAGGGGAATCCTTGATGCTGGCGCTGTCTCGTGTTCGCTTATCCTGAAAACTTTTGCCGATACTCTGCAAAGCACCGAGCCAGAATCGGGACGATGAAAACTAATTCCACCAACTCGAGCCTCGGGGCCTGAGACCGGGAGCTTCTCTTGACCCTGATTGAACGGTCGAAACCACTGGCGCTTACCTAAGTGGACTCGACGCGGCCTTTAAGAAATGGAGCGCGAAGAGCGCTCGCCTCGTCGTTGCGGTTAAAATTGTCATGACCATTGCAGCAGAGAGATTGGTCGTCGGACTTGATTCCTCGACTCAAAGTACGAAGGCGGTCGCCTGGGACCGATCTGGTCGCATCGTCGCAAAGGGAAGCGCTCCAATCGCGACCTCCAATCCGTGCCGAGATCAATTTGTCCAGGATCCCGCTGACTGGTGGCAGTCCTGCTGTGGGGCGCTGCGATCCTGCCTTAAGCAAATCGCCGTCTCTCGCATCGACGCGCTGGCTATCGCTCACCAACGTGAAACCGTGGCTTTCCTCAATGAGAGGGCCGAGTCTATTTATCCGGCTATCGTCTGGCTGGATGAGCGCTCGAGAGCCAATGTGGTTTCTCTTGCAGAGTCGATCGGAGTCGGGACCGTTCATCGGATTACCGGTCGCTATCCCGATCTCACGCCGACCATCTACAAGTTTGATTGGATGCGTCAGAACGAACGGAAGATTTTCGAGAAAACGGCTTGTTTCGCCGATGTCCAGTGTTATCTGGCACATCGTTTGACAGGCGGTCCATTTCGCACCGGCTGGTTGAGCGCCGATTCCTTCGGTATTTATGACATAGTTGAAAGGCAGTGGTCACCGCTTCTGTTGGATGCGATCGAATTGTCGGTGGATCGTTTGCCGGCGACAATTCCTCCGGGCACGCTGCTTGGAACTGTCAATCGAGAAGCAGCGAGTGAAACCGGCATCCCTGAGGGCTTGCCAATCTTTACCGGGGGTGGGGACGGCGCCTATGCCGGCTTGGGAACTGACTGCACAAGACAGGATCGAGCTTATGTCAACTTGGGCACCGCGGTGGTCTCAGGCGCCTGGTCTCCGGAATATCGCTATGATCGCGCGTGGCGAACGCTTCTAGCCGCCCAAGGAGAGGGATACGTTTTCGAAAGTGTGCTTCGCACGGGGGCGTTCCTTGTGAATTGGTTCGTCGACCAGTTTGTTCCCGAGGGCCGCAAAGATGCCGGCGTGTTTGACCGGCTGGAGGCCGCCGCCCGAGAGATTCCGATTGGGTGTGACGGCTTGATGATCCAACCCTACTGGTCGGGGGTAATGGACCCATATTGGGACGTCAGCGCGCGCGGGGTGACTTTCGGGCAGAGCGGCAGTCACAAGCCGGCCCACTTCTATCGGGCGATTCTTGAGGGGATAACGCTCGACCAAGTGATGCGGACAAGGGGCATGGAAATTGCAAGCGGCCAGCACATTGACCACTACGTCGCTATTGGAGGAGGGGCCGAGAGTCCTTTATGGAGACAAATGCTCTCCGATGCGTCGGGTAAGCGCGTGCTAATTAGCGACACAGTCGAAGCTTCAGCGTTGGGCGCCGGCATGACGGCCGCTTTTGGCGCCGGGTGGTTTTCTTCGATTGCGGAGTCGGCACATCACATGACTGGCTCGACAAGGGTCGTCGAGCCCAACGCGGATGTGGCCGAGCGCTATGGCGCCTTGCTGGAGATCTATGAGGACGTGTATGACGCCTGCTCAGGCATTAACCGGCGCTTGGTAAAATTCGCGAGAGATTCTACGAAGCCAGCAAACGCAAATACGAATAGCAAACCATGAAGCAAATGCACGATTTCTCCGGTGTCATCGGCGATCTGGTCGAGGGACGATGGCAGGATCCCAAGACTGGCGAAAAACGGACTGTGCCCGTCAAGAGTATTGTGATAGCCGACACTCTGGAGGGGAGGGAGTCCGCGCTCGTTAAGCGGATGCATCCAGATAAGGCGATAACCGTCGTGAGCGACGAACGGACACGGGCAGTGCTCGGCGAACGTATCTTGCGGGCGCTTGAGCCCTTGGGAAGGGTGAGCGAGTTCGTGTGGGAGCGACCGCGCATCACTCCCGACGGAATGGACGAGCTGGCCGATCGAACTCGGGGTGCGGAGGCGCTTATTGCCGTCGGATCTGGCACCCTTAGTGACAGCGTTAAGTATGGCACATTCTTGACCAAACGAGAGTATTCGGTCTTCGCAACGTCGCCCATGAATGCTTACACCACGCCGACCGCGTCGGTATCGTTTGAAGGATTTAAGAAGTCGATCACGTGTCACTCGGCCAAAGGAGTGTTCTTCGATCTCAGCGTCGTTTCCAAGTGCCCCAAACGTCTCATTGCGGCGGCCTTTGCGGATGTGGTGTGCCGGACGACGTCGCAAGTCGACTGGTTGATCTCACACCTCCTTTTCGATACACCTTATGATGAAACGGCCTACACGCTTCTGGCCTATGACGAGGAGTCGATGATCGCTAACGCAGGGAAAATTGTCACTGGCGATTTCGAAGCCCTGGCGATGCTCACTCGCATCGCTGCGCTCATGGGCCTTGCCACTTCCTTTACCGGCACCACCCACGTCGGCTCTATGGCCGAACATATGATCTCCCACTATATCGACATGTTTGCCGGGGAGAACCATCCGCGCACCTCACACGGTGAGCAGGTCGGCGTTGCCACGCTGACGATGTCAAAGCTTCAGAACCAGATCCTCAACGCCGATCGGCCACCGACCTTCTATCCGACAAGGATCCCAACAGATGATCTGCGCACGCTCTTCGGCTCGGCGGCTGACGAGATGATAGATCAAACCACCCGGAAGGCTCTCGACAGCGCAAAGGCGAACGCGCTAAACGAGCGCCTCGAAAAGGAATGGCTGCAAATCTCGGAGCGTTTGCAAGCGGTCATGCTGCCGTATCAGAGACTGCATGACGCAATGAAGGAAGCCGGATGTCAGCTGACAGGTGCCGACCTGGGACTTGACCCGGAGTTTTACCGCAACGCGGTCCGATATTCTCGCTTCATCCGAGATCGATTCTCCATGCTTGATGTGGCGGATGATAGCGGCCAACTCGAAGCATTTGCCGCGACGTGCCGTTGAAAGTGCAAGCTAGCTCGCCGCGTTCAGTGACAACACGGACGATACCATTGATCTGGAACGGCCCTGGTGCGTCGCGGATCCTCGATCGTTGCCCCAAATATCCGCGCCAAGGAACTCCCGCATGACAGGCGCGCCGCTTAACATCCTCCTGGGACGGGCGCATTCGAACTAGGATATGTCTACAGCTGCACACATCGCTCTGGACGGCATGTCGATTCCAGGCATCAGCGGCATCCTTTTCGACATGGATGGTGTGCTGATCAATTCAGAGCCGTTGCACGAATTCACTTTGCTGGAACTAAGCAGGCGGTTCGGGCGTCAATTCGAAAGTAAGTCTGAGCTGCAGCAATTTAAGGGCCTGCCTGAGAATTCGGTAGCGCGCCTTTTTCGACAGCTCTTCCCAAGCCTTACCTTGGCGCCCGGCGAGATAACGAGATTGAGACTTGAGCAACTCCGGGCGAACTTTCATGGAGTGCAGATGATCGAAGGCGCCCTCGAGTTCGTGAAACGTTGCAAAGCAGCCGGTCTCCGCGTGGGTCTGACAACTTCAGCCGCCCAGTCAATTCAGGAACTCGCATTTGAAGCCTTCCAACTGTCCGGATATTTTGACGCAATTATTACCGGGGAGGACATTCAACGGGGCAAGCCCGACCCAGAACCATACCTCTTGACTGCCGAAAAGCTTTGTCTGCCGACTAGCGCCTGCATGGTGATAGAGGATGCGATAAGCGGTGTTCTCTCCGGAAAGGCTGCGGGATCCTTCGTCGTTGGCATCACGACCTCCTTTGCGAAAGACGCGCTGGTGGGCGCGGGAGCCGATCTTGTTGTTCCGTCTTTCAGTGTCCTGGAAGATCAGATATTCGAGACGCGCCGGTTTGCTGAAGACCCTTGAAAGGGGGATTTCGAAAGTGAAAACGCAGCCTGAGCGATTCATCCGAAGCCCCATCATGAAAACTGATCTTTGGGGGAGACAGTCCCGGCGAAAATTCGCGTCGCGTATTACAGCCCTAGTTCATGGTTGTCGCATCTTCGAATTCAGCCGGGATTTCCCGGCAGCACACAACGAACCATAATAGGAAAGCGTAAGCATGAACGACGCAGAATACGGAATACGTAAGGAAATTATAGCTACCTGCTTCGCCATGGAGCGAATGGGTATTAACCAAGGCACCTCAGGAAACGTCAGCGCCCGTTGGGAGGAGGGCTTGCTGGTTACCCCGTCCGGCCTACACTATGATACGATGGCGGCCGAAGAGATTATTTATTTGGAAATGGACGGGACGCCGCATGGACCACATAGTCCCTCCTCCGAGTGGCGTTTTCACCGCGACATCATGCGCGAGCGCTCGGATGTCCAGGCGATTGTTCACGCCCATCCTTGCTACTGCACCGCGCACGCGATCACCGGAAGAGCGATCCCAGCGGTTCATTACATGATTGCCGCCGCCGGTGGGTCCACCATCCGCTGCGCCCCGTATGCGACGTTCGGCACGGACGAACTGTCTCGCGGGGTGGTTAAGGCCCTAGAGGGTCGCCTGGCCTGCTTATTGGCAAATCATGGACTAATCGCTTGCGGGCCAAACCTACGCAAGGCGCTTTGGCTGGCGAACGAGGTCGAAGTTCTCGCTAAGCAGTATTACTTGAGCCTCCAAATTGGCGATCCGGCGATTCTGTCCGATGAGGAGATGACCACCGTTATCGAGAAATTCAAGACGGGCTATGGACCCAAGGGGAAAGTTTAGCGCAACATAATTTTGTCTCTACCCACGAAGCGAGATCGGTTGAGGAATTTCCGGTAAGGCAACGGTCGGGGCTTGAGATTCTCGCTGATCGAGACGAGCCTGTATCCGCTGCCGATTTGCGTTTGGGCACCCTCGATGTGTATCAGCCCGGCTTAGAGATGAATGTGGGCGGCAACCCCCTCGCTGCGCGGTCGGTTGTGTGCCTCTGAGTCGATTGAAGCACCTGGCTGAGCACATCGATGAGCCGGTGTTTCGCGCAGCGGAGTCAATCTCTTCGGGCGCGGCGGGCATGCCAATTTGCCGGGGACGTCGTAGAGGTTCAGGAATCGCAAATTGTAAACACGGCTCGCCATTCAGGTCAGCTGGTCCGCTTATTGACTCTCCCCTACAGAGGCTCAGATAAGGCTTGAACCGGACTTCCAAGCCAGCACAGAATGCCGCTTCGTGAACCCGCGGCTTATCTCGGCTGGCCCTGGCTTCCCCGGACCATGCACGGCCTAGCAGTTCTTCAGCAGTATCACCGCTTCGCAAAGGGAGCTGGCCATGACTGATTCAGAACGGAAAGACCTCATCAAAAGGCTCGGCGCCAAGAGTAATCGAGCGTTCGACGAGCAGTACTCTGAAGACAACCGCACATGGTTCGTCGGAAAAATCATCGAGTCGTTGCCGTGGCAAGCCACAGCCGCGGCCGACATCGAGAGCAAGACCAAAGACATCATCACCAAGGCTGGCGTGGCATTGAATGCTCGTCTCAAGAAAGGGTTCTCCGCGGGCGGCCTGGCTGTCAATTGGAAACTCTACGACCAACTGAAGAGCAGGGTCCAGATCATCTACGGACTGATCGCCATGCATCCTCAATTCCTTGATGCGGCGAATGAGGCTTATTTCGACTTCGTCCTCGAAAGAAGGTTCCGATCGATCCAGCGGATGAATTTCCATGTCAATCCGAACAGGGTCAGAGGGGTTTTCGAGTATCCCGATCCGCCCGAAAAAATGCAGGTGAACAAGGACCCCATCCCCTCCAAGTCTGCGCAGACTTTCTGGAAGGGGGAACAGGATGGGTCGATGCCGTTCATTTTGAGCGATGCGGGGAAGTTAGACCCCGTCCTCGCTGTTTTGAACCTCTTCAACAAGAAGCCTAGTCACTCCGAACGCAACTTGTTCGCCTGCGATCCTGTGGTCACTGCCCTCCATATGGACGCGCTGCTTGTTGCCAAGAACGCTGAGAAACTGCTGAAAGCGCTGGTTAGTGTGGGAGACCACTACCTGAAGATCGACAATCCGCTGGGGCACTTCGCCAATCACATTCTGGGCCAGCGCCTCGTTGCAGTGAACTCAGCTCAAGTGAATGCAGGGCAGAACGTCGACATCGAGGTCGGAAGAGTTGGCCCGATAGTCGCGTTCGTCGAGCCGAAGTTGCTGACAGAGCAGGCCCTAAGAGACGACAACTATATTTCGCTGCCCACCCCTAATTCTTTCATGATTGTCCAGGGAGGCGTCCGCGAAGTGTTTGCGATCAACGCGGTCAACCCAGTTACGAGGATGGTCAGGGTCGCCCGCCTGACAAATAGCTACAAACCGGGGGCCAAGATCTACGTAACGAGGAGGCTCCTGCCTTTTTACAGCACGTTGCCTTTCCATTTCATCAGCGACAGCCGTCCCGACCGCGCGCTGTTCGAGCAAGTGACCGTGAAATCTGTCGACCTCCAAGTCGGCGATCATGTGTATGTCATCAATCACCCGCTCTACAGGATTTTTTGGCCAGGCGGGGCATGGGGCGGGGAGCATGCCTTCGTATCGGAGATCGACAGCAGGGACAGCGCGGCTCCGGCTTTACGAAGCACGCTCAAGCTGGAAGGCCATGGCTTGAGAGACACCCTGCTGGGCATGTGCACCACGATGCTGGAGGATAACAATATCGTCCTCGCCACGATGCAGGCCCTCACCAAGATCCATCTCAACTACCTGAAGGACACTGGGCGCAGGACCACGGCCAAAGTCACGTTCATCGAGCGCCTCGAACCCACCACCGGCACGTCCACCGCCAAAATGAACGTGTTCGAATATCGCGTGCCCTACACCTACTCGGTTGTCATTGGTGGCCAGAAGAAAACCAACACGAAAACCAACGGTTTCGTCATCAAGGAGCAAGCCGCCGCGCCTAATTCGGCGTTCGAGATTTTCAACAACGACGGCACGGATTCCATCGTGGATGCGACGCATCCCAGGCCGGATGCATTCCTGGGCGTTGTCTTCATCGGCAGCGCCCCGGCAGAGGCGTTTACGCTCTCCAAATGGGCGACCCCTTACTTCAATACCGCAACGGTCAAGCTCGAAGCCCTGCCCTTGTTCGCGAAAGACAACAAGACTCCGACGGTACCTGACGTTCGAAGACCTCGTGAAGGCGAAACCGTTTATGGCGACGGATGATGTTGGGGATGTCTATGTCACGCGCCCACGCGTCGACTTTAGCGCGACGTACCAGAAATTCCTGCAAGACAATGGAGCAATTTGATCGCCAGCCAGAATAGCTCATGACGCCCGCTCATGTCAGGCAACTGATCGACGCTCTGATCTCACTGTTCGACCCGGTGGTGCAGGCCATCGAGGATGAGGACAGCGCCGAAGCGTTGCTGAAAGACATGGGCTACCAAGCCCCCAGCCGAATTGCGTTTCTCAATGATTTCTCCCCGTTGCTCGGAGCATTGCTCGAAGTTGCGAACGAGGCCGACGACCTCGTCCGCAGCCGCGCCGATGTCGATTCGCTGGCGCTGTTCCGAAGCTTGATCGACGCGATCCAAGGCGTCATCAAGTTGATCCGAGACATCGGTTCCACGCTACAAGTGAGTTTCCCAGCGGACTTTCTCGCAGCGACGGACATCGCCGCGCAGTTTCCGCGCCAGTTAGCCGACTACTTACTAGTCAGGATGATTGAACGGCAGTTCCCGGTGCTGCACAGCTCACTTGTGTTGACAGGGATCATCGACGAGCGGGAGGTGACGACGGTCGCGACACCGTTCAACATGCCTTACAAGAAACGCGTGATTTGCTGGGAGAAGCTTGGCGATTATGTGGACAGCCCGCTGCCCTCGATTCAAGAAGCCTACGGCTGGAACACTGACAGTTTCGAGTATGACCGCCTGATCGGCAATATTCATCGCTTCGGTCAGAGCATCCGCTTCTTCTCCTCCCACGCCAATCCCGATCCCGATACGCTGCAGGCTCTCAACGGCGGTACGGACATTGTCACCGACGACAACGCCGACAAGCTCGGCATCTTGAAATTCCCATTGCTCCCGGTCTTGGATTCCCCAATCGGAGCCGAAATTTACCCCGTGCTAAACGCGGCAAAGGACAAGGTGACGGGGCTCGGGCTGGGCTTCTATTTCGATCCTTCGGCGGGCGTGGATTTTCCCATTACGGACGATTTGAGTCTGGGAATAAAATACGCGGGCACGGTCCCTCTCGATGCAGCCGTGCTGGTCCTGCCGGGCCAGCCACTCGAACTAGTTAACAATATCTTCGGCGGAGCGGGGGCGCAGGCGGACCTCAGCACATTCGTACCCGAATTCACGTATTCGAATACCGATGGAAAAGCCCTGCTCTTTCACAGTTCGCTCGGCGCGAAGCTTGAATTCACCTCGTGGGCGCTGCGCGCAGGCGTCCTCGCGGGCGCCAGCGGATTTTACATGGAGACGGATCTGAAAGGGACCACCCTAACTATTAGCTCGGAAGGAGGAGATGGTTTCCTGCAGGAGATCTTGCCCTCGCGGCCGATGGCGCTAAATTTTGATTTCAGTGTCGGCTTCTCGAGCGAGAGGGGTCTATATTTCGGTGGCAGCGTGGGTCTCGAGGTCAAAATTCCCTCGCATGTGAATCTTGGAGCCATCGCGCTGGACGGGATCACGGTGTCCCTCAAGCCTGCTAACGGGAAGATTCCGCTGATGCTAGGTACCGATGTATCGGCCCGTCTCGGCCCGATGAACATCCTCGTACAGAATGTGGGCGCGGAAGTCGTCCTATCTTTCCCTGCCAAACGGGACGGCAATGCCGGTCCGATGCAGGTGGACTTGGGATTCAAACCTCCTTCCGGCGCCGGCTTGGCTATCGATGCGCCCGGCGTGAGTGGAGGCGGCTTTCTGTTTTTCTTCCCGCAGACTGGGAATTACGCGGGCTCCGTCGTGTTGAGCGTGGAAGGCGGCCTAACGATCAAGGCGCAGGGCTTGATTGCGACGCGGCTGCCCGACGGATCAAAAGGCTACTCGCTCCTCGTGATCATCACGGCGGAAGGTTTCAAGCCCATTCCGCTGGGCCTCGGTTTCAAACTTACCGGCATTGGCGGCATGCTCGCGATCAATCGCACTTTCAACGAGGACGTGCTCCGCGAGGGGGTCAAGAACCACACGCTCGACAGCGTTCTCTTCCCGGCGAACCCGATCCGCGACGCACTGCAATTGCTCAGCGGGCTCAACAAGGTCTTTCCCGTCGCGCCGGGGCACCACCTGTTCGGCCCCATCGTTGAAATCGAATGGGCCACGCCCACGCTCATCACGATGCAGCTCGGGATCGTGCTCGAAATCGGCCAGCGGCTGCGTCTGCTCGTCGTCGGGCAGGTGGAGGCGATTCTGCCGAAAAAAGAGAACGACCTGCTGCGGATCAAGATGGACGCGGTCGGGATTATCGACTTCGACCAAGGCACGGCATCGCTCGACGCGGTGCTCTACGAGTCGCGCTTGCTGAAGAAGTTCGTGCTCACCGGCGGAATGGCCATGCGGCTAAGATGGAAGGGGGCGCCGAGCTTCGCGCTGGCCATTGGCGGTCTGCACCACGCGTTCAATCCGCCGGCAAATTTCCCGCGGCTCGACCGCATCGCGATCAATCTCAGCGCGGGCGACAACCCGCGGATCACGTGCGCTGCCTATTTCGCCGTCACTTCGAACACGGTGCAGTTCGGCGCGCGGGCGAATCTCTACGCGGCCGCGCATGGCTTCAGCATCGAAGGCGATATCGGCTTCGACGTGCTCATCCAGCTCGATCCCTTTCACTTTCTCGCCGAATTCCACGCGTCCATTCAGCTCAAGCGCGGCTCGAGCAATCTTTTCAAGGTCGCCGTGGCGGGCGCGCTCGAAGGGCCGCGGCCGCTGCGCGCCCGGGGAAAGGCAACCTTCGAGATCTTGTGGTGGGACGTTTCGGTCAGCTTCGACAAGACGCTCGTGCAAGGCGCCCCCCCGCCGCCTCCCCCGGCGATCGATGTGCTCAACGAGCTGGCGGCGGCGCTTGGCGACCGGCGCAATTGGCAGGAAGCGCTCCCGGTCGGCCAGCGCAGAGTGGCGACAGTGCGCGAGCTGCCGGTGCCGAACGAAGTGAGGATCCATCCGCTCGGGAAGTTCGGCGTGAAACAAACGGTCGTGCCGTTGAACCTCACCCGCGACATCGACAAGTTTGGCAGCAGCCCGCCGAGTGGCGCGCGGCGCTTCAGCATCACCAGCATCTCCGTGGGCGGCGTGGCGCAGACACCGACACCGCTGGCCGACTTTTTTGCGCCCGGACAGTTTTTTGAAATGACGGACGACGAGAGCATCACCAGCCCGTCGTTCGACACGATGGAAGCGGGACTGATGGTGGGTGTGGACGCCTTCGTGTTCAACAACTCCGAGCGCGTCAACGCGGTTCTCGACTACAAGACGATCATCGTCGATAAACACGCTCCTGAGCCCAGCCCGCCAAAATCGGGATTCAAGCTCAACCGCGACCAACTGTTCCTGCACGCGCGGTTCGGCGCGGCGGCGCGGAGCGCTGTGCGGCGGACGGGCACGGCGAAATTCCAGAATCGCGAGCGCACGCCGGAAGTCGCCGTCGCCAAGCCCGGCTATGCGATCGCTTCGACCAAGGACCTCTCGCCGCAGGGGGCGCCGGGAGTCGAAGCCGGAAAGCCGATGACTTGGATCAATGCGCAGGAGGCGCTGCGAAAGCTGAAACAACAAAACCCGGCCGAGGCGGCGAAGCGGCAGGTCGTCCGGGCCTACGAATTGATCCGCTGAACGATGACACGCCATGCCTGAGACGATTCCAAACGCCAGCTCGGTCTTTCTGCCGTGGGTGCGCCAGGGTGCGGCGGGCGCGATTCAAGATGCGGACACGTTGTCGCCGGCACAGGCCGGCCGCGTTTCGGTGCCCGTCAAGCTGCGGGTCAACAACGCAAAGGAGGTCAACGTTACCGTGGGTCTGCTCGGTCCCGGCGAAGTGACCGGCCTGGATCGGCAGCAGATCATCCGCGCCGAGCCGAAGCCGGGAAACACGACTTTCGAATCGAACTTCCTGGCGGCGATCGAATTCGATCGCCCCGATTTGCCGTGGCTTTTCACGCCGGCGAAAGCGAACGCCGCGGGAAAGCTCCGGCCGTGGCTGTGCCTGATCGTCGTGAAGAAGCAGCCGGGCGTGTCGTTGCGTTCGGACCGCGCGGTGCCGCTGCCGTTCCTCGAGATCGGCGGATCGGCAAAGCCGGGCGATGAATTGCCGGATCTGGACGAATCGTGGGCGTGGGCGCACGCGCAGCTTTCGGCCGCCGAAACCGCGACCCCTGCGGATCTCACGCAAATCCTGGCGACAAGGCCGGAGCTGTCTGTCTCGCGGCTGCTTTGTCCGCGGCTCCTCAAGCCGGACACGGACTATCTGGCGTGCCTCGTCCCGGCGTTCGAGATCGGCCGTAAGGCGGCATTGAACGAGCCGATTCCAATGACGAACGCGCCGCCTCAACCGCCCCAACCAAAAGACGGCCTTTCCCCCGCATGGCGGCAGGACGCGCCGCAGGTCAAGCTGCCCGTTTTCTATCACTGGGAATTTCGGACGGGCCCCGCAGGCGATTTTGAATCGCTCGCGGAATTGCTGGAAGCGCGAGAGGTGCCGCCTCAAGTCGGCAAGCGGCCCATGGACGTCAGCACGCCCGGCTTCAAGCTACCGGCGAGTCCGCCGCCCACCAAAATTCTCGAGTTGGAAGGCGCGCTGCGCGCGCTGAAGTCGGTGCAGACGCCATGGCCCGACGCCCAGCGCAACGCCTTTCAGCAGGAGCTGAAGAAGCTGCTCAACACCGCGGCGAAGCAGGCGACGCCGCTGGTGGCGCCGCCGATTTACGGGAGCATCCTCGCGGGCGTCACTCAGGTCGACAACGCCGGGTCGCCGCTTCGCTGGGTCAACGAGCTCAATCTCGATCCGCGCCAGCGCGTAGTCGCGGGACTCGGCACGCGAGTCGTGCAAAGCCAGCAGGAAGAACTGATGGCATCCGCGTGGGAGCAGATGGGCGAGATCGAGCGTGCCAATCAGCGGCTGCGGCAGGAGCAGCTTAGCCTCACGATCAACAGCGTTCTGCACAGCAAACATTTCAAGCGCCTGAACGCAGACGCATTGCTTCAAGTGGCCGCGCCGGCGCAGGGGCGCATTGTCTGGGCCGACCCGCCTGACGACGGCACGCCGGCGGAGTTGCTCTCGCTTCGCCAGCGCATCGCCAATGCGATCGTGCCCGCGGCGGCGGTCGCATCGGCGACGCGGCGCCTGACGCGTTCGCGCGGCGCGATCAGCCGCCGGGTAGTGGTGCATGCTGCACCGGGCGGTTTGCGCATTGGCAGCAGCTTCATCAGCAAACTGAACCGGATCAATGATCGCTTCAGCTTGCGAATCGGCGGCGCCATCACGCTGAACCGAGTCTCCGCGACCATTCCGGAGCTGGCCCAAATCGTCGGTTCTGAACGCGCCATCGAGCGGAAAGTTCTAAACCTTGACGATGAGGCGCCGCCAGCCAAGGACTTCCGAGTCATTCCGGAGGCTGAGCCGATGCCACCGCGGAAATCGCAGCCACTCGCAGATGTGGACAACGTGGTGGCGAGGAACTTTCGCCAGGCGGCCGCGAAGCAACAGGCGAGGATCAATCGCCTCCGAACTCCCGAACCGGGCAAACCTGCGCTTCAGTTGCCATTGCTCAAAGCCTCCCTGATCACGCGGCTCAATCCGGCTGAGACCGTCGCGCTGCGCGTGCGCGCGACGATCAGTCTGGCGCCGTCGCAAGGGGCGCGCGCCGCCTTTGCGCCCGGTTCCGATCTGCTCCGCCCTATTCTGGCCGCGCCCGAATTTCCCCAGCCGATGTATGAAGTGTTGCGCGATCTTTCGCAGGACCTGCTGCTGCCCGGCCTCGGGCACGTTCCGCCGAACACGGTGACGCTGCTCGAAACCAACGCGAAGTTTATTGAGGCGTTCATGGCCGGGCTAAATACGGAGATGGGCCGCGAGCTGCTGTGGCGCGGTTTTCCAACCGATCAGCGGGGCACCTATTTCCGGCAGTTTTGGGAAGGCGCTCAGCGGGATATCGAACCGATTGACCAATGGGGCGCAAAGCCGCTCGGCGAGAACCTGCTCGGACCGGGCCCGGACGAGAACCTCGTGCTCTTGATTCGCGGAGATCTGCTGAGCCGGTATCCGAACGCAGTGATATACGCAGCCAAGGCGACAGGAAATCCACGCGAGCCGGGCTCGGAGGAAAAGTACCCGATCTTTCGCGGGACCCTGCAACCGGATATCACCTTTCTCGGGTTCGATCTGACATCCGGAGAGGCGACGAAGGACGCCGGCTGGTTCTTCATCATCCAGGAACAGCCGACCGAACCGCGCTTTGGCTTCGACAAGCCGGAGGATTTCGGCGCGCGGACTCACGTGTCCGTGGCCCTGCCGCCGCCAGCTTCGCTGCCGATCAAGCCGCCTGTTGAGTGGCGCAAAAACTCGGCTCATATGGCGGTCATTGCCCGCCAACAGCCCGTGCGCATCGCCATCCACGCGACACAGATGATTCCGTAAAAACCTGCTTATGTTTGATCATTGGTTGGTGCCCCCGCCGAAGCTGCCGGACCCGTTGCCTCCGGAGATGGCCGCGCAGCTCGTCGCGGGCGACCGGCCGCTGGCGCTTTTCCCGGTGCGGCTGGAAACCCGCTTCTTTTCGCAGGCGGATGGCTCGTTCGAGCTGCGCGTGCGGGTCTATCCGGACCAGGTGCATCTCGATTCGCACGAGCCCGAGCTGACCGAGCAGGAGAAAGCCTGGGGCGAGCATTATTGGGAGGAGCATTGGCGCGCCGGCAATGACGAGGAAGCGCGGAAACGGGCGTGGCGGCAGCTGGCCGATCGCTTCGATCCGCAGCGGGCCACGTGGGTGGCGCGCGCCCTCAAGCCGCTCAATCCCCAGGATCGCCCAACCACGCCGGTTCCCACCGATCAGCTGCTGCCGAAGCCGATCCAGTTTCCGGCGCCGGCGAGCAGATTGGAAAGCTGGTCGCGTGCACCGCTGGCTCGCGCGCTTCCCGATCGCTGGGTGGCGATTGCGTATTCGCGCGGCGTGCTCGTCGCCAGCGTCACGGGGAAAAACATTCCCGATCCTTTGCCAGCCGGTCCCGACCCGAAGGCGACGGTTGCCGCCACCTCCGAGCAACTGGCGATCGATCCGGGAATGAAATGGATGGTCGATTTCGAGGCGGCCGAAACCGCCGGCATGGGCCTCCGAATCAAGCTGACGCGGGACATCGCTCAGGCAGGGCTGGACGTGCTGCTGATCCTCGGCGTAAAGGCGTCGCTCAGCGCCGTCGATTCCGCGAAGCGCATCGAAGAATTGCTGGACGCGCATCACTACACCGACGGCCTCGCCTTCCTCCTGCAAGGCACGCCGTCGAATAACACTCCGGACGCACCATCCGGTTTCAGCTCGCGCGACGTCGGCCAGATGGAGAGCTATCTCACCGAGCAGGCGGCGAATGTCTTCAAGCCCGGCGACGGATCGAATGGCGACGCGCTCACCCAGGCGCTTGGGTTCTTGCCGGACGGAGCCAAGCCGCTCGCCAACCTGCTGAACAACACCGCGAAGGAGCAACTCGACGCGCGGCAGATGAACATCGCCCTCTGGGCGGCGACGTGGGGCTACTTCCTGTCGAACATGTTCGGCCGGGAAGAGAACAGCCTCACCGAGGACGACCTGAATTGGGCGCGTGCGCATTTCATCAACTACGTGCGCGCCGCCGGACCGCTCCCCACCTTGCGCGTCGGCAAACAGCCGTATGGCGTTCTGCCGGTTACCTCGCTCGATGACTGGTCGCCGAAGACTGGCCAGGAAGAGCAGCACGCGCGCGATTTTCTTCTCAAAGATGTGCTCCTGCGGCTGCGCGACAAGGTGTGGCGCCCCAATGTCATCGGGGCCGCGCGTGTCGGACGCAGCCACGATCCTGATTCGGACCTTGCCGAGGTCATGGGCAGCGATGGACGCTCGTCGAGCTACTTCACCCGGAATGTCATGGGCCGCCATTACCTTCAGCACTTCTGGTGGCTGCTCTTTGCCGATCTGGACGGCAAGGGCTGGTGGCGCAACCAGGAGGCAATGACCGGCGCAATCCTGAGAACGCTCGAAGTGAAATGGAAACCCCGGCTCGGGCGCGCTGCATACCTGGATGAATTTTTTCCGGTGACTGCCCCGCTCGTCCAGCCCGGCGAGCTTTCCGAGACGGCGCGGCTTACGACCAATTTCATTGATCCTCTGCTGACGGCACCGAGCCTCGACGCGCTGCTCACCGAGACCGCCCCGCCGGCCAGCCTGCTCCACGCGCTGCTGCGGCATTCGATGCTGCTCGAATACGCGAACGCGGCCTCACGCGTCCTGTTCAACAACGGCACGCCGCAGCCGTTCTTGTTCAAAGACCAGGAGCTGATCGACATTCCGTCGGCCTTACAAGAGGAGGCGGAACTGACCGCTCGAAGGTCAGCCGCCCAGGCTCAGCGTCCGCAGCTCGAAGCTGCAGCGACAGCGGCTGACCAAGCCCTGGCCGATTGCGATCGCGCAATTTTGGAGCATGAGCAAAATGAGCCGGAACGAATCCTCGAAGGGGGCCCCAGGCCGCGTCCCAACCCAGCCTGGATTGCTTGGAGCCGGCGCCTTGCGCAGCTGAACCAGCAACGCGACCGTTTGCAGGTGAGCGCTTCCACGGCCCATGGCCGTTTAAATGATTTGATTGTGACTTTGGCGCAGCTGGATCGGGCGATTTCTGAAGCGCATGAGAGGGCGAAGGTTGAGCGGCCGGTGCCGACCTGGAGCTGGCAGTTCAAGCAGAAAGTTCCAAACGTCACCGGCGACGAGACGCTCGGCGACTTCCTGTGGAAGCTCACGACGTTCACGGACCCGAACGTCGCATCGATCAATGATTTCCGTCGCAGCCTGGCGCATCTCAAAACGGTGAGCAGCGCGGGACTGCAGCGAACGCTCGCCGGCGCTCTCGACTTGTGCGCGCACAGGCTCGATGCGTGGATTACTTCATTCGCCACCAAGCGCCTGGCGACGATGCGGAAGACGGCTGCGACCGGTATCTATTTCGGCGGCTACGGATGGGTGGAAAACCTGACGCCGGCCCCGGCGCGGCCCGAGGTCGCTGCGCCCACCGGCGAGCAGGCCCCGATTTTTCAAACGCCGGACGATCCGGGTTTTGTGCATGCGCCGTCGCTCACCCAGGCGGCCACGGTCGCACTGCTGCGCAACGGGCATCTCACGCATTCGACCGTCGAAGTGCGCGACCTGCTCGCCATCGACCTTTCTTCCGAGCGCGTCCGGCTTGCGAACGATCTGCTCGACGGCGTCCGGCAAGGCCAGCCGCTCGGCGCCTTGCTCGGCTATCGCTTCGAGCGGCGCCTCCACGAGCTGGGGCTGGATCCCTTCATCGCGGCTTTCCGCAAGGTCGCTCCGCTGGGTGGAAAACTGGAGAACACGAATGAGCCGGTCGAAGCCATCGCCGCGAACAACGTGGTGGACGGCCTGGAGCTCCGGCGAAAGTGGGACGAGGTGAAAGACAACCCTGATGCCTCCGCCGTTTTTCTCTCCGCGCTCAACCCTCCTCCAGCAGCCGCGGAGCAGGCGAAGCTCAAGAACGTGCTGAGTGCACTGAGCGAGGCGGTCGATGCCGTCAGCGACGCGGTTGTGGCCGAGAGTGTCTATCAAGCGGTGCGTGGAAACACGGCCCGCGCCGCGAGCACGCTCGACGCCATCGCGCGCGGCGAAGCGCCGCCGCCCGAGCTTGAAGTCGTGCGCACGCCGCGCAGCGGCGTGGCATTGACGCACCGCGTCGTGACGCTCGTTAGCGGCAACCCGGCGGCGACGCCGGGCTGGATCGATCCCGCGCAATCCGCGCGGGCGAGTGCCGAGCCGCATGCGAATGCCTTTGCCGCAAGACTGCTCGGGCCACCCGCAAACGTGCGTTGCGTGGTCGAGCGATTGGATGCGCCGCCGGGCGAGGTGGTCGCGCCGAAGGAGATCACGTTGGCCGAGCTTCGCCTCGCTCCGCTCGACTTCATTTATGCAGTCGAGGGCGGCGGCCCGTCGCAGCGCTCCGAGATCGAAGAACGCATTCTTTACGCGATCACGCGCAAGCCGGATGGTTTTCCGTCCGGCGCCGCATTGCGCGTCAATCCGGGCCGGCAGGCGGGCTGGGGTCCCAACGATTTGAGCTACGGCGAGTTCGCGGATGTGCTGCGTGCGGCGCGCGGGCTGATCACCGGCGGGCGCGCTCTGGACGCGGTGGACCTGAACCTGCCCGAGCGCACGCAAGCGAGCGGGGTGGATCTCGCCGAGCTCGAGGCGCGCGCCGATCGTGCGGAAGAGTTGTTGCGCCAGGCGCATCAGACTCTTCAAGCGCTGCTGAGTGCGCCCACGCCCGCAAGCCTGGAATCGCTGCGCACCTCGATGCTGCAACTTGCCGGCTTCGGCTTCGCCAGCGCCGTTCCGCTTTCGGCCACCGGCGACGCGCCAGCCGAACGCGATGTCCTGGCCACGCAAGCGGGGTCGATTGCGAAGGAGGCCTCAGTGCGAATCGAGCAACTGACGGGGTTATCCGCGCTCGGCCCCTCAGCGACGCCAGATGAGGGACGCGACCGCCAAGTCGAACGGATGCGGACGGCCTTTGGAAAAGCGTTCGTCGTCCTGCCGCGTTTCGCCGCGGGCAACACCGATGAGCTCGCCAAGGCGTTTGGCGACAGCAACAAGGTTCAGGACAACGATCCGCTTGCCGTCGTCACCTGGTTTCAGCGCAGCGCGCGCGTTCGCGACGGCATCGCGAGACTCGCAGCATCTTTGGGTTACGCCGAAGCGTTGAACACCGGCGAGAATTTGAAGCTCACCGTTGGACAGCTCCCTCACAAGCCCGATGAACCCGGCCAGCCGCCCGATCGCTGGGTGGGCTTGCCGCTCAAGGCCGGCCAGCAAATCGCCGGGGGCCGGTTGTCGCTGGTGATGCAGGCCTCCGGTGCGGTCGATCCACAGCAGCCATTGGCCGGGCTGCTCATCGACGAATGGGTGGAGATCATCCCGAACGCGAGGGAAACCACCGGCGTCGCTTTCCAATTCAACCCGCCCGACAGCTTCGCGCCGCAATCCATTCTCCTGGCTGTTCCGCCCGCGCCCGACAAGGCTTGGGCTGTCGGCGATTTGCAGCGGGTGCTCCTCGAGACGCTCGACCTCGCCCGGTTGCGCGCGGTGGATGCCGAGGCGCTCGATCAGACCGGACACTATCTCCCCGCGCTCTACCTCGCCTTCAACGCTAACAACGACACCGTCTCGACCGATTTCGCTCCTCTCACCGGATAACGTAATCAGTATTCGCAAGCCGTCATAGCTGCTTCCCAAGAGCCGATCCTACTGGAACCTAGAACTAGCCATGCCCTCCATCACCACCTGGACGCGGCTCGAACCGCAAACCCGCAATGCTGCGTTGACCACGAGCGTGCAGGGCAGAATCCACGACCCGCTCTGGCTGCTGGCGCGACAGTGGCAGGTCGGCGAATTCCAGGGCGAGGACAGTGGAACACCCATCATGGCGCGGCTGCGCGCGGATGTCTCCCGCCTTACCCGACTCTTCCCCGGGCCAATCGCGGCCAACAGCCAGGTCACGGCGTCCGCGTTCAATGCCAAGGTGACGCCACTTGAGACGATCGTCGAACGAGAACGCGTTCGACCGCTGGCCGGCGCCAAGGGGGAAAAACTGCGGTTTGCCGTGGAAGCGACGCAGCACTTTTTCCGACTGCTCGATCAGCAACCGATCACGCCCGCTGCGCGCGAGACTTATCGCGCCGCTTTCAAGCGCAAGTACCCGTTTCCCGCGATGGCAGCCGCGGAGCGCGGCGCGCTCGATGCCGGCAGCCTCGCCTTCTTCGATCTGATGTCAACGCGCGTGCCGGATGGAAGATTGCTCTACGCCGGGCTGCGCGCGGCATTGCGTCCAGGCGACGGCGGCACGGGCGCGCTGCCGCCAGATCTGCAGATCGCCTCGGAAGATGTCGCGGAAGTCGAGAAGGCCGCGGCCAATTTCTTCCAATGGTACGAAACGTTCTTCAGCGAGCCGGGTGGTGCCAGCGCCTGCTGGGTCACTGACCGTCTCGAGTATGCCTTTTCCGTCGCCACGCGGCTGAGCGACGGGGAATGCACGCTCACGTCCAAGGAATACTTCGACGGCCATCTCGACTGGGAGGATTTCAGCATCAACGCCGAAGTCTCGATGGGTGCGGCGAACGACAACGCCATCGTGCAGACGACGACCACCGTCATCCCCGCGCCCGTCAATTTTCGTGGCGCGCCTGCTTCGCGCTTCTGGGAACTTGAAGATGCGCGGGTGGACTATGGGAGGATCCCCACCGGGCCGGCCGATTTGCCGCACATGCTCCTGATCGAATTCGCAAACAGCTTCGGCAACGACTGGTACGTGATTCCGGTCGAGCTCGAGATTGGCACCCTCTGCCGCACACGCTCGCTGGTCGTGACCGACACCTTCGGCGTCCGCACGATTATCAAATCCAACAGCGAGTCGGGTCTGCCCCATTCGGGCTGGCGCATGTTCCAGCTTTCCCACCAACAGCCATCCGCCAGTTCACTGCCGCCGCCCGCGCCCAATCTATTTTTCCTGCCGCCCTCGCTCGCGAGAAGCATCGACAGCAAGCCGATGGAGGAAGTCCTCTTCCTGCGAGACGAAATGGCCAACATGGCGTGGGGTGTGGAGCGCCTGATCGAAAGCCCGCTCGAACAGCCGTTGAATCGCTATGAATCCGCGGCGCGCGCCACCCCCAGCCAGCCGCTCGTTCCCGCCGACGGTGTTCCCGTTTATCGCCTCGCCTCCCAAGTTCCCGAGTATTGGACGCCGCTGCTTCCCGTCCAGATCCAGACGGACGCGAACGACCCGACAAAGCTCGCGGTGCGGCTCGTGCGCGGCGCGGTGCTCAAGCCCGACGGTTCCCAGCAAGTCGTCCGCTCGCAAGGTCGAATCTTGAACCCGGACAGCAGAGCGCCACTCGCCTTTTATGAGGAAGAGGTCCCACGCGAAGGCGCCCGCGTTACCCGTAACTATCAATTCGCGCGCTGGCTCGACGGTTCGACACATCTGTGGATGGGCCGGCGCAAGCAGGTAGGCCGCGGCGAAGGCTCGAGCGGCCTGCGTTTCGACGCGGCTGAGTAGCCTCTGTGTCGGGGATCGTGAAAGCATTACGCTCGACCGACTCCCAAGCTGTCGATTTTTGTCTCCAACGCGCCGCGGATGGCCGGACCAATCAGAAGAGCAACGATCAAATCAGGCGACTGATGGTGGATGGCCTGGTTGGTGGACACGAAAATGATACCAAAAATAATTCACAATGCTTGGTTTGGCCGAGCTGAGAAGAGTGATTTGTTCAAACGCTGTATTGAATCCTGGCACAGAATTCATCCCGATTGGGACTATGCGGCTGGCCGCCATCGTTGCGAGCGGCAACATCTCGATCGCTGGCGGCCAATACATCTTTTGCCGCAGCCACCGCAGGTTGTTTTGGCGAACGATCAAGTCCCACGCGCAGCCCTACAACGGAATAATTCGCCGAGAGGACCGGAGTTTGACGGTGACGCCGGGCTACTATCGGCAAGTGCACGACTATTTTGTGTGCGACGTCGTGCATAATTTTCTTCGTGGCCAGAACCGACGACGTGCGGGCAGTCGGCGGCTGGGACGAGGACCTGAAGTTGAACGAGCACGGAGAGTTCTTCTTGCGTGTGATGCAGCGAGGATTCGGCGTGGCGTATCTTCCCGACGTGACGGTGCGTCATTGGTGCGCGAGAAGCGAACATTACCACAAATACCGCGACCGCGACTATGTCGGTCTGGCGATGTCGAAGCATGGCATCAGCGTGTATACGGATATGATGTCCAGGTCCAGACGGTCGGGAACGGTGGTTTCATGCTCAAGCAGTATTCTCGAGTGTGGGGCGTTATTCGCCTTCTCCAACGAGCACGAGGGCGAGGCCAAAAAAGACAGAGACCACTTGAGACGTTCGTTTCAAGACGGCATTCCTCAAGTGCCTAGATCTTAGACTAGACTATTGGGACAAAGAGGTTGTTGCTATGCAGATCGATTGCGCTGCCAGGCGCTCGCGCAGCCAAACCGCTTAAGGAACTCAGGCCCGACAAGAACCGTGCTTCCAACCTTACAGCATGAAACCATCGGACTCCACGCCGAGCAGGATCTTGCCGATCATCTCGTATGTCGGGGGCGCGACGAAAAAATGTTGGGTGATCCCGTGTACGTCGCGAAGGCAACGCTGGAGTGCGCTCGAGGCAAAGAGCGCTGTTCCTCCCCCCGCGGTGTACATGCGATCGACAACGCTTGCCGCGGTCGCCGTCGCATGTGTCGCTGCGATCCGCAGCAGCCCGCGCTGCTTTGCGCTTACAGGTGTGCCCGCCTGGACCGCCTCCCACACGCGCGTGGTCTCCTCGAGCAAAAGGGCGCGCGCCGAACGGGCCATGGCCATGGCCTCGCAGACCGCGATCTGTGTGGTTGTACGGGTCGACAGGGTGGAGAACATGCCGAACGGCGTCTTAGTTCCCGCTAGCCGGAGCAGCTCATCGATCGCCGTCTGCGCGATGCCGAGCGCCGAAGCCGCCATCCCGACAGCGAACAATCCGACGATGGGAAAGCGGAATAGCTTTCCGTTTGCCACCGGGTCGACCAGTGGCACTGGGGAGGTTCGGTGCTTTGGCACGAAGACGTCAGAAACCTCGATGTCGTTGCTTCCCGTCGCGCGCAGGCCAGCCGTGTCCCAAGTGTCGATGATCCGGCAGTCGGACCCCTTGATCCAGGTCACCACGATCTCGGGGCCCTTCGGTCCAGTCGACATCGTGTCTCCCTTGAAGACGATGCACGCCGGAGCCAGCCAATGACAGTAGTCGCAGTTGCTCGCGAAGGCCCATCGGCCCGTAACGCGGTACCCACCCTCCACCTCGAGGGCGCGGCCGCTCGGGGCAATGACGCCGTTGACCACCACGTCGGGCGCACTCCCGATCTCGCGAGTCCCCTCCTGCACCAGGAACGATTGGAGTACGCCCGCGATGCTGCAGTTCAGTGCGCACCATGCCGCCGAACCGTCGTGGCGAGCAATCTCTTCCACGACATTGAGGACGGTGATTGGGTCCACCTCTAGACCTCCGAGCTCGCGCGGCCGACACAGGCGGAAGAAGCCCGCTTCGGTCAGCCCCTTCATGGTCGCGGCAGGGAGGCGTCGGTCTCGCTCGCCCTGGTTGGCGTTCTCCCGAAGAAGTGGACCAAGCTTTCTCGCCGCACCGACAAGTACATCTTGGGATGGATTGGCAGTAGTCATACTGTCCTACCTACAAGACAAGCTGTGCGCGGCGCAAGCCAAGCACGTTGTCCCCGAGGTTGGGCGAAAGATTCCCGCTCCCTTCAAGCGGCAACCGGCTTAGACTCGTAGACTGGCCATAACTGTCATAGGTCGCGGCTACGACATCTACTACGGTCACAATTTCAAAAGTTTGTCATAGGCTCGGGGTGACGCTTACGAACCGTGAGACAAACCTCGCGGTGCGGCTCGTGCGCGGCGCAGCGCTCAAGCCCGACGATTCCGGCAAATTGTCCGCTCGCAAGGCCGAATATTTTGAACCGGACCGCAGAGCACCACTCGCCTCTTACGAGGGAGAGGTCCCGCGCGAAGGCGCCCGGGTTACCCGCAGCCATCAATTCGTCGCTGGCTGGACGGTTCGACACATCTCTGATGGGCCGGCGCAACCAGGCAGGCTGCGGCGAAGGCTCGAGGGGCCTTCGACACGGCTGAATAGCGCTGACAGATGCGTCTATGCTCTCCTTTGGCTTCGGGCCGGATATGCCGGATGCTGGCGCAACTCAGGCGACCAACACGATTTGACAACGCCGAAAAGAACAGAGATTAAACTACCTGATGAGCGGGTTGCTTTGAGAGGAGCAGTATGAACATCGGCATCATTGGCGCAGGACAAATTGGTGGCACGCTTACGCGTCGCCTAACCGCCCTCGGGCATCAGGTTTTGGTGGCCAACTCACGAGGTCCTGAAACGCTCGCCGACTTGGCCGCAGAGACCGGCGCAAAGCCAGTGTCGGTTGCCGAAGCGGCTCGAAGCGACGGGGTGGTCATCGTGACGATTCCCGAGAAGAATATCCCAAAGTTGCCCCGCGATTTGTTCGCAGCGACACCCGAGAGTGTCGTGATCGTGGACACTGGCAACTATTACCCACGCCAGCGCGATGGCCTTATCGATGCGATCGAGGCGGGCATCACGGAAAGCCGGTGGGTTGCGCAGCAGTTGAACCGGCCTGTGGTCAAGGCTTTCAACAATATCTATGCCCGGCACCTGATGGAGTTGGGGCGGCCTGAGGGCACACCGGGTCGGATCGCCTTGCCCGTGGCGGGCGATAACGGCGCGGCTAAAGCTGTCGTAATGCAGCTTGTCGAAGAGCTTGGATTCGATGCTGTTGATGCCGGCAGCCTCGATGAGTCCTGGCGCCAACAACCTGGTACGCCGGTTTACGTAAAAGACTTGGATGCTGATCGTGTTCGCCGCGCGCTGTCCGAGGCGAGCAAAGAGCGAAAACCAGAGTGGCGTGCAATCTTATGAGCGACTTGCCAAATGCTCCTGAGCCAACGCGCGGATAATGACGATTTGCAAGACGATCATCGATACCACGCAAAACATTGGGATGAGAAGACCTATGCGTAAATCTCCAAACCGGGTCGAAATCCATCCTACCAGCCAGGGAATGAGCGCTCCGCCCACGCCGCCTAAGACAAAGACGAATCCAGTTATTTGGGACGCCTGTCTCCCGAAGTGCCGCGTGAAGATCGCAAAAGTGGTCGGAAACACGGTGGCCAGTCCCAACCCAGCCAGACCGGCGCCGGAGGAAACCGTGATCAGACTGCTCCCCACCAGAATGACCACCAGACCGGCGCCTGCTATGAACAGGCTCATCAGCACCAGCGCCGTCTCGCTCACGCGTCTCAGAACCGTCGGCGCAGCGGCTCTGCCGATCAGCAGTCCCGCCCAGAAGAATGACGGCGTCATTGTCCCAAACCCACTCGCTGACGCGCCAAGACGCTGCGCGTAAGCGGCGATCCATCCGGCCGCGGCCGCCTCCGTTCCCACGTAAAAAAAGATCAGCGCGGCGGTCAGCAACGCATAAGGACTGGCCCAGGCGTGAAAGGCCGATCGCTCAAAGAGCGCCCAACCTTTCTGGTTCGGCTTCTGTCGAATCGATCCGAACGATGAATCAGTAAGAGAGCAACGCGCAATCAACATTGCAATTCCGGACAGAAGCACCGCCAGTCCAACCAACGGTCGAAACAATTGCCCGTCGCGCGCGAACAGGGCAATAAGCGTCGGGCCGGCGACCGCGCCCAGCGCCCACACGAGGTTCAAGATATTGAGCGCCGCCGCGCGACGTTGCGAATTGATCTCCGCAATCAGGAGATTGGTTACGGGAGCAGTCAACCCAGCCGCGAAACCGTAGCTGAGAACCGACAGGAGACCAATCCCCCAGGAGTTCACGCCGAGACAAGCGACGGCTGCGGCCATCGCCGCATAACCGCAGGCTAGCAGGCGCAATGATCCCAACCATTCGGCCATTCGGCTCGACAGCCCCGAACCAATCATCGCGCCGGTGAACTGCGCGATGAATAGCGATCCCGCCTCCGCATCATCAAGACGCCACCTGGCGGCGAGGTAGGGCAGGATCGGGCCAAGCAACGTGTTGACGACGCCGAGCAACAGGAACCCGGAATGCAGCAGAGACGTCAGCAGTCTGTCGCGCTGCGACGAATAAACGTTTGGATCTCCAACGGGCATGGGATGGTTCTCAGTGGTCTCCGCCATGGTACATAGCAGTCAAGCAAACGAACGGTGGTTCTCAGAATACCAGGCGTTCCCGCACAAGTTCAGTTCGCCTGATTCCTAAAAACCCTGGGCGGAAAACGGCTCGAAGCAGCGCAGCGCGGCGCGCGATATCAGCACCCTGCGGCCACTCTTAACACCAGGCAAGCCCGCTCCATTCGCTTGTGATCGTCGCTGGCCCTTGCTCTCAGACTCCCGCTCAACAATCAAATATGATGCAAGCTTCGCTCCAAAGCGATCGAACTCCTCCACCGCCAGCCGGATGGCACCTGGAAGCTTATCGTCGGAGATCCAAATGCATGCGGAGAAGATGTGAGCTGATGCCAAATTCCTGCGCCTCCGTCGGGGAACGCTGCAAGGCTACCGTGCGTAGCGACGAACTGAAGCGCTGGGCCAAAGACGCGCCAACATGTCTTCAGTCACTCATCCGTCTCGATGTTTGTGGCGAGGATGCTGCCGTCGGGTTGAGCGAATCCTTTGACGTGGACTTTGGCGCCAAGTCGGATGGAACAGGCAAACAAGGAGATCGGCTCTCGGTTGGTGGTTTCCGCCGAGGCCGCTCAAGCCGCTGGCATTCGGGATCCCGTTCCGTTTTCCGAGCTTCCCGTGCGCGGCCGCAGCCTCCCGGTGCGGCTGTGCCGTCTGGCGATCCTGAACAAAAAAGAAGCGGTCGGTGATCGTCACGAGGTTTCGCTTACTGAGCGCTAGCGGCGTTCCGCTTCTGGGCGGTGGCTTGGGAGCTGCCAACTGGTTTAGCGCCGGATCTGGGCGGTCAGGACGAGTTTGGGTAGAATAATCCGCGCTTACTTCGAGAAAGTCCTCCGCGGGCCAATGCCTCTTCCAGCCGCCGTAAAGATCAGCTTCTTGGTCGATTACTCATACAGCGGTCCGCATTAGCTTGATTCTTGCGTGGGTCGGAAGTTTTTGCGCCGTGCTTCTCGATTGAGCAGCCAAGCGAGTGCGCTCTTATACGCGCGTTCGACGGGTCGTCAGCGATAACAACCTGGGTACCATCATGCCGAAAAAAGAAACCATCGAGCGTGCGCGACGTGACAGGCAGGAAGGGAAATCTGCTTCCACCCAAGCGGGGGAGTTCGTCCGCGAGGAAATCGAGTCGATCCGCAAGGGCGAGCACGGGGCGCGTTCGACCAAGCAGGCGATTGCCATTGGCCTTTCGAAGGCAAGGCGGGCCGGCGTGAAATTGCCGGTTCCTGAGAAAGGCAGCGTACCCGAGGAAACTCGGGTGAAGGCGAAGCAGGATCTCAAGAAAGCGGAGAAGGGAGCAAACGCCAAACCGTCGCGGAAGCGTTCGCAAGCAACGCTGAAAGCACTCAAACGCGAAAGTCGAGCAGCCGCGTCAACAGAAGCACTCTCAAGACAAGCACGGACCGCTGCACGAAAGCGGAGCCCTGCGCAAAGATCCGCTGCGGCGAAAAAGGCTGCGCGCACTCGGAAGGCGCAAGCAGGGTAAATGCAAGGCCGCCAGGTCCCGTCTTGACGGCCGCTTGGTAGGTAAGCAGGCAACGGCGTCTTTGCCCTTCCGAAATTGCCAACTGAACCCAGCAGCTTCTCACTCGGTTGCAACGGGGAAACCTCGCTCTTTATCATCAAGAAAGATCTGCTTGCGCGCAAGGGCAACCTGGCTGAAGGAAAACGGGCGAGCGGGTTGACTTTCAATATTCCGACGTCATGGAGATCGATGGTGTCGAGCCGGCATTGAACCGTTCCACTGTGTTTGCCAGCAGATGATTCATTGAGCGCCACCGGATGAGATCTTCTCGCAACTCCAGTCCCGCGCCATCGCGCGGGCAGAAGCCCCCGGGCGCCGTTCAAAATAAGGCGCGCTGCCGTTCGTAGCTCTCAAGATCATCGACATCCTCCAATGGTTCCAGACAATGGAATGAAAGGCCGGCATCGATTGCTCTGCGAAGAGTCGCTGCGAAAACGGTTGCCGAACTCCACCGGATCTCCTCGAAAATTGTGGCAATCGGTTTTCTTAATCCGAGCAGGACATAGCCTCCGTCCAACGCTGGAGCAATAATCATGTCCCTCTCGACGAGAGCGGCTTCTGCTTCCTCAAGATAACTGCGCGTTACTCCGGGACAATCTCCGCCGAGAAGAAAGACACGGTCCGCGCCCGACGCGAATCCGTGGTCCATGGCAGAGATCAGGCGACAACCCAGGTCGCCCTTCGGTTGGGGAACAAACTGATACCGGTTCGGCGAGAACCTCGCCAACCACGAGCGCATCTCATCTCCGGCGTCAGATGGCGTGTAGTGAATGGCGGTTCGCCAAGTGTGGGGAATTTCGGCCAACTGATGCTCGACCAGCGCGCGGTAAATTCTGGTGGCTCCTTCCGCTCCGATGGAACGCGCCAAACGCGTCTTGACCTCGCCTTCACGGGGAGCCTTCAACAGGAGCGCTGCTTGCGTCGACCTGGTTTGATGCGTCAAGGTGCGCTCTTGTCGTAAGTCTTTCATGCAACATCCGTCAGATTCTTCGGGTTCAAATGTGTCCAAAGAAAGCGTAAGACCCATGGTGGCATTCACAACCGCGATCTCTCCTGGAGCCGGTTCTGAGACAGCGACGGGCTCTGCGGAGAGACGATCATGCCATTGCGACGGCGGGCGGCGTCTGCGAATCGCTTCTGTTACACAGAGCGCGCTTGGTATGTTGAGAAGGGAGCCGGTAGGCCATGAAACCGAGCGAGCATCCCGACGGATAGAGCCAGTGAAGAACCCGCTGATCGCTTGGATCGTGCCGGTGTGGGGCGACGACACGCTTCTTGTGGAGCAGGTCAACCGGGTGTCCGTCCAGCCAGAATCCGCGGAGTGGATTGTCGCTGCCGTCAAGCCCTCAGAGACGCTGTGGGGCCTGGAGCGAAGCGGCAAGATACGCCTTGTCGTTTGTGACCAGCCATCGCGCGGAGCGCAGATGAACGCCGGAGCTTCGAAAGCACGCGGCTCCTTGCTCTGTTTCCATCACGCGGATTCCCGGCTCGAGCCGGAGCATATTACGGCGCTGGCGCGGGCCGCCAAAACCGAAGAGGTAATAGGCGGGGCGTTTTATCGGCGGTTTGCCAACCAAAACTTCTGGATGAAGCGTTGGGAAAAGATGTCGCGGTCCATCCTCGCCGCGGCTGGGCCGCTTTTCGGCGATCAGTCGATCTTCGTCAAAGTTGATGTCTTCCGTCAATTGGGCGGCTTCGCGGACATTCCTCTGATGGAGGACATCGAATTCTCGCGACGCCTCCGCCGGATGGGTCGCATCACGTTACTCGATCCACCGGTCTGGTCCTCCCCGAGACGTTTTCGGCGCCTGGGCAATGCAAGCACTTTGCTTCTCAACACCGTGTCCATAGCTCCTTTCTATCTCGGGATCATTCCCCACACCCTTCATCGATGGTATTACAGCGAGCGATTTATCCATCGAGGGGTTGCAAATCGGCGGACGCCTGAGAAGTCTCATTTCTAATGACCCTTGCTTGGACCAAAGCGAAAGGCGCCTTTCGTCTCAATCTCGAAGACCCTTCCGGGTTGCAGGCGTATCTGGTTGAGCGTGGCTTTGCAGAGGCCCGTGAGGCCGCGAGCGCGGAGAGAGCCGGTGAGGGGAATATGAATTGCGTCGTGCGGGCGCGGCTGCCGAATCGTAGTTTGGTCCTAAAGCAGGCGCTTCCGTGGGTGGAAAAGTATCCGTCAATTGCGGCCCCGGTTGAGCGCGCTGCTTCCGAGGCTCGCTTTTACCACTTTGTCGCTCAGAGCTCGTCCGTCGCCGCGTTGATGCCGCGTCTGCTGGATTTTGACGAGAACTCGTTCGTGCTGATCATGGAGGATCTTTCCCCGGCTGAAACGTTGCTCGACTGCTACGAAGGCGCTCGCTCGTTTAGCCGGCCCCAATTGAAAGAACTCGCGCATTACCTGGCTGCTCTCCACCACCTGACGATACCGCAGAGCGAGCGAGCTGCCTTCCGAAACGCGGCAATGCGAAAGCTAAATCATGAGCATATTTTCGATGTTCCGCTTCGGACGGATGGAGCGTTGTCCGAAATGCTGGAGCGAATCACGCCGGGCCTGGATCGCGTGGGCAATGGCTTGCGTCGTGACAGAAGCTACTGCGAAGCCGTCGAAGAACTCGGGCGCACCTATCTTGAGAATGAGGGCCCAAGCCTGATTCATGGCGACCTGTTTCCAGGAAGTTTGCTCAAAATTGGTCAGGAAAAGCTGCGAGTGATAGACCCCGAGTTTTCATTTTTCGGAAACCCGGAGTTCGACATTGGCGTCTTCTACGCGCACTTGCTCCTTTCCCGACACGAGGAGGAAACCGCATCGTTTTGGTTGCAAGTCGCGCTGCAAGACACTTCGCATTCTGAAACGCTCGTCCTTCGATACGCCGGAGTGGAAATCATGCGCCGGATTATCGGAGTGGCTCAACTGCCTCTCGCAGTCTCCCTGGAAACCAAGGAACTTCTGCTGGAACGAAGTCGCCAACTGGTTCTAAGCGGCGTTAAGGGCGACAAATAGAGACGGTCTCGCCTTCCTATCCTCCCCGAAATTCATCGTTTTGCCGCCGCGGCCCTGAGGTTGTTCGCCGCGACTGTTGAGCGGGTGTTGTCAACAGACCGATCAACGTATGGTGTTCCGGCAGGTCAAATTCCTCCAGGCCGTAGCGCAGGGTCTTCAAGTTCAGGTGCAATCGGAATGTTCCAAAGAGCCTGTCCCAAAAGGAAAAGAATGACGAGTAATTTGAGTCCGTTTCCGGCTGCCAGCGCGAATGGTGAACTTTGTGCATCGAGGGCGTCACGATGAGCAGACATAAGCGGCGGTCTAACCATGCTGGGAGCGCAATGTTGGCATGGTGGAGCTGAACGACGGTAAACATGGCCGTTTCGTAGAGGGCTAGTCCCAAAATAAGCGAAAAACCGGCTGGAAGCGCGCCGGCGACGCGTGGGTCGTCTTTTTCGAGATCTTCGAGGGCGATTGTTGTTACCGAAGCGCACGGTACTGCAGCGTAAGGGATTCGAATTCGAGTTTCGGCGCTGGGCATCGTGCCGGAGAAGCGGCTTGTGGCGGTATCGGAGCAGAGTTCGCCTCGTGCTGACAGGAGTTGTGGTGCGGATCTGGATCGTTTTACTTTGCTAAGTAGCACAGAGCCGGCGCAGGTGCCCCCAGGCTGCGAAGAGATCCTTGAGCCACCGGTTATAGCTCATGATGCGGTAGATGACACGTCTGCCCGTGCGCACGATCTGGGCCGGCAACAAAACGATGGCCTGTAAAAAGCGCCGGAACTCCATCTTGATCAACTCTGCTCCTCGTTGACCATTGGGGAGGAGCAGCCCGAACCACGCCTTCAGATTCCAGGCCAAGGAGGTCATGACCATGTAGGCCCAGTTGCTGAGCAAATCATCCACCGGCATGCGCATGGCATTGACGCCGTTTTTAAGCTGCTCGATCACGTTCTCCTGATTGCAGCGTCCATTGGCCAGACTGACGATTTGCTCGCCGGTGTAATCGAGCCGGTTACTGATATAGAAAAGGTAACGGATCTCATCGAAGAGGACTTGCTCGCCCTTTTGCACGCTGATGTTCTTGCGCACGATGATGAGCCGATAGGGCCGAGAGCATTTGAGGGGCTGATAATCAATGTCGGCAATATCCTCCCCTCTGAGCACCTTGTTCTCATAGCCCTTGAAACGCACCATGCTTTCTTTGACTCGCTCGGGCTTGCGTCGCGCAGCGGTGGCAATTTCATAGCGTGGAAGCCGCTCAAGAGGCCTCCACGCCTCTTCAGGCAAGGCTTCGGCCAAGTTCACCACCTTGCGATGGGCATCCATTCCGAAAATGAATTTGACTCCTTGCCCATCCCACCGGTCCAATTCTCCGGTCAAGGTAAAGTCGGTGTCTCCGCGCAAGGTGATCTCTCCGGCATGTGGCGCTACCAGTTTGATAGCCCGATCGATCCAAGGCACGCAGCCCTCGTGGCTCACGACATTGCCGGGCCGATTGATCAGATAGAGCACTTCGCTGGTGTTGGCCAAGGAGATCACCAGCGGGGCGTAACCCCAAATCCCTTTGTAAGAAAGAGCCATGCCGCCTTTGCATTGCCCGAAAGTCGGCGCAATCGTGCCGTCGATATCGATAAGGGCCTCTTTGAAAAAGCCTCCGGGCTGTTGATTCCAAACCCGTTGCCGCACGGAGTTGGTGATCTCCATGAGTTCGAGGATATCGTCCTGCTCGAAGCGACGGGTGAAGTCTCCGCTGGTGGTCGGGTCCGGAATGCGCTGCGCGCCCAACCCATCGAGGAAGGCCTCATCATTGCGCCTGAGCTCAATATCCTCCAGGCGCACTCCCTCCAGAAGCGCGTTGTAAGTCAAATTCAACACATGGTCGCTCTCATGATAGGGCAAGTGCTTCTTGAGCAGATGCAGCCGAGAATCGATCTCTTGCCGCAGCCCCAGTTTGTTGACCATCAGATGAATCGCGCCGATGCCCCCGCAGTTCACCGACCTGGCTTTCTCGGCCATCTCATAGTGAATATTGCTGGCCTTCATGATCGGCTCCGCCTGATCGCTCCACCGCCGCTCGGGGTCCAAGCGACGTCGAATTCGGCGCTTGCGATTCCGCAGGATCTTAGAGTAGTTTTTCCTCACTCGAAATGACCTTTCTCTTTGGATGGCTTGGGTTTAGTCACCGCCATCAAACCAAGGATTTAAGGGCATTTCGAGTCTTTTGCCTCGTGCCTTCGATTCAAATCACGCTTCTTTAAGGCCTAGTGCAACGTATCAGATGAAACAGCTACGCTGCGATTCGATTGGTTGGGTTCGAGTAAGTCCATTGAAGGGGAGTGGCAGTCTTATTGTAGGCTTTGATGTAGCGCATGAGCTTGCGGCGCAGGTCGGCAACGGATTCGAAGACTCCGCGGGCCACAACGTGGCGCTGGAGTTTGGAGAACCAGTTTTCGACCTGGTTGAGCCAGGAACTATAAGTGGGCGTGTAATGCAGTGACACGTTTGGATGGTCGGCAAGGAAGCGATCCACGAGCTTGGTTTTGTGGGCGGAGAGGTTGTCCACAATGAGGTGGATTTCCTTGCCGGAGGGCTGTGTGGTTACGATCTCTTGGAGAAAGCGGACAAACTCCTGGCTGGTGTGGCGGCTGGCAGTGCCTCCGATGACCTGGCCGCTTCGGGTCTCGAGGGCGGCATAAAGGGAGAGGGTGCCATGACGGAAATACTCGAACCCATGACGCTCGGCCCGTCCCGGAGAAAGCGGCAGCACAGGATCGAGCCGGTCGAGGGCCTGGATGGCGGTCTTTTCGTCCACGCAGAAGACCGCGGCATGGGCTGGCGGGGCCAGATACAGTCCAATGATGTCGGCGGCTTTCGCTTCAAAAGCTGGATCGTTGGAAGCCATGAAGTGGCGCAGCCGATGAGGTTGCAGCCCGTGGCGCCTCCAGATGCGAGCGACGCTCATGTGCCCGATGCCGAGTTTGCGTGCCAGACGACGGCTGCTCCAGTGAGTGCTGCCGTCATCGGGGCCGCGCCGGGTCCACTCCAACACTTTGGCCTCCAGAGCGGCGGCATTGGCTCTTGCCTTCCGCCCGCGGTGCTGGGCGACCAGACCGCTCAAGCGTGTTTGGCGAAACCGCTTGGTCCAGCGCTGAACATACGAAGTGCTGCACCCCAAGGCGCCGGCGATCTCGCGCACGCTCTGCCCGCGCGCACTCCTCAAGATGACATCGGCACGGCGGGCATCCTCGCAACGCACGCTGCGCGAACGCAGGCGGCGACTAAGTTCACGACGTTCGGGCGGACTCAACTTCAGACGTTTGGATGCCATCCAGCAATCATAACCAATGCGTAGCCGGTTTCAAGGATACACTGCACTAGTTCCCAAAGCTCCACGCCGAGCAGTGCGATCACGGGTATGCGCAGAATGGATGAAATAATGATCTCTCCCAAGTGGAACCGGCTGGCGGTCGTGACATCCATTCTTGGATCGGAATGGTGGGTCCGATGAAAGCGCCAAAGGAAGGGAACGCGGTGATTCAGGCGATGCCACAGATACATCCAAGCGTCGAACAAGAGAAACGCACCGACGGCATGCGCCCAGTCCGGCAACGCCAGCCAATTCAGCAGTCCAAAGCCGTGAGCCTGAGCCCACTCCGCAGTTGTCCACCACAGCGCGACAAACACAAGTCCGGTGAGCAGCGCGTTGAGGATGCCCAACACCAGATTCTTCAGGCCATGAAGAAGCCGCTCGCGCGAGTGGCCGACGAAGTAGAAGCCGAAAGGCGCCGAACTTTCCCACACCAGCAAGAGCAGCAGCACCGTGACCGCACTGATGCTCCTCAGTTGATCAATATCCTGAAAATTGACGTCCATGGGCTTGGCCTTACGAGCAGGTTCCGATGCCTACAGTAGCATGAAATTAACTCCGCTCGACTGCCTCAAATGAACCATTCCGAGTCCGATATCCTGGCCGCAGTGGCGGGCGAAAATGTATGGTCGTCCCCTCGCAGACGGTGAAACTGTTTGTTATTTTGAGGGCAAGGGTGACTGTTTGGAATGCCGCAAGTCCTTCAGCGAGTTCCCGGATCCGACGGCACTTCAGGGAAACAGGTCGCAAAACAAGGCTTTCGGCGGATCCTGGCCGATCACCGCCTGGATCTCGTGCGGGGACGCACCGAGATCCTTCAACTCAACCTGGGGAAACTTTGTAATCTTACGTGCATTCACTGCCACGTGAACGCCGGCCCGAAACGCAAGGAGATCATCAACCGGGACACAATTGACCGGATTCTCGGGTGGCTTGCCGCCACCGATATTGACACAGTCGATCTTACCGGAGGAGCTCCGGAGATGGCACCCGATTTTCGCTATTTGGTAGAGCGACTGCGGGCAACCCCGCGGGTCAAGACCATCATTGATCGCTGCAACCTTACCATTCTTCTGGAACCCTGTTATGAATGGCTTGCCGATTTTCTGGCTGCTCATCGTTTGAAAATCGTCGCCTCCATGCCGTGCTATGAAGCCGAGAATGTCAACGCTCAGCGGGGCGACGGAGTCTTTGATGCGAGTATCCGGGCACTTCAATTGCTGAACCAGCTTGGCTATGGTCGCCAGGACGACCTTATCCTCGATCTCGTCTACAATCCCAGCGGCGCCTTCCTGCCGCCCGATCAGGCCGACCTTGAATCCGACTATAAACGCGAACTGAAGAACCACTTCGGCATCGATTTCGACCACCTCTACACGATAACCAACATGCCCATTGGCCGCTTTGCCGCCTGGCTCAAGCACAGCGGAGAGCTTGAAGCTTACATGCAATTGCTAGTCGATGCCTTTAATCCTGCGTCCGTAGCCGGCCTTATGTGCAGGAGCACGCTTAGTATTGGCTGGCGCGGCGAGGTCTATGATTGCGACTTCAATCAGCAACTCGGGATGCGGTGGGCAAATGGTAGCTCGCTGTTCCTCTGGGATATCGATCCTAAGCTTCTGGAGAATAGACCCATTGCCGTTGGCAGCCATTGCTTCGGCTGCACGGCTGGTTGTGGCTCCTCCTGCAGCGGCGCGCTCATTTAGTTTCACCGGCGTTGGCTAGGCATCGGCCTAGGCGCACGCCGAGCGGGATGCCGAAATCGTTGAGCTAAAACGGAAGGCTGCCGAGGGACACAGTGAAAGATGCGCCAAGGACGCGGGCCACGCGATCGAGCATCTCTCACAAATCATTTCCCGAAAACGCGCCCTGCCACGGGTTCGGGGAGCGCACGCGTCCCCGCGTGCAATTTGCCGGCGTCCCGTCGGAAAACTCTGTTCGTCGAGACGCCGAACACGACACGCGGGGACGCGTATGCTCCCCAGACGTTTCGAAGCTGGCCGAAGCCGTGCAACGGACCCGAGAGGCGACTGAAGGTTCGCCTTTCCAGGCCGGGTCCAAAGCGTCCTCGAGCACAACATCCAACTGAACCTCGTGCCAGACCGTTTTCCGGATGGACTCCCAGACGAGGTCGCTGAGCCCGCCTACGTCGGGAGCGAGAAGTCTTCGGATACGCCTGGGTTACAAGCCGACTTGCAGAACGCCGCCCGGTTACCTAATAAGCCGGAAGATTGGCCGCGAGTTTTCGAGCGGCACCTCAATGCCGGCGATCTTGATTCCGTCCTGGAACTCTACGAATCTGAGGCCCGTTTTGTGGCGCCATCCGGCGAGATGAGTGTCGGTCGCGATCGAATTCGCGAGGTGATCGCCGAACTCGTTCAGTCAAAGACTAAATTGACGAGCCGCGTCGTCAAGGCAATCACCCTCGATAATACAACTTTGCTCTACACCGACTTTCAGGGACAACCATCGATGATTCGGGAGATTGAAACAATCGAGGTTCGCTTCAAGGCGATCGAACTCGTCCGCCGCCAGCCGGATGGCACCTGGAAGTTTATCGTCGGAGATCCAAATTCACGCGGAGGAGATTTCGGGGAACGCTGCAAGGCTACCGTGCGTAGCGACGAAGTGAAGCGCTGGGCCAAAGACGCGCCAACATGTCTTCAGTCACTCATCCGTCTCGATGTTTGTGGCGATGATGCTGCCGTCGGGGTGAGCGAAGCCTTTGACGTCGACTTTGGCGCCGAGTCGGATAGGTCCATCCTCCTCCTCAATCGTCGTAGCCTCGGTTACGACAACCGCCTTTTGAGAGACCATCCAGATCCCGAGAAGTCCACCAGCGGGCAGTTGTTGAATGGTTCCTTCAAGTTCGATCCTCGGAGGCTCATCTGCGGCGAAAGCCGAGAAGGCCATTCCGATAGCCACAAGAAGTGCGAACGTGGTCAATTTCATAGTGGAGAATCGTCCACCAGCGGGTCATTGGCTGCAACTCTCCTCGCAAAGGATAGGAAATCGCCTCACAATAGTGGCGTCAGATCTTGACATATGACAATCGGCGTCTCGACGGCTTGGGCCCTGGCCGCTGACGTGCAGGAGGACGGCTGCGATCCAGACCATGACTGACGTTCGGTTTCGTTCGAGAACTGGCTCCTGGTGCTCGATTGGAGATTGGATAGGGGCGAATCGCGCCGGTTGGCGCAGGCTGCTGAAGACTATCCGGAGCTGCGCACGCTTCGCCTTTGCCTTAGGCATGCCGGAGGAGGCGACTACTGGTTTGAGGAAAATGAAAGCGACTGGAGGGAAGGAAGGGTTCGAGCTGTGTGCAGATTGTCAAAATGTTTATTGCGAATTTGGCATTCACGATCGCATCGTCGACCCGGCCCAACGGGCGAGATTTTCCGCCAAGGTCGCGCGGTAGATTGATGAAAGCCGTACTAGTGCAACGTATCAGATGAAACAGCTACGCTGCGATTCGATTGGTTGGGTTCGAGTAAGTCCATTGAAGGGGAGTGGCAGTCTTATTGTAGGCTTTGATGTAGCGCATGAGCTTGCGGCGCAGGTCGGCAACGGATTCGAAGACTCCGCGGGCCACAACGTGGCGCTGGAGTTTGGAGAACCAGTTTTCGACCTGGTTGAGCCAGGAACTATAAGTGGGCGTGTAATGCAGCGACACGTTTGGATGGTCGGCAAGGAAGCGATCCACGAGCTTGGTTTTGTGGGCGGAGAGGTTGTCCACAATGAGGTGGATTTCCTTGCCGGAGGGCTGTGTGGTTACGATCTCTTGGAGAAAGCGGACAAACTCCTGGCTGGTGTGGCGGCTGGCAGGGCCTCCGATGACCTGGCCGCTTCGGGTCTCGAGGGCGGCATAAAGGGAGAGGGTGCCATGACGGAAATACTCGAACCCATGACGCTCGGCCCGTCCCGGAGAAAGCGGCAGCACAGGATCGAGCCGGTCGAGGGCCTGGATGGCGGTCTTTTCGTCCACGCAGAAGACCGCGGCATGGGCTGGCGGGGCCAGATACAGTCCAATGATGTCGGCGGCTTTCGCTTCAAAAGCTGGATCGTTGGAAGCCATGAAGTGGCGCAGCCGATGAGGTTGCAGCCCGTGGCGCCTCCAGATGCGAGCGACGCTCATGTGCCCGATGCCGAGTTTGCGTGCCAGACGACGGCTGCTCCAGTGAGTGCTGCCGTCATCGGGGCCGCGCCGGGTCCACTCCAACACTTTGGCCTCCAGAGCGGCGGCATTGGCTCTTGCCTTCCGCCCGCGGTGCTGGGCGACCAGACCGCTCAAGCGTGTTTGGCGAAACCGATTGGTCCAGCGCTGAACATACGAAGTGCTGCACCTCAAGGCGCCGGCGATCTCGCGCACGCTCTGCCCGCGCGCACTCCTCAAGATGACATCGGCACGGCGGGCATCCTCGCAACGCACGCTGCGCGAACGCAGACGGCGACTAAGTTCACGACGTTCGGGCGGACTCAACTTCAGACGTTTGAATGCCATCGAGCAATCATAGCGAATTCGTAGCCGTTTTCAAGGATACAGTGCACTAGACATCCATACGACTTCTCAACCGAGATCCTCAATCGTTCCGACTGGTTCATGCCGATGATTGCAGGATCGGATCGCGTCAATTGCATGAATGCATTCAAGGCCGCAATTCTTCACGTTCGGCCGAATGTTTCCTCAACGAAGTTCCTCTACAAAAACTTTTCAATCGCAATGCCCTTGCTTTCCTGGATACGAAGAAGCGACTCGCCCGTGGCGGACTGCTCGCTGAATGCGCCAACGACTCCAACGTTTGCTTGAGCTCTAGTACCCCGGGTTTCGATGGATATTCGTGTCGGCGCGCCCGCGGTCGCCGCGGATGGAGTGGCGCCCGGCTTGCAGGTCTGTGCATGCGCGCCGCGGATCCCACCGTGTAAATTCGCTGATGACCGAGAAAACATTTACATTCGGTACGTTGTGACCCATGGTGAATAACCCCGGGGAATAGCAATGAGTGCAGGTGAAGGAAAGGATCCTCTGGCCGAGACGCAATTGCCTGCGCCAAGGACGCTCGGTGATTACTACCATCTTCGGAAGCTGCTCGAGGCGTTGATCGTGAAGGTGGGCGACGATGAGAATCACCCACAAGCGGCGTTCCTGGACCGGATAGGGGAATTGATCGAGGAATACGAGGCTTCCCATGTCCCGGAAATTTTAGAGGCGGCAGCGGCCTCTCGCCACCAGCCCAAGCCTGCGCCGTAAGAGCCCACCCGCATGGCGTTCCCTCCATGGCCGCACTGGCTGTGGGTTGAAGGTTTGCTATTTATTGTTGAGATACTTTCCAACAACCCGTTTCGAAAGCAAGCTGAGACAATCTGCCAGAGAGCAATATTAGATGGCTGACCCTTAGTCTACTGATCAACGTGTGGCCGGCGCATCCTTCGCCGCAAGGCCTGCAGACCCGGAGCACAATGCGGTAAACCTGCCGAATAAATTCGGACCCGTGAGCCGCTGGCAGCGGATACAAGACCACAGCGATACCCTCAATCGATCTTCATATTGCATGAATTACAGTCCGCAAGGAGGAATTGAGGTCGGGGAGGAGGGAGCCAGAGAAATCAGCAACACTGAGATCGAATGCCGTGCGCGGGAAATCGCCCGCATACGGAACGGCTCGTTCTTTATGTCAAGGATGACCAGGTCGGAGAACTCTCGTGATGCGCTAAGGAGCCGCGGTTTCGGGCAATTGCGAACGTTTCGCCTGCATCGTATGGTGACTCTGTTTTTGACAGTGATTTGGTGCTCGGCAGTCTGGGCGCAGATCGAATCCGGCCAGACAGTTGCTGCCATCCCACTGAAGGATGGCGAGCTTCTCGTCCAGAACGGCACGAATAATGAAGTCTGGCTTGTGGCTGACAATGAGCGCATTTCCGTTGATGCGGAGGAGGCATTGCGCGTCGCAGGTTGGATTAAGGAAGGTAAAATGGGCGACTACGGCGACACCGATTCGGTCCGCTTCCGCCGCGAGTCAGGTATCCTTGTCATTACCTTTGTTCCGGAAAAGGCAGGCAAAATGGAATTGCGCTTGGAAGATGCCGAGGCCCTGCAGCTCGCCGCCGCACTGGCCTCGGCGCGCCAGAACGTCAGCGAAGCGGGACAATGAAACCAATATCAGAGGGATGGGCGGTTAGTTCCCGATAACTCCGGAGCAATTGTCGGTCGTGCTCTGATCAAGTCAGCCATGCGGCGACCGATACAGGTCTGGTCAGCCTCAGTGGCCTTAGCCGAAAAGAGGTCAGTCATGCTCAAATTGAAACCCTTGCCTCCCCGCGCACCATGTCATATGTCAAGATCTGACCCTCCATTCGAACGGACGCTCCATTCGGACAGGCCTGCTCGGGGACCGACGCTGCCATGTCAACGCTACTTGACTTGCGCGCTATGGATTCGACGAAGGGGCGTTCGGCGGCTAACACCAACGGAAACGTCGAGATGAATTCATGGTCAGTCAGTGTTCAGACGATTGCCAGGAACCTTTATGGACGCGGCCTTTCTGGTAAGAATGTATTGATCTCTCTGCCGAGAAGCTTTGAGTCTATCCGGGTTTTTTTGGGTTGCTTGCGGGCCGGCGCCGTGGCCGTGCCTTTGGATTTTCCAGGTGCCGAAATTGCGTTTGAAATAACGGACCAGAACATCCAGTCGCTATGGCAATCGAACCCAGGCCCCCTTCCGCCACAGCCGCCTGCCGAAGCGCCGGCCGCTATTTTCTTTACCTCCGGTTCCACAGGCATCCCCAAAGGCATTGTGCATTCCCATCGCTCCATTTGGGCGATGGCAGATAATCTGGCTTATTGCGCTGATTTGACGGCCGCGGATCGATTTCTGGTTACCGAAGATTTGACGAACGCCAGCGGTATTAGCCATGTCACGGCTTGCTTGGCAACCGGCGCAACGCTTCTTCTGGGGAACGGAATTGAAGACATCAAGAAGCTGTCTCCGACCGTCTTGATGATCATGGGAAAGCTAAATCACGATATCGTGAACAGCGCTTCGCTTTCTCGGGCTGATTTTGCATCTGTTCGAGTGAACGTAACCGGTGGCAGCAAAATCACCCCGGAACTTATTGACGCTTTCAAGGAGAGAACGGGCGTGCCCTTGCGGGTCGGCTATGGCATGTCGGAGATCTTATGTATCACGGTCAATAAGAGTGAGTCGCGCGAGAAACTGGCGTCCGTCGGAAAGCCGACCAAGGATGTGGAGGTAAAGCTGGTCGATGACGAAGTGTGCGTCAGAGGTCCAAACCTCATGTTAGGATACTGGCAAGAAGCGCCGCAGTCAGGCTGGTTCAGGACCGGAGATCTGGCCTCGTGCGATGCGGATGGATTTTATTGGTTTAAAGGTCGGAAGAAACTCTTGATTGTCCGAGAAGGCTATAATGTGTCGCCGATCTGGATCGAGGAAGTACTGTTAAAGCATCCCGCGATCGAACAGGCCGCCGTGATTGGACAACCTGATCCCTCAGAAGGTGAAGTGCCGATAGGCTTTGTCACGTTAAAGCGAGATGTCGCAGAGAAGGCGATTCAGGATTTTATCCGCCCCTTCTTGAAGCCATGGGAGATGCCCGTAAGAATCATCCTGTTGGACGAAATGCCCTTTATTCAGGGACGTAAGGTTGATCGGCAAGCGCTCGGGAAGTACCTCGCGCGATAAGCATGGCATCGGCGGAGCAAAAAGTCGGGCGAGATCGGACGAGCCGGTTTCAACTTCGGGACGCGTCCAGTCCCGAGTTTTAGGACATGCCTAAGGCGGCGCAAAGAATGGGACCCCGAGAAGGCCTGTGGGTGAAAAGCCACTCATTCTCCACATGATACCTAGCCTCCCCGTCGCTCTGTCATCGTCAATTCTCACGGTCCCGACGCCGCCGAGGGTCGCGCAATCAGATGCGCCACTGACTGAATTTGCACACTGACCCTATTTGTGCACCTGAACACGCTACTGGTCACCGCCCAGGACGACTGCGCACGCCGCCCTGACTGACTACGCCAGGGGCCTTCGCCAGCGGCAACTCGAGGTTAGCCTGACTGGCGCTCAGGCCTCCTCGAAGAAAGCGCCGAAGTCGGTCAAGAGGTTAACCACCCGGTCATCGATCAGTCCCCACCAGGACCCGTAGCTACCGTCACCGAGACCCGAGGAGAACGCCGCGAAGTTTGGGCCTGCCTCCGAAAGTCGCAGGACGCCCCAGGATCGCGTGGGCTGATACACCTGCTCCATCTCGTCGATGATCCGGTCTGCGTAGGACTCGTCGTCGGATAACCGCTTCGCCAGCAGTTCCGCGGCGACTGCATCCATGAATCCGCCTGTTCCGGAATCGACGCCGTATCCGAAGAACTCTCCATCGTTGAGGTCCGCGGGATCGTCGCCGGGGCACAGCGCATGCTCCCAACGAGTAGGCGCGTCATTGCCGAACGTCAGTGTCGCAGCGGCGACCCGCTCGTCTCCGCTCGAAAATCGCGCGATGAACAATGTGACCTGATAGGTTCCCGCCGGGACCCGACGCACAAAGGCTTTGGCACCAGCCATGAAGAGTGGATCGCATGCGACGACACGCCCACTCGTTATCTGGAGGCCTCCGATCGGAACGACATCGACCGCGATAATGCCGTGGGGATAGCGCTGCGGCGGTCTTGCATTCACGAGGTTGATGAGAGTTTGATTGGCAGGCGGTTCGGTCATGTTCGGCCTAACGTTACGCTCCAGCCGCGCGAGGCTTGCGAGCCTCAGCTGCAAGCACTCGTTCGAAGGCTTGGGCTTGGGTCAGTGGCATCTGATTTCGTTTCCAATAAATTCTTGAAGTTTCAAGGGCAATCACCGGATCGCCCGTTTTCTCGATTTGGCAATTGAGTTCGCAGGGGGATCTACTACTGGTGTGATCTGATGGGAGGAGAGAATGCACGTCCTTTGGGTATCGCTCTGGGTTACGCGGCCGTTGGACGAAGCAAGCACGTGGTCAGGCTCCGGTCGCTTGCCGTCACGATGATGTCAACGCGGAAAGCCTGATGCCGGGGAGTGACCCGAAGGTCAACCAGGAACAACTGACCATGAGCCAGAGAATTGATCCGATCAATCTGTCCGATTTAGAAGAGCGCGCGCAGGCGGTCCTGCCCCAGATGAGCTACGACTTTTATGCCAGTGGCGCCAACGACGAGATTACCTTGCGCGACAATCGAGCAGCCTACGAGCGAATCAAGGTGCTTCCGCGCATGCTCATCGATGTGAGCGCCAGAGACATGAGCACGACCGTTTTGGGTGAGCCTGTGTCGATGCCGATCTTGATTGCTCCCATGGCGCTTCAATGCCTTGGCCACCCAGACGGAGAAATTGCCACAACCAAGGCGGCCGGCGCTGCCAAGACCCTTACGACCTTGGCAACCCTTGCGACCACCTCGATCGAGGAAGTTATGGCGATAGCCACGGGGCCCGTCTGGTTTCAACTTTACGTCTTTAAGGATCGGGCACTTACCGCTTCGCTGGTGCAGCGGGCCGCGGCGGTCGGTTGCAAAGCCGTCGTATTGACTATCGACGTGCCGGTGCCCGGCAAGCGGGAGCGCGACGTCCGAAATCGATTCACCCTGCCGGAGCATCTTTTTCTAAAAAACCTTTGGCCGGCCGGACTCGAGAAACTCCCTAAAGATGTCGCCGACTCGGGCATGGCGGCATACGCTGCCGAGAACTTTGATCCGGCATTGACCTGGAAGGATGTTGAGTGGCTTGCACAACTTACTAGCCTCCCGATCCTCGTTAAGGGCATTCTGCGTGCCGACGACGCGCTCTCTGCGGTCAACCACGGCGCCGCTGGCATTATTGTCTCAAACCACGGCGGGCGGCAACTAGACACGACTCCGGCTTCTATTTGCGTCTTGCCAGAGATCGTCGACGCGGTGGCCGGCGCGGTCGAGGTCTACATTGACGGCGGAATCCGCCGTGGGACCGACGTGCTCAAAGCGATAGCCTATGGTGCGCGGGCGGTATTGATAGGACGGCCGATACTTTGGGGGCTGGCGGTTGGCGGAGAAGCCGGCGTCAAGTCCGTCCTTGAGATGCTGCGTGCGGAGTTCGATCTTGCCATGGCTCTTTCGGGCTGCTCAAGCCTCACCGCGATCACCAGAGATCTTGTCCGTTCGTTTTAGGATTGCGACGCGTCAGGAGGTTGCCGGCTGTTGAACTTCTCAAATCGCTATCTTGAACCAGTGGCGCAAAATCGTGCCTTGAAGAACGCTCGTAATCCTCGACAAATATACGGGCTCAACTACTCTAATTTCGCATCAAAACAGGCCCAATTATATGATCTGGTCTTTTGGCCAAATGGCATTCTGCCTAGAAAATGACGATGTGGAACTGGCAGTCACTCAATTAGGAGGCCACCTGGCACCGGTGACCTTCACACTTGATGGAGAGCGTCAGATCCAACCGTTCTCGATTGCTCCCTGGTGGAATGAGAATACCGCCGAAGCGCCTCTTCTTCAGGTGCTGAGGGGTGATTTCTTTTGTATGCCATTCGGAGCCAATAATGATCTCTATCAAGGCGAGCGTTATTTGCCGCACGGAGAGACAGCAAATTGCCCTTGGAGCCATGTAGAGACCGTCAGCAAGGACAACAAATCTACCTTGCATCTGCAGCTAGACATTTCGGCTCAGCAGGGAAAAGTGGATAAAATCATCGAGATCAGACAGGGTCATTCAGCAGTTTACCAAAGGCATGTAATTTCAGGTTTGAGCGGACCTATGCCGGTGGGACATCACGCAACGCTCAAATTCCAATCGCCGGGGTTGATCTCTACTTCACCCAGGTCGTTTGGGAAGGTAAATCCAACTCTTTTTGAAAACCCGGCAAAGGGCGGTTACTCGTTTCTCAAACCCGATGCAGAATTCACCGACTTTACCCGAGTGCCGTGCGTTGACGGCACTGTTAGTGACTTGAGTATTTACCCTAATCGAGAGGGTTTTGAAGACCTGTCTATGGTTTTTAGCCAATCTGACCTTAGGTTTGCATGGACAGCGGTTGTTTTCCCTCAAGAGCAGTACCTCTGGATCGCGTTTAAGGATCCCCGGATCTTGGTTGGAACCATATTCTGGTGCTCCAACGGAGGGCGCCATTATTCTCCATGGAGAGGTCGTCATCGCGCGGTTCTGGGTCTTGAGGAAGTGACCAGTTACTTCGCCGAAGGGCTCGCAGCGTCAGCGCGAGCAAACTCGCTTAGCGAACGTGGCGTTCCCACTTGCATCGCCTTATCGGCAGAGCAGCCCTCCACAATCAACTATCTGATGGCAGTCGCGGCGATCCCGAAAGGCTTTGACCGCGTTGCTTCTGTTCATGAAGATAACGGCAGTGTTGAGCTTGTTGCAGAAAGTGGCCAAAGGGTTAGCACACAAATAGATTTAACGTTCCTAGAAGAGCTCCACAACGAGCCCCCCATTGGGTAGGCAGTTAATCCGCGTCCGCGTAAAGCTTCGGCGGGCAGCCTCCTGCGCTGAAGCTTCGGCGGCCAGGGGCGGGTTGCTTTTTTATCCTCTGTGTTCTCGGTGTCCTCTGTGGTTAGGAGCAGTTGATAGACGATGGTTGGTCCGCTTTGCCCTGCGGGCTACGACGGAGGTGATCGCAATTCAACACCAACGGACTTCGTACACTTGGATCGCCTGACCAAAACCTTTGGCGCTGATAGGGCCTCTGCTCAAAAACAAAGACGTCTTACCCGCAGACTGCGCGACGATCTCCTCAGTCGCGAGGATCTGATCGGGTTTCGCGTGCGTGCAGAGTCGAAAAGCCAATTGGACCGTTCTTCCAAACAAATCATTATCGTGCTCAACAGGCTCGCCCACGCTCAAACCAATCCGCAGGTGCAACGGCGCGCCGGAATTCTCGACATTATACGCAGCGAACGCCCTCTGAATGGCTATCGCACATTCCAAAGACTGGTCGATGGAAGCAAACGACGCCATGATTCCATCGCCTAAGTGCTTGACTTCTCGCCCGGTGTATTCTTGCAACGCCTTTCGCGTTAGAGAATCGTGTGTCTGCAACAATTCCATAGCCTTCGCGTCTCCAAGCCGGGCGGTCATGCCAGTCGAGTCCTGCAGATCGGTAAACATGATCGCACGCGAGGCCGAATCAAGTGGGGCCCGACCTCCGCTATCGATCAGAGGCGGACCCGTGACTTTTCCCAAGAATGCCTCGACCGCCTCCGATGATCTCGTTGGCAATGCCACCATGGGCTTCGTCATGTACTTTCTGAAGCGCTTCCTTGTTGGGGGCGTCCACCAAGCAAAACGCCTTAGAAGTGACCTCGTCATGCCAATATGTTATGAAACGGACGCCATATTGGCCCTGGATTGCCAAATCCTTTACATGCGACGCGACAATGTCCTCGCGAGTGAGGCCTTCCGTGTTGTGTCGGTCCATGTAAATCGGCATCTGATTGTCTCCTAAGTCGGCAGCGGTGTTCTCGCCGATCGCAAGTTAGACTAGTTTTGCTAACCTGCCAAAACACTTTGCTCTCTTCGCGAGCGTCTGTGAAGTCATTTGATTCTCCGCGCTGGTAACTTGTTGAATGGATTACGGTGATGCCGACATGGGCATAGTGGCGCTGGCACGAAAATGGCGATGCCTGTTCATCCACATTCTTCGCGAAGTCATCAAGCACGTGACGCCGCCACGCCGGCAGTTGGCGCGCGATTCAGGCGGCGTTCGCCAATGCGAGACCGTACTCTTGGCAGCCGGACCGGGAGAGGATAGAATCCTTTGATGAGTATCCGCACCGCCATTTCCCGGATGGCAGCGTCATTTGTCGCAGTAATTTTTTTCACCTCCCCGCTCTTGGCGCAGGATTGGGCAAGGGAGAAGCTCGAGAAATCAGCCCGGCACGGTGAGTGGGTCGAGGTGAAGCATGGCGACCGCAACGTGCCTTGCTTTATCGTCTTCCCGGAGGTGAAGGAGAAAGCCGCCGCCGTTATTGTAGTGCATGAGATATTCGGGCTCACCGAATGGGTGCGAAGCGTCGCAGACCAACTAGCGGGAGCCGGTTACATCGCCATCGCGCCCGACATGCTCAGCGGCCAGACCTACTCCGGTGTTGATGAGGCGCGCAAAGCCATCTCTCAACTGTCCGATCCACAGGTGATGGCCGACCTTGACGCCGTGGCGGCATACGTTGCCAAGTTGCCGGCGTCTAATGGCAAGGTCACCGCCGTCGGATTCTGCTGGGGCGGAGGGACGGTCTTCAAGTTTGCCAATCACAACCGAGATCTGAAAGCGACCTACGTCTTCTACGGCCGCGGCCCGAGCGATCGCGCTGGCGCGGAGAGTATCCAAGGACCGGTATACGGTTTTTATGCAGAGAACGACGCACGGGTGAATGAGACTCTCCCCGAGACCACCGAGGCAATGAGAGCCGCGGACAAAACCTTCGAGCCGCAAATTTACCCCGGCGCGGGGCACGGGTTCATGAGAGCGGGCGAGGCGCCTGACGCCTCCGAGGCAAACCTTAAAGCGCGCGACGCTTCGTGGTCACGCTGGAAATCGCTTCTGGAGCAACTCTGAGGCGCTGCCGGCGAAAGGGACGTGGGTCGCTTAACTCAGTTGATGTCTCCTTCGCCAAGGCTTCGGCGCCCAGGAGTTAGAGATGATGTCTCCTTCGGTCCTGCGGGACTGCGGCGGACAGGAGTGACGGCGGTTGATGGTTGATAGTTGATGGGTCAAGGCGGAGTGCGAATCGAGCCAGCAGCAGGAAGGCTAACCTGCCCTGATCGAGCCGGACCAGCCTTAGTCGGGCCGCTCTCGGAAAACCACGATCCGGGATTTTCATCGTCCTTTTTTCCTCTGTGGCGCCACCGGGTGTCGAGCATCTCTCACACATCATTTCCGAAAACGCGCCTTGCCACGGTTCGGGGAGCGACGCACGCGTATGCTCCCCAGACGTTCGAAGCGGCCGGGCCGCGTGCGGCTCAGCTGCACTTGAGTAGTTCGCGAGGACCCCGTAGCCTTAAGGGATGCCTGAGCTCGCCGAAGTCGAGTATTTCCGCCGGCGCTGGGATGACGGCATTGGTCAGCGCGTCGTGCGCGTTGAGTTGCACGGAGAGAAGCGCGTCTTTCGTGGAAACGATCCTGGTTTGATCGAGAAGACGCTCCGCGGCAAGAAGTTGCTCGGCTCGGAGACGCGCGGGAAGCAGATCGTGTTTCAGTTCTCCAAAGGCGCATGGCTTGGTCTTCACCTTGGAATGTCGGGCAAATTGCGCGTGGAAGCTGCGGACTTTGCGCCGCGCAAGCACGATCATCTCGCGCTTTTTCAAAAGCCGCGGACGCTGGTTTTCTCCGATCCGCGAATGTTCGGGCGCGTCCGCTTTCACGTTGGAAACGAGATGCCGGATTGGTGGACGAGCCTGCCACCGGCGGTGACCTCGCGCGAGTTTACCGTGGCACGGCTCCACCAGATTCTGCAGCGCCGCCGGCGCACGCCGCTGAAAGCACTGCTCTTGATGCAGGAGTTTTTTCCCGGTGTCGGAAACTGGATGGCCGATGAAGCGCTCTGGCAGGCACGCTTGCATCCGCGCATTGCCGCGAGCGCGCTCGATGAGGCCGCGGAGCGCAATCTGTGGCGTGTGTTGCGTTCAGTCTGCCGCATCGCGCTGAAAACAATCGGGGTCGATTGGAGCGATCCGCCGGCGGACTGGCTTATCCATCAACGGTGGAAACAAACCGGACGCTGCCCGACGCACGCGACCCGGCTGAAACACGCGACTGTCGGCGGCCGGACCACCGCCTGGTGCTCGCGTTGCCAAAAGCTGACTGGAGATCAGGGCTTTCGCTTCAAGAAGCCTGCGGAAGCGGATAGGCGTGCCCGGCGGACACCTTAGACCGGCTTGCTGCCTGCACGTGGCATGACAAGAATTAATCGTGCCACCTGCGCAGGCTCATCCATTTGAACGAAGTGTCGAACGCCTGGCACGAGAAATAGCTCAGACACAGGAAAGAGTTCACGGAATCGTTTACCCACGTCCTTATTCAAGTACGGATCTGCATCGCCAAAAATGATCCAGACCGGACGTCTGACTCTTTCAACTTTGGGATCATTTTTGTGCGCGATCTGATGGTGGGCAATAAGTCTTCGTTCAAGCGAAAGAAGGCCGCGCCCGAGCGCTTGGCGTGGCATCGAACTGTTGGTACAGCCGTGGCAAGAATTCATTTCTGACCTCCGCGTCTCTGAAGAATCTCCGAACCTGCCACTGATGCATGCGACGGAAGATCCAATGGCGAAAACACCCGTGACACCGGCCGGGCGATGTTTCGAACCACCGGAGTCGAGAACAGCCAAATCGCTTCGGGAGGCCGGAGCGCCGGCATTGCACAGTAGTATGTGTTCAGCAGCACGAGCCCCGCAACTCGTTCGGGCTGGCCAAGGGCCCAGTCAATGGCAGGCGGACCGGAGGCATCGTGCGCGACAAGGATTACTTGCTGAAGGCGCAGTTGAGTGATGACAGAGTCCAGGTCACCGGCTTGATTCGAAGCGGTATAAGGATAGCCCGGGGGTTTGTCCGAAGCACCCCACCCGAGAAAATCAAAAAACAATGACTCGACGCGGTGGCGAGAGATAAGGAGCTAGGAGAGGTGCAGGTTGTCTGGGAAGCCATGCATTAGAATGATCGCCGGTTCCTCTCCCGGATATTCTCGGACGTAGATCCGGTGTCGATTCCGCTGTCCGAAAGTCTCTTGGTAGATCATCTTTTCCTCCGGAAGGGACGGTGCCTAACGCCATGGACCGGAAACTGATACCGCTGTTCCACGGACACACCAATCTGTTTGCCTCGAACCTTCCCTTCCCACGCTGCCTGCTGGCCCGCAGAGTGCCTCCCTGAGCGGCCACTAGGCTCACCTCGTGCTCCTCCGCTCCGGCGCGTGACTTCCCGGGTCTTCCTGGAAGTCATCCACAAGGTTCCTACGCCGTCACCGCGCCGCCCTGATCACCAAAGATTGACGAGGCCATGCTTTTCGAGCAGGAGCAGCAGAACCGCCGCCAGTCCTGACGCATTGAGCAACTGCGCAAGAAAGCGCAGGTCGTTCTCGCGCGTCGGCAAATAGGCGCGCTCGTATGCGCCGTCTGGACGACGCGTCAACACTGCCATCGGCTTGGTGTCGGCAACGAAAACGCGCTTTTGCATGAGCTCGAAGGGCACGTAAGGCAAAAAACCGTGGCGCAGGAGCGGCATCTGCTTGTTGAGCAGATCAGCGACTTCCGTTTCGCTGCGGTTTGCGCCGAGGTCGAAAGCCTGGAAGACAAGGATAAAAACCGTGGTAATGAGCGCGATTGCCGAAAGATCGGCGTACCAGTTCGGGCTGCGGTTCGTCGCAACGAGAAAAGCGACGATGCTGGCGAAGGACAGTAACGCGACCGACCATTTTTCCGACAGCGACAGGAATTGCGAACGCAGGAAAATCCATTTGGACACACCGCGATCAAGATTTTCGTACCTATCCTTCAGTTCGGGTGGAATCTCGGAATAGGACGCGCGCAGGATCCGGCCCATGCCCTGCACCACGGCATCGATCTTATGGATCAGGAAGCTGCGGCGCGATTGCGTTGTATTGACGTCGAAATCGAGAATGTAGGCACTGAGGCGATAGGCGAGGTTCTTGAGCTTGAGCAACACGGCTTCGTCTTTCAGCGTCTTTCCGGCTTCGACGATGATTTCCCCCATGATGTTGACGTTCTCTATCTCCAGCTCGTTCTCAGACTTGTTGCGGTCCAGCAGCCTGCTCAGCAGGAAGCTGATGACGATGGCAAATACGCCCGCCATGACCTCGGCATTGACGCCCTCTCCGTCGCCCATCGCGCCGGCGGTTTTCAGCATCTCGGGCACCTGCAGCACGATGATGCTTGAAAAGATAAACAAGAAAGGCGCCGCCGTGTTCGCCGTCCAATCCCTGGTGCCCGCCTGCATCTGGAACATGGCCAGCAGGATGATCAGCACGCCGAACACCATCTGCTGGTCGATATGCGCCCCGCCAAGATAGAGGAAAACGGCGCCGAACAGCGGGGGCAGGTAGGTGAAGCCCTGCCGCGCGGATTCGGAAACGTGGGTCATTGTGTAATCGAAAAAGAAATCCGCTCCGAAATAGACGACGAAGCCGAGCCAGAACGGCGCGATCAGGTCCTGCACCGAAATGTTTCGAAAATCGACAGGCGGCAGTAGCTGCGTATGGCGCAGGCTCAGCCAGAGCAGCAGCATGACCACGAAGCCCGACAGGAAGCGTATCTGCAGCGCGGAATAGCGAAACGTCACCGGCAGGTCGGGCGTCTGCATCAATTCAACGCGCCGGCCCCGCGAGCGTGTCAGCGCATGGTAGTCGAACACCGCGTTGGCGCAGCCGAATATGGCGGAGACGAGGCCTGCCAGCATCAGCGTCGCCTTGCCAAGGCCGATGCTGCTATGCTCGCCGATGGTGATGCCGCTTTGCATAAGGAACCCGATGCCGAACAGGCCAAGGACAACAACTTTCAGCTCATACCCGCTGCTGCGCTGCTCCCATGTGCTTGGAAAAAGGGCGTTGGCAATGGCAAAGACAAACGGCCAAACGAAATGCAGGATCATGCCTGGCACCTGGGGTCCGTTCTGCACCGACAGGTATAACAGCAGGAAACAAACGCCCTGACATGCGCCGGATAGCGCCCAGAATCCCAAGGCGGGCCTCATGCGAAGAATGAATTTCATATCCCTCACAAAATGGCGCAGACGAAAAAGGTTGAGCACCGAGACACCCGCCAGCGCGAAAGCGTGCAGCAACAGCGTGATCTCGAGGAAATTCAGCTGCGGCATCGCGCGGACCGCAACCCACGCCTGCGATCCCCAGAGCATCGTCGCGAAAATCCCTGCCGGCAGCGCGAAACTTCCTGCCTTCGGTTTCAGCATGGGACCTCCTTATGCATCCAGCAGCTGCAGCAGGCAGGCGACATAAAAATCGGGCTCGGGATATGGTTCGCGCAGCCCGCCGAGCGTCCAGCGGCGCGAGGCGGCGCCCAGGCGCTGGAGCAGCCATTGCGCCTCGAGATATCGCCACGAGGGCCGCGCGGCGAGCGCCTCGGCTTCCCTTGCGCCGTAGCCCTTGCAGAACGCCGCGTACAATGATTGATCGGGCATGTACCAGCCGGATCGCTTGTCGACCACCGTCCAGTATTTCAGCGGAAAAAAGTCCTGTGCGATATCGCCGATACCCGCTCTCTCCCAGTCCAGAGAGCGCACATGGCCCCTATTGTCGATAAGGATATTGCTGCCGAAGAATGTGTTGCTGAGCAGGCCGACGGCGGCGCTCTCAGGATCGTATTCCAGCTTTGTGAGCGCGCCAATCGTAGCCAGTGGCAGCAGGTGCTCGACCGTCTCCAGCGCCTTGCCAATCGCGAACAACTCGTCCGCGGGAGAATTCCCTCCTTTTGCAACCGCCTTGAAGCTCGCGTAGTACTTTTTGAACCTGATACGATGAAACAGGCGCAGCGCCTCCCCCGCCTGGCGGAAATAGCGCGCCTTGGCCATGACGGCGAGGTTCGGGCCTTCAACCGAGCGCCGGATATAAAATGGCCGCGGCCAGATTCTGCGCGTAGAATCCCAGGCGAAGACTTCCGCGCCGCCGGGGCAGACGATCGGCGTGTCGAAATTGGCGTAGACGCCGTCGAAGAGCCCCTTCGCACCTCTTATATATTCTTCCGGTTCGCGTCCGCCGGTTTCCGCCAGCAGGCGAGCAACGAAACCCGTGCGGTGTGGAACGTCAGTCTCGGGCTTCTCGATGTCGTTAATGCGCACGATCAAGGGGCCGGACGCCGTCGTGTAACGCATGGCCGACCAATCCTCGTCATAGCTTGACGCCGCGACGCGAATACCATGCTTTTGGGGCAGCACCCTCGTCAGATGATCGTAGAAAAAATCTTCCTGCTGCTTGCGGTCCAGGAGGTTCATGCTGCAGGTTCAGGGCAGGGTCTCGGCGATTTCGCATACCCTTTCCCACTCGTTCGCAACCGGAGCATGTCGAAAGTCTCCTTGACGACTTCGTGCTTCCCGTGCGGGTCCTGTATTTTCGAAGTCGGCGCGCTTGTTTCCTGAAAACCGGCAAAGCCGCTAACGCTTTGCGAGTCGGACGACTTGGCAGGCGTCTTCATGTTCTTGCCGCAAAAAATCCTGCGGGACGCTCCCGAGCAGGAATTTCGCCCCGTCGGCGACCGCCGGCCGCAGATTTTCCAGCCACACTTCTTGGCGCAGGGCGGTGCTGACCGCCTGATGGCAAATCGCTCTTGGACTTATTGGAAATCGCTTTCACTGATAGGAAATTCCCTTTGGCCCTCCGGGCGTTGGCCCGGAGTCTGAAGCCGAAAGCGCGCTCTTCCGCAGAGGATCGTGATAAAAGTGGGCCCGGAAGTCAAACACGGGCTTTGGCTTGCGGGAATGCGGTTCCCGCGCCGAAGAAAAGGTTGAGCCGAAAAGGGCCGCTAAGACTGGAACCGGCGTCGGCCAAAAAAACATCGTCGTTGCTCGCTGATGTAGCCTGACTCCGGCCGCCTTGTCGAGTCACGCCGCACGCGGAGCAAACGCAATTCATTGAGATCTTAGCAAGAATGTTCTTGGGGAGGATGTCATGATAGTCTATGCGGGCTTAGAATGCTCTTTCGCCTTCCATCAAGGAAATAAAATGGCCGCGATCGAACGGAAAAACTCCGTGACGCCCGATAACGCGAGCGAGCCGGTCGGCCTGTCGCGGCGCAGCTTTCTTGAAAGCTCTCTGGCGGGATTGGCCGCGGCCTTCCTCGCACCCGCAGTCACTGCCGAAACGGCGACAGCCGAAACGCACCGCATCATGACGGATGACGACATCGAGCGTCTGCTGCCGCAGCTCAGTAATTGGGGGCGCTGGGGCCGGGAGGACCAGCTTGGAACGCTCAACTACATCACGCCCCAAACCAAGCTTCGCGCGGCAGCTCTCATCAAGACCGGGCAAACGATCCCGCTTGGCCGGGAGATCTCCCCCGCAAGCACCAAGGGGCTCCGCCAGTCCAAGTATGAATTGCATCGTTACGAGGATCCGCCGCCCGAGGAGGCGGGATGCATCGATTACATCGGCATGATTTATCATGGATTTGCGGTTACGCACCTCGACGCCCTCTGTCATATCTTCACGCCCGAGGGAAAGAACGGCATGTATAACGGTTTTCCAATCTCCGACGTGACGGCTGAGGGTGCCAGTCGGCTGGGTATCGAGCACGCCGGGCAGCATGGCATCGCGGGGCGTGGCGTGCTCCTGGATGTGGCGGCGCTCAAGGGCGGTCCGCTGGCACCGGGATCGGTCATTACGCCCGACGACCTCGAATGCGCCGAACGCGCCGCGGCCGTGACCGCCGGCGAAGGAGACATTCTCTTCATTCGCAACGGTGCCGGGGCGGCCAATACCTATGAACTGGGTACCGGACTTCATGCCGATTGCCTTGCCTGGCTGCGGGAACGCCGGATCGCGGTGGTGAGCAGCGATTCGGACAGCGACGTGCATCCGCCGCTGCCTGGATTCCAACGGTGGAGCGAGCCCATTCACATGATCGCCATTCCGTATATGGGCCTGCCGATTCTCGATAATACCGATCTGGAGGAGATCAGCCGCGTCTGTTCTGCAGAACGCCGGTGGGAGTTCTTTGTGACCGCGACCCCTTGGCGCTTTCGGGGCGCCACCAGCTCGCCGGTCAATCCTTTGGCGATTTTTTAGGACTTCGCCGACTTTCCTCTTCGAATTCCCGTCGGTTTGAGGCGAAGCCACCGCCCAGCGCAGCCGCCTGCCTCTCATCGGTAGGTGATCCTTCCGCCCGGGCGAATTCAGGGTTGGTTAGAGCTGCGATGCACTAGTTTTTAACAGGCGGACTTGTCGTGCTTAGATGTGGTGTCGTTCCCCGCTGCGGATTTCTTTGTTCGACCTTGTTGATCGTTGGCGTCATTCCTTCTCCCATTTTCGCGTACTTGAGCTGGGCTTGCGCTGTCTCTAGGTCGGGCGGGGAGGAGCAGGCCGAGATAAGGAAACCGGCCAGGAAAAGAAATTCCCGGTACCATTTCATTTTCATGGTTCGTTTTTCAAGCGGTGCCACGTTGGTGTCAACTTTCAACTCCCGCCGATTTTGCAGAAGGGTCCGGCAAACCAGTCGGGCCCCTTGTGGAGAACAGCGGTTTTCGGAGGATCAACATCTCGGGCTTGACTTTTTCTCTCCCAGAACAACAAAGGCCGTCTTGGTGAATAGCAACTTGGCAGCAGAATCCGTCGATACCCACAACAAGGCTCTCAAGGTCAATCTTGATCCGCAATGGTATGGCACCTTTGCAGAGATCGGAGCGGGACAGGAGGTCGTGCGCTGGTTTTTTCGTGTCGGAGGGGCGGCGGGCACCATCGCCAAGAGCATTTCGGCCTACGACATGAAGGTCAGCGATGCCATCTACGGTCGGAGCGAGCGCTATGTCTCGAAAGGCAGACTTCAGGCCATGCTCGATCGGGAACTGGAGTTGAATATCGAACGCCTGGGCGGAGCCCGCGGTGACACGACAGCGTTTTTTGCCTTCGCCGACACCGTGGTCGCGCGGAGTTTCAAGGGCACAAACGAGTGCCACGGTTGGATGGGAATCAAGTTTCAAAGCCGTCCGCACGATCAACCCAGCCAGATCCTTATGCATGTGCGGATGCTCGACGCCGAGGCCTCCTTGCAGCAGGAAGCGCTCGGAATCGTCGGCGTCAACCTTTGCTACGGAGCGTTTTTCCTTCATCATATGCCGGAGCGGCTTGTCGAGTCGCTGCTCCATATGCTGACGATCGGCCGCATTGAGATCGACATGATTCAATTCAGCGGGATTGAATTTCGCAATGTGGACAACCGCGTGATGGCTCTCCAACTCGTGCAGCTCGGCCTGAGCGGCGCCGCCATGTTCGGTGCCGACCGCGAGGTGCTCCAGCCCACCGAGGTGCTTTACAAGAAGGCCGTCCTCGTCGAGCGCGGCAGTTTCCGTCCGACGACCAATGTCAATCTGGACATGGTTGCGTGCGCCCTCGCGAAGTTCAAGGCGGACCCGGCCGTGGCGGACAAGCCCATCCTGCCCATCATGGAAATCACCATGCGCAACCTGTTGGCGGGCGGCACCAACGTGGACCGTCGCGATTTCCTTGCCCGGGCCGAGCTTCTCGCGGCCTGTGGCATGACCGTGATGATTTCCGACTACTTTGAGTACTACCGGCTGGCGGCCTACCTCGCATTTAGGACGAAAGAACGCATTGGAATCGTCATGGGCGTGCCGAGCCTTTTGGAGCTTTTCGACGAAAAATACTACACACAGCTCCCGGGCGGGGTCCTCGAAAGCTTTGGCCGCCTGTTCAAGAACGACCTCAAACTTTATGTCTATCCCTACCTGCCGCGGCCCGGGGAGGCTTTGCAAACCATCAGCACGCTGGAGGTCAGGCCGGAGTTGAGCACTCTCTACGAGTATCTTGCCGGACGCGGTAGCTTCGTGCATCTCGACAACTACAATCCGGATTATTCTTCCATATTTTCCCGCGACGTCCTGAAACGCATTGCGAAAAGCGACCCAAGCTGGGAGCAGATGGTGCCGCCGCAGGTTGCGGAGCTGATCCGAAAGCGTGGTTTTTTTGGCTACACTCCCCCAGCGATCTAGCTCGTCTGGAGCGTCGCTGATGCGGATTCTGATATGAAAAGGGTCGCACCGCGCCTCAGCGCCTTGCATCCGGGAAACCGGCGGGAATCTCGAAGGTGCGCTCTTTCTCTTTCAGGCCTCGGATTCTCGCGCTTGCCGCATGGCCTCTTGCTTCGATCGACGCGCCGGCGCTCGTTAGACAAGCATCTGCGGAAGGCACGGAGTGTTGCCAAAGGTTTGCTTAGCCGGCACGTTCTGAATCAGACCTTGCTCTTGTTGTAGACGTCGAAAATCACCGCGGCGAGCAGCACCAGTCCCTTGATCACTTGCTGCCAGTCGATCCCGATCCCCATGATCGACATGCCATTATTCATGACCCCCATGATGAAGGCTCCGACAACCGCGCCCAAGACCTTGCCCACTCCGCCGGACGCCGACGCGCCGCCGATAAAGACGGCCGCAATCACATCAAGCTCGAAGCCCACGCCAGCCTTCGGAGTCGCGGTGTTCAAGCGCGCGACGAATATGAGTCCGCCCAGCGCCGCGAGCACTCCCATGGTGATGAAGGTAAAGAAAGTGAGCCTCTCGGTTTTGACGCCGGAAAGTTTGGCGGCTTTTTCATTGCCACCCAGCGCATAGATCCGGCGGCCGATGGTGGTGCGCATCGTCACGAAAGCGAAAAAAGCAATCAAAATACCCATGACGATCAGCACGTTGGGAATCCCTTTGTAAGACGCGAGCAGGTAGCTCAGATAGAGAAACAGGCCCGAAATGAAAGCGTGTTCCAGAATAAAGATCCAAAGCGGACCACCCGGAGAACCATGCTTCTGACGGTTGAGCCGGTTGCGCAGACTTGTGTAGAACATGGCCGCGGCGACCAAAACGCCGATCACCAACGAGGCGACGTGAAAACCGCCCGCGCCGCCTAGAAAATCGGGAATGAAACCGGAGCTGAGCAGCTGAAATTGCGTGGGGAACGGCCCAATCGATTCGCCCGCCAGCAAGGCGAGCGTCAGCCCTCTAAAGACCAGCATGCCAGCCAAAGTCACGATGAAAGAAGGTATCTTGAGATAGGCAATCCAGTAGCCTTGCGATGCGCCAATGACGGCTCCGGCGACAAGGCAGAGAATTGTCGCCGGCAGGTAATGCACGCCCATGTCCACCATCAACACGGCGGCCAGCGCTCCGATGAAACCGGCGACCGAACCCACCGACAGATCGATGTGGCCGGCCACGATCACCAGCAGCATGCCCAGGGCCATGATGACGATGTAGCTGTTTTGGAGAACCAGATTTGTAAGGTTCAGCGGTTTGAACAAAGTGCCGTCGGTCAGGACCTGGAAGAGCACCATGATCACGACCAGCGCGATCATCAGCCCGTATTCGCGCAAGTTACTGCGCGACTGAACCCCCATTGTCTTAGCAGACGATGCTGTTGCTGCTGTCGGTGCCGCTTTCGTATTCATTATTCTTTGCTCCCGCTGCGGATGATGGCGCGCATGATTTTATCCTGAGACGCATCCTTCGCCAGCATCTCGCCCACGAGCCGGCCTTCGTTCATCACATAAATTCTGTCGCAGATCCCCAAGAGCTCGGGCATCTCGGAGGAAATGACGATGATGGCTTTCTCGGAGCTGGCGAGTTGGTTGATGATGGTGTAGATTTCAAATTTGGCCCCCACATCGATGCCCCGCGTGGGCTCGTCGAGAATGAGGACTTCGGGATTCGCGAAAAGCCATTTGCTAAGCACAACCTTTTGCTGATTTCCCCCGCTAAGATTCCCCGTCGTTTGATACACCGTCGAGCATCGGATATTGATCTTTTTCCGGTAATCATTGGCGACGCCGAGTTCCTGCAGGTCGTTGATCACCCCGGCCTTGGAAACACCGTCGAGGTTCGCCAGGGTGATGTTGTGCTTGATGTGGTCAATCAGGTTGAGACCAAGCGTCTTGCGATCTTCGGTGACATAAGCGAGGCCATGGTCAACGGCCTTGCCAATCGTGGAGACATCGACCTTCTTCCCATGCAGAAACACCTCCCCACTAATTCGGCGTCCATAAGACTTTCCGAAAACGCTCATCGCGAACTCCGTGCGCCCGGACCCCATCAACCCTGCGATGCCCACCACCTCGCCTTTTTTCACATTGAGGTTGATGCTCTTGATGATCTGCCGGTCAGCTTGAAGCGGATGATAAGCAACCCAGTCCTTCACTTCGAAAATGGTTTCGCCAAGATGGGGCTCGCGCTTGGGATAGCGGTCCTTCAGTTCGCGGCCGACCATGCTCTTGATGATCCGATCCTCGCTGATCTCGGGAGTGTCAAGCGTCTCAATCGTCGCGCCGTCCCGGAGAATCGTGATTTGATCCGCGACTTTTTTAATCTCGTTCAGTTTGTGGGAAATGATGATCGACGTGATGCCATGCGACTTGAATTCGAGGAGGAGCGCGAGAAGCGCCTCGCTGTCGTTTTCGTTGAGGCTGGCGGTCGGCTCATCGAGGATCAGGAGTTTGACTTTCTTCGAGAGCGCCTTGGCAATTTCGATCAGTTGCTGTTTTCCGGTGCCGAGAGTCACCACCAGGGTTTGCGGCGATTCGTGGAGACCCACCTTTTCCAGCAGAGTCTTCGTTTTCCGCTCGGCTGAGTCCCAATCGATCACGCCAAACTTGGCCTCCTCATTGCCGAGAAAGATGTTCTCGCAAATCGATAGAAGCGGCACGAGCGCCAACTCCTGATGGATGATGATTATGCCCAAATGCTCGCTGTGCGCGATATCGCGGAAGTGGCGTTCCTGGCCCTCATAGAAAATCTGTCCCTCATAACTGCCGGAGGGATAAACGCCGCTCAAGACCTTCATAAGGGTGGACTTGCCAGCGCCGTTCTCGCCGCACAAGGCGTGAATATCGCCTTCGCACACGGTCAGGTTGACGTTATCAAGCGCCTTTACGCCCGGGAATGTCTTCGTGATCCCGCGCATTTCGAGGATGATGTTCTTCATCGTTGCGACGCTATCCAGATCCTGACAGACGCATTTCCCTGCGGGCGGAGCCGTGCGCGTCGGGAAGCCGCGCCCGACCCTGCGCAGGCTGTTCAGCACAGGGTCGGCGACAAGGGATAATTACTTCAGCTGCTCAGGCTTGTAGTAACCGGTATCGATCAGAACCTCCTTGTAGTTCGATTTGTCAACCAGGATCGGCTTGAGCAGGTAGGAGGGCACGACTTTGACCCCGTTTTCGTAAGTCTTCGTGTCGTTCACTTCCGGCGTGCTGCCCGTTACCAGAGCGTCAACCATGCCGGCCGCAACCTTGGCCAGATCACGGGTATCCTTGAAGATCGTTGAACGCTGCTCGCCGGCAATGATCGATTTCATGGAAGGGATTTCTGCATCCTGGCCGGTGACCACCGGCATCGGCTGATCCGGCTTGCCATAACCAACGCCCTTCAGCGACGAGAGGATGCCGATGCTCAAGCCATCATAGGGCGAGAGAACCGCATCGAGGCGTTTGTCGGTGTAGTGGGCCGAGAGGAGGTTGTCCATTCGCGCTTGGGCCACAGCGCCGTCCCAACGCAATGTGCCAACCTTCTTCATGCCAGTCTGACCGCTTTGCACGACGAGCTTCTTGCTGTCGATATAAGGCTGCAGAACAGACATGGCGCCATCGTAGAAGAAATAGGCGTTGTTGTCGTCGGGAGAACCGCCAAACAGTTCGATATTGAATGGGCCTTTGCCCTCCTTGAGACCGAGTTCCTTCTCGATGGACTGAGCCTGCAACACGCCGACCTGAAAGTTATCGAAGGTCGCGTAATAATCCACGTTAGGCGACTTACGGATCAAACGGTCATAAGCAATGACCTTGATACCGGAATCGGCCGACTTTTGCAGAATATCGGAGAGCGTGGTTCCGTCGATGGCGGCGATAACGATAACCTTCACGCCCTTGGTAACCATGTTCTCGATCTGCGCCAATTGATTGGGAATCTCATCCTCAGCGTACTGGAGATTCGATTTATAGCCTTTTTCCTTCAGGGACTTGACCATATTGTCGCCGTCGGCAATCCACCGCAGCGATGATTTGGTCGGCATCGAAATGCCAATTGTGCCTTTGTCTTCCGCGGCGATCGCCTGGGGCGCCAGCCAGATCAGGCCGGCCACGAGCGCGGCGAAAGCAATCCTACATGTCTTCATATCTTTGATGTTCTTGGGGGGTTTGGGAGGTTCGGGGTTAATCCGCCGGGCTAGGCTTCCGACACATTCGGGCGGATCAAAGCCATCGGGGGAACAACTCTCTACATGAGATGGTGTGCGTTTGTTGTCCAGTCAATTGCAAAATTTGCCTTTGCCGATTTGGTGTATCGACTGCGGCAGGCGGCAAGAGGGCGCGGATCGGCTTGTCGATATGCTGAGATTCGGGTCTCGAAAGCAGCATTAATTCAATCAACTGGATACTGCTCGGAAAACTATTACCTTCGGCGTTGATGAAACCAATGACCTTCGGCGTGGTCGGCGCGGGTTGGCGCGCGGAGTTCTTCGTCCGCCTGGCCCGGTTGCTGCCCGATCAACTGACGTTGGTAGGCGTCTCGGTTCGCCGCCCGGCAGCTGCCGAACAGCTCGGCCGGCAATGGGGCATCCCCGCCTTCCTGTCTCCCACCGAACTGGTCCACAGCCGGCGGCCGGACTTTGTGATCAGCTGCGTGCCGCGGTCGGTCAACCCGGCAGTAGTTGCCGAGTTGGTAGAATCCGGCGTCCACGTCCTCAGCGAGACGCCGCCGGCTCCCGACCTCGACGGGTTGCGAGCACTCTGGGCGCAGGTGGGGAGCCGCGACCTGGTGCAGGTCGCGGAGCAATACCTGCTGATGCCGGGTCATGCCGCGCGACGGGAGCTTGTCAATCGCGGCGTGATCGGGCAACCGACCTCCGTGCAGGTCTCCTCGACGCATGACTACCACGCCGTATCGATGATCAGGGGCCTCTTGGGGATTGGCTTCGAGCCCGCCAAAGTCTCTGCCTCCCGCGTCACCGGACCGCTGGTCGACCCACTGAGTCGATCGGGTTGGACCGGGAACGGCACGCCGAAGCGTGCGGCGACAACCATCGCCACGATTGATTTCGGCGAAGCGTCGGGACTGTATGATTTCACCGATAACCAGTGGCACAACCAGCTGCGGCTCCGGCGAATCGTAATTCGCGGCAGCCATGGAGAGATCGCTGACGATACGGTTGTCAGGCTGGCTGGAGAGCGAACCATCGTGAAGTCGTCCATCATTCGCTCGCAGCTCGGATACGACCTCAATCTTGACGGATACGACACCGAACACATTTCTTTCGATGGGGAGGTCGTTTACCGCAATGCCTATCTCGGCCTCAGGCTCATGGACGAAGAGATCGCTCTGGCGTCACTGCTGACAGCCACGGGCGCGTGGGCTCGCGGGGACGGTCCGGCGCCGTATCCCTTGGCACACGGCTGCCAGGATCACCTCATTGGCCTTGCGATCGATGAGTCAGCAACGACTGGTGCCCGCGTGGTCACTGCTGTCGAGCCATGGGGTCGGTAGTTCAAAACGATCATGCGCGAGCTTGCAGTTCCAAATTCCCGAATGAGCTGATAGACTTAAGCAACGATGTCATCGCGCTCCGCCTTAAGCCCAGCGCTACGCAGTGGGCTACCGAAAGTCCGACTAATCCTCTGGGATTCGACATCACCCAAAAATAGAGAAAACCCATACCAAGAACCCACCAATGAAACCAATTAAGATGATCCTCGCAATGACCCTCGGTTCGCTCGGCATGGCCGTGCACGCCGCTGACACTTTCAAGATCGATCCTGTGCATTCTTCCGTTGTCTTCAGCGTCACGCACTTCGGATGAGCAATTTTTATGGTCGCTTCAACGACGTCTCAGGCACGGTCGTTCTCGACAAGGCAGACCCCTCGAAGAGCTCGATCGAACTCACCATACCTGTCGAGAGCGTGGACACCCACAATGAAAAGCGTGACCAGCACCTTAAAGAGCCCGGACTTTTTCAATGCCAAGCAGTTCCCGGTGATGACCTTCAAGAGCAAAAAGGTCGAAGTCGAGCGGCGATACCTACAATGTCACGGGCGACTTTACGTTGCACGGTGTGACCAAGCCGCTGACGCTGGAGATTAAGAAAGGTGGCGAGGCCAAAGGCATGGAGGGCGAAATTCGCGGTGGAGGCGAGACAAAGTTTGCCATTAAGCGCAGCGACTACGGCATGAACTTCATGCAGGGGCCGCATCGGCGACGAGATCAACATCGTGGTGAGTCTGAATGGTATTAAGCAGTAGTCGCACAGCGATGTTTCTTCTCCAGCAGCTTCTGCCGGGAGTGCTCGTCGCCGTGCTGCTTTCCGGCGTGTTTGCCTTCGCCGGCAGGCTCTGGAGAGCGAATAACTGGGCGGACGCCGTGGCGCTCGGAATTGGCTACGCCGGTGGTCACGTTGTGACCGCAGGCTGGCCGGCCTTTCCTCCTGCCGAAGCGACGCAATGGTTGCCCTACCTTGCCCTCGCAGCCATGTCCTTGGGAGTGATCGATGCGCTCCTTCGACCCGCGGGCTCGTTGCGCATGCTGATTTGGATATTGTGCTGCATGGGGTTTCTTCGATTGCTGTTTAGCGCGAAATTTCAATATGGCTGGTCGCTCGCGCAAGGTGTGCTTTGGATCGCTGGCCTGGCGGCGGGAATGCTTGCTCTTGCCATTTTCCTCGATGCGGCCGTTCGGCGGGATCGCTCGATCTCAACTCCGCTCGTCTTGACGATCGTGGCTGGCGGCACGAGTGCCGCGCTCATGCTCTCGGGCAGCATGCTGCTAGGACAGCTTGCGATGGCTCTTGCGGCTGCTCTCGGAGCAATTCTTGCCGCAACTTTCCTGCTCCCAAAGTCCGTCGAAGGACGCGGTATCGTTCCTGTCGGAGTCGCATCGCTTGCCTGCCTCTGGCTCAGCGGCTATTTCTACTCGGAACTTCCCCTGGCTAGCGCACTGCTTCTGGCAGTCGCATCTTTGCCGGCGCTTTTCATGATCTCGATCAGCGAGAGAGTTTCCTCGTGGGGCGCCATCGCCCTGCGAGCAGGCATTGTCCTCATTCCCGTGGTCATTTCCGTGATGCTAGCCTTTATCGCCTCCCCGTCGCTTGATTATTAGGCGAATCATTTGGTATAAAGTAGTTTAGAACTATTTATACTAAGAGTACGTGATAACACCGGGAGGCTAAGGACGGGGCTCCAGCCTGTGTTGTCGATGCGAGAACCGGGATTTTCAAGCGGCCTTCCATTTTATCGAGCAGCCAATGCTTGGCTTTTGGACGGCGGGAAGTAATCGGCCTTCGAGAACCGCATCCAAGGCCGGACGCATTTCGCGTCCTGTCGCGGTTATTCCGTTTCGCGGACTACTGTCATCGAGTCGTCCATGATAAAAGAGGCGCCGGCGGGAATCGTAGAGAAAGAAGTCGGGGGTGCATTGGGCGTCGTATGCCTTCGCGACCGACTGGGTTTCGTCGTGCAGGAGCGGGAAGGGAAATCGATGTTCGAGCGCCATTTCGCGAAGTTTGCCTGGGGCGTCGTCGGGGTAGGTGACCGAGTCGTTCGAGCAGATTGCAACGAACTGGACGCCTTTTGGTTGATATTGGCGAGCAAGCCGGAGTATCTCCTCACGAACATGGACAACATAGGGACAATGCCTGCAGATGAACATCACCAGCAACGCAGGGCTGGGAGGCAGGGCAGAAAGAGCAACCGTCTTTCCGGTGACGACATCCGGGAGGGAAAAATCTGCGGCCGGGGTTCCAGGCGGGATGGAGTGGAGTGATTCGGTGGCCATGCTTCCATGTTGCCGCGAAGAGGTCAATTTGGCAACCCGTGAGCGCGGAGTTGACCGGACCGACAGATTTCGTATAGCCAGCGCAGGCAGATGAATAGAATCCATATCGCCAGGAATCGACAATCTCTGGGTCAGTTTTCTCCTGAGGAAGTTGCGCATGGCCTTGCCTCGGGGGAATTGCTTGCGACCGATCTGGCTTGGCGCGAGCCGATGGAGGAGTGGAAGCCGCTTTCGGAATTTACTGATCTGCCGGAGGCGATCGTTTCGCTCACTCCGCCGGCTCTTCCGCTACCTTCGCATGAAGAACCGGATTTGCAGCCTGAACCCGCATGGGAGCGCCGCGCACAGCTCGGCACGGTTTCCGCGCTGGTGCAGACGGTTCGCCAGGTATTGTCGGTGCCGGTTGCCACCTTCAAGCAAATGAGACGGGAAGGCGGGATTGGCACGCCGTTGGTTTTTTATTTGATTGTCACCACGCTCACGACGTGGGTATCGATGGGTTATCAGCTCATTGTCGTGCTGATAAATCCGGAGGCGATGCTGGGGCCCTTGGCCAAAAGCTTCACGACGGCCTCCTTGTTTGGAATCCAGATTCTGTCGATGGCCATCGCGCCGATTTTCATGGCTGCGGTGGCCTTTAGCGCCGCCGCGATTTTTCATTTGGTCTTCCAGCTTCTTGGAAGCAACGGCCAACCCTTTGAGGTGACGTTTCGCGCCTACTGCTATGCCATGGCGCCGGCCTCGATTTTCAGACTCGTGCCGATCTGCGGCGACGTCATGTTCTTTGTGGCCGGCTTGGTGCTGCTGATCTTCGCGTTACGCGAGACGCTTCGCGTCGACGGCGTTCGCGCGACGATCGGCGTGATCCTTCCGTCCCTCTTGTGTTGTGGTTTCTTATGGGCCGGGGGAATGATGGCGGCCGGAGCGCTGGCTCAAGGCGTCCTTAAGTGATCAGCAGGGCCCGACTCGGTGCGTCCTGCTCGGCGCAATGGAGGCTTGCTTGATGGCAACACCGCGCGGTGGCGAGGCCCTGCGCAATGCAATCGAGCGCAAGCTGGGGAGAGTTACAGTCCCGGCTGAGGTGTCCGATGATGATTTGCTGAAGCGGCGCCTCCAACTCGGAGAGGACGCGCGCCGCGGCGGCGTTGGAGAGATGCCCGTGGCGGGAGAGAATGCGTTGTTTGACCGACCAGGGCCGCCGGGCGTCCCTTTGAAGGAGTTCTTCATCGTGGTTCGCTTCGATCAGAAGGGCCCGAATCCCGCGCAGCATTTCGAAAACCAGCCGGGTGGCGTAGCCGAGATCGGTGAGCACACCAAAGCACGAACCATTCGACGAAATGCGGAAGCCGACGGGATCGGCGGCGTCATGCGGGACAGAAAACGCGCGGATCGCGAAACTGCCGAGCGAGAACTCAGAACCGGTTTGAAACAGCTTCCAGTTTCCGTGCCCGAGCCCGGCGTCCTGGAGGGCTCTGGCGGTGAGGGAATTGCAAAAGACCGGCAACGGGTGACGCACGAGCAGCACCTTCAAAGCGCTGGTGTGGTCGCCGTGCTCGTGGGTAAGGAGGATGCCGGAAAGCTGCTCAGGCGAGGTGCCCGTCGCCAGTAGGCGCGCCGTCAATTGCCTGGCGCTCAGTCCGGCATCGATCAGGAATGTGGCGGTCTCGTTGCGCACAAGGGTCGCGTTTCCTTCGCTTCCGCTGGCCAGCGTGATCACCTCGAACATCGCGTATTTATTGCAGCATCCATCGGAATTCGCGACAAGGAATTGCAGCCCCCGCCGGGAACATGGCAACGTGTCGCAGCGATCATGCAGCAATACCATCGCCTCCTTCGACTTGTCCTCGACCATGGAAAATTCAAGGCCGACCGCACCGGAACGGGAACCTATTCAGTTTTCGGCGCGCAAGAGCGGTTTGATCTCGGAACATCGTTTCCCCTGCTGACCACCAAAAGACTGCATTTGCGTTCGATCATTCATGAGTTGCTTTGGTTCTTAAAGGGCAGCACGAACGTTCAATATCTCCGGGAGAACAAGGTGACGATTTGGGAGGAATGGGCGGATGAAAAAGGCGATCTTGGCAGAATCTATGGCGCTCAGTGGCGGGACTGGCGGCGGCCGAACGGGGGGAGCGTGGATCAGATTGCGCGACTTATCGCGGACATCAAGAGGACTCCGGACAGCCGCCGGTTGATGGTGAGCGCATGGAATCCCGGTGAGTTGGAGCAGATGGCGCTGGCGCCGTGCCACGCCCTTTTCCAGTTTTACGTATTGGAGGGCGGGTTGAGTTGCCAGCTTTACCAGCGAAGCGCGGACCTGTTTCTTGGCGTTCCGTTCAATATCGCCTCGTATGCACTATTGACGCTGATGATCGCCCAAATCTGCGGCCTCAGGGCCGTCGAGTTTATTCATACCTTCGGCGATCTGCATCTTTACGCCAATCATCTTGATCAAGCTCGCGAGCAGCTCGCGCGTGAGCTCCGCCCGTTGCCGCGGATGAGACTGAATCCCGAGGTAAAAAAGATCGAAGACTTTCGCTTCGAGGATTTCGTTCTCGAAAACTACGACCCGCATCCTGCCATCAAGGCGCCGATCGCGGTGTGAAGGCCATCGCGGCAATGTCCTTGAACCGCGTGATCGGCGCGCAGGGAAGGATCCCGTGGCATTTGCCTGAGGACTTGAGGTTCTTCAAGCGGACGACCCTGGGCCAGGTTGTTCTGATGGGTCGAAAGACCTATGAATCGCTGGGCAAACCGTTGGCGGGCCGGGAGAACTGGGTGGTGAGCGGGAGACCTATTCCGGGGGTGAGAACCATTCGTGATCTTCGGCAAATCACCGAGCCTGGTCAGGGTCGCGAGCTTTTCCTGATCGGCGGGGCGCAACTTTACTCTGAGCTGCTGCCAGAATGTTCCGATCTCTTTCTGACCTTGGTCAAACGCGAAGTCGCCGGTGACACCTTCTTCCCGCCTTTTGAGAACGCGTTTGGTCTTCAAGACGTTGTTTTCGAGTCTGCGGCGATGGAGATTCGAAGATACAGGCGTCTTTTGGTTGATGGTTGATGGTTGATCGTTGATCGTTGATCGTGGTCGAGGGCGGAGTTCTCCTTGGAGGGCCACTAACTATCAACCATCGGGGGACCTTCCCTCCAACGTCCGACAAACCGTTAACTGAACGTCAGGTTTTTGACCCCGGAGGCCGCAGCGGCATTGAGCACATCGATGATACGTTCATGCTTGGTTTGGGGGTCGGGACGGATAATCACGGGGTCCTTGTCGCCGAACTTGTCTATCGTATCCTTCAGCCAGTGGCGCAACTCGGGAAGTTCCTTGCTGATTGGTGTGTCGTAGACCTTGTTATTCATCTGCACTTTTCCATCGGGGAAGATGTCGATGATGATCGGCGTGGGAGGCGGGCCCGACCGGGATTCGCCGCGCCCACTGGGAAGATTGATGGTGAGTTCCTTCGGAATGATTTGGGAACCGGCTGACGCCATGAAAAATAAGAGCAGGACGAAGACGACGTCGACCATCGGCGCAATTTGAAAGCCTATGTCGCCGTCTTCACCTGTTCCAACACCTGCCATTGGTTTATCAGTAAGTAGGGGTTACCGTTGTTTGTCCGCCACGGAAAAGGTGATATTTCCCACGCCCGCCTTGCCGACGGCCTCGAGAAGGCCGCGCATGAACTCGTAGCGCACTTCTTTATCAGCTCGAACGAGCACCCGCACCAGGGGATTCGCGACGACCTTGGCTTGAAGCATTGGGGCAAGCTGACCGAGATTGACGTTGCGCTCATCCACCTCGATCACGGTCTGGTTGCTGAGCGGATTGAAGAGCACGTTAACGATCACCTGGCCGGGGTTTTTCTTGGATTCCTTGGCATCCCTCGCCACGGGCAAATTTACATCCTGGTTCGACTGCAAGACCTCGGTCGAGCTGATCGACATGAAGAAGACGAGCAAGACCAGGAGGATGTCGATCATCGGGGCGATCTGAAACTCCGGGTCGACGTCAGGCTCAGCCTTTCGAACATGCTTCTTCCTTCCCGGAATATATACTTCCCGCTCAGCCATTCCTCAACTTACGCCCACTCAAGTGAGGCCCCGCAGTGGGGACATGGACTCTGTCCAGGCTGGATGTTACCGTTGCAAATCGGACAATTTGTCGTCAAGGCCATGGAAACCTTGCGCGAAGACCCAGCGGAGGGAGCGCCCGCGCCCGCATCGAAACTTTCTCCGATTTTGATCCCCGAGAGCTCTTCGAAGGGGATGTCTTCCACGAGGTAGTTGAGCTTGTCGTCTGCGTTCACGAGGACGATCGTCGAACGATTCCGAAAGTAGTAGTAGAAGATGAACGCCGGAATAGCGATGAAGAGACCGCTGGCCGTCGCCATGAGCACTTCACCGATTCGCAGCGAGAGAGCACGAGGGTCGGAGACACCGGAGGCTCCCAAAACGGCGAATGCGCCCATCATTCCGATGACCGTGCCCAGGAGCCCGATCATGGGAGCGACGACTCCGACGACCGAGAGATAGCTGTTCTTGGTTCTAAGGACCTGCGCTTCGCGCAGACCGTGCTCGATGAGAGCGGTTTCGACGGCATCCTTCCCGCGCCCGATGCGTTCCAGCGCGCCTTTGAGCACCCGGGCGACATACGCCTTGTTGGCGCGGCAGATTTCCCAAGCCTCCTGGTAATTGCCCGCGCGAATAGTGGCTTGAAGAGAATCCAACAGCGCCTTCGGCGCAAGCTGCTCGTCGCGCAGAGTCAGGAAAAGCTGGATGATAAAAGTCACCATGACAATCGAGGTGCCGAGGATGGCGAGCCAGATCAAGATAATGAGCGGCCCTCCGTCCGCGATGGTTTGGAGAATAGTATGAGATTCGACGGGCGCGCCGGCTTCTCCGGCACCACCCTCCTGGGCAAACGCTCCGCACAGCGCGGAACAGACGAGGGCGCCAAAGACGTATGCTTTCTTCATGGATGGTGATCTGATCAAGGAACGATGATCTGTTTTTCCTTGATCAGAAAGTCAGCGCGTTCCTGGGCTTTGGCAACTACCGCCTTGTCGTCGTGAAAAAGGGTGACGGCGCTGAGGTAATGGCGCAGAGCCTCTGGATAGGCCCCTTCCTTCTCGTGGATGATTCCCATCAAGTAAAACGCCTGACCATACGTTGCGTTTTTCCCGGCGCCAACCGTGACGACACTCCCGGCTTCGGCGACGATCGGCGCGAGCCTGGCCTTGGCGTCGGCGAAGTCGTCATGAGAGATGGAGAGACGAGCCAAACTGACGTCCGAGCGCGACTTGGAGCCGGGGTAGGCGTTGGCGAACTCGGCAAAGGCAGCTTCGGCCGCGGGGAGCTGTTCGAGGGAGAGATAGACGTCGCCGAGCAGTGCACTCGATCTCTCGGCCCAATCGGTGGGAAGGCCCCGGAATGTCTCAACAATCGGCTTCAGAAGACCAAGAGCCTTGTTGGCGTTGCTATCTTGCCAGGCAGCCATGGCATCGTCATATGCCTTCGGCGGAGCCTTCGTGACCGAGGCGACCTGGTCCATCGCAAGGCTGGTTTCGGCAGGCCCGATTTTGATTCTCAGCTTGCCGTCAGCCACTCCGAGGATTTCCCCTTGGCGCCGCTGTTGATCCTTCTGCACGACCAAATCCTGGGCCAGGAGCGACGCCGCCGTCGCAAAGATGGACGCCAGGGCGACGCACGAAACCCGGGACAAACTTGCATTCATTTCCCATCTGCTTTAATCAGATCGGCCCCGTAAATCAACAGTTTCGCCGCCACTTTTCAATGATCACCATCCTTCGCAAGAACCAGCGCGTGCTCATGCTCGTCATCGCCGTGCTGACCATCATTGCCTTCATCTGGCTCTATAATCCGGCCACCACGCCGGAGCTCGGATCCAATACCGTGGCCACCATCTACGGCCGCACGGTGACACAGGCGGACATCGAACGTGAGATCAAGAATTTTCAGCTCGCGCTCGCTTTGGGGCAATTCCGGCTGCTTGAAGACTTGGGCGGAATCTCGCGCGACGAGAACAGGGCGCTGGATGAGTTCATCTGGAATCGGCTGGTGATGCAGCATCAGGCTAAGGAACTCGGCATCGAGCCGACGGATTCGCAGATTGCCGGTCGCATCAAGGCGATCACGGTATTTCAAACGAACGGACAATTCGACCCGGGCAAGTACAAGGCTTTTCTTCTCGAACAGCTTGGTCCCCGGGGTTTCACCGAACTCCAGCTTGAGAATGTGATTCGCGATGCCCTGCGCGTTGAACGAATCAAGGCGATCGTCGGCGCGCCTGTCGCCGCGAGCGAGGCGGAGGTTCGTGAAGTCGCTCGCATCTATGAAAAGGTGAATGCGCAAGAGGTTCGCTTTTCTCTGGCCGCGTCCGAGAGCCCCTCAGAGGTGACGGATGAGGAAGTTAAGAGCTTTCACGAGCAAAACGGCCCCGCCTTGATCATGCCGGAAACCCGGTCGGTGGAGTATGTCAAGTTCGCGCCTCCCGCAGGCGAAAAACCTCTCGAGGGACGTGGGAAAGTGGATGCGCTTCAGAAGGTCGCGGATGCCGCCAGCGCCTTTGCCGAGCAGGCTTCGTCGACCTCCTTCGCCCAGGCGGCGGTGGCCGGCGGCCTTGCAATTCAGACGAGTCCGGACTTCGACCGTTCGGGCGCGACATTGCCGGCCGGTGATGAAAGTTTCCAGGCCCCTGCACCGGATCTTAAGAATCTCGCGCCATCCGCGTTTCTCCTCACGGAAAGCAGCCCCGTCAGCGATGTGATCCAGTCCGGGGACGCTTTTTTCGTCCTCAAGCTGACCAGGGTCAATGCGCAGCGCCCCTTGACGATCGAGGAAGTCCGACCGATCGCCGCACGCCGGCTTGGCGCGCGCAAGGCTGAGGGCCTCCTTCGCGAACGAGCGGAAGCGGCGATTGCCAAGATTCGCGAAGCGATGTCCGGGGGAAAGTCCTTTTCGGATGCGGCCGCCGCGGCGGGCTTGCCAGTCCAGACATTCAACGATCTCTTGCCCAGCAGCGGCACGCTTTCGCCGAAGGAACAGGAAGTGGCCGCGGCCACCATGCTTATGGAGCCCGGGCAGCTGACTGCGATGATCCCCAATTCCGAGGGAGGATTTGCGGTGTACCTTTCCGAACGCGCGCCAGCCGACGAGTCCGCCCTGGCCAAGAAAGCGGACTTGGCGACTCGCATCCTTGAAAGCAAGAGGCGTCTGCTGTTTATGACGTGGCTGTCTTTTGCACGTGACGCCGCGAAGATCAAAGTCGCATCGCGGCAGCAATGACATGTCCGATCACTCTCAGGCGACGGAGATTTTCGAGGATGCGACCAGCGATATCGCCTTGGGCGAGGTCGATGCGGCTGTTCTAAAGTACCAGGATTGCGTCCGACTCGATCCCGACTACTTCGATGCCTGGCATGCTCTTGGCATGGCCCTCATGAAGGCCGGTCGGTTTCCCGAGGCGATCGTCGCGGGCCTTCGCGCTGTGGAACTGAATCCCAATGATCAACTGGCGTGGTCCAGTCTTTCGATTTTCTATGTGAAGAACGGGCAGATTGCCGAGGCTGAAGCCGCGGGCGCGAAGGCGCGGATCCTGTCGTGGGGAGGAAAAATCAAGAAGGATGCGACGGGAACGTGAAGACTTTCTTTATCACGACCGCGATCGACTACACGAACGCCGCGCCGCACATCGGGCATGCGTACGAGAAGATCCTTGCCGATGTCATCGCCCGCTATCATCGGCTGAAAGGAGAGCCGGTATTTTTTTTGACTGGCGTCGATCAACACGGGCAGAAGGTGCAGCAGGCTGCGCAAAAGGAAGGCGTGGCGGTAGAGGAATTTGTTGCCGAGACGACGGTCAAGTTTGTCGCGCTTTGGAAGAAGCTTGATCTTAGCTACGACGCCTGGGCTGCCACGACGGATCCCGATCACCAGAAGTGCGTGCGGCAAATTCTGCAGACGCTCTACGAGAAAGGAGAGATTTACAAGGCGACCTACCGCGGATTCTACAGTGTGCGGCAGGAGCAGTTTCTCACGGACAAAGAGCGTGAGTCCGATGGCACCTTTGGGCCCGAGTGGGGGGAGGTGATCGAACTCGAGGAGGAAAATTGGTATTTTCGGCTCGCGAAATACCGGGAATGGCTGCTCGACTTTCTCGACACACATGGCGGCTGCGTCTCCCCGGCCTTCCGGCAGCAAGAGTTGCGCAATGCCGCCGGGAAACTCAGCGGTGACCTGTCAATTTCGCGGCCGAAATCGCGTCTCTCCTGGGGGATCGAACTGCCATTTGACCCCTCGTGCGTGACCTACGTTTGGTTCGATGCCTTGGTGAACTATATTAGTTTTGCCGGTTACCTGCGCGACGAGGCCGCTTTCAAGGAACGCTGGCCCGCTCTGCATGTTATCGGCAAAGATATTTTGATCCCCGCCCACGGCATCTACTGGCTGGCGATGCTTAGGGCGATGGGATTCGCCGATGAGGATATGCCAAATTTTCTTGTTCACGGCTACGTGCTGGTCGACGGGGACAAGATGAGCAAATCCTTGGGCAATATTCGCGATCCAAACACGTTTGCGGACACGTTTGGGGTCGAGGCTCTCCGCTACTATCTCATGCGCGACTGCGTCGTCGGTCAAGATATGGATTTCACCGATGAGCGATTGATCAAACGGTGCAACAGCGATCTCGCAAACGGCCTCGGCAACCTTCTCAACCGCACGCTCAACATGGCGCATCGTTATCGGAGCGGGCAGTTGTCGCGTTCGCTTGAAGGAGGCTTGCGGGAACGCGCAGATTACTGCGCAGGGGCCTACACGGCCGCGATGGCAGACTTTTCGATAAACTCTGCTTTGGAAGGGCTGGCGGCTCTTGTGACAGAGGCGAACCAGTTCGTTGAAAAAAATGTTCCGTGGAAACTGGCAAAGACACCGGGAACCGAAGCTCGGCTGGATCACATCTTGTATCACCTTGCGGAGGTCCTCAGGCTGATCGCGATTATGATCTCCCCGGTGATGCCCAACGCCGCTGGCAGCATTTTCGAGCAATTGAATTGGAGCGGGCCTCTTGCCCTGAGCGAAGCGGTCTGGGGGAGGCTGCCGGACGGTCATCGGCTCGGCAACCCCGTGCCGCTCTTTCCGAGAATCGAAAAACCCGGGCAGGGCGGCTAGGACAGGGTTCCGCTGAATTGCTCATTCGAGCCGGTGTCTGATTTCACTCCAACGCTCCGCCAAAGGCTGGAATTCTTGGGACTTTCCAGCCTTGTCTGGCTGATAGGACGCTTGCCCTACCGATCGCTTCGGCATATCGCAAACGCGCTCGGAACCATCGTATTCTTCTTCGACAAACGAGGAAAGGAAGTCGCGTTGGCCAATCTCGACGCGGCCTTTGGGAATGCCCGGCCGCCCAAAGAAAAGCGCCGAATCGCTGCGGGCAGCTACAGGACGTTTGCGCGGACAATGCTGGAGCTTTTCTGGTCGCCCAATTTGAACGAGCGCGTAGCCCGGCGTATCGCGCGATTCGAGGGACTCGAGTTGGATTCGTGCCACAAGGATGCCCGGCAGGCCGCTGTCTATCTCTGCCTGCATTACTCGAATTTCGAGTGGTTGAGCCAGTTCGGCGCCTACACGATTGCCAACGGTCCGGTCATCGCGCAGCGATTTAAAAACCCTCTCATTGGGCGCATCTTCGACCGCATGCGTTCCAGCACCGGACACGATGTGATTCCGCAGGAGCGCGCAATGATTCGGATGCTCAAGCATATGAAAGCCGGAGGAAAATTCGCGATGCTCTGTGACCTCAATCTCGACCCCAGTGAGACGAGCGTGATCATTGACACTTTCGGAGGGCTGAAGATTTGCGTGACGCAGATGCAGGCGGCGCTCGCCCTGCGGACCGGGGCCAAGATCGTTCCGGTCGAGTGCCGTCCCGAAGCGGATGGCACCTATCGCATGATCTACCGTAAGCCGCTTGAGTTTCCCCCGGGGGCGACCGCCGCGGAAGTCACCCAGCTTTGTTGGAATGTGCTGGAACCATCCATTCACGAGCAACCCGAATGCTGGCTTTGGGCTTACAAACATTGGCGCTTCCTGCCCGGAAACGATCAGACAGGCCGCTATCCGTTTTATGCCAATGTCGCCAAGCGCTTTGACAAGATGCTCGCGAAACAGGAGAAGAGCGCGTCTTCAAAGAACCCGTAGGCGGTGACGTCGACAGCTGACTTGGTGCGCAGGCAGAAAGAATCGCGAACGTGTTGCTTCCGTTGTGGCTGCGCTTCCCGGCTACGGTTCAGCAGTTTCCAGGTAGGTGAATTTTCCATCCTGGACGCGGATCACGATTCCGGCTTTTTTTGGATCGCGACCTTGCTCGAAGCTGATGTTACCGGTCACGCCTCGAAAGTCCCGGGTGGCGGCAATCGCATCGCGAAGGGCCGCCGGGTCGGTTACTCCGGATCGCTTCAAGGCATCGGCGAGGAGCCAGATCGAATCATAGGCGAGGGCAGCCAGCGGGGGCGGCGCAGACTGGAATCGTGCACTGTAGGCGTCGCTGAAGACCTTTACCTGGTCGGACGCTCGTTCGCTTGAAAAATGAGACGCGAAGTAGCAGTTATTGACGGCCTGGGCGCCGACTTTCAGAAAGTCGCCCGAATCCCATCCGTCCGTACCGAGAAACGGAGCGTCGATTCCGAGCTGGCGGGCTTGCCGGATGATGAGCGCTGCTTCGGTGTAGTAGCTCGGAAGAAAGATGCTGTCGGGGTTCTTCTCTTTGATGGCATTGAGTTGGGCTGAGAAATCCGTGTCGCCGGCACGATAGAACTCTTCAGCAACGATCACGCCGCCATGCTGGATGAAGTCCGCCTTAAAGGCTTCCATGAGGCCGGTGCCGTACGGATTGGACGCATCGAAAAGGATCGCCGCCTTCTCGACATCGATCGACCGCGCGAATTGCGCCATGATCGCCGCCTGGAACGCATCCGTGTAGCACACGCGAAAAATGTAATCTCCTTCCGCGGTGACCTTTTCATTGGTGGCGCCAGGAGTGATCATGGCGATACCGCTCGACTGTGCGATCGAAGCGGCAACGAGCGATCGGTCGCTCGCGATTTCCCCGACGAGCGCGGCGACTTTGTCGGCATTGATCAATTCGCTGACCACCGTGCTGGTTTTATCCGGTTGAGATTCGGTGTCCTTTATCAGGAGCTTTAAAGGATGCCCAAGGACGCCGCCCGCCAGGTTGATTTCCTCGATCGCGAGGGTGGCGCCGTTGACCGCATCCAGACCAAAAGAGGCCTGCGCGCCCGACATCGGGGCGAAAAAACCGATCCGCGTGGCGAGAGGATCCTCGGTTGGCTGGGGCGACTTGCCGCCGCTTCCTGGGCGGACGGCGCGGCCGTCTCCTGGGCGACCGGTGTTTCCTCGACGGGCGGGCTGGGCGTTCCTTCAACGGGCGGGCTTGGCGCCTCCTCGGCCGGCGGGACTGGCGTCACCTCGGCCGGCGGGCTTGGCGTCACCTCGACCGACGGGACTGGCGTCACCTCGGCCGACGGGCTTGGCGTCACCTCGGCCGACGGGCTTGGCGTCACCTCGGTCGACGGGCTTGGCGCGGTGGACGGCGTCGGTGTTTCCACGAGCGGTGGCTTCGGCGAGTCGTCAGCCGGCTTCTTTTCGCAGCTCGAGAACGCAAGAGCCATGATGACTGCGAGGGGAAAAACGGAGCTCCACTTCACGGCGCGAAGTGTAGGGAAGCTTCCCGCCCGCGCAACCGAGTTGTTTGAAAAGGGGAGGGCCAGAAGGATGGATCCTGGCACGTAAGAACCCGGTCTGCGCCACCGGCTTGATTGGAAATCGCCGATGTTGCCCTGGATGGTGAGTCAGGAAATACTGTATTGTTGTATGCCCCAAGAATACGAGCTCCAGGCCGAGAAAAAAGCCTTCGAAATAAACATGGACCCGCGCATTTACGGCGCATTCGCGGAAATTGGGGCCGGTCAGGAAGTGGCCCGCAGGTTTTTCTCGGTCGGCGGAGCTGCCGGCACCGTCGCCAAGACAATTTCCGCTTACGATATGACGTTTTCAGACGCTATTTACGGCGCTTGCGGCCGTTACGTGAGCCGGGCCCGGCTTCATAGCATGTTGAAGCATGAGTACAGCCTGCTCATCGAGCGCCTCGACGCGAAAGTCGGCGGGGTGCGGACTTTTTTTGCCTTTGCTGACACGGTGGCGGCGCGAAGTTTTCGCAGACACGCTGAGTCTCAAGGATGGATGGGCATTATTTTTCAGACCGAGCCGCGCGGCGAAACCAGCGAAATCATCATTCATGTTCGAATGCTCGATCCGCGCAACCTCCAGCAGCAGGAGGCGCTCGGCATCGTCGGGGTCAACCTGATCTATGGCGCGTTCTTTCTGAGGAAGAATCCGGAAGCTCTCGTGGGCTCGTTGCTCGATGATTTGGGTACTGGCCGCATCGAGATCGACATGATCCGCTTCAGCGGACCGGACTTCGCCGATGTCGATGATCGCATCATGGCGCTGCAACTGGTGACGCAGAATCTGACAAACGCGGCCCTCTTTCGCGCGGACGGCGAGATTGTGAACGCTGCCGATGCTCTTTATAAGAAGCCGTTGCTGGTCGAGCGCGGGAGTTTCCGGCCGGTTACGCTTGTCGCCGACGACATGCTCAACTGCGCCCGCACCATGTTCATGCGTGAAGAGACCGTGAAGGATGCGGAGCCGGAGATCCTGATGGAAATTACCATGAAGAATCTGCTGGCGAGCGGAGAACTTGATCTGCGTGATTTTCTGGACAGAGTCGACATGCTTGGCGCCATGGGACGCACGGTGCTCATCTCAAACTACGGAGCCTATTATCGTCTCGTCAATTATCTGACGCGCTATACCGATTCCCTGATTGGCCTGCCCCTTGGCATTCCGGCGATGGCCGAAATCTTGGAGGAGGAATACTATCGGGATCTCGAAGGTGGGATTCTCGAGGCTCTCGGGAGGCTTTTCAAAACCGGAGTCAAGCTTTACGTGTATCCGTTCCTGAATCCCAACGGCGATCTTGTGACCGCCGGGAATTTCGAGGTTGCGCCAGAACTGGTGCACCTCTACACGCACCTTCTTGAGAACGGCTTCATCGAGCCTGTGGAAGGTCACAATCCGAGCTATCTGCCGATCAAGTCGTCGGAAGTTCTCGCCAAGATTCGTGCCGGAGCTCCGGGCTGGGAGCAAACGGTTTCTCCCGAAGTCGCCAAGATAATAAAAGAACGCCGGCTCTTTGGATTTCGCGACGAATTCGCAAAACAGGAATTGAACGGGAAGACCTGATCCTGCTCCCGCGTCCGGCAGGTTGGCGGCGGAGAAGTTGTTTGCCTTTGTCATCTTCGCGTTATGCTTGGCACATGCCGTTGAGCCACTCTACCGAAACCGAAGCCCGCCCCCGCTCCATTCCCCCCCGCTCCGAGGTTCCTCCCGGCGACACCTGGGATCTGACGCCGCTTTATCTGCGAGATGAGGCGTGGGAAAAGGACTTCAGGGAGCTGCAGGCGGGCTACGGAATGATTACCAATTTTGGCGGCAGAGTCGGAGAAAGCGCCGCGACCCTGCGGGATGCGCTGGAATTCGAGAAGGGTGTAGATCTGCGGTTCGAACGGCTCACTCAGTACGCCGCTCTTCGCGTCGCCGAGGACGCCTCGAACGACGCGTCGCTTTCCCGGGAGGCCCGCCTCGACAACCTCCGCGTCCGGATCGGCGAAGCGTTTTCGTTCCTCTTTCCTGAAATCCAGGCGATTGCTGACGAGACCTTCGACCGTTATCTCGCTGACGAGGTGCTTGTGGAATGGGTGGTTCCCCTCAGAAAGCTTCGCCGGCTCAAGCCTCATACCCTGACCGCCGGCGAGGAGCGTCTGCTCGCGCTGGGCTCTTCCGCCTTGCGCGGGCATCAGGAGACCTTTTCGCAACTTACGAACGTGGACATGAGATTCGGGATTGTCCGCGATGGCTCTGGCGAGGAACGCGAGTTGACGCAAAGTTCCTTCTCCTCCTTTCTTCAGCAGCGAGATCCCAATGTGAGACGCGAGGCGTTTCATAAATTCTACGCGGAGTTTAAGGATCACCAGTTCACCCTGGCATCCTCCCTTGGAAGCTCGATTCGTGCCGACGTTTTCGATGCCCGTGCCAGAAACTATCCCTCGGCGATCGAGGCGGCGCTTTTTTTGGACGATGTTCCCCTGAGTGTTTACGATAATTTGATCGCAACCGTCCGCGGCCGGCTGGCTCCGCTTTATCGCTATTTCGATTTGCGCAAGCGCGCTTTGGGCCTCGCGGAGATTCATCAATACGACACTTTCGTCCCGATGGCCGGCGACGTTCAAACCGAGATCGAATGGGATGGGGCGGTGGAGAGCGTGCTGGGCGCGCTCACTCCGCTCGGCGATGAGTATCTTGGGACGCTTGGCAGCGGCTTGCGCGAAGGACGATGGTGCGACCGCTACGAAAACAAGAACAAGCGCAGCGGCGCATTCAGCTACGGCACCTACACGAGCCCGCCGTATATCATGATGAACTATAAGTCGGATGTTTTTTCCGATGTCTACACCCTCGCGCACGAGGCCGGTCATTCGATGCACACCTGGTACGCGCAGCGAACGCAAAGCTACCAGAATTACCACTATCCCATTTTTCTCGCGGAGGTAGCCTCGACTTTCAATGAGATCCTCCTGACCGAGCATTTATTGAAGTCGACCAATGAGCGCAGGATGCGCGCCTATGTCATCAACCGCCAGATCGACGACCTGCGCGGGACTCTTTACCGGCAGACCATGTTTGCCGAATTCGAAAAGGCCATTCATGCCGCCGAGGAAGCCGGCGAACCGCTCACGCTGGAGGGCTTCAAGAAAATCTACCGCGGGCTGTTGGAGGCGTATTTCGGGCCCGACTTTGTCATCGACCCCGAGCTGGAACTCGAGGGACTGCGGATCCCGCATTTCTACAGCGCGTTTTATGTTTACAAGTATGCCACAGGCATTTCCGCAGCCGTGGCGCTGGCCGGCCAGGTCCTCGAGAGTGGCAACCCTGCGCAGATACTTGAATTTCCTCCGGGGCGGGGGCAGCCGATTTCCCATTGAGACGCTCGCTGAGGCTGGCGTGGACATGAGCTCTCCGGCCCCCGTTCGGGCCGCGCTCGATCTGTTCGAGCGACGAGTGACTGAACTGGAGGCTTTGCTGGCTTAGCAGCGTGCCGACTTGAAATCGAAGTGCCATTTGTGAAGAGATGACGGTCGGCGGAGGTTGCGAAACATCGTCGCCGCATCGGGAAGAGCCCTCATGATATCCGGTCCGAAAGTCTGGCGCAGGCGCAGCCCGGGTGATCTCTCGGTGGAGATGCCCGAAGTCTCGGAGGGAGACGTGACTGCGGCGGTCCAGAGATCGAAGCGAGCGTTTTCCGGCTGGCAGCGGGTCGGCCTCGAGGAGCGAAAGGACGCTCTCGCGCGGTGCCGGGAGCGCCTTAAGGCGAAGCAGGAAGAACTGGCGCGCTGGATTGCCTTGGAGGTCGGCAAACCTCTTCGGGAGGCTCGGCTTGAGCTCGGTGCGGTGATTGCCAAGTTCGACCTCACCTTCTCCGATGCGGACCGAATTCTTGCGGACCAATCCGTCTCCGATGGGCCGCACCAGGCGGTGGTGCGCCGGCGGCCACGCGGACCGGCAGCCGTCGTTGCCCCGTTCAATTTCCCGATCCATCTCGGACATGGTGCGGCGGTCGCCTATCTGCTGGCGGGCAATACGGTGATCTTCAAGCCGTCTCCGCTCGCGGCGAATGTTGGGGCCGCCTACGCGGCAGAGATGCAGGCTGTCCTGCCCGAAGGCGTCTTTGAATTGATTCAGGGTTGGGGAGCGACGGGACACGAGCTCTGCCTTGATCGTGGCGTGCGATCGGTCTGCTTTACGGGCTCAATTCCTGTCGGAACGGCCCTCGCCAAAGAACTGGCGGCCGATTATTCGAAATCGCTCGCGCTTGAACTCGGCGGGAAGAACGCACTGATCGTGTTCTCGGACGCGGATCTTGACCGCGCAGCGGATGCGGCCGCCGATGGTCTTTGCCTGACCGCCGGTCAACGGTGCAATTCCACCAGTCGCATCATCGTTCATCGCGAAATCGAGCAGCAGTTCATCGGGAAATTGCTTGATTCCTTGCGCCGCTACGTTCCGGGAGATCCCACGGACGAGGCAACCACGCTGGGCCCCCTCGCAAGCGAACCCGCGCTGAACCGCTATCTGGACTTGACGAATCGCCCCGGCGAATGGCTCCTCGCTGGGGAGGCCTGCTCCGAAGTTGCCGGCAAGCGAGGTTACTACGTCAAGCCGGCGATTCTCTACTCACGGGGAGGCTCGCCCTTTGGAGAAGAGGAAGTCTTTTGTCCGGTGGCGACTTTCGAATCCTTTCGCGATTTCGGCGAAGCCCTGGCGTTGCACGAAGCGACACCTTTTGGGCTTACCGCATCCATCTTTACAAATTCGGAGAGGACATTTCGATCCGCCGGGGACCAGCTCGAGGTGGGAAACCTCTATCGAAATCTGCCAACGACGTTTTCGCCGTCCACTTTGCCGTTCGGAGGTTTTCGGGGGTCCGGCAACGGCAAGCCGGGAGCCCGCGGATTCATCCGGTTTGCGGCCGACGAGCAAGCCGTGCAATGGACAGCCTGATAAGTAGGGAGTTTTCATTGCGCCGCGCGTTGTTACTCTCCTCGTGACCCGTATGAAGCGCGGATTTCTGGAGAAACTCATCGAACGCATCAGGCTCGTGCAGCCCGGAGACGTTCAGAGTTATCTTGTGGAGATCGCGCGCGAAAAGGGGTTCCTCGAAACGATATTCAACGCGATTCTTGAGGGCGTGATCGTCACTGATCCGGCTGGCCGGATTATTTATCTGAATCGCGCCGCCTGCGGTTTTTTTGGAATTAATGCGGAAGACAGCCTGGGCAAACCGCTCGGAGAGGTCGTGCGTGGACTCGACATCGGACAAACTTCAGGCCCGAGCGAAGCGGTCAACCGCGATTTCGAGGTCTTCTATCCGGAGAACCGCTTCTTGAATTTCTACATCGTGCCTCTGATCAGCGAGGATGCGCAAAAGGAGCTCGTCGGGCGCGCAATCATCTTGCGCGACATCACGCAAAATCGCCGCGCGACGCAGGAGACCATCGAAAGCGAGCGCTTTTCCGCGTTGACTCTTCTGGCCGCTGGAGTCGCCCACGAGATCGGAAATCCACTCAACTCTCTGGACATCCATCTTCAGTTGATGCAGCGGCGCGTCAAGAAACTCCCCGCCAAGACCCGGGCGGAGTTTGGCGAATCGATTCACATTGCCCGGCTCGAGGTCGCTCGCCTTGACCATATTATCACGCAGTTTCTGCGCGCCATCCGTCCGCAGCCGCTCGCCACGCAGATGGGAGACGTCAATGTGGTCATCGAAGAATCCCTGGCGTTTCTCGACGCTGAATTGAAAGATCGCGATATTCTGGTTGAACGGGAACTCGACCGATCACTTGCTCCCATCGAGATAGACCGCGACCAGATCAAACAGGCTTTCTACAATGTGATCCGCAACGCCCTCCAGGCCATGAAAAGCGGCGGAATTCTGCGAATCCGCTCAGGGGCCGATGAGACTCACCAGTACGTTTCCTTTTCCGATACGGGCGGGGGTATACCTCCGGAAAACATCAGTCGCGTCTTCGAGCCGTACTTCACGACGAAGTCGGTCGGCTCGGGTTTGGGGCTGCTCATTGTTCGCCGCATCGTTCGAGCCCACGGTGGCGAGGTCATCATCGAAAGCGAACAAAACCGAGGACTGACGTTGACGATTCGCTTGCCACGCGCCGACCGGCGGGTTCGCTTCCTTGAGCAGGGAGCCGCGGGCGACGGACGAAATCCACCTTGACGTCGCGCAAATTTCGCTACTGTGGTGATTGTGGAACAGTCGGCACCATCAATTCGTCATTTTCCGGAGAGCGAAACCGCCAACCGGCCCAACGCCAATACCGCATACATCGCGATCACTGCCTTGGTCGTGATTGCTTCAGTCTGCATCCTCTTGCTCACCAACAATCGGGCGGATCTTTGGCCAACGGTGGCAATGATCGGCTCGCTTTGTGGTTTTGGGGCCATCATGTCGTTCTTTGTGACGCGGCCCAAGCTGTAGCAGGTTTCAGACTTCTCGGGGCACGCCCGCCGCACAGGGACGTCACAGGCGAAGGATCAGCCAGAGGCATTCGCTTCGGCGGGCTGGCCGGAGTTTCCGTCTTGCCCAGGGGTCATCCGGCGGCTACGGTGCCGATGTGCTTTCCGCGTTGGCTCCATTGATTGGAGGAATTGTGGGGACTGCCGCGATGAGCGTGCTGCTCCTTTTCCCGCGCTGGCTCGGCATCGGAAAGATCGATGTGATCCCCGCGGTTGGGGCGCTGATTACCGGGAAAGCCGAAAACGCGCTTTCGATAGGCTACGTTGTTCATTTCGTCTCAGGAATTATTTTTGCCTATGTCTACTGGGGGCTGTTGGTTCTGATGAAGATCCCCATTGTGTGGTGGGCTTTTGGAATGGCAGGTTTTATCCACGGTATCGTCGTGATGCTCCTGGTGTGCATTACGGTGATGGAGCACCACCCGATCGCGCGGTATCACGAGCGCGGGCCGATGACCGGCCTGGCGCAGCTCTTCGCGCACATCGTTTACGGCGTCGTGGTGGGTTTGATCGTTCATGCCCTGCAATGAACTTGGCGTGTCATTCTAAGGAGTTAGGCTTTCGGGCGTGATCTTTAATCAGATTAAGAGCGCCGTAGAGTTCGCCTCGCATCTGCCGCGCTATCGGGAAATTGTCGTCATTCTTTGGAAATACGGGTTTGCCGATGTCTTACGGCTGGTTGCCCTTCAGCATTTTCTCGGTATCGAGGACGCCACGATTACTCTCCACGAGGAGGGATTGCTCTCGAAGCCGCTTCCGGAAAGAATGCGCCTCGCTCTGGAGGAACTCGGCCCGACCTTTGTCAAGTTTGGCCAGATCGTCAGCTCGCGGCGCGACCTCGTCACCGACGAATACTACGTGGAGCTTTGCAAGCTGCAGACGGAGGTGCCGCCTTTCTCGGCGGAAAGAGCGAAATCCATTATCGCTGACGAATTGGGAAAACCGGTCGGCGAACTTTTCAAGAAGTTCGACGACGAGCCGGTGGGAAGCGCGTCCATCGCGCAAGTGCATGCCGCGCAGCTGCGGGACGGCACGAGAGTAGCTGTCAAGGTTCAGCGACCGGACATTGAGGAGGTGATCGAACTGGATCTCGAAGTTCTGCTCGATCTTGCGCGGTTTGTGGAGCGGCATGCTCCGGAAATTTCCGGAATCAATCCGATCGGCGTGGTTATGGAATTTTCTTCCACCTTGCGCAGGGAGCTCGATTTCAACAACGAGGCATTCAACATCGAGCGGTTCGGCGCGCAGTTTTCCAACAACCAGTGGATCAAGATTCCGGCCGTCTTCCGCGATTTGAGCACGCCGCGAGTGCTGACGATGGAGTTCATTTCCGGGCTGGAAATCATGAATGTTCCCGCCCTTCAGCGGGCTGGCATCGATCCGGCCGAGCTTTCTGAGCACGTCACCGAGCTGATCTACCAGCAGATTTTCGACCACGGTTTTTTCCACGGAGATCCGCATCCGGGCAATATGCTAGTTCTTCCGGGCGGCGTGACCGGCCTGCTCGACTATGGGATGATGGGTTCCTTTTCGCCGCCGTTTCGTTCGAGCATTGCCTACCTGATTGCGGGACTTGCGGAGAAGAACCATCAGGAGGTGATGGGTTCGATTCTCGAGATGAGCGAAGAGGGATTTGCCGTCAATCCGGGAAAGATGCTCTCTGATGTCGAAGCGTTCAGCGAGCAGCATCTCACGCAGCCCCTGCGCGAGATCAAGCTTAGTGAGGTGCTGAACAATCTTCTCGAGATGCTGCGCACCAATCACCTTCGCATGAAGGGGAGCTTTTATCTCGGAGTCAAGGCGCTCACGCAGGTGGAAGCAATCGGTCGTTCCCTCAACCCCAACCTGAACTTCATCAGTATCGGCGAGCCCTATGCGATGAAGCAGATTGAAGGCAAATACCATCCGGCGCGGCTCTTCGCGCTCGCCAGGAAGCTGTTCGGTGGCAGCCTGGACTTTCTGGAGGATTTCCCGCACGACTTTCGCCAGCTCTATCAGCGCATCAAGCACGGGAAGATAAACATTCCACTCCAGCATAAGATCGACCCGGAGGGCTTCGAACCGCTGCGCAAAACGCTCGACTCAATCGCAAATCGGTTGACCAACGCCATTCTCGCCGCGTCCGTCTTGATTTGTTCGAGCATTCTCGTCCTCGCGGGCGTCCCGCCAAAAATCGGCGGCGTTTCCATCATCGGCTTGGCCGGGCTCATTTGGGGAACGTTCATGTGCCTTCGGCTCGTCCTTTCCATCTGGAAGCACGGCGGTCTTTAGCGGACAAAGTTTTTTGACCAGCGCGAAGTCTGCGCCGACGACATACGCCTTTTCTGGAAGTCACGCGATGGCGGGGTATAGTGGTGTCTATGGATAGCTTCGGACGCGTGATTGATTATCTGCGCATTTCAGTGACCGACCGTTGCAATGAGCGCTGTCTTTACTGCATGCCAGAGGGCTATAAGGGATGGGCGCAAAAAGCCGATCACCTCACGGCGGACGAAATCATCCGAGTCGCTGGAGCAGCTTGCGGCCTTGGATTTAAAAAATTTCGGCTTACTGGCGGCGAGCCGTGTATTCGGAAGGATTTGGTTCGGATCGCCGCGGGAATCTCGCGGTATGCGGGGGTGCAGTCACTTGGCGTATCCACCAACGGCACGCGTCTGGCCTCGCTGGCGGCGCCATTGCGGGAGGCCGGAGTTGATTCGGTTAACATTAGCCTGGATGCGCTGGACCCGGCCCTCTATCGCGAAATCACAGGCGGGGAAGTTTCCGCTGTGCATTCCGGGATTGAGGCGGCCCTTGCGGCGGGGATACCGCGCATCAAGCTGAACTGCGTGCTCATGCGACGGATCAACGAGCGAGAAATATGGCCGCTCATCCATTTTGCCGCGGAGCGTGAGCTTCCGATCCGCTTTATCGAATTGATGCCGGTCTCGAGAACGGAGGTCCTGACGGAAGAGAATTTTCTCTCGGTCCAGGAAGTGATGTCGCGGCTGGAAGAACGGGACGAACTTTCCGCGTTGGAATCTCCGCGTCTCGGTCACGGCCCTGCTCGCTACTACCGGCTGGCCAAGGCTGGCGTTACGGTCGGCTTTATCGGAGCGATGACGACGTCCGATTTCTGTGCCGGCTGCAACAAGATCCGTCTGACGGCCGACGGCCGGATCCGGCCGTGCCTCGGCCGTCACAGCGAATTCGACTTGCTCGGTGCTCTTCGGCGCGGCGAAGGCGGTGTGGAGCAACTGCTGCGGGAAGCCATAGCGGCCAAGCCCGAAGATCACGAGTTCGGCGATTGCTATCAGCCCGGGCGGCCCATGACGGCGATTGGAGGGTAAGCGGGTGGGGGAGCTTCGCGTGCTTTTTTTTGCTTCCGCGCGTCAGGCCACGGGATGCGACGAAGCCACGTTGGCTTGTGAGGCGGAAGGCATTGGCGAAGCAGTCTTTTGGGAGCGTCTCCTGGCAAGCTATCCGCCATTGGCATTACTGCGCGGCTCGGTCCGGGTTGCAAGGAATTGCGAATATCTTGCCGCGGGCGAGCATTTTCGCCCGGGCGACGAAGCCGCCTTGATTCCACCGGTGTCCGGAGGGTAGTCATTTGCCGCACTGAAGAACAGGCCAGGGATCTCGCGAGGTCCCGTTCCGCGACGCAGCAGGATTGTCGATGAGGGTGGCGCATGAATGTCAAAATTCACTTTACGAACCAAACGATTTGCAGACCCGACGCCGAAGCGAGCGGTGGAGCCGGCGCGGTGGTAGAGTTCGAGGGCATTGTGCGGGGCATCGAGATGGGAGCAAAGATTTCCGGGCTGATCTATGAAATCTATGAGCCGATGGCGGATCGCATGGTGAGACGCATTGTCGGGGAATTGAACGCCGAGTATCCCTGCCTGGCGTTCCTGGTTGTTCATCGTCACGGTCTGGTCCCCGTGGGCGAGAGGTCGATCTATGTCCGTATTGAGGCCCTCCATCGCAGCGAGGCCATCAGCATGCTGGAGCACTTTATGAATCGCCTTAAGGCGGATGTTCCCATTTGGAAATCCGGGTCCGTCCCATGTTGAGTGTCGATGAAGTCTGGTCTTTAATTGGCCGCGAGTTGAGCCCCTTGCCCCCGGTCCACGTGCCGCTCGGCGGGTCGCTCGGGCGGCGGCTTGTCGCGGAAATTCTGGCCGACGCCGACATGCCCGCATTTTGCCGATCTGCCATTGATGGCTATGCGGTGCCCATTGGGTCCGAGCCGGGCCTATTTCGGGTCATCGGAGAAGTCAGGCCGGGCATGGAGCCGTTTCTGGCTCCGGCCGCGGGAGAGGCGGTGAAAGTCTTTACCGGGTCCGCGCTTCCGGAGTCTGGCGTTGGCCTCGTCATGGTCGAAGACACGGATGGCGACGGCGACCGGGTGCTGACTCGCGTGGCGGCAACTCGCGCGCATTTGCGTTTGAAGGGATCTCAGGCCAAACGCGGGGATGTCTTGCTTCCCGCGGGAGCGACCATCAATCCCGGAACGGTGGCGTTGCTTGCTTCTGTTGGCGTCGCGGAGCCACTCGTCTCGCCCAGCTTGCGAGCGGCCCATCTGGTAACCGGGAGCGAGCTTGTTCCCGCGGAGTCGGAACCGGCGCCGGGCTTTATCCGCGACAGCAACTCGCCGCTGGTGTCCGCCCTGCTCGCGGAAGCGGGCGTAACTCGGACGTTTCATCGCCATGCGTCCGAGAGCGTCGAGGAGGCCGTGACGGCCCTGGGGGATGTGCGCGCCGATTTGTTGTTGATCAGCGGCGGAGCTAGTGTGGGCGCCTATGACGGCACAATGGAAATTCTGAGGCGGCTTGGCTTCGTCGTCCATGCTTCGAAGGTTAAGAGCCGTCCGGGAAAGCCACTGATTTTTGCGACGCGGGGTTCCCGCGCGGCGTTTGGCCTTCCGGGCAATCCGTTGTCGCATTTTGTGTGCTTCCATCTCTTTGTCCGGCGGGCGATCGACTTGTTATCCGGCCGCGCCCCGCAACGCACGATGTTGGTTCGCATCCAAGGCGAGCGGCCGCGGCCCGATCCGCGGGAAACATGGTGGCCAGCCAGGGTTCGGGCGGAGGAGGCACAACTTGTGGCCAGGGCGATTCCGTGGAAGGATTCCTCGGACTTGACCGCACTCGCCCCAGCCAACGCTCTGCTCCGCATCGGCACCGGCGCCACGAACGGATTGGTCGCAGCTCTGCTTTTTGGCAGTCTCGAGGAATGAGCGAGTTTTCCCATCTCGAGCCGGGAGGTCCCGCGCGAATGGTCGACGTCGGCAGCAAGCCAGAGCAGCGACGCCGGGCGATCGCCGCAGGCCGCATCGTTTGCCAGGCACAAACGATCGCCGCCCTCAAGGAGCACGCGCTCCCGAAGGGTGACGCTCTCGCCGTGGCGCGCGTCGCGGCTATTCAAGCTGCAAAGGTCACCGCCAACCTGATCCCCCTTTGCCATCCCCTTCCGCTGGATCATGTCGCAGTGGACTTCGAGGTTCGCGAAAACGAAATTGCGATTCGGTGCGAAGTAGCTACCCGGTCGGTGACCGGCGTCGAGATGGAGGCTTTGACAGCTGTGACCATCGCCGCGCTGACCTTGTACGATATGATGAAATCGGCAGACAAGACGATGCGCATCGAAGGAATCGCGCTTGTCAGCAAAGTCAAGAAATGAAGGTGGCGCGTTTGACGATCAGCGACAGGGCCTCGGCGGGAGTCTATGCGGACAAGGGCGGACCAGAGATCGAACGCGTCTTCCACGAGACCTGGAAAGAGCCTTGCGAAATGGTCGCCCGAATCATTCCGGACGAGCGCGAAGAGATCCGCCGCACGCTCGCCTTTCTTGCCGATCAGGAACGGTGCGATTTGATCCTGACGACGGGAGGCACCGGGCCCGCAAAGCGAGACGTCACACCGGAGGCAACGCTTGATGTCATCGAAAAGGAACTGCCCGGTTTTGGCGAGGCTCAGCGGGCTCTCTCGTTTCGCACTGTGCCCACCGCGATCCTCTCGCGAGCAATTGCCGGAGTGCGAGGCAGATCGCTAATCATAAATCTTCCCGGCAATCCAAAGGCAATCGCCGAATGCTTTCCTCCGCTCGTTCCGGCCATTCGTGAGGCCCTGCGCCATCTCAGGGAGTGAGGAACCTGCGTCGGATGCGATCGCAAGAAACAACTTGCCAGGAAGTAGGCGCAACTTAACGACAGGTTTCTGATGTGCTTCGGCTCAAACCGAAGAGGATTGGTCGAACAATCCGCAGATGAAAAAATGACGCAGGTGTCGAAGGACCGCTTCGTCCTATTCAAACCTGCTTTCGAGATTCCGGCGAATCTTCTCGTTAGATCTTGTTAATGACCTTGTGCAGCGTGGAGGTGCTTTCGTTGAGGAGGTCGCCGAGGACGGATGATGCCTTGGTGAGTAGGCCGTGAGCCTGATGCTTTGCCTCGAGGCGGGTTTTTTGGGTGGTCTCGGCGCCGCTGCGGATTCCTTTCCGCAAAAGGGCGGCGGCCTTGTCAACAAGCTTCAAGGCATCATTGGCAAGCGCTTCTTCGCGCGGTCCGGCAGGAGCGGGCTTTTTCGCTGTTCGGGATCTGGCTGCCTTGCGCGGCAGGTTTCTTGGCTGCGGTTTTTTTATTCGTTGGGGCCATGCCTCAACTTTACCTCCAAGCCACGCGCTTGCCAAGAGGCGGCGCTGAGGCAATTATGGCAGTTCCATGGAAGCCTTGATCGACCTTCTTCAGAAAAACGCTCTCACCCCTCGGGAGGATATCGCGAGAATGCTCGACATGACTGTTGATCAGGTTGAGGCGGAAATCTCGCGACTCGAACGTGAAGGCGTGATCCTCGGTTATCAGACGATCATCAACCGCGAAAAGTGGGATACTGACATTGTCACCGCGGTTATCGAGGTGAAGATCACGCCAGAGCGCGACGGAGGGTTCGATCGCATCGCTTCCCGGATCGCGAAGTTTGAGGAAGTGCAAACCTGTTACCTGATGAGCGGCGGTTACGACCTCCTCATCATTGTCGAAGCCCAGAATCTCCGCGGTGTCGCAGCTTTCGTCGCCGAAAAGCTAAGCACGATCGGGGCCGTGCAATCGACCGCGACTCACTTTCGGCTCAAGACCTACAAGGAAAATGGCGCCTTCCATCATTTCGACCACGCGCCCGAACGCCTGGCCGTTTCGCCATGACTATTCAAATCGCTGACAACGTTCGCGACATTCCGCGCTCGGGTATTCGCGATTTTTTCGAGATCGTCCAGAGCATGGACGATGTGATCTCGCTGGGAATCGGCGAGCCGGATTTTGCCACGCCGTGGCATATTCGGGAGGCGGCGATCTATTCATTGGAGAAAGGGCGCACAGGCTATAGCTCGAATCTCGGCCTCCCGCGCCTGAGACGCGCGATTTCCGGTTACGTCGAGGAGCATTTTGGAGTCCTCTACGAGCCGCTGAGCGAAGTTCTGGTTTCCGTTGGCGTGTCCGAGGCAATTGACATCGCGCTGCGAGCCATCTTGAACCCGGGCGACGAGGTCCTCTACCATGAACCCTGCTACGTTTCGTACAGCCCGACCGTCGTGCTGGCGCGCGGCGTGGCTCGCGCCATCCCGACGAAGTCGGCAGATCATTTCGTGCTTCGCGCCGAGGCCCTGGCCCGCGCCGTTACGCCGCGCTCAAAGCTCCTCATGCTGAACTTTCCCACCAACCCCACGGGCGCCACCATGCCTCGTGAAGAGCTTGAAAAGATCGCCGCAATTTGCGTCGAGCACGATCTGGTCGTGCTTTCGGATGAAATCTACAGCGAATTGACCTACGATTCGGCGGCGCACCCTTCCCTGGCCGCGCTGCCCGGCATGAAGGAGCGGACGATTCTCCTTCACGGGGTATCAAAGGCCTACGCCATGACGGGATGGCGAATCGGTTTTGCCTGCGCTCCGCAGCCGGTGATAGAAGCGATGATGAAGATCCACCAGTACGCAATCCTGTGCGCGCCCATCATGGGGCAGGAGGCTGCGATCGAAGCACTTGAACGCGGAGAAGAAAGCATGCTCAAGATGCGGCGCGAATACGAGATGCGCCGCAACTATATCGTGCGCGGGTTCAACGAACTCGGCCTCGAATGCTTCAAACCGCGCGGCGCGTTCTACGTGTTTCCAAAGATCGCCTCCACCGGTCTGACCAGCCGGGAGTTTTCCCTCCAGCTGCTCCAGGAAAAGAAAGTCGCCGTCGTCCCGGGAAATGCGTTTGGCGCGAGCGGTGAGGGCTACGTGCGTTGCAGCTATGCCACCTCGCTCGATCAAATCAAGATTGCCCTCGAACGGATCGGGGAATTTTGCGGAGGGATTCGTGTAAATAAAGCCGCTGCGTAGAGTATTTTATAAATATACTTACGACAGATTAGTAAAACATCTGGCGGGCTTGCCAGGACAAGGTGACTAGCGATCTTTTCTGTAGATTGCCTTCACGGGATGTTCGTCGAGAACATTCGACTCGATCCCGCCGAGTTTTACCGGGTCGTAGAGCTGGATTCCGACATAGTAGAAGATCGGACATACCGGCGCCTGCTGAGAGACAAGGATGGACTCGGCCTGGCCGAGAATCTGGAAGCGTTTTGCTGTATCGGTTTCCTTTGCCGCGTCCGCGATTAGCTGGTCGTACTTGGGGTCGCTCCAACCGGTGCGATTGTTGCCATTCCCAGTGACAAACATGTCGAGAAAGGTATTGGGATCCGGATAATCCCCAACCCAGCTCGAGCGCGCGATGCCATAATCGAGAGAGGAGAGGGAGTTCAAGTAGACCTTCCACTCTTGAAGAGCCAGGTTGATCTTTACACCCAGGTGCTGAAGCCACATGGCCTGAAGCTCGACAGCGATGTCGCGATTTTGCTGGCTTTCATTGTAAAGGAAGGTGGTGAGAGGGAAGCCCTTTCCATCCGGATATCCAGCTTCGGCGAGAAGGCGGCGAGCTGCCTCGGGATCGTAGGATATTCCGTCCGGCGACTCATACCCGGCAATGCCCGGAGGCACGAAGCTTGAGGCGGGCAATTCTCCTGCGCGGGTGATTTTTTCGACGATGCGACCCTTGTCCACGACCATCGCAAAGGCGCGCCGCACGCGCGGGTCGTCGAACGGCGGTTTCGAGCAGTTGAAGCGCAGAAAATAGATGCCAAGGAAAGGGGCGGAATGGAAGGCGGAGGTTTTTTTCAACTCGTCCAGGAGCGCGTTGGGAGTAAGATTCTTGTCCATGATCAAGTCTGCGAGGCCCCCCGCAAAAAAATTGAACGCGACCGTCGCCACGCTGATGGGGAGGGCTTCGACAGTTTCCAGGGCCACGTTCTTGGCGTTCCAGTAGTTCGGGTTCTTGCGCAGGCGGATTCGGTCGTTGATCCGCCAGTCTTCGAGCATATAAGCGCCATTGCCCACGATTTTCCCCGGCTTGACCCAGTCGTCTCCGAACTCTGTGATGCGCTCCACGGGCACGGGTTGCAAAGGCGGGGTGGCGCAAAGGTCGAGAAAGAACGGCGTGGGGTTTTCCAGCGTCACTTCGAGGGTATGGTCATCGAGCGCTTTCGCACCCACCGTCGAGAAGTCTGTGATTTTTCCCTCGGCGAAAGGCTGCGCGTTCTTCACATAGAATAGCTGGTAGTTGTAGCTGGCCGCGGTTTCCGGCGAGAGCGTTCGCTTCCAGGATTCCACGAAGTCTCTCGCCGTGAGCGGGCGGCCGTCGCTCCACTTGGCGTTCGCCCGGATTTTGAACGTGTAGACCTTTCCGTCCTCGGAGATCGTCCAGGACTCTGCGGTCCCGGGGCCGGATTTGCCCTGAGCGTTAAAGGTGGTGAGCCCTTCGAAGAGGGCGTTGACGATGCGTCCTTCCGGTTGGCCGGTGATGATGGAGGGATCGAGCGTCTCGGGCTCCGCCCCGTTAACGAAAACCAGATCGGCCCGTTTCTGTGCGGGTCCGCATCCGCCGATTGCGAAGAGGATGAGGATGCCGAGCGCTCGCAGGTTCATCGGCGATCAATGAAGACCAATCCGCCCCGCGCTTCAATGCCTGTGAAGCACGGCGACGGTTGAACGAATTCTCAAGCCCTCTACAGGAGCTCGGCGATCTGCACGGCGTTCAGCGCCGCGCCTTTGAGGAGTTGGTCGCCACAAACCCAGAACGCCAGGCCGTTCTCCAATGCGCAATCGATACGCAGCCTTCCCACGGCGCAAACATCTTCCCCCGCATAGTCGAGCGGCATCGGATAGACATTGTCCGTGGGATCATCGCGCAGCTCAATTCCTCGAAAAGCGATGATGGCCTCACGGGCTTCGACGACAGTGACTCGCTCTTGAAACTCGGCACTTACGGCGATTGAGTGGGCGCGAAACACCGGCACGCGCACGCAAGTGACCGAAGCCTTGAAACTGGGCAAATGCATGATTCGGCGGCCTTCGTTCTGCACCTTCATTTCCTCCTTCGTGTAGCCGGAATCGATGAACGAATCCACCTGCGGGATGACGTTGAAGCCGATCTGATGCGGAAAAACCTCACGTTCAATGGGCTTTCCGGTGACCACCGCCTTCGCCTGCTGTCTCAATTCCTCGATGGCCAGCGAACCGGCCCCGGAAACCGCCTGGTAACTGGACGCAAACACCCGTTTCACGCGGAACTTCCGGTGCAGAGGATACAGCGCCATCAGGGTGATGGCGGTCGTGCAGTTCGGATTTGCGATGATCCCCTCATGGTGAGCGGCGTCACCGGGATTGATTTCGGGAATGACCAGGGGAACATTTTCCCGCATCCGGAAGGCGGACGAATTGTCGATGACCACGGCCCCGCTTTGCACGGCGATCGGCGCAAACTCTCGGGAGATCGCCGCACCCGCGCTGAAAAAGGCCAGGTCGACGTCTTCAAAGGAGTTAATGCCCAGCGTCTGGCTTGCGAGCTCCTGGCCACGGTACCTGTGTGTCTTGCCCGCAGATCGCGCGGAGGCAAGCAGCTTCACAGAGAGCGTCGGAAATTTCCGCCGTTCCAGCACGTGAAGCATTTCGACACCCACGGCGCCAGTTGCGCCAACGATTGCAACTCGATATTGTCGGGACATAACAAAGAGAGACGAGAAGGTAATGAGTAACAGCTCCTCGAAAGATGTCCACGTTCCATTGCGTCTTCGAATCGATGCCCAGCGTCAGCTGCTCGAGGTGCTCCGTGACGGGAAAGTGTGCAAGTCTTATCCGGTTTCGACTTCGAAGTTTGGTCTCGGCATCGAACTTGGGAGCAACAAGACGCCGCTCGGCTTGTTTGCGGTAGGCAGAAAATTTGGGGCCGGCGCGCCGGCGGGGGCGGTGTTTCGAAGCCGTGAACCCACGGGGGAGATTGCGCTTCAGGGTGGCGAGGAAGACCTCATCCTTACACGGATCCTTTGGCTCGATGGTCTCGGGGAGGATAATGCCAATACCAGGGAGCGTTATATTTACATCCATGGCACCAACCAGGAGGCCTTGCTGGGCACTCCGGCCAGCCATGGGTGTGTGCGAATGAGCAACGCCGATATCGCGGAGTGCTTCGATGAAATTCCCGAAGGAACGCCCGTCGAGATCGTTGCGTGAGGGGCGCGGGCGATCAATGCGCTGCCGCTTGCCCGCCAGCGGCTTCAATTTGTCATCCGTGAGAGTCCGCTCGTCACTTTGCCATTGCTTTGTGACTTGCCTACGATATCCTCTCGACAGGGTTGCAAAGAGGGTTGGGAGTATGGCTGTTTGGATTCTCGAAAGGTTTGTGTGCGTTTCGTCTTTCGATTGTGACGACAAGTTTTCACGCGATACTCGCGTCCGGGCATCCCGCCCTCTCCAGACAGACGGATATTCGATTGGCACCGCCGTATGAACCCGACCGCCTGCATCTTTTTCGATCTGGGTGATACGCTTGGGGTTCCGATTCTCTCGATTGATCGCAAGCTCGAGCGCTTCGACCCTTTCGAATTTATCCACGAAGTGCTCGCGGACCTGCGCCGCAAACCGTTGCGGCTTGGGGTGATCTCGAATACCGGGGATGAATCCGGAACCCGGGTCAATGAAGTGCTCAATCAGGCAGGGTTGCTCGATTTCTTCGATCCGGCCCTGCTCGTTTACAGCAAGGAAATCGGGCTTCAGAAAGACTCGCCGAAGATCTTTCACCATGCGGCCAAGATCGCCGGGCTTGAGCGGACGCCGGAGCAGTGCCTTTTTGTGGGAGAGGACGCCCACGAGCGCGGTCACGCCCTGGCCGCAGGTTGGCGAGTCTGCCCGCATCCCCTGCTTGTCGGCGAGGTGCTCGAGGGAGAAGAGCTCCGCTTCGCGCGCGTCGAAGTGCCGGCTGCAAGAAAGAGCGAGCCGTGGCGTCAGGCGCTCGGCGGGTTCCCGCTTGTGCCACTGCAGATAGACGGACCGGATGGATTGGTCATCCACGTGGTCACGAGCCAGCGATCGATTGCCAGGCTCATGAACGCTCAATTTCGGGTCACGCCGGTTGGCGAGCTGGGAGCTCCGTTGCGGACCGAGCTTTACCTGCTTCGGGACGACGAGGCGAAGACGACCGGCTTTATGAACACGCAGGGCGAGGCGCCAAGCCTCTTCGCGAGGGCGGACACGATGCGCACCGTGCTCGAATCGGGGACGGGATGGATTCTGGTGGCTCTTCCACCCGAGGTGAGTCTCGATTCCATTCATTTTGAAAACGCGCGGCACGGACACACGCTGCGGCTGATGCCGGACCCCCATTTGCTCGATCTGCCAAAAGGTGCGCCGATTCAAGCGGCGCCGCAGGCTGCGCACCGGCCCTTGGAGTCGCTTCTGACGGATGAGGAGGCCGCTGCATGGTTGGCGCTCACGCCCGGCTCGATTCTGGATCGAGTAAAGCGTTTCACTGGCCAGGAACCGTTGCAAGTTGGCGGCACGGACTTCATTCGAAGCCGGCACGTCGCCCACCCGGGCAATGCGGCCGCCGTGGCTGCGCTCGGGCGAGAACTGCGCGATCTTGCTCCGGACCGCTTGAGCGTCCGTCTCCATCAGTTCAGCCACCAGAATCTCACTCTCCACAACATCGTTGCGGAGCTGTCAGGGCAATCATCGGAGCTGGTGTTGGTGACCGCCCATCTGGATTCGATTGCGAGACCCGGAAACCCCACGACCGACCCGGCGCCGGGTGCCGACGACGACATGAGCGGCGTTGCGGCAGTATTGGCAATCGCGGAGCGTTTTATCGCGCTCTCTTCTGCGGACGCGCCGCTCGCGCACACGGTGCAGTTCGTTCTTTTTAATGATGAGGAAAATGGCCTGGTCGGCAGCAAGGCCTACGCGCGCCAGTTAAGCGCCGCCGGGGCGCGCATTGCCGGCATGTTCCAAATGGACATGATCGGTTTCAACCAGGCCGAGCCGAGGACGTGGGAGCTCCACGTCGGCTTCAGTCCGTCGCCGGAGACGGAAACACGCTCGCTGCCTTTGGCCGACTTGGTGGCACGGGCCGCGCAGGTCGTTTCGCCCATGCTATCCGCTGCGCAAATTTTCGGTCCCGGTGGCGAGGATCCGGCCGAGCAACGTAGCGATCATGGGTCTTTTCATGAGCATGGCTATGCCGCCTGCTTAGCCTCGGCGGACTTTTTTGCGGGCCCAGGCGCGGCCGAAGCGGAAGCGAATCCCCACTACCACGACGCGGAGGACACCTTCGTGGATGCCGCTTATGCCGCCGATATCGCCCGGGCTGTCGGGGCCGCGGCATGGAAGTTGGCGTCTGGTGGAAGCACGACACAATTCGATCCGACGGGGCCGGTCCGCGCGGAGCCGCAGACTTTCGAAGCCTGGAGGAGCAAGCTTCCCAAAGTGACCGTGGACGGAGTCGGGTTTTTTGTGCTGCACGGCGACGAACTTCGTGATGAGGCCGAGATTCGCAAGCTTTGGGAGAAACGCCACGTTTCCCGCGAGGCCGAGGCCCGCCCGCAACCCAACGAACCGCTTCGCTTTCTCGACGTGTCACCCGAAACGACTGCCGGCGGGGCCGAAGAGCAAAGAAGTAAACCAACTGAAGAAAAACCATGAGCAAGAGCAATGAAAGCATGAGCGTTGCAGCGAAGCTGCTCGCCGAAGATCCGAAACTACGCGAAGACGTTCGAGGGACGACCCTTTTTGACCAGTTCGTCAACGGTCCTAATAAACTAAAGACGGTCAATATTGACGACGAACTCTTTTATGTTGTCGAAGGGGACACGCTCCTCGACGAGGACCAATTGGCGATCTACGCCGCTCAGCGTGAGAAAGCGGATGAAGCGTTCATGCTTAGCAAACGGGCCGGCCATGCCGGGTTGGGAACAGCGCGCCTTTCCGCACCCCAGACGAGCCTTATCGCCCTGACCTCCAACGGACGGATTGTGCGTTGGGCTCCGAATACGATCCTCACGTATCGCGTGGTCCAGAGCACATTCACCGCGTCTGAGCGCTATGAAAAGGCCATTGACGGGATGAAGCAGGCAACGCAAGCGTGGGAGGAGACGTGCGGGGTAAAGTTCCAGCACTCCGAGGATCTGGACACGGCGAATGGTGTGGGAACCGCCGGCGCAGTTTTCGCGGTGCGAGAGATCACGCCTCTGCCCGGAGACCGTGCTCCGATCGCTTCGGCATTCTTTCCCAACGACCCGCCAAGTCGCCGAAAGGTGCTTCTCTTCCCGGACTTTTTTGCAGCCGACCTCGGATTCGACCCGATCGGTGTGGTGCGGCACGAACTGGGGCACGTGCTTGGATTCAGGCACGAGCACATTCGTTCAGGAGCGCCGGCGGCATGCCTCGGCGAACCAAACTTCGATACCTCGAACTTGACCGACTACGACCCGCAATCGGTCATGCACTATTTCTGTGGAGGTCAGGGCACCAGAGAATTGCGAATTTCAGGTCTCGACAGCATCGGCGCACAACAGGTGTATGGCCCACCGTTGAACGCGGTGGAGTTTGTCAGCTGAAGAGCGGGATCGGGATCAGGCCGGCGACTTTGCCGCGCTGAGCAGTTTGACGCCCGTTGGACAAATGTCCAAGAGTTCGCAATGGCCGCAGTCCGGTTTTCTTGCAAAGCAACGGCGGCGGCCGTGCCAGATGAGCCAGTGGCTAAGGAGAGTCCACGTCTCGCGCGCAAAAAGCTTCATCAGATCGCGTTCGATCTTCGCGGGATCCGCATGTTTCGTGAGGCCGAGACGGGCGGAGACGCGTGAGACATGCGTGTCGACGACGACGCCTTCGTCGATGCCAAAGGCATTTCCCAGGACGACGTTTCCGGTCTTGCGCCCGACGCCTGGCAGAGTTGCCAGCGTCTCGAGGGATCGCGGAACCTGCCCGTTGTGTTCAACGACGAGCCTCGCCGCCATCGCGCGAAGGCTTTTCGCCTTGTTTCGATAGAATCCCGTCGAGCGGATGATTCCCTCGAGTTCCTCCTGCGAGATCTCGAGGTAGTCCTGAGCGCTCTGGCAGCGGCGAAAGAGCTCTTTCGTGACGATGTTGACGCGCTTGTCGGTGCATTGCGCGGAAAGGATGGTGGCCACAAGGAGCTCAAGAGGATCCCGGTAATCCAATTCACAGTGGGCATCAGGATAAATCTTGGGAAAGCGGCGTGCCAGTTCGCGGGCCCTGTCGATGCGGGTCATGCAGATTACGGGAAGCTTGCCTGAGGCTGGAAGGTGGTCACCGATCCGACCGTGCGATAATTGCGAATGATCTCTGAGAACGCGCGCGCCGAAGGCTTGAAAATACGGTCGTACGTGTCGGGATCCATCTTGGCGAGGCCGAAGAGCGCCTTGTAGCCGTAGTGCCACTCATAGTTGTCGGCCAGTGACCATGCGAAGTAGCCGCGCACGTCGTATCCATCGCGGATGGCGCGTCCGATGGCAGCGAGGTGATTGCGCATGTACCAGATTCGCTTCGCATCGTCGGGTGTGGCGATGCCATTTTCTGTGATCATCATGGGCTTCCCATAGCGATCGCCGACCCGGCGAATTTCCTTGTAGAGTCCGCCCGGGTCGATGCGCCAACCCATCATCGTGAAGTTGTGGCCGCGACGGTAGGGCCCGGCAAGGAGCGAGAGGGGACCGGGCGCCTGCGAATAGTAGTAATTGATGCCGAGGATGTCGCACACGTCGTAGATTCGGTCGAGGTGGTCGACGTTCCCGTGGATCATTGTGTTGTAAATCATACCGCCTGGATCCAGCGGAGCCCGCTCCCACCACGGCAGAGCTTCCACGCTCATCACCTTCGCGCTTGGCTTGATGGCCTTGATGCGCGCGGCGGCGTCGCGGAACATTCCTGTGCTGGCATCGATGGCCTTCCAGTAATGACCAAACGCAAGGTCCATGCCCGGTGGCCATACTCCAACGATATAGGCCGTCGTAATCTGGCCGTTAGGCTCATTCTGCGGCGCGTAGTAATTGGTATAGGGTGCGGTGGCGCGCACCATGCGATCCACATAGGCGTTCCACCGCGTGCGCGCGAGAGGATGCAGCCAGTTGGACTGCCCAGGCTTCTCCTTGTCGTAGAGCCAGGACGGGAAGGTGAAATGCCAGAGGCAGATCACGGGCTCGATGCCGGCGGCCTTGAGGCGGCGCGCCATTTCGACGTAACCGCGAATGGCCTTCTCATCATAGACGCCGGGTTGCGGCTCGACCCGCGGCCAGGAGACGCTGAAGCGGTAGTGGGTCACGCCGATCTTCTTGAGCGCTTCGAGGTCTTTGTCGAAGTGCGTCCAGCTGTAGAGCGCATTGCCCTTTGGCGGGGCTTTGCGTTGCTCGATGAGAATGTCCCAGTCCGAATAGAAATAGTCCTTCTCCCCTGGCTTGACGTCGGGGTCTTCGTATTGATAGCTGGCGGTCGAGATGCCCCACGCGAATTTTTGCGAGAGCTGCGGAGAAGACTTTTCGGGAGGAGGCTGGGGCCCCTTTCCGATGGGGCCAAGCGGATTGATGCACCCGGAAACCAACGCGCCGGCGACGGCAAGGATCGAGGCGCGCAGAGAAGCGTTCGAGAAGGTAACGGGACCAAGCGATGTCATTTTGTGATGATTAGTGAAGCCGCCCTTGAGATCTGCGATTGTTAAGCCCATAGGGGCTAGAACCTCAAGCCGATCCCGCTAACGAGGCCGCACTCACCGGCGTTGCAGCTAAAACCTCAAGTGGGAGGGTCCATATAGAACAGGCATCCCAACTCCAAGAAAATATTGCGCATGGATTGTCCATGATGATCCCGACGTTTGCACCGAGGAACCCCGTCAAGCGGATGGGCGCAGCGCCCGCTTGAATCCGGGGACAACTTAAAACGCCTGGAGGGCGTTATGCTGTGATATTTCGGACGATCCGGATTTTCTGGCCGTGCAGTTGCCCGACGTCGGAAGATGCTTCCAAGGGCACTATCGTTCGACAAGCCACCGCCATATCTTCTTTGCAAGCCCATGCGGCATAGAGCCGCAGCCCGCGGGCGCGCCGATCCGCGGCGCCAATGCGGCGCATCTCGGCGCGCTGGTAGTCGCGGAGGGCACGACGCATCCGACGCCTGCGGATTTCAATTCGCCGCGCGAGCCAGCGAGCGATCAACACCTTGAGGTAAGGGTGCTTGAGGTAAGGTTGCATACAAGCTCCTCTAACCGTTTGCCACGGAAAGGTCTACCAGTTTTTTGTCATCAATTTTCTCCTCGACCGGCTTCCACGCAGCGCTTTTCGTACTTGTTGCAGCGGGTCGGGCGTTTCGCATGCAGGCTTCCGCGTCTCGCCGAAACCCGACTGGACTCGTCCCCAGGCATCGCACGCGAGTCGCATTCTGCGTGAGGGCTCGCTGCCGCGAGGCCAATCGCGTGACCGCGTTGTCTCGGAGACCGACAGCTGCGCGGTTCCTGATGGCGTCAACGCAGTTTCGCGACATGCTCAAAGGAAGCCAAGGCACACGAAGCTCGTCCTCATTCACCGGATTTGATGGCGGCCTTGATCGCCTCAAATTCAACGAAAGCCGCTTCGAAGTCGTATCCGGCAACTTTCCGGGTGAGCGTCTCGAATTTTCCTGCGTACCGGCTTCCCTGGAAATGGGGAAGCAGCTCGTCGATGACATGGCGCGCATCGAAATCGTCGTTCTTCAGCAGGGACTCGAGCTCGGCGAGCTTTGGGGACACGGTGTCCAGATCGAGCGGAGCAACGTTGGCTGACGTTTCCGAGCCGATCCCTGCGAGGCCCGCGATGGAGGAGACGACCCGGCGCAGCGGGGCTTCGAGCGCAGGAAGATCGGCCTCGAAACGCGTGAGGTCAGAGTTCCTGAGCGCCGCTTCCGCGGCTGCGGCCGCGGCCTGAAGTTCCTTGGCGCCAATGTTGCCCGCAACGCCTTTGATGGTGTGCGTGATAAGTTTTGCGCGCTCGTGATCGCCCGTCGCGAGCGCCTCGCGGATCTCTTCCACCGAGCGGGCTTGGCTCTGCCGGAATCTGAGCAGGAGATTCCGATACAGGTTGCCGTTCCCCGCGACACGCCGGAGACCGTCGGCTACGTCGATGCCGTCGAGATGTTCGGGCATCTCCTGGTGTTCGACGCGGAGCGCTGTTTCGGCGGGCGGTGCCGGCGCGAACGGCGGATTCACTGCCTCCCCGCGGGGTTTGAACCAGCGCCGGATAGCGCTGTAAAGTTCGCCGGGATCGATTGGTTTGGGAACGTGCTCGTTCATGCCGGCTGCCAGCGCCTTTGCGCGATCGGTGGCCATGGCGTTCGCAGTCATCGCGATAATCGGAAGCGCCGCGAGCTCGGGCCGGGCGCGGATGGCTCCCGCAGCCTGATAACCGTCCATCTCCGGCATCTGGATGTCCATCAGGACGCCGTCGAAAGATTCGGCGGTTACCTTCTCCACCGCTTCGCGGCCATTGTGCGCGATCGAAACGATGATCCCGACGTCGCGCAGCAACTGGATGGCGAGCTCCCGATTGATTTCGTTGTCCTCGGCCAGCAGCACGCGCAGACCGATAAGATCCGCAGACCGTTGCACGTTTGCGACCGATCGCTGGGTGCCGGCCCCCGGCGCGCCCCTGACGAACGCATGCATGATGCCATCGAAGAGCGATGAATTGCTGATCGGTTTTGCGAGGACACCGAGCAGGCCCGCCTGCTCGGCCTGATCGCTTGCCAGTTCGTTGCCATAGGCGGTAACGAGAATAACCTTCGGTGGCTGCTCCAGCGAAGTGGATTCGCGAATAGCCCGGGCCGCCTCGAGCCCGTCCATTTCGGGCATGTGCCAGTCCATGAGGACCACTTGAAATGGGTCGCCCGCATCGGCCCGAGTCAATTGGGCAAGGCCCTCGCGCGCCGATGCGGCCAAGGTCACTTCGAAGGACATGATTTCGAGCATCTCTCCAAGAATTTCGCGCGATGTGCTGTTATCATCGACGACGAGCACGCGAGTGCCGCGCAGATCGATCGCAGGCAGATTGTGCGAGCGGGCAGGCCGATCCTGGCGACCAAAGCGGCCGGTAAACCGGAAGGTGCTTCCCCTGCCGAGTTCGCTCTCCACGCGGATGCGGCCGCCCATCAACTCGACGAGGCGAACACAAATGGACAGTCCGAGGCCCGTGCCGCCGAATTTGCGCGTGGTGGACGAATCGGCCTGGGTGAACGGTCGAAAGAGACGGGCTTGTTGCTCGGGTGTCATTCCAATGCCTGTGTCGCTCACGGCGAACTCGAGCTCGACTTCGCGGTCATCGAGTCGCAGGGGGCTCACGGAAACGACGACTTCTCCCTCCTCAGTGAATTTGACAGCGTTGGAGCAGAGGTTGACCAGGACCTGCTGCAAGCGCAAGGGATCACCGACGAGGTGAACGGGCGTTTCGAAACCGACACGGAACAACACTTCCAGTCCCTTTTCGTGAGCGCGCATCCCAACAATGCTCGTGAGATTGTCGAAGACCTCCTCGAGGTCGAACCCGATTTGCTCGACGGTGAGCTTGCCGGCCTCGATCTTGGAAAAGTCCAGGATGTCGTTGATAATCCCGAGCAGGGAGCGAGCTGACCGGTCGATTTTGCTTAAATAGTCGCGTTGTTTGGGAGCGAGATCGGTCTTCAAGCAAAGATGCGCCATCCCGAGGATGCCATTCATTGGCGTGCGGATCTCGTGGCTCATGTTAGCGAGGAAATCACTCTTTGCCTGGGTGGCCTCCTCAGCCTTCTGCCTGGCCGCGCGGACTTCTTCCTCCGCCCGCTTGCGCTCGGTAATATCGCGCCAGACGGTGTGGATCAGCGGCCTGCCGTGTTGCTCGATGGTCGTCGACAGCACCTCGACGGGGAAGACCTCGCCGTCAGCCCGGCGGTGCAGCCACTCAAAGCGAAGGCTGCCAAGCTCCAGGGCTCTCGCCATGAGGGTTTTCGCCTTTTCGACCGACGGCTGGCCATCCTCTTGCGTCGGCGGCGAGAGTTCAGCGGGTTGGTGATTCAGGAGTTGGTGACGCGAGGCCATTCGCAACATTCCGACGGCCGCAACATTGCATTCCACGAAGCGGCCCTCGTCGATCAGGAGCATGGCGTCGGCGGAATCTTCGAACAGCCGGCGGAAGCGCTCCTCGCTCGCCTTGAGCTCATCTTCGGCTTGCTTGCGCTCGGTGATATCCTGGTAAAATCCATTCCAGATCACGGTGCCGTCGGGCAGGGCTGGAGTGGCGTGGGCGCTCGAAAGAATCCAGCGCGGCTGGCCGCTAATCAAAACGCGCACGACCATATCGACGCCGCGTTCGATCTCACCGTCCCGAATGCGCCGCGATGCGTCGACGAGGGCGCCGAGTGCCGCCTCACGATCGCCCGGGTGAACGTGACGCCAGCGCAGCGACGGGTCGGCCATCAGATCCTTGCGCGAGACACCCAGGATCTGTTCGACCCGGTTGCCGATGAAGTTGTAACAGACGCTGCCGTCCGCCTTGAACTCCATCTGGAACATTGCCAAGGGCAGGGCTTCGGACATCGCCACGAGTTGTTGCCGGGCCGATTCAGCCTGGGCGTTGGCACGCTGAATCTCGCGCTCGGCCTCGCGTCGTTCGACAACCTCTGAATTCAGGCGCCGATTGAGCCTGGCGATCCAGAGCGCCGCCAAGGTTCCGGCCAGCCCAAGCATCGCCGCCCCCGCCAGAGCTGCTTTCAGCCAGAAAGGAATGCCGTCCGTCACCGGTTCATAGACCAAGCCTCCCGGCACGGCTGCCTCCGGGAGCATGCCAAGAGAGTGATATGTCTCGGCGATCGCCCGCCAACGCGCCGGGTTTTGATAGCCAAGTTCGATCAAGTCAGGTTGAACCAGCACTTCCGTCTGGTTCGCTTCGAAGAGGAGGGCCTCGCGATTCTTGGCCTGGGAGTAGCGGCGCAAGATCAGATCAACGATTTCCTCCTTGTGCGACAGCGCGTACTGCCAGCCCTTGAGGCTTGCGGCGCGAAAGGCTGCGACGCCCTCAGGATCCGCCTTGATCCGCTTTTCCGACGTCACCAGGTTGTCACTGTAGAAATCGATGCCGGAGGCGCGCGGGGAGAACGCGAGGTAAGGGACACCCAGTTGTTCAAGCACGAAGGGTTCGTTGGTGCTGTAGGCGACCATGGCATCCGCCTTGCCACTGACCAGGTCGCGCGGGTCCCCGTTGTGTTTGACACGGGGCATCCTGGCGTAGTCGACCCCCGCGAGTTTGAGCATCGCCGCGATATCTTCGCTGCCCGGCGTGTCCATCAGCGGGCGGTCATGCAGGGCGAAAACGCTCGTGACCCCGGCGCGGCGCGGAACCAGGAGGATGGCTGGGGAGTGTTGAAAGACCGCGGCCAACACCACGACTGGCTGTCCGCGCGCGCGGCCGATGAGCGCGCCGGAGGTGCCCACCCCGAAGTCGGCCCGGCCGGTCACGACGTCATCGATGGCGTCCACATTGGGCCCGCCCTCCCGAATCTCGACATCGAGGCCCGCGTCACGGTAAAAACCCTTTTCCAGCGCCGCGTAGTAACCCGCGAACTGGAATTGGTGATGCCATTTGAGTTGCAATGTCACCCGGTCGAGCGCCTGGGAGGCCGGCGACGCGAAGATTATCAACGCGGCAATCACGAGGCAGCGGCCAAGCCGAGTTTCGCTCGTTCTTCGAACCCTCTGATCGATAAGGCGGCTCATCTACCGAAGGCTGGCGATGGCCGCGCGAAGCTTTTCGACGACAGCGATCCGCTCTGTCGCTCCGACCTGCGCGGGATCGAGCGTCAGCCGGAACCCGGGCCGAGCATCCTCAATAAGCCCCGGGCCTTCGGGAAGCGCGGCGCCCGTTACCGCATAGGTTTGGATCGGGCGTTCGAAACCCTTGACCTGGACCGGTTCCTTGGCGACACACAGGAATACGTCTCTGACCAACAGCCACGTCTCTTGGCCGATGAGAATCTCCCCTGGCTGCGCCGCAGCTTGCAACCGGTTGGCAAGGTTCACCTGCTTCCCGATAATCGTATAATCCATGCGCTCGTCGCTGCCGAAATTGCCGACCGTCGAGAACCCGGTCGAGATGCCCATCCGCACCTCGAAGCCTTGCCTGATCCCCTTGGCCAGCCACTCGCGATTGAGTTCGGCGATCGCTTCCCGCATCTCCAGCGCCATCCGCACACAGGTCTCGGCATCTTCCGCGATGCCCTTGGTTTCCGGATCGCCGAAGAAGACCAGGACGGCATCTCCGATGAACTTGTCCAACGTGCCGCCGTGCTTCAAGACTACGCCTGCCATGCGATTAAGGTAGCCATTCAGGATGAAGGTGAGGTCTTCCGCTTCCATGCCTTCCGTCTTGCTGGCAAAGCCGGCGATGTCGGAAAAAAACACCGTGAGCTTCTTGCGGATGCCGCCGATGCGCGCGTCCTGCCGTCCCTCAAAGATGGATTGATAGATTTGTCGCGATAGATAGCGCGCGAGCTTCAGAGAAAGATCCTCCAGTTTCTGGTGGGAGTGCTTCAGCGCGAGTTGCGTGCGAACGCGCGCCAGAACGATCGCCGGGCTAACCGGTTTGGTGATGTAGTCCACGGCCCCAAGGCCAAAGCCCTGCGCCTCGTCCTCGACCTCTGACTTGGCAGTGACGAAGATGACCGGAATTCGCCGCGTCCGGTCGTTGGCCTGAAGTCGGCGGCAGACCTCGTAACCGTCCATTTCCGGCATCATCACGTCCAGCAAAATCAGGGCTGGAGCGGGATCGCCATGCGCGATCTTGAGCGCCTTTGCACCGCTTACCGCGACCTTGATCTGATAGTGCTCCCGCAAGATGCCTGCCAGCACGTCGACATTCTCTGGAGTATCGTCGACGATCAGAATTGGCTTGTCGCTCGAAGGTGATTGCACGGGTGACCTATTACAAGCGATCCGAACGCAACTCAAGGTGTTGAGATGGAGAGTGCGCGCTCCCGACGAATCGAGTTGCCGAAACTATCGGGCAGAGCCTGGCGGCGAATCCGCACCGAAAGGGTCCCCAAAAAACGTCCAGAGACGGCGCCTCGGATTGGCGAGCCGCCGCGGGCCAGAGCGGCCGCGCCGCCGGTCCCCAAGACTTCGCCCGTCAAGGCGGCTCCTGGGCATCAGGCAGAACGGTGATTTTGGCGGCGACCTTGCCGTCACCGGGATCAACGTCCACGGAAACGAGCGTGCCCTCGATCAAGCTGAGCAGCTGGCTGGGCTTGCCTTCCGCGGTCACGATAGCAGTCTCGGAGAGCACCTTGAATGTCTGGGTCGTCTGGTTCGCCGGATTTGTCACGGTCAGATAGCCGTTTCCGGCGTCGAGGTCAGAAACTTCGCCGCTGAAGCTTCCCGCATGACCGTCGATCGCAAACGCGAAAAGACATCCGAAACAAAGACAAAGAAGCCGCGGGAAAGATCGCATTTTCATAATCAACAGGAGCACTTCCAAGCGCAGATAAGGCCGGTTCCCATGGACAAAATCAACGAGATTCTTTCGGAATGGCGAACGCAAACCGGGATGAATCAACGCAGCTTCTCGGCTTCGGCCTTGGGCGGCCGTCCCAGCAGTTCCCACATGGCCTCGTGAGGGGGCTTGCTCAAGTAAAGCACGGAATGCACTTCAGAGGTGATGGGAGCCTCCACGCCAAGTTTTTGAGCACATTGCCAGGCGCTGAGCGCCGTGGGAATCCCCTCTGCAACCATGAGCATGGAAGACTGAATTTGAGAGGGCGACTCTCCCTGGCCGAGGCGCTCTCCAACTTTTCGATTGCGGCTGTGCCGGCTGAAACATGTCACCATCAAATCGCCGACCCCACTGAGTCCAAAGAACGTTTCCCTTCGCCCGCCCAGAGCGACACCGAGGCGCATCATTTCGGCAAGGGCCCTTGTCACCAGCCCGGCCTTCGCGTTGTCGCCCATATTGAAGCCGTCGGAGACACCGGCGCTGATGGCAAAAACATTCTTCAAGGCGCCACCGAGCTGAATGCCAGTGACATCGTCGCTCGTGTAGGCGCGGAAAGTAGGCAGCGAAAACGTCTTTTGCAAGGGATCGAGCAATTCCGCGTGTGCGGAACCGATCACGCCCGCCGCGGGAATGCGTTGCGCGACTTCGACGGCATGGTTTGGACCGGAAAGAACTGCGACGCGGTTCTCCGGCAGGCATTCCTCGAGAATCTGGCTCATCAGCTTCCCAGTGTCGTGCTCAATGCCCTTCGTGCAGCTGACCAGCACCGTCTCAGGATTTGGGTTCAAACTGGATAGCTGGGTCGCCACTTCGCGGACTGCCTTTGAGGGCACGACAATAAGCGCGAGGTTGGCATCTAGTACATCCGCAAGATTTCCGGTGGCATAAACATTTGGGGGCAGACGCACGCCCGGCAGATAGGTCTCATTGGTGCGCTTCGAGACGAGCTCTTCCGCCAGGGAAGGATTGTGCGCCCAGAGCCGCACTTGGGCCCGATTCTCGGCAAGAAGAAGGGCGAGCGCCGTGCCCCAACCGCCTGCACCAATCACGCTGATTTTCTTGTGCATCTGACGACTCAGGATCCCAAGACGGAGCCCCTTTTCTCGAATCTTTTCTCTGTCCCGGCAAGAAGGCGTTCGATGTTTGGCTGGTGCCGCCAGACCGCGAGAGCGCACATCAGGGCGGCGATGATCACCAGGCGCCCGTCGCATCGGCCAAGAAGCATGAGAATGCCGCTGGACACAGGTAGCGAGACAGCTGCCGCGATCGATGCCACGGAAACATAACGCGTGCCGTAGAAGAAAGCGACCCAGACCACGAGACCGCTGAGGAAAACCCATGGAGGGAAAAGCCCAAGCATAATTCCGCCCGAAGTGGCAATGCCTTTTCCACCTTTGAATCCGAGCCAAACGGGAAAAATGTGTCCGACCATGGCGAAGCCTCCCGCGACGATTCCCCCGATGAGCACATCGTCCGGGGGCAAGCGGCTCGCCGCTAGAAAACCGATCCGGACGGCGATGAAGCCTTTCAGAAAATCTGCGACGAAGACCAGGTAGCCCCATTTTTTGCCAAGCACGCGCAGAGCGTTCGTGGCGCCGATATTGCCGCTACCCTCCTTACGCAGATCCACACCCTTTAGACGTCCGACGAGATGACCGCTGGGAAGAGAACCAATCAGGTAAGCTCCCAGGGCGATTGCGACGACGAGAATAAACATAAACGAGGTAATGGAGCTCCCGGAGTTGCTCTCAAGAGAAAATCATGCACCTTTTCTCATGAAAGTCGCCACTGCGATTTGTCTTTTTTCCGTATTTTTCAATTCGATCATGAAAACGGCTCTTGCTGAGGATCTGCCCGCTGAAGTCACGGTTCGCTTGCTTGGGCCCGACAACAACCCCCTTGCGCCCGGGAAGGTTCCAAGCGTGAAAAAATCCGACGACGAATGGCTTAAGCAGCTTGGGCCGGAACGGTTTCAAATTCTCCGCTCCCAAGGGACCGAGCGGCCGTTCTGCGGGACGCTCCTGGACAATAAGAAGACGGGCATCTACTTCTGTGCGGGCTGCGATTTGCCTCTGTTTAGCTCCAAGACAAAGTTTCAATCCGGGACGGGGTGGCCCAGCTTTTTCGAGCCCTTCGCGCGGGAAAATGTCCTTGAGATCCAGGATAGAAGTCATGGAATGGTCCGCACGGAAATTCGTTGTGGCCGCTGTGACGGACATCTGGGACACGTCTTTTCCGATGGCCCGCCGCCGACCGGTCTCCGTTACTGCCTGAATTCCGAGGCCCTCGTCTTCCGCGAATGACCGCTGAGAAGACTCCGAAAAACCATTTGCGCAGCGCAGAGCGTCTGATATGCTACCCCTTTTCTGAACCGGCAAGGTTTGACATGCCGCCCGGGAAGGGGGCCATTACCAATGGCTAAATGAATGAAGATTAAGGAATGAGAGAAGCCTCAAGCAACACTCGCCGAGTCCGCATCACCGAATCGTCAGCCTACCGTGCGATGAAAATCATCCCACGTTCGCTCCGGCGATTCTCTGCGTACCTTGGGGTCTCCGTCGCGCGATTTCTTTGGTTGGCAGTTCTGGGGATTGGCCTCGTGCCGGCGTCAATTGCTTCGCCGACCATTGTGGATGACGCGGCGGTCGAAAACTTTACCGGCGGGCACACGCGGATCGTGTGGCTCACCGATCTGGAGAACAAGGACAGTTTTGCGGTTCGGAACGGCCTTCAGTTGATGGGTTACGATTCGCGCGATGGCAAGGGCGAGCGGCTTATTTGGGGCGATCGAGCCAACTACTATCGGCCGCTGATCACTCCGGATGGCCAGCAGATCGTCATCAGCAACAGGGAGGCTCGAAAGATTTACGTGGTCGCTTGGGACGGATCGCCTCCGCGCCTCCTCAAGGAGCCCGGGTGCGCCTCGGAAGTGTGGCGGGACCCTCAGACAGGAAAAACCTGGGTCTACTATCAGGAAGATGCCAACAACTATGCCAAGCCGGTCTTGCGCTTTCCGATCGATGAGCCGGACAAAGTGGAAACAGTCTGGTCCTCATCCGCCATCCAAGCGCTGCCATCATTCCAACTTTCCCGCGACGGCAAGTTGGTGGCCTCCACATTCCCCTGGCCAAATTCCGGAGTGGCGGAGCTTCCCGATGTCGCCTGGCGCAAACATCGGGATGGATGCTGGCCGGCCATGGCGCCCGATGACAGCTACCTCTCATGGACGTTCGACGGCCTACATAGGAATTTGCTCATGATCAGGTCGGGCCAGGAAGGGTCCTGGACGGTGAATGTTTCCAACGCTCCCGGCATAAAGGGCTTCGAGGTCTACCATCCTCGTTGGAGTAACGATGTTCGCTACATGGTGATGACCGGCCCCTATACAACCGGCGCCAAGGCAATCAAGCTTTGGGATGGGGCTCACGGGGTGGAACTCTACATCGGGAAGTTCAGCAAGGACTTTCGAAGTATGGACGGGTGGCTCAAACTCACCAATTCGAAGACCGGCGAACTTTTTCCCGATGTGTGGATTGCTGGAGGCGAGCACAAATCGAGCGCGTTCAGCGACTCTCCCGGCGCTCCAAAGGCGGCAAGCTCGAACTTAGTCCAAACGATCAAATCGGTTTTGGGCCAGAGCTACCAGAACGTGTGGCCAGGCAGCACCGACGGACTGCTCTTTCAATGGCGTGACAACAAGGATAACGGCCAATTCGTCAACGGCTCCGGCGAGGTGCGCAATGTTCGCCTAAGCGCCGAGGGCGGTGCCCGCTTCGGTCCCAATGGAGAGATGCATATTCTGGGGGGGGCATTCGTTCCCGACGGGAACGTTAGCAGGGAAATCCGGGATGCCTGCCGGAAAACTGACGAGCTGGCGATCGAGGCCATCGTCACCACGTCGCGTGTCCCGCAGTTCGGCCCTGCGCGCATCATTAGTCTGTCGAGAAACCCTGCCAAGAGAAACTTCACCCTGGGCCAGGAGAAGGATCGGCTCGTGCTGCGGTTGCAAACCTCGAAAACGAGCAGGAACGGCATGGATTTCAAGCTCGCTCAGGTTGAGCCTGGCAAGGCGTATCACGTGGTGGTTACCTATAAATCCGGCCTCCTTGTTTGCTACTTGAACGGGAAGATTGCCGCCGAGACGAACCTGGTGATCGGAACTTTCGACAAGTGGCATGGTAGCAGCTATTCGCTCATCTTTGGAAACGAAGTCGGTGGGGTGAGGCCATGGGAAGGCTATCTGGACGGTGTGGCGATCTACAACCGATTTGTCGGGCAGGAAGAAGCGGCGAGGAAATTCGAGTTGGCCGGCGCGCGGCTTGCTCAACGGCCAGTGATCGACCGGAAGGTTGTGAAGGCGGAAATGCTCCAGAAGGCCGACTCCCCTCCGCCGGATGCGATTACACCTTATCGCAGAGCGCTGGTCGTCAATCGTTACAAGATCAAGGAAGCCGGGGACTCCCAGTTGGTGAATCAAACCGTCCAGGTTGCCGAGTGGGCTCTGCTCGACGCGAAGATTCCTTCGACGTACGCCGATGCGAAGCCGGGCCATGTTGTCGAGCTGAATCTTGAACCCTACGAGGCGCATCCTCAGCTCGAAAGTGAACGGCTGGCCAGTGATGCGCCTTCTCTCGAAGAGGACCTTTATTATAGCGTAAGCTCAGGGCGCTAAGAGACCCGCACGAGACGTGGTCTTTAGTTCGCACCTCTTCATCTTCTATTTTCTTCCGCTCTCGCTGGTCGTTTACTACGCGCTCTTTCGAGCGCCTCAGCGCTGGCGCAATTTCGTTCTGATCGTCTTCGGATATGCCTTTTACGGATGGGCGGAGCCCCGCTTTATCCCGCTGATGTTTGGAACAACCTTGCTCGATTGGCTGGTCAGTCTCGTTATTGCGCATAATCGCTGGAACATCTGGCGGGTACGGCGCGAACCAATTGAGGTGTTGGAGCGGGGGGGGCCTCGCAGCAAAACGCAGAGGCGGGCGATTGTCTTATCCGTAGTCCTGAACCTGACCGTCCTCGGGTTCTTCAAGTACTTCAATTTCGGCATTGATAGCTACAATGCCCTGGCGCAATCGCTGGGCCTGGAAAGCTGGCAATGGAACACCTTCTTTCGCGTGATTCTTCCGTTGGGCATCAGCTTCTACACCTTTCAAGCAATGAGCTACACCATCGACGTCTATCGCGGTGAAGCGAAGGCGATGAAGAATTTTACGGACTTCTCCTGCTTTGTTTCCATGTTCCCGCACTTGGTCGCGGGACCGATTTTGAAGTTTTCGTATTTGGCCGGCCAATTGGAAAGCCGGACGCTAAGCTTTGAGAAATTCGCGCGCGGCGCGACCTTCGTCGCCTTGGGATTGGCCAAGAAGATCCTTCTGGCGAATCCGGCGGGGAAGGTGGCGGATACCACCTTCAATGCGGGATCGGTCGGATTTGTGGACGCATGGTTCGGTGCCGTCGCCTACGCGTTTCAGATCTACTTCGACTTCAGCGCGTATTCGGACATCGCGATCGGGCTTGGCCTGATGCTCGGTTTCGTTTTCGCCAAGAACTTTGATTCGCCCTACCGGGCGGCCTCGATTACCGAGTTTTGGCATCGCTGGCATATTTCGCTGTCCTCCTGGTTGCGGGATTATCTTTACATTCCGCTCGGAGGCAACCGTCACGGGCGCCTCAGAACTTATGCCAACCTCATGCTTGTGATGCTGCTCGGAGGCCTCTGGCATGGTGCCTCTTGGAATTTTGTCATCTGGGGCGGAATCCACGGCGGAATGCTTGCCTTCGAGCGCAGCCAGGGGAGGCTCGGTATGTTCAACCGGATGCCGCGTCCCGCCCAGATTTTCCTTACGTTCCTGATCGTCGTGTTCGCCTGGGTCTTTTTCCGCGCCAGGGACTTGCCCAGCGCGCTGGCTTACTGCCAAAGCATGCTCGGCTTGGGGACGCCCCAGACCGGCGCGGGGTTGATCGCTGGCGTGATCTACCAACCTTATTATCTCCTGAGCGTGCTCCTCGCCGCCGCGGTTACCTGGGCAGGCGTTCAGACCTGGGACTGGACGCGCACGCTCACCGCTCCAAAGGGGGTTGTCATTTTCGCGCTGTTCTGGGTTTCCCTTCTGGTCATGGCCACCCAAGCCTACAATCCTTTCATTTACTTTATTTTTTGAGGCAATGTCCGACTCGCCGTACACGAAACTAAACCGCGAAGAGATCGCCGAGATGGAAGTCGGCAAGACCTCGGTCAGTCGTTCAATGAGCGTGGCTCTGGTGGCCGCCTTTATCCTGACGATTGTCAGCGTGCCCGCGACCCAGCACTTCATTGAGATTCGCGCGGGCTTTGCGGAGAGCAGATCATGGGTCCTGCCGGCCGCCTACAAGATCTTCGACTATTTTCCCCGGGCATGGGCGGCGTTGGTGAAGCCGGCGAACGAGGATCTACTGAACCGCTTGACCGATGCCAACGCAGTTCTCACAAGCGGCTTCAAGAACTACGAGGAGGACCTCGAGAGCGACTCCTTCATTGCGCGTGCGGCGCTTCCCCATGCGCAGGCATTCACCGCGGAATTTTTGGGTTTGGGAAATGAACAGGTTCATCTTGGGCGCGAACGCTGGCTCTTCTTCCAACCCGACGTCGCCTATCTTACGGGGCCGGGATTTCTCGATTCCTCTTTCCAGCTGAGCCGGGCACGCAGCGGAGATTCCGGCGCGGGAAGGTCGGTTCAGCCCGATCCGCTTAAGGCCATCGTTGAGTTCCGCGACCAATTGAAAAGCAGGGGCATCCATCTCATCATCATGCCGATTCCGGTTAAGCCGATGATTGAACCGGAATTCCTATCGCGGTCCTACCGGCCTCCGCTACCAATTCCTTTGCAGAATCCGTCCTATGGAGTTTTTCTCAAGCGCTTGGAGAAAGCTCAGATCGACTATGTTGATGTATCGCATACCCTGGCCGAGACGAAACGCTCGACTGGTCGCTCTCAATTCTTGCGCACAGACACCCATTGGACTCCGCAGGCCATGCAGCACGCCGTGGGTTTGCTCGCGGAAAAGCTCGGCGCAGGCGGCTTGGCGGGGACCGCTGATCCGTTCGAACTGCACCGCTCCAGTCAGATCATCCAGGGTCTCGGCGATATTGTCGTAATGCTAAAGCTTCCGGCAACTTCTCGTCTCTATCCAAGGGAGGCCGTGACGATCCATCCCGTGCGTCGGCCCGACGGCAAACCCTGGTCCGCCGACCCTCGCGCCGACGTCCTCGTCCTCGGTGATAGCTTCTTCAATATTTTTTCGTTGGAAGGAATGGGGTGGGGCGCCTCGGCCGGTTTTGTTGAACAGCTCAGCCATACTTTGCGCCGACCCATCGATGCGATTATTCGCAACGACGCAGGCGCTCTGGCCACCCGTGAGCTTCTTGGCCAGGAGCTTGCTCGCGGTCGCGATCGCTTGCATGGAAAGCGTCTCGTTGTTTGGGAGTTTGCCGTACGGGAACTTGCAACCGGCAACTGGGAGTTCGTTGCATTGAAAGCCCCCGCGCGAACCGCAATGGATTTCCTCGTTCTTGAGGCCGGCGAGCGTCGGGCAGTCAACGCCACTGTCAAGAGTCTCGGCACTCTGCCGCGTCCCGGCATGACACCCTATAAGGATTATCTGACAGCTTTTCATCTTGCCGGAATCGAAGGGGACTCGGCGAAAGAAGCGATCGTCTATCTCCAGACGATGAAGAATCAACAATTGACTCCCGCCGCTCGTTTGCGCCCAGGCGATAGCGTTTCTCTCGTGCTGACAAGTTGGACGGATGCCGAGGCGCAATACGGCGGGATCAATCGTGGAGAGCTCGAGGACGAAGCGTTGCTGCTCGAGGAACCGAACTTCGCCGAGCTGTCCCCATGAACAAGCTGCTTTTTCCCTGCTTGCTTGCCGTTCTCACGTCCAGCCTGGCTCTTGAGACGGATGCGATCCTCAAGGAGCGGCTGGAATCGACCCAATCCGCAGCTATCGAAGGCGCGGAGGGGTGGCGGTTTCTCCCGGCGGAAATCAAGCACTTGCTTGCCGGCGATCCCTCCGCAGACCCAAAGAAGCCTCTGGAAGCCATCGTGGACCTCGGCGGGCAACTCAAGCACCTTGGCGTCCGATTGATCGTTGTCCCCGTCCCTGCCAAGGCGACGGTGCACCCCGAGTTCCTTGATGCGCGATTGAAAGGGGAAACCGTCGTGGCTCCCGAAGCTGGCTTTTATGAAAGTTTGCGCGGCAAAGGTGTGGAGGTTCTCGACCTCACGGCGGAATTCGCGAATGCGAAAGCAAAGGGCCCGGTTTACTGCGCGCGAGACACCCATTGGAACGGTAACGCCATCGCGCTGGCCGCCCGGAAGCTGCACGAAATGGTGCAAGGAGTCATCCCGAAAACCCTGACCCTCGATGCCAAGGAAGAGCCGGTGGAAATTCAAGGCGACCTCGGCGGCGACAAGGAAAAACTCGTCTTGCGCTTTGTGCGCCCGCAGGGCCAGGCTGGACGCGTTGAACCGGACCGGGCGAGTCCGATTCTCATGCTGGGCGACAGCCATCTTCTTGTTTTCCACGATGGGGGGGACATGCATGCTGCGGGCGCCGGCCTGCCCGACCAACTCGCCTTTGAACTTCGCGCACCGGTGGACGTGCTCGCGGTGCGCGGCTCGGGCGCAACCTCCGCCCGGATAAGCTTGGCGCGCCGCGCTCGGGCAAACTCGGACTACCTCGCCGGCAAGAAAGTGATCATCTGGTGCTTTGGTGCCCGCGAGTTGACCCAGGCCGACGCATGGAAACTGGTTCCCTTGCTGAAACCTCAGGAAGCCTCGCAATGACGCGAGTGATGAAGCGAAAGCGTCCGAACGACCGCCTTGCCGGTCGAGATGATTTCCCTTTGCGGTGGGCAGAGGATCGTTGTAAGCGCGTGCTCTTTGTTTCTTGATGCCAGACGCAGCGCGAAGGAATTCGCTATCGAATATTTCGGACGCATAAGTGACGTATAATGAAACCGTAACGTACGCGTATTATTAGGATATCGTAACAACTGGCTCTGGGTTTTTGGGCAATGACCTGCCAGTCGAGAAGGGCCCTCACTGTTTTGCCGATCTCTCCAGTTGAGCTTTCCTGCCCCTCAACCCGGCCGTCACGAAGAGCGGGCCTCGACAGCTTGATTTCCGCTCTCCCTTGCGCCGACCGCGCGAACGATCCTTTCGAAAATCCAGGATCTCCGAAGCGCGATATTGGGGCGCAGAAGGTCGGTCTGCTCGATACCTGCCACGGAATCTGACTCTCACATCGTGACATTCGCTTTCATCTCCGCTACGCACCGCTCTTTCGAGGTATGATTCGGTTGGTCTGGTTCCGAACTTCTTAACGGGCTTCTTCTGGCTGAATCTTCAGCACGCCATCAGTTGTCGGCGTCTCGACTCTGAGCATCTCATGGGGGAGAGGTGAGAAGGCGACACTTTTGCTTTTCCATGCGAACTCGGCTTGCTAGCGTCCGCGGAGTGTCAAGCAATCCCGTCTACTCGTTTTTTGCCACTCCAGGGAGCTTAGCGCCTTTTTTTCTAAGACTGGCGCTCGCGGCCGTGTCTTTTTACCATGGCACTCAGAAGACGTTCGGCTGGTTCGGCGGCCCGGGTTGGAACAGCACGATGACGCTTTGGACGAGTGCGGAGAATTATAACCTTCCCTATGTCCTGGTTGCTCTTCTTCTCGTCGCGGAGCTCGCTGTATGCCTCGCGCTGCTGTTTGGTTTCCTGACTCGCCTGGCCGCCTTGGCGGTCGTTTTCATTATCCTAGCCGTCCTGATTTTCGTTCACGAAGGCGCGTCCTTCGAGGCCGTCGAGTTTCCAATCCTGTTGATCGCCGCCGGACTCTCATTGATGATAACCGGCGGAGGATATTTTTCCGTGGACCGCGCCATCAGCGTAAATCTGCTCCCGCAGGTGGGTTGAATGGGCACAATAGCCGTTGACGGAACCCTCCGCCGACGCATACTTTTTCGAGGAAATTTTGCGGGTATAGCTTAATGGTAAAGTTCCTGCCTTCCAAGCAGGCCACGCGGGTTCGATTCCCGCTACCCGCTATTTTTTATGTGCCTTCGTGAGCAGTGAGTTATGTCGAAATCTTCCGAATTCTGTTGCATTTTCGGTCAACTTTCGGACAGTTATCGCGACATTTTCTTACTCTCAGTGCCCGCCAAGACCAAAGGCGAAAAGGAATTCCCTCTCACCGTAAAAGCAGGCTCGTCCGCACGTGAAGATCTACCGCGAGAGGAAGCGTTCCGGCGATTACTTCAGGCTGGTCTATTATCTGGGCGGGAAGCGCCATCGCCTGAACTTCAACTCACTCGACGCTGCCAAGCGGGAAGCGATGGCGAAGGTCGCCCAGTTATCCCGCGGCGACGTGGAGGCGGTCCAGCTCAATGGCAGGGACCGGCAGACCTACGGACGAGCCCTTGATGCCCTCAAGTCGACTGGTGTCGCTCTCGATTCGGCGGCAACCGAGTATGCGCAGGCAATGAAGACGTTGGCAGGGCATTCCTTGGTCGATGCGGTGGGCTTCTATATGCGTCACCACGGAGGTGGGGTCACCGGCAGGATGGTGGCCGATGCGGTTGATGACTTCCGGCATGCCAAGAGCGGTGCCGGTAGGAGTGCCGCCTATCTGCGGGATATTCGCTATCGCCTGGGCGGCTTCGCTGCGGCCTTTAACACCGAAGTTCGTGACCTTGTTGCGCAGGACATCGCCGACTACCTCGAAGGCCTCCCGCTTCACCCCCGCAGCTTTAATAACAACCTCTCGATGTTGCGGACGTTTTTTGGATTCTGCAAAGCGCGGGGCTGGCTTTCAAGGCATGTCGACCTTCTCTCGCGGGTGGAACGGCGGTCCGGATCAGGAGGAGAGATCCAGATTTTCACGCCGGGGGAACTGAGGAAGCTTCTCGCTGCGGCATCGCCACGGGTTGCGACATGCCTCGCGATTCAAGCATTCGCAGGAGTTCGCACGGCGGAGCTCTTTCGGCTTACGTGGCCCGATATTGAGCGGCGACCTGGGTATATCGAGATCGTCGCCGGGAAGGCAAAGACGGGAAGCCGCCGACTGATACCTATCTCGGAGAATTTGGCGGCATGGCTTCGAGTAGCGGTTCGCAATGGCAATGGGCGTCTTTGGCCCGTAACGGCGAGTGAATACCACGAAGGGCAGGGGACAGCAGCCTCACAGGCTGACCTGTCATGGAAAGCCAACGCGCTGCGGCACAGCTTCATTTCCTACCGGGTTGCGCAAACGCGGGACATCGCCGCTGTCGCGCTCGAGGCAGGCAACTCCTCGCGAATGATCTTCGCGCATTACCGGGAGCTTTGCACCGAGAGCGAAGCGGCGGAGTGGTTCGGGATAGTGCCCGCGACCTCCGAGGCACGAAACATCGTGCAAATGACGGTATGAGCGAAACTGAGGCCGATTCCTATTCGCAGAAGCTCAAGGATATGCCGCCTTGATCCCATCGGTGACCCACTAATCTATGGGATACGTGAGCCTTATCCTTTCTCGTCGGGGTTCTCAACGGGCGAGGTGTTGGAGAAGGCGCTGGCATGGCAACAAGAGTTTGCAGCAAGGGTCCGCAAGTATCAAGAAAGGCCAGACAGTGCCCTTGCAGGAGAGAACCGAGGTCGCAAACCTGCTAGTCAATTTGGCGACCGAGGCCACGATGACTGTTAAAGCTCTGTCTATCACCTTCCCTGATGTGTTCAAAGCCGTCGCTTCAAGGAAGGCGAGTTTCCCCATCAACATTCCGGCGCTCCCAGAAGATCGAGATAAGATTATCCACTGGTTGACGGAGACTCTTCAATTGGGTTCCGACCACGAATTGAAGCTGCGAGGGCGCAAGACCTTTTCCCGCCGAACGTTCGCCAATAGTCTACTTCTCCACTACATAGGCCGAATCAAGTTGAGAGCAATCGAGCTGCTGCGGTTTCGTATTGAAAATCTAATTCAGCTTGAGGGCGTTGAACTGCTCCCCGAGGAAAAGCTGTTGCTCCATACTCCGCTGAGTAAGGCGACAGCCGGAAAATGGATGGAGCTTATCTGGAAGCTTCTGTTGGCGGACTATCCCGAGCCCGAAAAGCATGAGCGACTGAAACAATTCGGAGCCCACAAAGCGAAAAGGACCCGCAATGCGCTTGGAAAGCCATCGCCGAAATCCGAGGCGGCGAACGTCCGTGCCGGAATTCGAGATGCGCTATTGAAATATTTGCTTCGAATGCTTTCGGACAAATAGCCGTCAAATTTGGGGGGGAAGCGTTCCCACGCGGGTAGGTGCAGATTCCGCGCGTGAACCTTACTTTTCCTTCTAACGACAGCGCGGTCTTGACCAAAGCCGAAGCTGCCGAATTTCTTAAAGTCAAACCGCGGACGATTGATGAGTGGATGCGCCGTGGGCGCATTCCGTTTTGCAAGCTCCCGAGCGGCACTGTCCGATTTAGGCGCGAGCAGCTCATCGAGTTTCTCGGAAAATTCGAAGTGGGGGCTTAGGGCATGGACATGGAAATTGACTGCGGGCCGCCGGAGCAAAAACGAAAACGGCGCCTGCAACAGCGCCGCTCCCAAGAACTTAGGATCTCGGCAGAGTATCAAGGTAGCGGTGCGACGCAAGCACCTTTTGCGGCGTGACGAGAAGCGGACCGTTTTGGGAATTGGGGGATCAAGGTATGACGCCGTTCGCTATTACGATTTCAATGGTTCAACACGCCAGCGCGACCGCATGCCAGGACGTGTTCCTTTCCGATATCTTAAAGGCCATCAAAGCCTGTGATCTGGAAGTCAGACGTTGAGCGCATAAGGAAGGCTTTCGCGCAGGGAGGGAAGGACGCTGCCAATCCGCTGAAGAGGCGACTGCCGGCGGTGACCTTCTCAGGGCGGTTCCGGCAGCGAAAAGCCAGCCAACTCGACAAGCATAGCGGGATTCTCTGTGTGGACCTGGATAGCCTAAACGGGAACCTGGATTCGATCCGCGAAAAGCTTTCGCAAGATAAACACGTAATGGCGTGCTTTGTCTCGCCGACCGGCAGCGGACTTAAGGCGCTGATTCCAATTCAGGCTGACGC
>CAVSXN010000018.1:0-375970 GCA_963731945.1 uncultured Verrucomicrobiae bacterium | reverse complement strand
TAAGCGTCACGCCAAGGGCCTTCTTGACATAGTTCTGAGATTCGACCGTAGATGCCATAGCCCGCGACTCTGGCGGTTATGGTCCGGGCTACGCTGCGGTTGCCGTTGCAGAGGAGCGTAGAGTTTTCGCCCAGGCCTCAGGAGTTATATGCTTGATCTGCCAGTTGGTCATCGAGGGAAGCCTGGTGAGCACGTCACGCAGGTAGGCATAGGGATCGATGCCGCGGCAGCGGCAACTCTCGATAATAGTGTAAAGGATGGCACTGCGCTGGCCGGCATCGGCATCGCCCAGGAACAACCAGTTCTTTTTTCCAAGGGCAGTTGGCCGAATGGAGTTCTCGACCAGGTTATTATCGATCTCAATTCGGCCGTCTTCGAGATAGACGCCAAGCAATGGCCAGTTGGAGAGCGCGTAATCGATGGCCTGGCCAAAGGCGCTGCGAGGTAGATAACGGCGGGACTTCTTGAAGAGGACCAAAGCGCGGTACGAGCGCTGGCAGATCGGGCGACTCTGACTTATGCGCACAGCGGCGCGCTTCCTTGGACCCGCCTGGCTGCGGCGCAGGTTCTCCTCGATGCGGTAGAGATGGCCGATCTGGCGTAGGATCCATCCGCAACGCTGCGGTGCCTGCTCGCGCGCCTCGTAGAAGTTGCGTCGCGCGTGAGCCCAGCATCCCGCCAGGGTAATATTGCGTTCGTGTTTTTTGACAAAGCTCCCATAGGCCACGTAGGCATCGCATTGCAGGGTACCTTGGAAGTCTGCGGCGATTACGTTCTTGAGGCAGTCAGCTCCTCGACTCGTTTCCCAGCGATAGACCACATCGCCCCCAGGTGAGAGCGCTGTCCAGAAGTAGCCGAGCTTGGTTTGGCCGTGGCCGGGAGACAGATAACGGATCGGGGTTTCATCTATTTGAAGGTATCCTCCGGCCATGACCCCGGTGCGGATCTGCTCATAGATGGGTCGCAGCCAATCGGCGGCCAGTCCCATCCAGCGGGCCATGCTCTGGCGCGGCAAGTAAACCCCGTGGCGGTTTCTAAAAATGGCTTCCTGCCGGTAAAGCGGAAGATGATCGCAGTACTTGCTGACGATGATCTGCGCCAGAAGTCCCGGCGCCGCAATGCAGCGTTCCTGCAGGCTCGGCGGCAGTGCCGCGATTACGGGAGGGGCTTCCGGGTCCGCGCGCCGCACGTATTTGCGGCGCACCAATCGCCGGCGCAGGAACCGTCCAGGTTCGTAGTCGAGTTGTTCGCTGACCTCCGCACCAATCAAACGCCACTCTTCTGGCGCCTTCTGCACTTCCTTGGGATCGATGATCTCCTCGACCACCGGCAGGTCCGCCGGCCCTCGCTCCCGAGAGCGGATATCGCGCCGTGCTTTTGGTTCGTGCCGAGGGTCAGCCTCCTCCAGAGAGGAGGCGTCGACTTTTCCCGGTTCGTTCTCCGGAGCCATCAAAAAAAGATCGAGCTGGCTGGCGTCCAGCTTCTCGCTCGAGCGGCCAAACACGCGCCGGATGAGCAAGTCCATCTTCTGGCGAAGCAATTCAACTTCCTGACGAAGACGAGCGTTCTCTTCGCGCAGCTCTTGATTCTCTTTAAGAAGTTGCTTTTTGCTCAGTTCCTTCACCGCTTTTATTAGGCAAGCAAAATACATGCCTAAGTCTAAGTAAGAAAGCGCCTTAGCTTCTCCTCACTCCCGCTCGTACCAGGGACGCATCCTGGCCCCGCGCAGATCGATTCCGTCCATCAGCATTGAAAGGGCCTCCGCTCTCAAGGGGAGCTTGCCGCCCACTCCATCCCCCGGCTTCGGCCACGCAAAAGTTCCCTTTTCCAGCCGTTTGCTCAGCACCCATAAGCCGCTGCCGTCCCAATACAGGATCTTCAACCGCGTGCGGCGCCGGTTGCTAAAGGCAAAGAGCGCTCCGCTTTTGACCTCCTCGTTCAGAACGCTGCCCACCAACGCCGAAAGTCCCTCAAACCCTTTTCGCATGTCGCAGGCCGCCACCGCCACGAACACCCGCAGGCTTCCCGAAAAACTCAACATCCCCGGCCCAATCCCATCGCCCGGAGAAGCTCCCCCGCCAGCGCGGCTTGCGTGCGGTTACCCACAAGCATGCGAATCCCAGCACTCATTTCCACCACGAGGTTCTCAGACTTCGGGACTTCTCCCTCCACGCGCGCTTCGAGCCAACGCGGATGATCATTCCCCGAAGGTGCCGCTTCCTCGCCCTGACCTGTTTCCTTGCGCCGCTTCTGGAGCCAATACATCAGCGTCGAATACCTCACCCCGACAAACTTCGCGAACTGCGCTCCGGTCATCCCGCTGCGGTCATACTCGGCAAGCATCGCCTCGCGTTTCTCCGGCGGCATTCGAACGCGGCCAACCTCATCAACCTTCAAGATCTCTGATCCAGGTTCCATAACCGTGTAGAGTAGGCAGGAGCCGACGGAATGAGAGGATTTGCACCCAATGACCGCCCGGCTCCCGCCCCTCATCAAACCGGACAGGCGGTTTTCCCGCATCCGGCTTTCCGAGTTCCATTTCTCGGTTGCGATTTTCAAGTTACTCGTGTCGGCAGTTCGTAGAGTCCGTGGTTTTGGAAGAGTTTGTAATCGGGCCACCGGCGAGATTTCCCCGATGCGTTCCCGTGCTTTCGCCACAACCACTGCCGGAGCCGATTGGCGGTGAAGCCATTCATCTGCCGGAAGATTCGGTGATAGTGTGCCAGAGCAAAATAGTTGCCCCAGCCGCGGGTCACTCGGTTGATTTCATCGACAACGGCCTCTTTACCCTTCCAAGTGCTCGTTCGCCGCGTCAAAGCACGCACGCGGTCTCTTAGTTCCTGCATTGCGCGGGAACCCGGTTCCACATGTGCGTAGAGCGAGCCCTTCTTTGACTGCTGCCAGCGAAAGGCGAACCCAAGGAACTCGAAGCCGCTTTCTCGGCTCTCGATCACCCGGGTTTTCCGCTCATTGAGAACCAGCCCGCAGCGCGTCAGCCAACGTTCCAGTCTTTCTTTGAGACCTTCGCCTTCTCCGGGGTTGCAGAGGATTACCAAGTCATCGGCATATCGCACCATACAGGGTTTGTATCCCGACGGGCCACGACACTTTTCATTCACCGCTTCATCCAAGGGATGCAGGTAAATGTTGGCCAACAGTGGCGAGATGACTCCCCCTTGCGGCGTGCCGCAAGGGTTCGTCCTGGTCCTTCCTCCGTTGGCTTCCTCGATGACCGGTGCGCGCAGCCAGGCTTTGATGAGTTTGAGGATCATCCCGTCGCTCACGCGCCGGGCCACCCGTTTCATCAATTCACGATGCGGGATCGTATCGAAGTATTTCGCCAAGTCGGCATCAACCACCTCGGTCTTGCCCATCCTCAGCGCTTCTCGGATCTCCTCGACGGCCTGGTGGGCACTGCGTCCGGGCCGAAAGCCAAAGGAGCGCGGATGAAAATCCGCCTCAAATATCGGCATCAGCACCAGATACACCGCCATTTGCACCACGCGATCTTTCACCGTGGGGATGCCCAATGGGCGCTGTCCTCCTCCAGCTTTCGGAATCTGCACTCGTCTCACCGGCGAAGGCCGATAAGACTTCGTTCGCAGTTCCTCCCTCACCGCTTCGAGCCACTCCTTTTCGGAGTTCGCATCTTGGGCAATGTCCTCGATGGTTCTTCCATCGACTCCGGCTGTTCCCCCGTTCGCTTTCACACGCCGCCATGCCGCAAACAGCACATCGGCGCGTTGCACTTCTCCATACAGACTCCAAAACCGATAACCCGGTTTGGTTTTCGCTTTCCGATACAGGACGATTTGCAATTGCCGAACTTTATCGGGCGCTGGTAGCCCTTTCGAGCCGTCACCCCGTCCTTCCTTGTTCTTCCCTCCTGCGGAACAAGTGGCATCCCTTCGCTCCTCCGTGTTTTCCCCCGACCAAAAGAGATCGGGCATGTTCTCTTCGCTACTACGGATGCCTCCGACTCCTGCAATGGCCCGCTCGGCCTCCCCTTTCCGGGTTGTGCCGCTGGTTGAGTCTTTCTTACCCGCCATCACAGGTCTCCCCGCTTACCCGAGTGCCACTTCCCAACATGCCGCCCACGCAGACCCCGCCGGTCCATTGTCCATCCTCGACGGTTGGTCTGGATGAAAAGCTCTTCGGCCTTCGCCATGCTATGAAAGGCTCGGCTGCCGGTTGTCATTTTCGAGGCTCATTGTTGTGGTTCATCTTCATTGCGGCCTGCCGGTTCGACTCCATGCCTGCTCTCCACCCCGCCTCACGGCGACGCAGTTGGCACGGTCTTCGGTGCTGAACCGTCTAATTGCACCGACGGGACTTCCACCCGCGTTGATACCCGCTTCACGGGCGCACCATAGCCGCATCCTATGACGCCTATGGTCCTATCTGATAGTGGCGCTCGGCGTGACGCTTACGGCAGCACCCGATGTTACCTCACCTCTACGGATTGAAGGTCAGCCTTTTTCTGACCCGCCTCCACGCCCGGCTGCTACGCCCGGGCTTTGCTGCCTCGGAACCCGAGTGCCCTCCGCCATTCCTCACCCGTGCGAGCCACCCGCCGCCGGTCGATCAAGAAATCCATCACATCCTCGAAGACGCTCGCCTCCTTGCAAAAGCCGCGCAAAAATTGCCTCGTTCTTCGCGATTTCGGGGATTAAAGAAAGTCAGAGGTCAAAATTGGTGGGCAGCATGACCACGTCGCGAATGGTCATCCCGCGTGGCCGTGTCAGCATGAACATCACCACATTGGCCACCTCGCTTGCTTCGAGCAGGCTGCCTGAGTCCTTTGCCTCCTTCAATTTCTCCTCCGGCCAGTCGGCGAGAAGCGCGCTGATGACGGGACCGGGCGAGATCGAGCCAACGCGGATGCCGTGCTTGAAGACCTGGCGGCGTACAGTCTGGACGAAGCAGTTTATAGCCCATTTGGACGACGCATAGACCGGCTCCCAGGGCGTGGGAAAGTGGGCCGCTAACGAACTCGTCACCACGATGTCGCCCGTACCACGCTCGATCATATGCGGGAGGACATCGTGGACGTTTTTCATCACCACGTTGACGTTAAGGTTCAGCATCCTGTCGATCGCGTCCGTGTTGGCATCGACCAAGTCGCCGCCGACATAAATACCGGCATTGGCGTGCAGGATGTCGAGCTGGCCTGCTTTCTCCAGGATCTGCGGCATCAGCGTCGCGCAGCTCTTCGCGTCAAGCAGATCGATGACCAGCGGAATCACCGACGTCGCCGTACTTTTCGCGGAGTGCCGTTAGCGCCGCCTCATCGCGGTCGACCAGCACCACGCGCGCACCAGCCGCAAGCATTGCCTCGGTGCTGGCCAGTCCGATGCCCGACGCCCCGCCGGTGACCGCGGCGACCTTACCTTCTAATTCCTTTGCCACTTTTCTCTGCTCTTAGTGTGGGGCTGTCATGACCTGAAGTGACAAACATTCGGTAATCATCGCGATCTTCTTCCCTGTCGTTTCATCCTTTTCTCAACTCATCAGCTCGCCTTGCGACGCTGCAAGCAATCGAATGCTACGGCCAGCATCAAAACCGCACCCTTAATAACCATTTGCGCAAACTGGCTCACGTCAAGCAAGACCAGGCCGTTGCTGAGAACACCCAGGATCAATACCCCGGCAACCACATTGGAAATCTTGCCGAATCCACCCGTCACACTAACACCACCGAGAACACATGCTGTCAACACGTCGAATTCCAGTCCTTTTCCAGACAAAACCTGGGCCGAGTTCGTCCGGGATAAAATCACGATACCCGCTATGCCCGCGAAGAATCCCGACAGCGTATAGACCAGATATTTTACATTATTAACTTTTATTCCGGAGAGATTGGCAGCCTGTTCGTTGCCGCCAACCGCGTAAAAGTATCTGCCAAAATACGTCTTGTTGAGGATGAACGACCCGATCGCCAAAATGATCGCCATGATGATCACCGGAATTGGAATGGGGCCGATATATCCCTGCCCGATGATCGTGAAGGATTTGGGAAACCCGTAAATCGGCAGCCCCTTACAAATCATATACGCCAAACCTTCGATGATAATCATCATCGCCAGGGTCACGATCAGGGGCGGCATTCTAATATTGGCAATAATCCATCCATTAGCGAATCCGATCGCTGCGCTCATTATTAAAGCCACAATGCTTGCCAAAATAGGGTTCATCGCGGCGTTGACCATCAACCATGCCGCGACAATGTTCACCAAGGTAACCACCGACCCAATCGACAGGTCGATGCCCCCCAACAGCAGAACGAACGCGAAGCCGACCGCCGCAATGCCGAGCATCGAGACCTGCCTGGCAACATTAAGCAGATTGCTGGAACGAAAAAAATTCTCTGTGGCTATTGAGAAAAATATAATCAGCGCCAGAAGCACGACATATATTCCGTATCTTTTTAAGAACTCTACAGCGCCAGCCGCGACTTTAAGTTTTTCGAAGTATTTCATTTGGAATATTCCTATGCTTTCTCAGGATCGGGACGCAAAGGCCATGATGGTTTCTTGATTAAATTCTGCTCGATTCAACATGCCGGAAATTCGTCCTTCCCGCAGAACGATAATTCTGTCCGACATTCCCATGACCTCCTCCATTTCTGAAGAAATCATCAGCACAGCCTTACCCGATTCGACCAGTTCATTCACCAATGCGTAAATCTCAGATTTCGCACCAACATCGATTCCCCGCGTCGGTTCATCGAAAATGACGAGCGTCGGTTCGGACGCCAGCCATCTGGCAATAATTGCCTTTTGCTGGTTGCCGCCGCTCAGGTTCTTGATCTTCTGCTCGATCGTCGGGGTTTTGATCCTCATGGCGTCTTTATAGTAATTGGCGATACGCTTTTCTTCTTTCGTATCGACCACGAAGAATTTGGATATTCTTTCAATGATCGCCATGCTGATATTGCCCCTGATGTCTACTTCAAGCAGCGCGCCCTGCTTTTTCCTGTCTTCCGGCACCAGCGCAATCCCGGTGTCAATAGCTTCTCGAGGCGATTTCGGATCACTCTGCTTGCCATTCAGGACGACGCTTCCGCCGGTCTTCCGCTTCGCTCCAAAAAGGACTTCGGCCAACTCCGTTCGACCTGCGCCAATGAGTCCCGCAAATCCCAACACTTCGCCTTTTCGGATTTGAAAGGTGACATCGTGCACCCCGTTGCCGGTTAACTTCTGGACATCCAGCAAAACCTCATCCGAAATGCATTTCTTTCGCGTAGGGTAGGTTTCTTTTAACTCCCGACCAACCATGAGTTTGACCAGGGCGTCCAGGTTCGTGTCCTTCGTGTTGAGCGTGGCGATTTTCTGACCATCCCTCAACACGGTGATCCGCTCTGTCAGCCTGAAAATTTCCTCCATCCGGTGCGAAATGTAGATGATCGTGACCCCTGAGGCCTTCAGTTTCTCCACCATTTCATAAAGCCGTTCGGCCTCGGCCTTGGTTAATGGCGCGGACGGCTCGTCCATGATCAAAATACTTGCCTTTTGCGAGATGGCTTTGGCGATTTCGACGAGCTGTTGATAACCGACAGTTAGATTACTAACCAACTCGTTCGGATCGATATCGATATTGAACTGCTTGAAGATGGCTTCAGACTCCCTGACCATAGCCTTCTTATCGATAATGATCCCTTTTCTAATGGCTCTTCCCAGGAAGATATTCTCCGCTACAGAAAGTTCCCCCACTAAATTGAATTCCTGATAAATTACGCCAATTCCGTTTTCTTCAGAAGACGCGGGGGTGAGAGACGAAAACTCCTTGCCTTGGACAATTATCTTGCCATGATCCGGCACGACTGCGCCCGTGCAACTCTTGATCAAGGTCGATTTGCCTGCGCCGTTCTCCCCGACCAAGGCATGCGCTTCGCCTTTGACAACGTCAATGCTGACGTCGTTCAGCGCCACGACGCCTGGATATTTCTTCGTTATATTTTGTAACTGCAAAATATACATAATCTATTTATGCATCGCGATGCTATACCCCGTCACTTGAATGTATGGCCTGGCGATACCCGATGCGGACATTCCAGGCCATACGCGCAAGGTGAATTCATGCGGTTAACGGCTCACTTCTGGAGGTATTCATCAACATTCGCTTGAGTTACGGGAATCAATTCGCGATAGACCTCTTTCTTTTCGATCGGTTTTCCAGAAGCCAATTGCTCAACCATTTTCCAAACTTCTTCGGCGATCTTTTTGTCGCTGCCAGTGATCCTTACGCTCATTCGAACGCCCTCATTGTTCTTCATAGCCAGCAGTTCCGGCTGGGTTGCATCCGCTGCGAAGATACCGAAGTCTTCCGTGATTTTTCCGCCGGCCTTGGCTGCTTCATTGGCACCCACCGAGCCACCGGCGCCGATGCAGCCAACAACTTTTACATTAGGGTTGGACTGGAAGATCGTCTCCATCTTGGTAATCCCTTCAGCAGGATTGATGGCACTGGTCTCTGCTACGATTTTCGCATTCGGCGCCCCTTTGACAATGGCCTCCTTAATACCCTGTCCTCGTTCAAGCAAGATCGGCAACTGGGGGTAATTAAGGATGGCGACCTCTGCTTTGCCGCCCAGTTTTTCATTGATCCACTTGGCAGCCTGTTCGCCGATTGCATTCCCCAATTTACGATTGTCGATCAGCCAAGCCATATCGGCGTTCTCAAGGTTGTCGTCCCAGGCGAGGACCTTTACCCCTTTTGCCCTTGCTTCCTTTAAAGCGTCTTCAACCCCTGCGGGGTCAGCCGGATGAACGATCAAAACATCGACGCCGCTTGCGACGAAGTTTTCGATTTGAGTGATTTGCTTGTTAACATTGCTTTCACAGGAAACAAAATTCAAACTTCCACCCTTGGAATCGACCTCCTTCTTGATAGCCTGACAATAGCCTGCCCATGTCGGATTGCTTAGATCCTGTACGGCCATCCCGACTTTGGGGCCCTTTTCTTTGGAGCTTGCCGCTGTAAGGCCTACCATCATGACCAGCAGCACACCTAATAGCTTTTTGATATATTGTTTTTTCATTGGATTTGTGATGTTTGATTGATTTTATGATCTGGGAATCGCTTTTTTCAGGCCCCGTTCCGCAAAGCCTCAGCGGCCATGAGCGTGTGATCGATTTGGTGAGCCAGCAACTGCTGGCAACATTTTGTCATGGGGGGAGTCTTTAGGCGTTCGACACCAATCACCTACATTGGGAGGTTTCTTGGGAACTTGCCATTGATGAAATGAGATTTCATATAGAAATCAAGAAAAAAGCGGCTGATATGCGCCGCGATTTGCAATCTCGGCGAGAGGAATAAGCAAAACCCCAGTGATGTCACTTCCCTTTGTGGGTCGTAACAGGACCCGAGGAAGGCGAGTTCTCTTTGCGTCTCCACGGCCTCCAGAATTAGTTATCGCCCTCATTCTCAGAAGGAACCTGGCGTACCAAGGCAACATCGATCGCATCCAACAAGGCAGGGTCTACTTTGGCCCGTTCGGCTGTGACTGCATCTGGTCCGAATTCTTTTTGCGAAAGTGCCTTGGCTGCGTCGATGATCCAGTCCGTAGCCATCTCGTTTGATATGGTATCGGTATCGATAGCCAGATCGAACTGTGATCCGTTATCCCATGCCTGGTTGTAGAACCTCCAGACGAACTTTTCCCGGGCCGTGTCATCTGCTTTGACTCGTTGCTCAGCTCGCAAGCGGCTGGGTAGGTCTTCCCGGGCCATCACTCGTTCCACTCTGACCGAGAACGGGGCCTGGAGGCGCACGTTGAGGACATCTGCATACTTGCTCAGAGAGGCATAACCACCCCGCCCCAGGATCAACATATCCCCGCGATGGGCCAAGGCTTCCATGGTGTCATTTAACATCGAAACGATTTGCAGATTCCTCGCGTTTGCCAGATCCCAAACATTCGGTGGAGACGTATATAATTCGCCAAATTTTTCCATGCCATATTGGCGGAATATCCCCTCCAGAGTGCTTTTATTCACCAAAGTATGCCCTAAAGCCTCGGACACTCGCCGGGCGATTTTGGCCGCTTCGCTGCCAATTAATCTGGAAATTGCAATTGTTTTCATCGGTGTGGTTTTTCCGTATGCCTCCTGTTACCTGCCCGGAAATCGCATTTTGGGTGCGACGTCGATGCGGCCAAGGACTGCGGGGCTGGAGGGGATTCATGGGAGGCTGCGTTCTTTGCCGTGGTGTCTCCAATGAGTGGAGTATTCCAGGTGGCTCATGTCAAGCCTGCAAACAGGCCCTCAGGACTAGAGAGAATGCGAAAAGCGGTCAGCGGCGCTGCGTTGATTGCAGTCAGGTTCAGACTCCAAAAGGCTCCGTTCCAGGCAAAAATCATTGCGATCAGCCGGAGCTCGTAGAATTCGGCCGGCTTTGCCGCCATCCATGCGAGTTGTCTCCAGCACGTCGCGTCGAAACAGCGAAGTCATGCATGTTCCTCCATCAGCCCCCGCATAGCTTCCAGCCAAACTCCCACAGCGACCGCCCCAGGATCCGGATGACCTAAAGCACGATCGCCCAAGTAACTTGAGCGCCCGCGTCGGGCAACTATGTGCCTGGTTGCCTCAGCACCATCCTTTGCGGCTTGGACGGCAGCTGCCAACGCTTGCGCTCGATTCTGTCCGGTTTCCACGGCGCTCGCAAGCGCTTCGGCTGCAGGCCACAAGGCATCCAGCATTGTCCGATCGCCTTTTTTGGCTCCCCCCAAATCGCTCATGCCTTGGCACCCGGCGAGAAACGCTCGAGCCCACTGCGCCTCAGGTCGTTCATCCATGTTCCGATGTTCCAGTTCCTTGGCTGCACGCAGGAAAAAGACGGCATAAAGTGGTCCTGAACTTCCACCCAGCGCCTCACGCACTGTTTGACTTAGCGCTGCCAAGGTGGCGGCTGGATTGTCCAAATCATAGCTGTGCAGGTCTCGCTTTATCGCCTTCGCTCCTCTGTCTAAACTAATTCCCATGTCACCATCGCCAACAATGCGATCCAGCTCAGTCAAATGAGATTCCGCATCGATAAGTGACTGCGCGGCAAGTTGGATTGCCTTGGATAGACGCTGGCCTGTGGCGCTGGGGGCAGGCCGGGGGCGAGACTTAGCAGTGTCGCTACTGATTTCTTTCGGATGAAGTCTCACTTTATTAAGACTAAGCGGCTGATCAGGAATGCGAGTTCGCGGCCAGGCGGGAGCATCAACTTCTCGATCAAGCTGTCTGAGCCGCCGCTCATTCAGGCGCATCAACGAGATGGAACATCCCCCCATTTCAAGCGCACTAAGAAAGGTGCCAACGAAAGCGCGTTGCACGATGATCTTGCGGTGAGCCAAAGCCTGAAGAGCACTCCGCGCAGCGATATTCAGCTCCATGATGGTCGTAGCGCCCAAGTTATTGACGAGCAACGCTACGTCTTCGCCGGCGTTGAGATTTCGATCTTCAACGATGGCGGTCACCAGCTGATCAACCAGAGAGTCAACGGGCTCGATCTGCGTACGCCGGAAGCCCTCCTCTCCATGAATTCCCAAGCCAAGTTCAATTTCGGTCTCGCCGAGAGTGAAGCTAGGTTTACCGGCTGCCGGCACGGTACAAGGCGAAAGCGCAACGCCCATACTGCCAACTGATTCAATCGCGGCCTTGATATCATCGAGAACAACCGGAAGGGCCGCTCCTTCAGCTGCAGAAGCCCCCGCAATTTTGTGTACAAATACGGTGCCCGCGATCCCGCGACGCCCGGCTCCGGCTGACGCCATCCGCGCGAGGGCGACATCGTCTCCGACCATTACCATCTCAACAGCCAGTCCCTCGGCGCGGGCAATTTCCGCCGCGAGACCAAAATTCAGCCGATCCCCGGTGTAATTTTTTACGATCAATATAGCTCCAGCGGCCCCCGTGACAGCCCGAATCGCCTGCAGCACCGAATCGGTGCTGGGGGAGGTGAAGACGTCGCCAGCAACCGCGGCACTTAGCATGCCCGCTCCGACGTAACCAACATGAGCGGGTTCGTGTCCGCTCCCGCCGCCTGAGATCAATGCTACTTCGCGATCCTTGATTTCATCAGTAAGATCAGCGCGGACCACCACTCGCCCATTTGGCAAGAGGCGAAGACCCGGCGAAACCGAAACCAGGCCCTCGAGAAATTCAGGCAATACCGCGTCAGGTTGATTGATGAGTTTCTTCATAATTAAAATTTGATGAGTTCTTCAGCGATCTGCGTGGCCGAAATGCTCTGGCGATTGGCTTTTGCCTCAGGGAAAAAAGTCATGACCTAGATCAAGACCTGCAGTCAATGCTGGTCTTCCGACACGAGGCAACTAGCGGGAGCGCTTTTACACACTCCCCCGGTAAGTCAGCGAATGCTCGAGCCTCGGGCATGTTCATAGGTGTTTGTTCATGATTGATATTTTGGGTGTGTTTCGCACGGGCCCGAAAATTTGGCGGGACAAACTCACAGGAAATGTTCGATTGGTCTCGTATAATCGAAAATCGCAAGTCGCTTCAAGAACAAAATGCGAAAAATCGAACAAAAATCAAGCGAATAACTGCCAATCGTACTTCTGAGGTGTTTGATTATCTACGCAACTTTGGGTGGAAAGCTTCGGAACGGGGGAGAACCATGGCCGAACTTGAAACTCCGCAAATGCCAACCAGGCGTCAGGTAAAGGCGACGACAATGGTTTAGTCCGAAAAGATTAAATCACATTTTGAGCCGGAAAAATAAGGGCGAATCTCAGCCTCCCGATCCCGGTCGACTATCCAGCCTGTGACGGCGTCGAACGGGCCAATCGAGGCTAACTTAATTAATCGCCATTTTGAACTGTCCGCAATCACATAGACCTTGGCTGAATGTCTCATCACGACCCGTTTAACCTTGGATTGCGCGAGGTTGTCGTTTGTCCAGCCAGCCTCGGGATCCGCTCCGCTCACTCCCATGAAGAAGACATCATAGTGAAGCCCTTGAAGCTGTTCCAAGACCTGCCGCCCAGCCGCCGCGAGCGTGATTTGGTCGATGTAACCCCCGATCTGGTGAACGCTCCGGACCGCCTTGGCCTCTGAGAGGTAACTGGCGATGTTGGTCGCATGTGTCACGATCCGCAAGGTGTCTCGCTGGGCCGCCGGTAGCTCGGGAATCACACGCGCTAATTCCATGGACGTTCTTCCGGCATCCAGATAAACCGTGCCTTGCTGGGGAAAAAGCTGGAGAGCTTTTCTCGCCAGAAGTTTCATATTCGGAGAATACTCCTCGAGGGAGGCTTCTCCGCTGGAGCAGTCAGCAGAACAGCTCCAACATCGACAGGCCGCGCCAATCCGAGTCGTCCATGCTGGAGCATGACACGTTCACAGAGAATGTTCGCTTGTTCTGACATATAGTCGAGAACTGCAAGTCACTTCAAGAATAAACCCACCAAAATCGAACAAAATCAAGGCATAATTCCCAATCGGACACCTGAATTGTTTGATTGTCTGCGCAACTTTGGGCAGCAAGCTTCGGAAACGAGGGATATCCATGGCCGAACTTGAAGCTCCGCAACTACAAACCCAAGCGCCAGGTAAATGCACCCAAAACGAATGGTTTAGTCACAAAAAATTAAATCACATTTTAAGCGGGAAAAAAAAGGGCGGATCTCGGCCTCCCGATTGCGGTCAACTATCCAGCCTGCGACAGCGTCGAACGGGCCAATCGGGGCGAAGTTAACTGACCTCCATTTCGAGCTGTCGGCAATCACGTAGACCTTGGCGGCATGCCTCATCACGACCTGTTTAACCTTGGATTCCGCGAGGTTGTTGTTTGTCCAGCCAGCCTCGGGATCCGCTCCGCTCACGCCCATGAAGAAGACATTGTAGTGAAGCCCCTGAAGTTGTTCCAAGGCCTGCGGTCCAACTGCCGCGAGCGTGATTTGATCGATGTCATCCCCGATCTGGTGAACGCTTCGGACCGCCCTGACCTCTGAGAGGTAACTCGCAACGTTGGACGCATGGGTCACGATCCGCAAGGTGTCTCGCTGGGCCGCCGGAAGCTCGGGAATCACACGCGCTAATTCCATGGAAGTTCTTCCGGCATCCATATAGACCGTGCCTTGCTGGGGGAAAAACTGGAGAGCTCTTCTCGCCACAAGTTTCATATTCGCAGAACCATCCGCCGCAGGAGGCTTTTCCCTTGGAGCACTCAGCAAAACAGCTCCACCGTGGACCCGCCGTGCCAGTCCGCGTCGGACAAGCTCATCCAAGTCGCGACGAATCGTCATCTCAGAGACGGAGAATTCCTTGGCAAGTTCGCTCGTCTTTACTGAACCGTCTGCCCTGAAAGACTCCAAGATGGAATGCGCGCGTTCCGACACGTCGACGTCGCTCACGGACAGGGGGGAATGATTTGCCTCTCTATTGTCTTTCATTGGATCTACCGACCGGGGCCAGACTACTATCGCCGCCGCAGTGCGCAAGGCCACTTTTGGACGTGAAAGTTGTCCTTATGGCGACTCGTGCGTGTCGAAAACCAATTGCACCTTGAGTGTATCAGGACTCCCGACTCGGGACAGATATTCCGGCATTTCTTCCAGGCTCACCTGGTGAGATACGATTTCGTCCACGGAAATGGCTCCCTTTCTCAGCAACTCGAGAGCTTCTTCGATCTCACCACATAGCGAACACGAACCGAGGATCGCCAACTCCCTGTCATAAATCTCGAAAGGCGAGAAGGGGACGCGAGCCTGAGGCGGACAAACTCCGAACAAGAGGATTGTTCCTCGATCCTTGACCAGATCGGGTAACATCTGGATCACCGCGGGAATGCCTGTAGCGTCGATGGCAACATTGAACTCCCGGCGATGGGTATCCGGGCCGATCTCATCGGCTTGAAAGCAAGCGTGAGCGCCCAGTCGACGCGCGGTTTCCAGACGGCCGTTGTGTCGGTCAACACACGCCACTTCAGTAACGCCTCTCGCTTTCAAAACCTGAAGCATCAACATCCCGATCGGTCCGGTGCCGAAAATAACCGTCCGTTGCTGGGGCGAGAGGCTGAGGCGATTGAGACCGTGCAAAACGCACGCCAGAGGTTCCGCTAAAGCGGCAGCTCGCATCGATAAACCCTCAGCTGAATGGAGCGTCCCAGCATCCACCGCCACATATTCAGAAAATCCGCCATCGAGGGTGGAGCCATACGTTTTGAGATTCAAACACTTGTTGAACAACCCTGCCGCACAGGCGGCACATTGATGACAGGGAACGTTCGGATCAACGACAACTGGTCGACCGATAAGGCCGGGATCTGCATCCTTTCCAACCTGCTCCACGGTCCCGGCGAACTCGTGTCCGGGAATGACAGGAAAGTTCGCCGCGTAGTTTCCCTTAAGAATTTCCAGATCGGTGTGGCAAATTCCTGAAGCCCCCACCCTGACGAGTACTTCTCGCGCTGAGATCGAAGGTTTCTCGAGACTGACAATTTCGCTGTGATTCAGACGAGGGAATTGTAACGCTTTCATTTTTTTTGGTCTTTCCTAGATTAGTGGCTTATGATGAGGATTTTAAAGGGATTGAAGCCATTCGGATTGGAGGGAGTCATAGACTGCTCCCAGCTTTGGAACTCTACGGCCGCCGCCTGCACCTATCCAGGCAAATCACAACAATCGAACATTTTTCCTCACATTTTTGTTGTTTTGCTATACGTTTTTGCTTGCCGAAAACGCAAATTGTTCTCAACTTACGGTGACATGCCTCCTCCGGGGCCAGTGTTTGTTCGGATTACTCCATAAAATACACATCATGTTAGTTAATTCTCCTAAAATATTCTACAGGCACGCGTTTGAAAACAAATATGCCTTCCCTGCTTTTAATGTCTGGAATCTTGAGATCGCAAAAGCTGTTGCCGAGGCAGCCGATCTGGAAAACGCGCCTATACTAATGCAGACCTTCTACGGCGATCTAGACTACGGCGGCATTGAAGAACTTGCCAGTTTGAGCCACCTCGTGATCAAACGGGCGAAAGTACCAATTGTTCTTCACCTCGACCATCCAACCGGCTTGCCGATGGTTCTCCAGTGTCTCAAAAATGGCTATCGCTCGGTCATGTTTGATGGGGGAAGTCTTGCTCTCGAGGACAACGTGCGAGAGACGGGAAAGGCCGCGGAAGTAGCGCATGCCCTTGACGCGGTAATCGAGGGCGAAATCGGTCAGTTTGGAGGAGAACACCAGGCTGGAACAGTCCAGGAATGTACTCCCGACGACGCTGAACGCATGTTCAAGGAGAGCGGAATAGACATGCTTGCGATATCCGTTGGCTCGGTACACGGACAGCCCAGCCGACTCAAGCTGCCGCTTCTGAAGGAGATTGCGAGTCGCACCGGGGGACAGTTGGTTCTTCATGGCGGAAGTGGCATCGATCCTAAGGACCTTACAACTTCGTTGGACATGGGAGTCGTAAAGGTAAACATAGGGGCAGCTATATTCGAGGCGTGGATTTCCGGCTTGGAAGAAGGAGTGGCTCAAAAATCAGCGGATTCCCATGAACCACGGCATTACGGCATTTCGAAGCACGCGATGGACAAGGTGACAGAAGCCGCTCGCGGACGGATAAGATTACTCCGTGCCTCAAACCGTGCTGATAGCATGAAGAAAGCCCTTCAAGGCGAAGATTGAACCATCGAACTTTAGCAAACATGCATAGTAGCAGGCTTTTTTCACGCTCATTTCTTTGCCCGCTGCAAAATCATCCATGTATGAACATGACTCCTTCACTTAAAGGCTCTCTTTGTCTCCTCTTCGCAACCCTTCTTGTGTCGCCGTTGTTTGGCGCTGAGAAGCAACTCAAGGCGGTCGGTCTGCCGGTCGCCGACCTCAGTAACCCCTTTTTCGTGCAGATCGTCCGTGGCGTCGAGGACCAAGCGAAGCAATATAACCCAGAGGTCAAAATCACATCGCTCTCGAGTGGGGCCTATGATGTGAACAATCAGACAAACCAGATCGACAATCTTATTTCCGCCGGGGTCGATATGATTATTCTTGGCGCCGCCGACAGTAAAGGTATCGCTCCGGCCGTCAAGAGGGCTAAAGCAGCGGGTATCGTGGTGATAGCTGTTGACGTCGCCGCTGAAGGCGGTGTGGACGCGACGGTGATGTCGGACAACAAGCAAGCCGGGCAGCAAGCGGGCCAATACATCGTCGATAAGCTAAAGGGGAAAGGGCAGATGGTGATCGTGAATGGTCCTGCGATCAGCTCAGTGCAAGACCGTGTGGCGGGTGCGCTCGAGGTGCTTAAGAAACACCCAGATATCAAGATCTTGTCTCAAGACCAAAATGCTGGTGGCAGTCGCGATGGCGGATTGCGAGTCATGACCGATCTTCTCACCGCGTCTCCGAAACTCGACGCCGTTTTCGCGATCAACGATCCAACCGGCATTGGCTGCGATCTCGCCGCCAAGCAGGCGCAACGAAAGGATTTCTTCATCGTGGGAGTTGACGGTTCGCCCGACGGCGTCTCCACGCTGAAAAGCAAGGATACCTTGTTTGAGGCCACGCCGGCTCAAGATCCGTATACCATGGCGAGAAAAGCCGTCGAAGTTGGTTACGGAGTCATGAACGGCAAGAAGTCCGAACAGGAAACGATATTGGTCCCGGTCAAACTGATCACCCGCGAGAATGTGAACGAGTATCAAGGCTGGACGAAATAGCCAACCACACCGGCTGAAAGGCATGCGTGATTTGGGAGGAGCCGCAAGAGGCGATCGGACAATGCTGGATGCCTTGTGGCCTGCAGCCGAGGTGTTCGCTAAAGGTGGAGAAAATGGACAAAGTTGTGCGCAACTGCCGTCCAGGCATGTAATCGCCCTAGGCGGGCGCTCGAGTTATTTGGGCGCTCTAGGTCGTCCTGATCCCGGGGCGGTTGCTGTGCAATTTGACTGGAAGCCTTTCAGGTAGTGATGGAGGAATTTACATGACTTCGCTTTACGCGCCGGTGATAACCCGTTGGAGAGGCAACTCTTCCTTATGAGTGCTCTCACCTGCGGGGTCGATATCGGGTCCACTAATGTCAAGGTGATATTAGTGAACGAGCGCGCGCGCGCGGTTTGGACTAAATCCGTTCCGACACCACGCGTTCCCGACGACGGCGGCGTGGCGACCGATGTGCTTCGGCTGGTCGCGATGATTGAGGAAATGATCGTCGAAGGTTGGCGCACGCATGGCCAATCTCTGCCACTTCAAGCGATCGCTGTCGTGGGAGTAGGAGAAGACGGAGTCGGTATCCGCGCCGACCTTACGCCAATTGGCCTTTCACTTCCATGGTTCGACGAGCGGGCCGCGATGCAGGCGAGCGTTCTCCAACGGACTTCCCGTTACGCCGCGCAGGCGGGGCTAGCAATCGATTCTTCCCGAACGGCCGCTAAGTGGCTATGGCTCAGACAGAACCGACCAGCCGACCTTGTCTCCGCTGCATTCTGGATAGCTTTGACCGATTACCCGGCAGTCGCCTGGACAGGTCGTCCCTTCATGAGCGAAACCCTCGCTGCTCGGACTGGCTGCTACGATGTGTATGCACGCTGTTGGATCGAGCCTCTGTTGACCGCCGCGGGCGCCCCGACTCTGCCACCCGTGGTACCTGCTGGCACTGTCCTGGGCCGTGTTCGGAACGGGCCGCTGCTCGAGAGCGGAGCCGCGTCTACAGCGACGGTAGTCGTAGCCGGCGGACACGATCATCCGATGGCCGCCGCCACAATCCGGCGATTACATCCCGACGCCCTGGTGGACTCGATGGGAACGGCCAACCTGATTTACGGCGAGACGACAAATGTGGGCGAACCGAAGCTCGATCCTTACGTGGCCTTTTCGGTGCCGGCGATGGGCAACCCTGGCCTGTCCTGCCTCGGCGTCTTTGAATTGGCGGCGGCGATCCAATCGCTTCGCGGGACCAACAATGTTCTTGCGCGGTTGCTTGCGTTGGAGCGTATTCCGGGTCTCCCTCTCGATCGTCCCATACCAATCCCCGGTTCTGACGAATTGCTCGTGCGGTCTGGCCACGAACCGACCGAAGTTGATGTGCGAGTCGCTTTAGAGGCTGCGACCTTCTACGCGCGCCGGCTGTTTGATGAGATCTTGGCGGCCGGTGCCAAGCCTGCCCCGATTTTCGCAGCTGGTGGCTGGGCACGTTCGCACGCCTTCATAGAATTACGCGCCAGCATTTTTGGCCAACCGGTAACCGTGGTCGATGAGCCTGAACTTACGGCCATCGGTGCAGCTCTCATCGCGGCGCAAGGTGCCACAGGCGTCGCACTGCCGTTTGGAGACGGACTGAACCTGCAAGAGATCGAGCCTGTGGCGGTTTGGGTCGAACCCTATGCCGACCTCTATCGAGACTACCGCGCGCGGCTTGATGCAGCTACGGCACAGAAATCGGCCACCGTATCGGCTTAGCTTCGCAAGAATGGGCCAAAGACGAAAACCAAGGGAGACTACATCGTCTCGGGGCTGACGATGGGTGGTTAAATAGCAATTCCCCTCCGCACTGGTGAGCCGATCCTTAAGTTACGGCAAACAAGAGTTCCCCGGCATAGGCGCGCTCAATGGCGTGGATCTCACCATTTGGCCGGGAGAGGTCCGCTCTGGTTGGAGAGAACGGTATGGGAAAAGCACGGGGCAAACGATCAAGCTTGCCGACTTCAAGAGGAAGACCTTCGTGCGTTATTTTTATCCGAAGAACGACACACCCGGATGAACAGCAGAGGCGTGCGGCCTGCAGGATCGATATGAGCCATTTCTCGAAGCAGGAGCGACTCTCTTTGGTGTCAGCGTCAACTCCCCGAAAGCCATGCGAAATTTATCGCAAAGCATAAATTGTGCTGAAGCAATTCAGTCATGAACGTCAAACCAAAGAACTGTCACTGGCTTGGGTGGGCGGGCTTATGATACCTCCGCAAGGAAGCCCGAAGGGACTAAACTCAGACGGTGTGCGCGACGCACCGTTTCACTAATTCCCCATCACAATGTTCGCGCAAGAGCGACTTAAGGCGATATCCAAAGTCGTCCGCGAACGGCGTCGCATGACCTTCGCGGAGTTGCAGGCGGTGATTCCCGCGTCTCCGGCGACCATAAGAAGGGATTTGGGCGAGCTCGAAGAATCCGGCGAGCTCATTCGGGTTCATGGCGGCGTGATGGATACGCGCTATGTGAGGTCGGAGATCACCTTCGACGAGCGCATGCTTCGCAACGTTCATGCCAAGAGGGCCATCGCCGCCCTAGCCGCCCGCCTGATCCCGTCTGGAGCGAGCGTCCTCATTGACGCGGGCACAACTTGCCTGGAGGCGGGGAAGGCGCTCTTCGGGAGGAGAGACGTGCGCATCATCACGCACTCGGTGACCTTGGTGGAAGCTGCGCGCCAGGGCGAAGCGGAGCTTCTTTGTGTTGGCGGAGAACTCCGAAAAGTCAGCGGAGCTCTCACCGGAGGTGAGGCCCTGGGCGTTCTCGCCACCGTCCGCGCAGATTTCGCCTTCATTGGCGCGTCCGGATTGGCCGCCGAAGAAGGCTGCTCGGACACGCAGCTTTTCGAGGCCGAAATGACGAAGGCGATTCTCGCCAGAGCGAAACGAAAGATTCTTCTCGCGGATAGTACAAAATGGGAGCGCCCGAGCATCATTCGCTTTGCGGAATGGAGCGAACTCGATGACTGGATCACCGACAAACCGCCCACCGCCAAGCAAGTAAAACGGCTCAAAACGTTCGGTTTGAATCTGCATGTTGCACGCGCCTGAAAACGCGATTGATTGCTTTGCTTCGTCTTTTGTCGTGTCACCCGGGCAACTCGAGTGGACCTAAGGAGTCGCGTTTCTTATTCTGGCGCGACCTTGTTTCCTGACCGCTTCAATTCCTCTGGGAATTTGCGAGAAAACTCTGCGTCGGCCACGAGTGTTGGCATACAAATGATTCAAATTGCTCAGCGCTCAACCATGTTGCGCGAACTGTCCACAATCATCACGCCGGCGCTGCCAAATCATGGTGCGAACCGATGCAAGGCTGGCGGCGTCCACGACATCAAGCATCTTGATTTCCTTGTCCACCATTTTGCCCTCGGAATTCTTCGCGTTGATCTTAAAGACCTCATCGGCGCGCATCACCTTGGCGGAACTGCCTCCGGGAATTACCGCCTTGCGCAGGCGTCTGGCCGGCATGTTGATGCCGGTCTCGGTGAGCCCTTTCGGGAGGTGCTCGCCGTCGCCTCTTACCAGCGCGGCCAACAGTGTGCCGTAGAGAACGCCCACCTGAGAAAGGATTTGACACTAATGATCACATCGCTTTAACTCAGCCGTCTCCCGTCATCCCTCTTGCGTATGAGTTATACACGCTCTCCCCGGAGACCGCCGCGCGCCGGCACGGCAAAGCCGTTTCTATGGCGGAAGCGCGTCGCGCCCGTGCACTCCGGGAAGCCGTGTCCCCCATTGCAAGTTTCACGTTAACCTCCTAAACAATGACTGCCAAACTCAACACAGCGAACCTAAGTCAGCTCGACCCGAAAATTCAAGTGCCGCGATATGATCGGCAGAAAGTCGGCCAGGCCATCATGCACGTTGGAGTGGGTGGTTTTCATCGCGCTCATCAGGCGCTCTATACGGATGATCTGCTCAACCAGGGCGAGGAATCCCAGTGGGGCTTTTGCGGAGTGGGATTGCTCAAGCATGATGCCCGCCTCCGCGACGTCATGTTCTCTCAAAATTGCCTTTATACGCTCGTTGAGCGAAGCATCGAAGGCGACACCGCGCGCATCATTGGTTCCATTGTGAATTTTATCTTCGCGCCGGATGACCCGCAGAAAGTGATCGAGCAAATGGCATCTCCCTCAACTCGCATCGTTTCCTTGACGATTACGGAAGGCGGTTACTACATCGACGCCGCCACCGGCGAGTTGGATGCTCAGCATGCGGACATTCAACATGATCTCGCGCATCCGCATGAACCTTCCTGCTCGTTTGGATACCTCCTGGAGGCGCTCGATCGCAGACGCATTCGCGGACTTGCGCCATTTACGCTCATGTCGTGCGACAACATCCAGAGCAATGGCGAAGTCGCCAAGAAAATGCTGATGGCGTTCGCCGAGTTGCGGGATCCTGCGCTTAGCAATTGGATGGCGGAGAAATGCCTGTTTCCAAACAGCATGGTCGATCGCATCACTCCCGCGACCACCGATGAGCATCGCGCCCTGGTCCAAGAGAAGTTCGGCATCGATGACGGATGGCCCGTCATGACCGAATCCTTCAAGCAATGGGTGATCGAGGATCACTTTGTCCAAGGCCGCCCGAAGTGGGAACAGGTGGGCGCGCAGATGACAAGCGACGTGCTGCCCTATGAAAAGATGAAGCTCCGCCTGCTGAACGCCAGCCACCAGGCACTCTGTTACATCGGAATGCTTCTCGGATATCAGCTCGTGCACGAAACCATGGAGGACTCCGACATCCGCAAACTCGTGGAGAAGATGATGGACGAGGAAGTCACTCCGATTCTCTCAGCCGTCCCGGGCGTGGACTTGACGGACTACAAGAAGACCTTGATCGAGCGCTTTGCGAATCCGGCGATTCGCGATCAGCTTTCACGCATCGGGATCTACGGGTCGTCAGGGATTCCCAAGTTCGTCCTGCCCTCGATTGAGGAGCAACTAAAGCGCGGCGGACCCATCAAGCTGCTGAGTTTCACCGTTGCCTCATGGTTTCGCTATTTGAGCGGGCTGGACGAATCGGGCAAAGACATGCCGATGCTCGATCCCATGGCACCGAAGTTGCGCGAGCGCGCTAAAGCGGCCGGACGGAACGCCGCTCAACTCCTGGGCATGCGTGAGGTTTTCAGTGAAGAACTGGCCAACGCTCCCGCTTTTTCGAAACACGTCTCGGAGACCTTGAACAGCTTCTACGAAGAGGGCGCCCGGGCGACGCTGGTCAAAAGTATTAGCTAAGCGCCCGTAGGCAGAGCGGGCCCAAATATTGACGAGGCGATTGTGCCCGATCGTCTGTCCGCGGGCCCTTGGCACAAGGGCCTCTCCAAACAACATCGAACGCCTTCGCTTTCCGAACGCGTTGACGGTCTCTTAACGAATTACCGCTTCAGTTTGGGCGTCGAAGAGAAGAACCTTCTCCATGTTGAGCTGAACCGTCAGTTGCTCACCGGGATGGTACAAGTGTTCGCCGGGAACCCGCGCGATCAAGTTGCCAGTGGCAGCCTTGAAATAAACAATGGATTCGGAGCCCATCGGCTCGGCGATTTCGATCGGTGCAGTCACCGGAACATGGCTCGGATCGCTCACCTGATCGGCCAGATGCTCGGGACGAATGCCAAAAATAACCGGTTTCCCAACATACTTCGCCGCCAACGATTCCAGCTTGCCGCGCAAGGGAATGGTCAGCGCACCCGCCTGTCCATCCTCGACAAACGCCAAACCGCTATCGAGCTTTTGCACCTTTCCCTTGAGCAAGTTCATTGGCGGACTGCCAATAAAGCCGGCAACAAAAATATTCTCTGGCTGCCGGTAAAGCGTGAGCGGATCGGCCACCTGCATGATCAATCCGTCGCGCATTACGCAAATGCGGTCGCCCATGGTCATCGCCTCCACCTGGTCGTGCGTCACGTACACCATCGTCGTAGTGAGCTGCGTGTGAAGCCGGGAAATCTCCGAACGCATGTGGACACGCATCTTGGCATCCAGGTTGGAGAGCGGTTCATCGAAAAGAAATACCTTGGGATCCCGTACAATAGCCCGGCCGAGCGCAACCCGCTGACGTTGGCCTCCCGAAAGCGCTCCCGGCTTGCGGTCGAGCATCTTCTCAAGCCCCAGAGTATTTGCCGTCTTGTTAACCGTCTCCCGGATGAACTCCTTGGGCTTCTTGGCAAGCTTCAAGCCAAACGCCATATTGTCAAAGATCGTCATGTGCGGATAGAGCGCGTAATTCTGGAACACCATCGCAATCCCGCGATCCTTGGGGCGAATGTTATTGACCACCCGGTCGCCAATCGAAATCGTTCCGCCGGTAATGTTCTCCAGTCCTGCGAGCATCCGCAAAGTTGTGGACTTTCCACATCCGGAGGGACCCACCAGAACCATGAACTCGCCATCCTTGATGTCGAGGTTGATGTTCTTGACCGCGGTGAACGAGGGATTGCCATGTTCGTCGAGATAGGTCTTCACCAGGTTTTTTATGTGAACCGAACCGTCGCTCATAAGCCAATTAAGGAATTAGGTGGGTCTACTTCACCGCGCCGAACGTCAATCCGCGGACAAGCTGTTTCTGCGTCATCCAGCCGAGCACCATGATTGGCGCCACCGCCAGAAAGGAGGCTGCAGATAATTTCGCCCAAAACAAACCCTCCGGGCTGGAGTAGGATGCAATAAATACTGGCAACGGCGCCGCGTTCACACTCGTCAGATTGAGACTCCAGAACGCCTCGTTCCAGGAAAGAATGATCAGGAGCAGCCCCGTAGAAGAAAGGCCGGGCAGCGTCATGGGACGCAGCACATGCCACATCTCCCCCCAGATGGTTGCGCCATCAATCCGCGCCGCCTCAAGAATGGCGCCGGGAACTTCGCAAAAATACGTGTAAGCCATCCACACCGCGATCGGCAGATTGATCAGCGCGTAAATGATGATGAGAGCAATAATACTATCCAGCACCCCAAAGAATTGGCAAAGGATATAGAGGGGAATCAAAACCCCGACCGCGGGCATCATCTTGGTCGAGAGCATCCACACCAGCGTCGACTGGGTTTTTCTCGTTGGATAGAACGCCATTCGATAGGCCGCAGGAATGGCCAACGCAAAACATAGCAGCGTCGAACCCACCGAAGCCAGAATGGAGTTCCATACGTAGTTCGCGTAGTTGCTTCGGGCGAAAACTTCGTAAAAGGATTCCAGCGTGGGAAGAAAAAACAGACTTAGCGTCTGGGCTTCGCGTTCGTTCTTGAAGGCGGTTATCGCCATCACAAAGATCGGAAAGAAGATGATAATGGCGACCAGCCATGCCAGAATGCCGAAGGCCCATTTGCTAAACTTAGACTCTTCCATATCAACGGGACTGGAGGTTCTTCGCGACCAATTTGACCATAAAGTACGCCACGACATTGGCCAGGATCACCGCCAGAATTCCTCCGGCCGAAGCGATGCCGGCGTCAAATTGCTGCAGGCCCAAGGAGTACACCAGAAAGGCAAGGTTCGTGGTGGCCGTTCCCGGTCCGCCCGAGGTCGTCGTGTAGATCTCCGCGAAAATCGACAAAAGAAAGATCGTTTCGATCATGACGACGACTCCGATCGCGCGGCTCAAGTGCGCGATCGTCACGTAGAAGAAAAACTGCACCGGACTCGCGCCGTCGACTGCCGCGGCCTCCTTTTGCTCCTGATCGAGCGACTTGATCGAGGTAAAAAGGATCAGGAACGCGAAAGGCAGCCACTCCCAAGAGACGATGATGATGATTGAAAGCAGCGGATGCGCGCTAAACCAATCAATGGCCGGCAGCCCCAGCTTTCCCATTGTCACAGCGAGGAACCCATAAACCGGGTGCATCATCATGTTCTTCCAGATCAGGGCGCTCACCGTTGGCATCACGAAGAACGGAGCGATAACCAGCAGGGCCGCTATGTTCTTTCCAAAGAACTCTCGATCAAAGAGAACAGCCAGCAGCGTTCCAAGCACCACCGTGATGATCAGTACCGCGCCGATCAGAATGATGCTGTTAAAGATCGCGGGGAAAAACGCAGGGTCTTCCCACAAATACCTATAGTTTTCGAACCCGGCGAATCCCGTGAGCTCAGGATTCAGGAGATTTTTCCGGATGAACGAAAAATAGATGGTCATCCCCAACGGGACGATCATCCAGATCAACAAGACGCCCACAGCGGGCGCCTGAAGCAGAGGCAAAATCTTGCTGGGCTTTGCCTCTTCCTCGGGCGCGGCAGGTAGGGTCGCTGCGGGCTGTTGTGCGGTGCTCACTGACTTCTACGCCAGCGCGGCAGAAGTTACTTTTGCAATCCGGCTTGTTTAACAGCCTTGTTCGCGGCAGCCTGGCTGGCCTTCAGAGCTTGATCCACAGTCATCTTCCCCGCCAACGCGCCAGCGACATTCTGACCTACCACAGTGCCGAAGGATTGGAACTCGGGAATACCCACAAACTGAATGCCTGTGTAGGGAACCTTTACCTTGGCCGGATTGGTGGGATCCGCCGTTTGCATCGCGTTTAATGTCACTGTAGCAAATGGAGCTGCTTTCTGATACTCGGGGTTTTCGTAAAGCGATTTCCGGGTTCCCGGAGGCACTGTCGCCCATCCGGTGTCTTCGGCAACCAACTTGATGTATTCCTTAGAAGTAGCCCAAAGCGCAAACTTCTTGGCCGCATCCGCAGACTTCGAGGATTTGGGGATTGCAAACGCCCATGACCACAGCCAATGGGAACCATTCGGCGTTACTGCAATGGGAGCATTGGCAAACGCCACCTTGTCGGATACTTGCGATTCCTTCGGATCGAAGAGCGGACCCGCACCGGAAGTCGCGTCGATCCACATCGCCGCCTTTCCGGTGGCGAAGATCGTCAGGTTCTCGTTGAACCCATTGGAGGTGGCGCCTGGAGGCCCATAGGCTTTCATCAGATCAACGTAAAAGGTAATCGCGTTTTTCCACTCTGGGGTGTCAATGGTCGCTTTCCAATCCATGTCAAACCAAGCGCCCCCGAACGTGTTGACCAAGGTACCGACGAAAGCCATATTTTCGCCCCAGCCTGGCTTGCCACGCAGGGTAATTCCATAGATGCCCTTTCCTTTGTCAGATAGCGCTTCGGCAAACTTCTTTATGTCATCATAAGTTGCTTGCTCAGGCACCTTGAGCCCTTTTGCTTCGAAAAGGTCCTTTCGATACATCAACATGGAACTCTCCCCGTTGAAGGGCAGCGCATACAGCTTTCCATCATGGGAGAGCCCGTCGCGCAGCGACTTGAAAACATCCTCGATGTCATACTCGGCCGGGAGATCCTCCATCGGAATAAGCCAGCCACGCTTGGCAAAGATCGGGGCCTCGTAGAGGCCAATGAAAATCACGTCGAACTGGCCGCCCCCTGTCGAGGTGTCCGTGGTGATGCGCTGGCGCATGATATTCTCTTCCAGCACGAGCCAGTTCAGTTTGATATCCGGGTTCGCCGCTTCGAATTTCGTAGACAGCTTCTTGAGCGTGATCATGTCAGGGTTATTGACTGTCACGATGTTCACCGTCTTCTGCTGGGCTATGGCGCTGAGACCAGTGAGCAGAATGGCTAGCAGGAATGCGAGATGCCTTTTCATAGTTCTTGGGGGTTATCGGTGTTTTCTTGGAAGGAACTGGTTGTCGATGATTGGCTATTTATCGTTTGGAAAAAGTCGAAGTTTGGGGGACTTCGTCAGTTGCAGCACGAATCATACAAATGATTGAACGTAATCATGCTGAAGCAGTTCAATCATGAACGTCAAACCTTTTTTTGCAAGACCTCTGCCGGATCATTGTCCGAGCCGCCGGGGGCTAAATCCTCGACCAACTATGACTTGCCTGGCGGACGGGCATATGATACGGGCGATAGGAAGTCCAAAGCGACTAACTTAACCGGTGCGCGGGACGCACCGTGCAACCAACCCCCGATCATCATGTTCGCTCAAGAGCGACTCAAGGCGATATCAAAGGTCGTCCGCGAACGGCGTCGCATGACATTCGCGGAGTTGCAGGCTGTGATTCCCGCGTCTCCCGCGACCATAAGAAGGGACTTGGGCGAGCTCGAAGAATCCGGCGAGCTCATTCGGGTTCATGGCGGCGTGATGGACACGCGCTATGTGAGGTCGGAGATCACCTTCGACGAGCGAATGCTTCGCAACGTTCCTGCCAAGAGAGCCATCGCCGCCCTGGCCGCCCGCCTGATACCGTCTGGCGCGAGCGTGCTCATTGACGCGGGAACGACTTGCCTGGAGGCGGGGAGGGCGCTCTTCGGGAGGAGAGACGTGCGCATAATCACGCACTCGGTAACCTTGGTGGAAGCTGCGCGCCAGGGCGAAGCGGAGCTTCTTTGTGTTGGCGGAGAACTCCGAAAAGTGAGCGGAGCTCTCACCGGAGGTGAGGCCCTGGGCGTTCTCGCCACCGTCCGCGCAGATTTCGCCTTCATTGGCGCGTCCGGATTGGATGCCGAAGAAGGCTGCTCGAACACGCAGCTTTTCGAGGCCGAAATGACGAAGGCGATTCTCGCCAGAGCGAAACGAAAGATTCTTCTTGCGGATAGCACAAAATGGGAGCGTCCGAGCATTATTCGCTTTGCGAGATGGAGTGAACTCGACGATTGGATCACCGACAAACCGCCTACCGCCAAGCAGGTAAAAAGGCTCAAAACGTTCGGTTTGAATCTGCACGTTGCGCATGGCTGAAGCGCGATTGATCGCGCTCGCGGTTGGCTCCGGGAATCGGATGGGCAGCGAAATCCGCCGGGAGGTCGATTGCTATTCTCGTTGGGCGGTCTTGTTTCCTGACGCCACTGCCTCGAATTCCTCAGGGAACTTCGCGAGGAAGCTCTGCGTTGGCCACGAACATGCTTCGCCAAACGCGCAAACGGTGCGTCCGGCGATGTTATCCGCCACGCTCTTGAGCGACTTCGGATCGCCGGTGGTCCCTCCTCCGTCGAGCATGCGACTGGTGATCTTCGACATCCAAAGGCTTCCTTCGCGGCACGGTGTGCACTGCCCGCAGCTTTCGTTGGCGTAAAACTGATTCAAGTTGTTCAGCACCCAAACCATCTCGCGCGAATCGTCCATCACCATCACGCCGCCGCTGCCAACCATGGTGCCAACCGATGCAAGGCTGGCGGCGTCCATCACGACATCAAGCATGTTGATTTCCTTGTCCACCATTTTGCCCTCGGAATTCTTCGCCTTGACCTTAAAGACCTCATCGGCGCGCATCACCTTGGCGGAACTGCCTCCGGGAATGACCGCCTTGAGTTTTCGGCCCGGCTTGAGGCCGCCGCAAATGTCGAAGATCAATTCCCCGAGCGTCACCGCTCCCGCGGGCAGTTCGTAAAAACCGGGGCTGATCACATCGCCGCTCACGCACAGGGTTCGTGTCCCGCCATCGCCGGGCGTCCCCATTTTGGCATATTCCGTGGCTCCCAAGCGAAGGATGTGCTTCACATGGCAAATCGTCTCCACGTTGTTGACGATCGTTGGTTTCAGGTAGAGACCGAGCACGGCCGGAAAATAGGGCGGTTTGATCCGCGGGTATGGGCGCTTGCCTTCAAGCGATTCCAGCAGGCTGGTCTCCTCGCCGCAGATATAGGCGCCGGCCCCCTGATGCACGTAAATCTCAACGTCAAAGCCCGAATTCAGAATGTTCTTGCCCACGAAGCCCTTTGCCCTGGCCGCCTGGATCGCGTTCCAAACAATGCTCGCGGCCTCGGGAAACTCGCACCGGATGTAAATGTAGCAAAGGTGCGTATTCGTCGCGTAAGCCGAAATGGCCAGCCCCTCGACAAGTTGATGCGGGTCGTAGTGAAGAATATAGCGGTCCTTGAAAGTTCCGGGCTCGGACTCGTCGGCGTTGACCACGATATAGTGCGGCTTGCCATCATCGTGTTTGATGAATCCCCATTTGGCGCCGCAGGGAAAGCCCGCGCCGCCGCGGCCTCGCAGATTGGAGGCTTTGATGACGTCCACGATTTCCGCCGGCTTCATTGTCACTGCCTTGCGGAGCGATTCATAACCGCCATGCGCGAGACAGGTTTCGATGGTGGTATCGTAGCCCGGCTTGCTGATATTCTCGAAGATGATCCGCCGCTCCTTGGGATGCGGCGCCGGCATGACAAAGGGTTTCCCGCTCATTGGTATCGCTCCAAAATGTCGGAGACGGCTTCCGGAGAGATCCTTTCGTGCAGCTCGTTGTTGATCAAGGCAACCGGCGCGCTGCCGCAACTCGCCAGACATTCGACGAATTCCACGCTGAATCTTCCGTCTGGCGTTGTCGGCGGCGCGCTCCCGTAACCGTGATGTTCCTCATGAGGATCGAGACCGACGGCCGCGCAAAAACGTTCCTTCACCGCGTAGCTCCCCGCCATCGCGCATGCCAGCGTGCGACAAACCCGAATGATCGTCTTCCCGGCGGGCTCGCGCCGAAACCAGGGATAGAACGTGACCAGCTCGTAGATATTGATCGGCCGAAGGTCGAGCCGGGCGGCAATCCATTCAATCCCGCTGTCGTCCACATAGCCGAAATGGTTTTGCCAATAGTGGATCAAGGGCAAGGAGGCGCTCCGCATCGATACGGGATAGTGCGAGACAATCTCGTCAATCTCCGCCTCGAACTCCGGAGTCACCTTATCAGCCTGCCGCCCGCTGGCGGCCGCCGGATCGACGGCAGTGGTCACGGTCATGGCCAAAGGTTGTCGTGTTTTCCCACGCGTGCATCAAGAAAAACGATCTGCCGCGCGAAAAGATTCGGATGCTCCGGAAGGAACGCGCGCGAAGGCTCCCCTCCTCTAATACTTCGCAGCCATGCTGCGAATGGTCTCGGAGATCCGATCCCGCAGGCGGGCCGGCTCGATCACCTCGGCGTGGTCACCCCACCCGAGGATCCAGCTTTCCAAATCGGGAGCGATCCCGACTTGCATCGTCAACTCAATCCCCGCCGCCCCTCTCGGACGAATTTTTTGCGACTTGTGCCACTGGCGCTCGGAGACCAGCCGGGCAGCAAAAGCATCGAAGTGAATTCGAACCCGATCGGTCTGGCCGGCTTCAAAGGCCGCAAAGCTCCCCGAAAGCACCTTGGAAACTGAAAAATCCGCCGGGCGCTCGAAGGGAATCCTCAGCTTCCTGGCGGCGTCGATGCGGGTCAGCGCGAAGGTGCGAAGCTCTCCTCGAGCCTGATCGCCCGCGATCAGATACCATTGGTTATTGATGCAAGCGAGGTGATAGGGCGCCGCGCGCCGGCGCTCCGGCTTTCGGGCGCGCAGGGAAAAATAATCAAACTCCACCAACTCGCCCGACATCACCGCCTCCGTCAATAGTTCGAAGACCTTGACCTGCGCCCCGGGGACGCCAGGGGAATGAAAGGAAACCGCTTCGGACAGCTCATGCAGGGATACACTGGCCTCGTCACCGAGACTGGACACCAGCTTTTGAAAGGCCGTTTGCAACGGCTTCTCAAAAGACGTTCCGCGATATTGCTCCACGGCCTTCTGAGCGACGAGAAGCGCCACCAGTTCCCCCTCGCTGACGGTGATCAACGGAAATTGCCCGACCGCCCGCGTGTAGGCGAAGCCATGCCGCGAGCGGTCGTACTCGATTGGCAACACCAGCTGGTCCCTCATGAAATCGACGTCGCGCTGGACCGTCTTCGTCGAAACTTCAAATTCTTGCGCCAGCAAGGAACAGTTCGGATACCGCCCCGCCGAAAGCAGGTCGTGAATCCTGATCATCCGCACCAGCGGCGGACGGGTCGCCCGCAATCCGGCAAAACTCTGACCGGTCTGTTTTTCGCGCTCGCGGGGTCTTTTTTTTGGCATAGGACATTATATGTCCCATCAGCTTGCTACGGTCAATGGACTATGAAGAACATCCAACAATTCATCCTGAAGGTGACCCGCAAGCAGATTCCTGTTTGCCGGCAAATGGAACTGTCGCTTCCCGGCTCGCGCCTCACCCGGGACGAAGCGAACTTCCTGCGCGAGATCCGCCAGACACGCGAGCGGCTCGCCGTCACCAGGATTTAGGGGAACTCGACGGCTGGCGCGGTTGGTGGCGAAAGCCTGGCGCTTCGGCTATCGTCAACGCCAGGCGAAGAACGCGCGCTTTCGTTGCGGCTGGCATTTCGGGCGAAGTCACGCATATTTCCGTTTAAGAACCAGAGTTCGTCCGGCGCGGTTCGCAGACTACCCGCTCTCATCCATGCACGCTGAAGACATTTTCAAATCAACTCGCACCACTTTCTCGTTCGAATTCTTTCCGCCGAAAAGCCCGGAGGCGGTGGAAAGTCTTTACGAGATCATCCGCGAGCTGGAGGCGTATCAGCCGCATTTCGTCAGCGTGACCTACGGTGCCGGCGGTTCGACGCGAGAGCTCACGCACGACCTCGTCGTGCGCATCCGGCAAACGACTTCTTTGAGCCCGGTGCCCCATCTCACCTGTGTCTGCCATAAGCAACATGAAATCACCGAGATTCTTCAACGCTACGCCACGGCGGGCGTGAGCAACATTCTTTCGCTGGGCGGCGACGCTCCGAAGGGCCTGGAATACCGCAAGGCGGAGGACGATTTCCAGCACGCGACCGATCTGGTCAGGTTCATTCGGAAGTTCAACGAATCGAAGATTCATCCGGACAGGCGCGGATTTGGCATCGGCGTCGCGGGATTTCCGGAGGGCCATCCGGCCACGCCGAACCGGCTTCTGGAGATGGATTACCTCAAGCAAAAGGTCGATGCGGGTGCGGACTACATCGTCACCCAGCTTTTTTTCGACAACCGCGATTTTCTCGATTTTCGCGATCGATGCGAGTTGGCAGGCATCAACGTTCCCATTGTTGCCGGAATCATGCCGATTACCTCGATCGGCGGGATGAAGCGCATGGCGGAGCTCGCGGCGGGCGCCCGGTTTCCGGCGCGCCTCCTGCGCTCCTTGCACCGATGCCAGGACGATCCCGAAAGCGTCGCCCGGGTGGGCATTCACCACGCTTCCGAGCAATGTCGCGATCTTCTGGAGCATAAAGTGCGCGGCATTCACTTTTACACGCTCAATCGCTCCGACGCGACGCGACGCATCTTCGAAAGCCTGGGTCTCAAGAACTCGCGCTTGAAGGAGACGCAGCCCGTGTGACGGCTGACGATCTCAGTTTTTCTCAAAACAAAGGCTTGCCTTTCTCAATTCGAGAGCGTAGACGATGGCCCGTTAATGAATTCCAAGCTCGTCATCGCAAAAATTTTCACAGTATCCGGGGCCGTACGTCCCGGAGCCGTGGCGATTTTGCGGAGCTGATTTAAGATCACCCACCAAAACCCACGGCCGCCGGAGGTCGTGGGATTTTTCATTTCACGGCTGAGGTTGGACAAGGGTTTCAACACGAAAACTGACCTATGAACCCCACTATATTGAAAGAAAACTATACGCCCGGGCACACGGCAAACGCGTCCTCCTTTATGGCCGCGCGAGACCTTGAAAGCCACGGATTTTTCCTCTTGCCGCTCCTGCAACCAGGCTTTGACGTCCTGGACGCCGGTTGCGGTCCGGCCACGATCAGCGCGGACATCGCCGACGCGGTGTATCCCGGAAAAGTGACCGCGCTCGACATTTCGCCTTCGGAGCTTGATCTTGGCCGCCGCCTCGCGGAGGGCCGCGAGATCGTCAATCTCGAATTCCTGGCGGGGTCCGCTTATGAGATACCTTTCCCGGATGGCTCGTTCAATGTGGTCTTCTCCCACGCCCTTCTCGAACACCTTGGCGAGCCGCGCCAGGCGCTCAGGGAGTTTCACCGCTTGACTCGACCAGGCGGCTTTGTTGCTCTATGCAGCCCGGACTGGGATTCCTTCGAGATCAGCCCGTTACCGATGGCTCTCGGTCGCGCAATCAACGCTTATCGCGACTTACATGAAAGCAACGGCGGAAACAGCCGCGCGGGAATCCATCTCAACGAGTGGCTGACCGAGGCGGGGTTCGCGGCGTTGTCCCACGATGAATGGATCGAAGAATACGAGGACCCGAAGCAGATCGCGGAATACCTGGCCGTGCAGCTTGAGACCGCCGGTCAGTTCCATCACGCCACGGCGCTCCGCGATTGGGCTCTCGACCCTGAGGCACGCTTCCGCCAATCGTGGAGATACGCAACCGGTGCGCGCTCGGGCGCCCATAAGCGGCGCAAACGGATCATGGAATGAGGAGGATGCGAGGCGCGATCGTTTTGGTGCTGATTGGCGGACCCGGACGGGTTCGCCCACAAACAACCCGGGGATTGAATTCCCCGCGCATCGCCGGGTCGGGTGCCTTGCTGGCCGTTGCTGAGAAGAAACGCGCCGACGAAACAACTCAGGCCATTATCGACCGGGCGATTTCCTTCGCCTTGTCCGCGCCGAAAAGAGTTTGCACAATGGCGAGCCCAAAGTCGACCGCGGTGCCGGCCCCTCGCGAGGTGAGAATCGTTCCGTCTTGCACGACCCGCTCGTCGGCCAGAGCGGCCGGCAGCTCCTCGTAGACCGAGAAGTGCGCGGTAAACTTTTTGTTTTCCAGCAGACTCGCGTCCTTCAAGACCGTGGGAGCCGCACAGATGGCCGCAACGACCTTCCCGGTCTGATGAAAGGTTTTGGCAAGCTTGGCCGGGCGGCCATCCGCGCGGAGCGCTTTCACACCCGGCCCGCCCGGAAAGAGCAGGAGGTCGAAATCCTCGTCCTGCACGTCCGCCAGGGCTGCGTCGGCTCGAAGAGTCAGTTGGCTTCGGCCGGTGACGGACTGCTCGCCGCCAAGGGACGCGACGACGACCTCGGCGCCGGCCCGTCTCAAGAGATCGATCGGGGTGACGGTTTCAATCTCCTCGAAGCCGGGAGCCAGCAGGCAAAGAACGCGTTTGCTCATGGCAAAATCAGATGTCAACCGCGTGCGCCATCAGATCCTCGAGAGAAACAAATTCCACCGTCGATGCATGGGTGGCCTCCAGAATCACGGGCGGGGCGATTCCTTCATCGAGAGCTTCCTTCCAACGGCTGACGCACAGGCACCAGCGGTCTCCCGGCGCGAGGCCCGGAAACCCCCATTCGGGGTGCGGCGTGACAAGATCATTCCCACGCGACACCGAAAACTCAAGGAACTCCGAGGTCATGACCGCGCAGACCGTATGAAGACCCAAATCTCCCGGTCCCGTACGACAGTAACCATCGCGATAAAATCCGGTGGCTGGGTCCATGCAGCAGCATTGCAAACTTCCGCCGACAACGTTGGATGGCATAGCGCCACCATAGACGAAAACTCGTGTTGTGGCAGTTGAAAATTAGGTGCTTCCCTGTTTCTTCTTCCTCAATGAACACACACCTTCTGGGAAACTCAGATCTGCATATCACCCGCTTTGGATTCGGCGCCTGGGCGGCGGGCGGAGGCGGCTGGCAGTTCGGCTGGAGCACACAAGACGACAACGATTCGATCGCGGCCATCCACAGCGCCTTGGAACTTGGAATCAACTGGATCGATACCGCCCCAGTTTACGGTCTCGGACATTCTGAGGAGATCGTCGCGAAAGCCTTGCGCAGCTGGCCGGGGGCAAAGCCATTTGTTTTCACAAAGTGTTGCATGGTCTGGAATGAAAAGCGCGAGGTGGGCTATTCGTTCAAGGCCGATTCCATCCGGCGGGAGTGCGACCAGAGCCTGCGCCGGCTGAATACCGACGTGATCGACCTTTACCAGATTCACTGGCCGTCGGACGAACTCTCAGAGACCCAGGAGGCCTGGGCGACCCTCAGCGCGTTGCGGAAGGAAGGAAAAGTTCGCTGGATCGGAGTGTCGAATTTCAGCCGCGAGGAGCTTCAGGCCGCTGCGCGCATTGCGCCCATCACCTCTCTTCAGCCTCCGTATTCTCTCGTTCGGCGCGACGTCGAAGGGAAGGAACTGCCGTTCTGCAAAGAGCAAGGGATTGGCGTGATCGCCTATTCCCCGATGGGCTCCGGTTTGCTCACCGGCGCGATGACCCTCGAACGCGCAGCGAAACTTCCGTCCGACGACTGGCGCAGCAAGAGCGCCGAATTCCAGCAACCCAAGCTTTCTCAGAATCTGCTGATTGCCCAACGCGTGAAAGCCGTCGCGGCTCGCCGGGGCGTTTCCCCGGGTGGATTGGCAGCCGCCTGGACACTGTGCAACCCGGCGGTAACCGGTGCGATCATTGGCGCGCGAAATGCCACGCAGGTCCAGGACGTATTTCCCCACGCGGACCTGATTTTGACTCCCGAGGAAATCGCCGAGATCGCCGGTTGACAACTTCGTCCCTCATGGGGCGCCCATCCAGAGACAGGCCGCTCCGTATTTTATTCGTCCCCTTTGGCAGCGAGGGCGATGTGAATCCCTTGTTATGGCTCGCGGAGGGATTGGCCGCGCGCGGCCATGAACCGACGTTCCTGATCACACCGCACTATGGTCACCTCGTTCAGCGCCGCGGCTTTCCCTGGGTGCCCGTCGGAACCGAAGAAGAATTCGTTCGCTTCGCGCGTGATCCACGCCTTTGGCAGGAGACAAAGGGAACGAAAATGGTCGTCCAGGGTATGCTCAAGACCCTGCCAGTTTATCGCGAGGGATTCACGACCGCAGGTTCACACTCTGATCTTGTCGTGCTTTCGAGCATGGCCATGGGAGCAGCCTCAGTGGCAGAGTCGATCGGCATTCCTCGAGTCACCCTCCACATGCAGCCGGCCTTATTTCGCAGTCTCCACGAATGTCCGGTCTTCATGGAGCAGCTTGCCTGGCTGTCGCGGTCTCCGCGTTGGGTAAAACGCGGTTTTTTCAGCCTGGTGGATGTCGTCGTTTGGGAAGCCGCTCGCAAAACGTTGAATGCGTTCCGCCACGGGCTAAATCTGCCGCCAATGCGAGATTTCTATGCGGAAGCCTTCCATGGAGCCGAAGGCGTGGCCGCGCTGTTCCCGGACTGGTTTGCTCCCCGCCAGCCGGACTGGCCACCGAAGCTCCGGCAATTTGGCTTTCCCATTACCCCTGACCCGCCACGAGCATTACCGGATGGTTTCGAGCATTTTCTAAATTTAGGCGAACCGCCGATCGCGTGGACCCATGGCTCCGCCAATTTTGATATTCAGCATTTCCAGTCACGAGCAGTTGCGGTCTCGCAGGAACTGAAACTGCGCTGCCTGCTCATCAGCCTCGATCCTCCCGAAGGACCTCTCCCCGCCGGCTGTCTTTCACATTGCGCACGCGCGCTTTGAAGACCTTTTTCCCCGCTGCCGCGCCGTCGTCCATCATGGCGGGATCGGGACCACCGCCAAATGCATCGTGGCAGGCGCACCGCAACTTATCATTCCCCGTTCTCACGACCAGCCCGACAATGCCAGCCGGATTGCCAAACTCGGCATCGGAAAAACGCTCCCGTATCGCAAAATCGACCGCGCCGCTCTCAGCGCGACCCTGAAAGACCTGCTCGCCTCAAGAAGCGCGACTTCACGTGCCAAGGAATTTCAGGCTCGCCTGCGAGCCGACGATACCTTGTCAGAAGTCTGCGATTGGACGGAGGAAATCGCGGAGAAATACACCAAGGGCGTCCGCGGGCAGGTGAAGAAAGCGAAGCTCTGAGTTCCGGGCTCGTCACGCAGTTGACTTTTCGAAGGGGAAGGCGATGCTTGCGCATATGAAAAGACTTCTTCTCGTATTGGCATGCACCGGATTTTTTTCAGCTTCCGTCTTCGCGGGCTGTGACGGCTGCGGCGAAAAGGGCACGGAAGGCGAAAAGGGAGAAGACTCCACGAAGCAGAGCCTTGCCGTAGTGTTCTAAATTCCTGCTCCTGAACTTTACTCCGAGACTAGAGCGCTGGACAAAAATCCGGCGCTTTTTCTTTTCCCTCTCGGCCAATTGCGCTTAGTCATTCCTATGGGCAGCGCAATCCGCAATGGCCTGCATAAGATGTGGCGCACTCTCGTCCAAACGACGAACATCTACATTGAAATTGATGGCGAGCAGCGCGCGGCGGCCTTCGCTTACTACGTTCTCTTCTCGCTTTTTCCGCTTTTCGCCCTGCTGCTCACTCTCGGGTCCTCGTTCTTCAGTTCTCAACAAATCATCGACGCGATCAAAAGCTTCCTGCCGTTCCACGATCCCCAGCAAAATTTCATATGGGACGCCGTGCACCAGCTCGAAATGGCCCGGGGAGGCATCGGGATAGTTTCCGTGATCATCCTGCTCTGGTGCTCGCTCGGTTTTTTTCACGCCCTCGTTCACGGCGTCAATCGCGCCTGGCATACCGTTGAGATCCCCTGGTGGCAGGCTCCGCTGAAAAATCTCCTCATGATTGCCATCGCTGGCAGTGCGCTTTTCGCCGGAGTGATTGCCCCCGCGATTCTTCAAGGAGCACGCAACGGACTGCTCGCCGCCGAAAGTTTCCTGCAAAAACATTTCCCGAATTTCGATCTGCATCTCACGTCCGGCCTGCTGGATCTGAGCCGGTATGCCCTGGGCATCGCCGTCCTCTTTTATTCTTTCAGCATGCTCTACAAGCTCGCACCGCGCAGAAAGGTCTTGTTCAAGAACATCTGGCTGCCCGCGCTCCTGGTCACCTTTGCTTTGATGTTCTGCCAGATCGCCTTCGTAAATTACCTGCCCCACTTTGTGAACTATGGCATCTACGGTGCAGTCGGCGGGATGATGCTTTTGCTTCTCTGGGTGTATTTCTCCGGAATCATCGTCATCTTCGGAGCATGCCTTTGCGCCGCCTTGGAGCAACGCGACGAAGAGGCTTCTACTCCAGCCAGTCGAGAATGTTGAAATTGTAAGAAATCATCACCGTGATCAGCGCAACGGTGGCCAGAAAACCCAGCAAGGCAACCGTCGGGACCGCAATCAAGATCCTTCGGATCAGGCGGTCTTCGGCGTCTTGATTCTCACTCATGCTGCGAGAGATAGAAGCGTCCTCTCCTCAAGTCAAGTTTGGGGGCGGGAGCGCGGGCTCGCCCCGCTTCCCGGCAAGGCTCAGCTCCGGTAGCGCTCCGGTAAAACGGCAAGGAGATCTTTCTTCGGGCTGCGCGAGAGAAACTCGCTGAAGATTTCGTCGCCCTGTTTTTGCGACGCATAGAGTCTGAGCAGCGAGTCGATGACCAAGTGGACGTCCCCGGCGAGGATCTTGCCCTTGAGAAGCTCATTGAAACGGCTGTCTCTGCCGAGACGCCCTCCAACGAAAAGGTCGTAGGCGTCCACCATCTTGCCCCCAACCTTCGTTTTCGCTCCGCGAAACCCGATATCGGCCACTTGATGCTGTCCGCAACTGGAGGGACATCCGCTGAAATGAACGCGAATTTTGTCCTTATACCAGCCGCTGGTCGTCTCCAGTTGCTCGACGAGTTCGATCATCCGGTTCTTGGTCTCGGCGACGGCAAGGTTGCAAAACTCGATGCCGGTGCAGGAAACGCAGCCTTTCCGGAAATTTGACGAATCATAAACGAGTCCCAGCTTGTCCATCTCATCCTTCATCGCGGGAAGATTGCCTTCGGGCACGTGCGGGATGATAAGGTTCTGCTTGTTCGTGAGACGGACAAAGTCTTGGTCAGCCTCGCAATACTTCTTCGCCAGTCGCCCCACACCGGCGAGCGCGCCGTTTCGAATGCGGCCGCCCGGGAAGGTCAGGCCGACCCAGTAAAGACCGGGCTGGGCCTGGGGGTGAATTCCCATGTGATCAGTCTCCTGGTCGCGCGGAAAAACGAACCCGTCATGCCTCTGAAGCTGATAGCCGAGACGAGCCTCGGCTGCTGCGAGAATTCTTTCCGCGCCCCAATCGGCGACGAGGAACTTGAAGCGAGCGCGATTGCGTTTGGCCCGGTAGCCCTCGTCGCGGTACACTTCGCTGATCGCCTTTGCGACGGGCCAGGCTTCTTCGGGCGAAATCCAAACGGGGAGCGTTTGCGCAAGATGCGGAGAACTCGAAAGGCCGCCCCCAACCTTCACCCCGTATCCGGCCTGGCCTCGGGCGTTGACGAGAGCAAAGAAACCCAGACAATTTATATCCGGTTGGTGGCAGTGGATGTGGCACCCGCTGATGCCAATCTTGTATTTTCGCGGGAGGTTCGAAAACTCCTTGGTGTTGGTCAAACCCCGGCTGATCTCCAGCAGCTGCGGCGTTCCATCGAGAATCGCCTCCGGATTGATGCCGGAGACCGGACAACACGCCACGTTGCGCGTGATGTCCCCGCAGGCGCCGCTGGTGATGATGCCCACCTTCTCAAGTGCGTCGAAAATCGGCGGCACGTCTTCAATCCGCAGCCAGTGATATTGAATGGTCTGCCGTGTCGTGATGTCGCAAAATCCATGCGCAAACTCATCCGCGAGCTCGGAAAGCAGAATGGCCTGGGCACCGGTCAGTTGGCCGCCCGGAATTTTCGTGCGCATCATGAAATAGCCACTGTCCTTCGGTTTCTGCCGGTAGACGCCATACCACTTGAGCCTGTCGAAATCCTCCTCGACAATCGCGGGGAAGCCCAGCTTCGCGTAGCGATAGATGTCGTGTATGACATCCAGGCCGTCCTTTTCCAGCTTCAGCCTCTCCTGCGGAGTCACCTCGATGAGCCCGCGCTTGACCGCATCAAAATTCGGGTGGATACCTGCCATCGCTCAGTGATTCAATTTGCAGGGCCAACCCGGCCTTTCAAAGGGCTTTTTTGCAAAAAAAGCGAGAGCGGGCAGAGCTCCCTCTACCTTCTTTTCTTTCCGTTGCGCTGAAAACCAAGGTGACACGAAGTCAATTTTCTGAGAGGTGAAAAGACGAGATGGTCTCCCCAGATGCCGAAGCCGAGCGTATCCTCGCGCGCGATCAACGGCGCGAGGCATGGGATCTCTGGGGGCCGTACCTGAGCGAACGCCAATGGGGAACGGTGCGAGAGGACTACTCGGCCGATGGCGACGCATGGAGCTATTTCCCTCACGACCACGCGCGCTCACGCGTCTATCGCTGGGGCGAAGACGGCCTGCTCGGTCTCTGCGACAGCGATTGCCGGCTCTGCTTCTCAGCGGCGTTCTGGAACGGACACGATCCGATTCTCAAGGAAAGGCCTTTCGGCTTATCAAATCCACAAGGAAATCATGGTGAGGATCTTAAAGACTATTTTTACCATCTAGATAATACCCCGTCTCATAGTTTCATGCGGGGCCTTTACAAATACCCGCACCAGGAATTTCCCTACCAGCATTTAATCGAGGAGAACGCGCGGCGCACGCGGCTTGAATCCGAGTTCGAACTTGTCGACACCGGAATCTTCCACCAAGCCCGATACTTCGACATCTTTATCGAATACGCCAAGGCGGCACCGAACGACGTTTGCATCAAGATTTCGGCAATCAATCGCGGACCGGAGCCCGCGCCGCTGACGATCCTGCCCACGCTCTGGTTCCGTAATGTTTGGTCCTGGGGACAGGAAGGAATTACGAAGCCGCAAATGCATCTTACCGGTGACAGGTCGATCAGGGCGGCGCCTTGGGGTCTTCCCGTGTATCATTTCTATTGCGAAGGCGCCTCAGAGTTTGTCTTCACCGAAAACGAGGCAAACAACCAGCGTTTGTACGGCTCGAAGAATACGGCGGCGCACGTGAAGGACGCGTTTCACGATTACATTGTTCATGGGAAGACCGAGGCGGTAAACGCGGCCGGCAGTGGAACCAAGGCATCTCCTGTGTATCGCCGCACGATCGCCCCGGGCGAGACTTCGGTCGTTCGTGTGCGGCTGACCGAATCCCCCCGGCCGCAGCCGTTCGGCTCCTCCTACGAAACGACCTTCCACGAGCGCGAAAAGGAGGCCGATGCGTTTTACCAGGCATTGACTCCGGGATTGCCGGAGGAAACCGCATTGATTCAGCGACGGACGCTCGCCGGACTGCTCTGGACCAAGAAATTTTACTTCTATCCAGTCACCCAGTGGCTCGAAGGCGATCCGACCATGCCTCCCCCGCCGCGCGAGCGCTGGCATGGGCGCAACGGTTTTTGGAAGGAGTTGCACGCCCACGACATTATTTCGATGCCGGACTGCTGGGAATATCCCTATTTCTGCGCCTGGGATCTCATGTTCCACTCCGTGGCTTTCGCGGTGATTGATCCCGCCACAGCGAAACGCCAGAATATGATCCTGCATGGCGAGCGCTATGCATCGCCCAGCGCGCAGCTGCCCGCCTACGAGTGGGCGCTCTCCGACGTGAATCCGCCGATTGCCAGTTGGGCAACATGGCGCATCTATTCGATCGAGCGTGGTATGAAGGGAGAGAGCGACCGCGAGTATCTCAAACGCGCGTTCAACAAGCTTCTGCTGAGCTATGCCTGGTGGGCAAACCGGGTGGATCAAACGGGAGACAACGTCTTTGAGGGAGGCTTCCTCGGTATGGATAACATTGGCGTTTTCGACCGGCGCTATCTCTTGCCCGACGGGAGCAAGATCGAGCAGAGCGACGGCACGGCGTGGATGGCGATGTTTTCTCTCAGCATGCTCAACATCGCGCTCGAACTCGCCGCGGAAGACCCAGCCTTCGAAGACATCGCCGATAAGTTTCTCAACGATTTCGTTTATCTGGCTGCCGCCATCAACGCGCGCGGAACCGGCGGGTTCACGCTCTGGGATGACGAAGATGGATTTTACTACGACGTGTTGAGCCGGCCCGATGGCACCGTTGACTATCTTCGAACCCGCTCGATGGTCGGCCTCACCCCGCTTTTCGCAGTCGAAAGTTTTGATACCCAGACGGCGGTGCAATTTCCTCTCCTGCGCAAGCGCGTGCAATGGTTCCGAGACCACCGCCCTCACTTGCTTGACCAGCTCCATCATATCGGCGTGGAGGTTCAGGGGCGCCGCCTGGTCTCCCTGGTCCCGCCAGAACGCCTGAGGAGGCTTTGCGAGCGGCTTTTCGACGAAAACGAATTTCTTTCTCCGCACGGAATTCGCGCGCTTTCCCGTTACTACCTCGACCATCCCTACAGCTTCACAGAGGGCGGTGAAACGGAGACGCTTCGCTACAGCCCAGCGGACAGCCCGGTCGCAATGTTTGGAGGAAATTCGAATTGGCGCGGCCCCGTGTGGATGCCGATGAATTACCTTCTCATCGAAGCGTTGCAAAAATTCGGGTTTTATTTCGGCGACACCTTCAAGGTTGAGTTTCCCACGGGAAGCGGACGGCTGATGAATCTTTGGGACATTTCACTGGAACTCCAAAAGCGCTTGATTTCGCTTTTCATGCGTGGGCCGGATGGCCGGCGACCTTTCAACGGAGAGGTGGAACTGTTTCAGAAAGACCCGCACTGGCGCGACCTTCTCCTCTTCAACGAATACTTCAACGGCGATAATGGCGCGGGCGTCGGAGCCAGCCATCAAACAGGCTGGACGGCGCTGGTCGCAAAGATGATCCGCCAGCTGCACACGTTCGATCGGAACACGTGATCGGCGTAACAATCTGCGGGCTGCTTTGGAATTGCTCGGAGCAATCGGGTTTGTCGGGTCGGCTGAGCCAGCCGCCCTAGAAAGAAAACGTTTCAAACCGTTTTTACTCTAGAAATACGGCGCAATCAGCCTACAAAGCATTTCTTCATCAATTTTCCTCCATGGGCTCGCGGGTGGCTCTGGAGATTTTCGCAGTCGCTGAAGGAAATTCTCAAGAATCTGACGTCCAAGTCAAAATCGTTCGTCCCACTGGTTGGCATGATCTCCGGGAACTGCGACGATGAAGCCGCCCTACGCTGACTCCCCGTGTGCACTACAAAGTTCCTTGAACGGCATGGGCTTTTCAAGCCCTGACTTAGGCCTTGGCGGAGTTTGATCTTCCAGGGGGCGATAAGTGTCTGATGTAAAGTGACGCAACGCTCCATCAAGCGTCTAGCGTTCTCTGTTTCCGGGCTGTGGCCGGGTTGCGGTGACAGCGCCGTCGAGGCAGGCCCGCGGGCGCCACCGGGGGCGGGTGGCGGGGCCGCGCCCTCGACGTAGTATATCGGCTGCGGTCAACGCTCCTGCTCAGGGGTGGCGCGCGCGGGTGGCCCGCTGCCGCGGCGGGGGCGGCTCTGGATCGAGATGTTCCGTGGGGCATGACGCGCTGCGCCGGGCGTCCCGGGCGGGCGCCGGGTGGCTGGCGCTACGAGATCTCTGGCCGGGCTGGCCGCGCCGCTGGCGTTCACTGACGGGTTCCATGGATTCTCGGCAGCTCGGTCTCGAGGTGGGTCGCACTACGGGCGCTACCTTCATGGCTGGCTCATTGCGGGTGCCTCGGCCCTGGCCGGCGCCATGGGCACCGCGCTTCTTAGATCACTTCGACGCTGGCGCCGTCCCATCGGTTGGTTTGCCGATGAATGCGGGGTTGAGGGAGATCCCCACCTTATTTCACGCCTTCTCATTCTTTGACAGGCCATTCCCACGACAAAGGAAAAATACGCAAAATCCTCACAGTCGGGCTTGCATCAACGTCCTTGCTGGCTTGTTGTGAATTGGGCGCGATTGCCATTTCCCTACAGCCAACCAGATCGCTTGAACCCCAGCCACAGCCCACCGCACACTGCAGCCATTCCCACGAGGACTGTTTCGTAGCCGTATTTCCATCCCAGCTCAGGCATGTATTGAAAATTCATTCCGTAAATACCAGCAATCGCCGTAGGTGCGGCGATGATCGCGGCCCACGCGGCCAAACGTTTGGTGTCTTTGTTCTGCGACACCGAGATAACTGAGAGATTCGCATCAAGGGCGGTAGCAAGCACCTCGCGAAGTGTGTCCGCCATTTCGTTGATGCGCATCGCGTGATCATATACGTCACGGAAGTATGGCTTGGTGTCTTCGGGCAAAAGAGCCAAATCGAACCGCATCAGGCGGCTACAAATATCTACAAGCGGCGAGACGGCTCGTTTTATGGAAAGAAGTTCGCGCTTCAAGTGGTAGATGCGGCTCGTTGTCTCATGGATAAATTTCTCATCCAGGACGACCTCCTCCAGCTCAACCACTTTCTCTTCCAACGCCTCGAGGATGGGGAAATACTGGTCGACTACAAAATCCATCAATGCGTAGAGGACAAAGCCAGGACCTTTGGCGAGCAGTTGCTGTGAAGCCTCGCAGCGTGTGCGCAAACCTACGTGCGACTGCAGTGAGCCATGTCGGACAGAAACGACGTAACGCTGCCCAACAAAGACGTGCGTCTCTCCAAACTCGACATGCTGCGATTCACCGGCCAAATGTGCCGTGCGCAGCACGACAAAGAGGCAATTTCCATACTGCTCTATCTTTGGCCGCTGGTGTGCGTCATGGGCATCCTCAATGGCTAGGTCGTGGAGGCCGAATTCTTCCTGGATTTCGTGCAGCAGCTTCTCATCAGGTTCAAACAAGCCGACCCAGACAAATCGGTCTTCGTGTTTGAGTTCTTCGCTGATGTCCGCGATTACTACATTAGCAACGCGAACGCCCTGGGCGTAGGAGGCGCAATTAATCACTCCGGGACGCTTCGCGACTTCTGGTAAAGTGGATTGCGGGCTATCTGTCTGCATACTGTTGAGATTTGGAGCCGATTTGACTGCGTTCTGTCTTCGAGTCTAAGGTCGATCCGATCATTAACAAGTAGCAGTGGGCGACTGGCGTTCGCCTCGGCCTGTCAAACGAGGTGTGCCCATTCTGAGGTCGGTCTGTAGAAGATCTGTAAAATCCAGCGTGGCGGCGAGCGTTGCCGACTCCTCCAAGTCCTCGCCAGCGAGTGTGACACGCCCGTCGGTCGGCATGTCCGAACGCGTGTATCGGCCGGTGAGAAAGCCAGCCCCGAGCGGACCCAGGGCAGGACGCCCAAACCGGCCGCCCTGCAAAGGGCAGCAACTCCAGCTCTGCAGAACGCGTCATCACGCCGAACGCCTCGCATCACGCGATCTGCAAGACTCTTCTCGAGGCCGGAATCCACGCCATCTGCGAAAAGCCGCTGACGACCACCCTTGCCGATGCGCCGCACCGGGGCGGCTGCAAGGCGTTATCTATAATTACACAGACTACCGAGTGCGGGAGGCGCGGGCGACATTGGTAACTTCCGTTATGAAGTCTCTGTTACTGGCAACCCGTTCCAGAAACCGGGCGCTTAGCCCCCTCTCGCGGTGGCCCAATTCGCCGGTTGTTAAGCGAATCTTCTACTCAGCCTGCCTGTTGTCGGGGCGGGGTTGTGATTCCGCGACGTGCCAGGCCGCTGACAACGGCCAGCAACTCCGCTGGTTCCACAGGCTTCGCTAAATGATTCTGAAAACCGGAGCGGATGGCTCTCGTACGGTCCTCCCATCGGGCATATGCGGTCAGTGCGATCGCGGGTAAGGTGCTCTCTTGGCTCTTCTCGAGGCCTCGCAGTTTTCGGATGAGCGAATAGCCGTCTTCACCGGGCATTCCGAGGTCGCACACCAGCACGTCGGGTCGTGTGGCGAGAATGCGCTCCATCGCTTCCGACGCGGAGCCTGCTGTCGAAACCGTGGCTCCGGCAATCTCCAGCATCCTTTTCACCAGTTCGCTCGCATCGACATCGTCGTCCACCACCAATATATGAACGTTTGTGAGGGATACATCTGGAAAAGTTAGGCTCGCCTGCGGCGTTGCCTGAAGGTCGCGACTTTCCTCTCGAAGTTCAGAATAAATGGCCCTCAGGGGGAGACGGACGGTAAAGGTTGCTCCTTTCCCAATCCCACCACTTCTGACGCGGACGTAGCCACCATGGAGTTCAACAAGCTGCTTGACTATAGCCAGTCCCAAGCCAAGTCCGCCATGGTGACGAGTTATCGACGCATCTCCCTGAAGAAAACGGTCAAACACATAAGGCAGAAACTCGGGGGCGATGCCCTCACCGGTATCGACGACGCTAACTTCAATGTATGTAGTGACGCTGTTTGACCAACACCTGCACCTCCCCGCCGTTGGGAGTAAACTTGATGGCATTGTTCAGGAGGTTCCAAAAAACCTGTTGCAGGCGATCCGGGTCGCCCAAAATGGTTCCGACATGGAGATCGACTACAGAGTCCAGGTGAATACTCTTTGCGTCGGCTGTGGCACGGATTGTCTCCATTGACTGGTTCAGGACATTGGGAAGGTCGATTCGCTGCACATTGAGTCTTACCTTTCCGGAAATTATGCGGCTCATATCGAGAAGGTCTTCGATGATCTGAGCCTGTATCCGGGCATTTCGTTCGATCGTATCGAGCCCTTTCCTAAGTTCGGTAGCTGTAAGTTTGTCGCTCCTGAGGAGGTTCGCCCAACCCACCACGGCATTCAACGGCGTGCGAAGCTCGTGGCTCAGCGTCGCGAGAAACTCATCCTTCATACGACTCGCTCGCTCAGCCTGCGAGCGTGCTTCGCGCTCGCTGTCCAGAAGGAGGAGTCGCTGGCGATTGGCCTCCTCGGCTTCTTCGGATGCCTTTCTGAGGGCCTCCTCCGCCTTTTTTCGCTCCGTAACGTCGCGAGCCACCTTCGACGCCCCGACCACACGCCCATCGGAATCCTTGATGGGAGATACCGTCACCGAGATATTGAGCTGCCGTCCGTCTTTGGCGAGGCGAATGGTTTCGAAATGATCGACGCGTTCGCCGCGCCGAATGCGGGAGAGGATCTCCTGTTCCTCCGTTTGGCGATCAGGCGGAATCAATCGCATGATTGACGTGCCGATCATTTCCTCGGCGGTGTATCCGAAAATACGCTCCGCTCCGTGATTCCAGCTCGTGATAACACTGTTCAAATCCTTGCCGACAATCGCGTCGTCGGAGGATGCGACGATGGCCGCCAGCTGACGTGAAGCAATTTCTGAGCGGTAGCTTTGCGTTGCGTCGCGGAAACTCCACAACCGCCCTACACTACGACCCTCAACTGACAAAACTTTGGAAGAACGTTCGAAAATTCGCCCATCTTCTAGCTGGAGGACGTCGCGGCTGTCCTGTGAGGTGCTATCAATTTCGGCGATACGAGAGAAAAACCGATGCGGATCCGCAAGTTTCCGGCTTGCGAACTCTCGGACATCGACCGGCGTGCCGTCCTCCAGCGACTTCCATGGGATTTTCCACATAGCGAGATACTTGTCATTAAACTCGGTGACCTTGCCTTTCTCGTCGGTCACCAGGATGCCGTCGAGGGTCGCCTCCAGGGTAGCGCGCATGATCATGAGTGCCTGGACAAGCTCTTCCTTCGTCTGGCCAGTCGCGCGCTCGCGAATTTGAAGAATGCTGGTCGCTGTCTGCAGGGAGGCAGAGCGGATTTTCTCTGTTTTGTCCTCAGATGCCACTCTCTTTGTCATTTATAATTTCTTCCGCCATAGGCGTTTCTTCACGCTGCGAGCGACTGTTCGCAGATTGCAGCGCCGATCTCTCGATCACATGCGCCTCAGACTCGCGCGTCTTCGAGGTATCCTCGCACATGGGCGACAAACCGCAGTCAGCCATGGTGCCAAACTGTTCGGCTGGAAATGTATCGGACTGCCTTCGGGATACGGTTGCTTATTTCCTCGGCATTTTCTACCTCGATGGGCGAACGACTCCAATAATACCTCAACCTTATGAAATCAATCGCTGTGATTCCCAAGAGCACGACACAGGTGTTTTGGAAAGCGGTCGAAGCGGGAGCACGGGAAAGCGCAAAAGAAGCTGGCGTCGAGATAGCATGGAAGGGCTCTCTTAATGAAGACGATCCCGCGCAGCAGATCCGAATCGTTGAGCAGTTCGTTTCCGAGGGCGTGGGCGGCATTGTTCTAGCGCCGATTGATGACACAGCGCTCAAGCGTCCAGTCGCCGCTGCCATGCAGAAAGGAATCCTGTGGTGATTATGGATTCGGCGCTCAAGGGCGAGCCCGTCAAGGACTTTGTCTGCACGGTGTCGACTAACAACCACCGCGCTGGAGAAATGGCTGGCGAGCAGTTGGGAAAGCTTTTAGACGGCAAAGGCAAGGTGGTCCTCTTTCGCTTTAAAAAAGGTTCGGCAAGCACGGGTCAGCGAGAGGCGGGCTTCCTCGAAGCAATCAAGAAATTTCCTGACGTTCAAGTTATTGTCGACGATCGCTACTCCGGCACGACTCCCAGCGAAGCACAATCGAACGCCCTGAATATGCTGGACAAGCTGAAGGAGGCAGACGGAATTTTCTGTTCAACCGAACCGAGCACTTTGGGCATGTTGCTTGCGCTCAAGCGAAATAACCTGGCGGGCAGCAAGAAGGTCGTCGGCTTCGACACGTCGCCGGGGCTTATGGAAGGCTTGAGAAAAGATGAGATTCAAGCGCTCGTCGTTCAAAACCCCAAGAAGTTGGGCCATGAAGCTGTGAAGGCTCTGGTGACCAAAATGAAGGGAGAAACGGTGCCCACGGTTATCGATACGGGGACAGCAGTTATCACTACGGAAAATCTGGACACTGCGGAAATTCGAGCGCTCTTAGCATGTTTTTTCGCCGTTTTCGCTTGAGTGCTGCCGGTGCCATCATCATGTCTAGCACAGTTGCGGCCACCCGCGCGTGCTGCGGGCCGCAGAGCAGGCGGTGTGGACACGGCGGCAGGAGGCGCGGCTCGTGCCCGTAGGCGCAAATTTCTCGGGGGAGACACCGAGCGATCCTGCATACCCGGTTGCGGCAGATGCATTGCAATTTTCGCCCTGTCCTCGGCCGCCTTCGCGCTGGCGCCAGAAAAAGACGAGGGGCAACTTCCATCGCTCACGAGAAAATCTCAGTTCGAGGGGTTGTAGGGAGGCGACAAGGTGGCGCTCGTCTGACCTCAAGGTATTGGACATGAGGGACGTGAAGCAAGCCATGACCCTCTGCAAAGAGGGCCCGACGATTTATTGCCCGGTCTGCGAGAAGAGATCCACGTCACTTGGACTAGCCCCAGCAAATCCCGACGGACCGCTGACCAAATTGAGTATTCAACTCGGCTTGGCAAAGAACATGCAGGGTTGGCCCATGCGCTTGCCTGATTTACCCTTGCTAAATACGACGTCCTTCCGGCCCTCATCACGAACTCATCAAGAAGTCGGTCGTGGTTGATCGTGCGGGGGCACGACCGCCTCTGATACCGACAAGCTCTATGCGGCTACCGGATCGGGACGCTGGAGCTGGGTTTCCCTCTGCTCGGCGCGCCTCGCGGAGAATTTTACGAAGAGCCACATTGCGCCCACGTAGGCAAACGTCCCGAAGGGAATGAGGATCCCTTCCCAAGTCGGATAGAGACCCAGCCACAGCCCCGCCCACGCAGGCAGGTCGAGGCCGGGTACAGGATGAACCGGTAGCCACCCGACGGTCTGGAATAGACGCACCGTGGATCCCATGAACGTAAAGAGCACGAAAACCACCAGCACCCCCGTGAAGACAAGCATCTTTCGATACGGCAGTTTCGCGCCGATGAGAAAGACCGCGAAGCCGAGCGCGGCGATCAACGCGCCGCCGATCGAGAGGCCGACGAGCACGGGCCGCATCCCCGCTTCAAGGATGAGCGATTGCAGGAAGAGCGTCGTTTCAAACCCCTCGCGGAAAATTGTCATGAAGCCCACGCCGACGAGCGCAAGCGATTCGAGAAAGGGCGCTCGCGGCTTTTGCGCCGCCTTGCTCAAGTCACGCAGACGAGCGTTCCAGCCCGTCCAGTAATACTTGTGAAACACCCAGTTCGTGACCATGAGCAGGATGATCACGGCAATGATGGAAATCACCGCTTCGAGCGTCTCGCCATACCGCGACAGGCCGAGCAAAAGGCTGCGCGAGGCGATAAAGAGCGCGGCGCTGGCAGCGATCGCAAGCCACGCGCCCGCGCCAATCCGTTTGCGAATCGTCGAATTTTGCGGCCCGCGAAGACCTGCCAAAAGGGCAGCCAGAATCACAACCGCCTCGAGCCCTTCGCGAACAACGATCAGCACCGCGCTCAAAGACGCTGCCGTCGGCGACAAGCCAACCTTCAGGAGAGCTACACATTCATCCAGGGCCTCGAGCGCGCGTTGGTAGGAGGCTGCCAGGGCATCCTCCCCGAGCCTTCCATCCAGCGCAGCCTTGATGCCCGGCTGGCCACTTTCACCGTCAAGAAACGTTCCTTCCGAGCGCAGCGCGAGCCCGGGATCGCGCGGTAAGATTCGCTTCTCGATTTCAAGATCGAAGCTCACGTAGGCGTCCAGCCGCGCCGACTCGGCCTTGCGCCATTGTCCAGTCCGCGCAGCCGAAAGCGATTCTCCAAGCAGCGACTGAATTTCCAGGGACGTTTCCGCAACCACATCCGCCGCGGCTCCGGCCCGTTTCAGGCTCAGACCGAAGTCGCGCTCCAACATGTCCATCGCCCGGCTCACCGCATCCTCAATTTCCCGCAAAGTTAACTTCTTGTTGATCACCGTTTCGACCGCGTCCAGCGCGCCGAACAGCTCGTCGCCGTGTTTCTCGAGTGCGTCGGCCTTGGTCCTGCGCCAGACGGGCATCAGTTCGTTGACGATCTGCTCGCTTTGAATCGTGAATCTCTTGGCGTGACGGTATTCGAGAGGCACGACGATCTCCCCGTCGCGCACCCCGGCCTGATATTCCTTGGGAACCAGCCTCAGGAGCTTGAGCAAGATGCGCTCGCGCCGCTGGACGTCGTCCGCGCTCAGCAAATTCGGGTAATTGCTTTCGAGCGCGAGCCGCCACTTCGTGAGAAGAGGGATAGCGGATTCCGGATTGACGTCGCCTGCCTTCGCCAGATCGAGCAAAGCGGCAAACTCGGATACGCCTCCCCCGCCCGCCGGGGTTTCGTCAGGTCTCGTGGCAAGGGAAATCAAGGAAGCGGGAATCTCGGAGAGCGCTTGCACCTCGGCGGCTCTCGCGCTCACCAGGGTCGCAGTCGCCCGGCCTTCCTGCACGAGGCGGGACAGCGCGTCCGCCTTTTCCCGCGCGCGCGTGATCTGCCAAATCACATACTCGCGAGCCAGCAGGCGGCTCACCTCGTCCCGCTGCGAACTCTCCCCGCCCAGCCGCTGCAGCGCCAACGTTCCCTCGACCGAACTGGTGTATTTCGGCAGCTTGATGATTGTGCGCCAGGCGCGCGCCGCTTCGATCTGACCCTGCCGCTGCTGCCAGATCATTTCCAGCGCCGCGGCGTGCTGCAGGATCGCTTGCACCTCTCCCAGCTCGACCGCCGCGTTCATCTCGCCGTCCCCCTCGGAACGAGAAGCGCTCCAAATTGATAGGCTCTCCGGCGACGAAAAATCCTTTCCGAACCGCTCGCGGGCGGCCTCAACCTCTTGCGAGATCTTCTGCGACCACCGTCCGCCCTGCAGATCCAACAACGCCGTGTCCAGCGTCTCCTCGAACGCGCGGTGATCGTCAATCACATCGCCCCGCGCCGTGGTCCAGTAGAAAAGAATGCCGGAGAGCAGCAACAGCCAAATGGAGCGCGGCAGGCGCATCGGGCTTATCCAGTAATCTTTACTCCGGTGACCGCGGCACTTTGTTCGATCTGGGGAACGAGTTTATCAGTCTTTTCCTTGGCCTGGGTGGCGAGTTCGTCGATCTCGGCGCCTTTGATTTCGCCCTTCTTTTCCCGGTCCTCGATCTTATCGAGAAAGCTCATGATCCCGCTGAAACCGGAACTTACTGACTTCGCGAGGGCCTTGTCCTTCTCGGCCACGCTCTTTTCCACGGCGTCGTACATCACCTGGCAGCTTCCCATGATGCCTCGCATGTCGGAAACGCGACTTACCGCTTGAAAACGACCCGACTTGTCCTTCGAGTAACGCGATTCCTTCCAATCTTCAAAATAGTCGGAAAGAGTCGGTGTCATCACCACCATCGCACCAAAGCAGTCGCTCACCGAGGCGTTCCACCCCTTGGCATCCGCGAGGAGATTTCCGATCTTCTTGTCCGCGTCCGCGGCTGCGGCGACGAGGACCTCCGGACGCGGCAGCGTTCTCTTGCCGCCGTCCACTGGCGTTACCCACCGCTCGTCCCCTCCCCAAAGCGCCGGCTCGATGATGTAAGTGAAAAGGGCCCCTTGCTTGTCGATTTTCTCACCATTTCCGAGGACAAGCACGACGGGCGCAACATTGTCGGGTCCCTCTGATTGCGGCACTCCCGCGTCCAAATAGATGTCATAGTCGGCCATCGAAGGAACTCCCGCGACGATTCCCTCGACGGTTTCATAGCCGAAGCTATCAATCGCCTTGTAGTCCTCTTGCATCCTCGCCACCAACTTTTCCAGTTTCTTCGGCTCGGCCTTGTAGGCTTTTTCAACCGTGCCTCCGTTTGATTTGACCAAAGCCGCGTAGGCGTCACTGTTTTTTACGAGATCCTCGGAAGCCGCCTTCACTTTCTCCAGCTTCTGGACGAGGTAACTCTTGACACTAGGGGCGGATTCCTCGGCACGGGACGACGAAAAAGTGCCAGGAAAAAGTGCAACCGCGAAAAGGGAAGTGAAAGCGAGGAGAGAGTGGTTCCGTTTCATATTGAGACTGAGATTCAATTTCCAGAAGGGATGTTCCGATGCAAGTCAAAAGCAAGCCGTCCGTCGGATTTTGCAGCTGCAAATACCCGCTGAGACAGGGAGAGTCGGCCAGGTCGGCATCCTGCCTCCGGCTTATTCGCGTCGGCCAGACCGCTCGTCAGACGCCCACGACGGCGACGTCCACCTGCCGGGTATGCGTGGCGCGTCGATGTTCAAAGACAAAGATCCCCTGCCAGGTTCCCAGGGTCATTCGCCCGCCGGCGATGGGAATCACCTCGCTGGTCCGGGTGAGAGCCATGCGCAGGTGGCTGGTCGTGTCGTCGGGCCCTTCGAGCGTGTGGACGTAATCGCCATTCTCTGGGGCGATTTTTTCGAAGTAGGCATGCAGGTCGGTCCTTGCGCTCGGGTCGGCGTTTTCATAGATGACGAGGCTGGCGCTGGTGTGGCGAAGGAAAACCGTCACCGTGCCGGTCTGAACGCCGCTTGCGCGCACGGCCCGAGCCACTTCTCCGGTGATCTCATAAGTTCCCTTGCCTCGCGTGCGGACGCTGATCGTTTCGTGCGTCGCGATCATTGAGGCTTGATCACGACGAGCAACCAACCTGCCAGAAACAACAGACCGCCGATCGGCGTGATTGCGCCGAGCCAGCGAATATTCGTAACCGCAAGGAGATAGAGCGAGCCCGAGAACACCACGATTCCCGCCGCCCAAATCCAGACAACCGTGGGATTTCGTCCCGCGGCCCAGAGCGCGGCCACAGCGTGGACGAGATGATAGAGGACCGCTGTTTGCCAGATGGATAAGGTTTGATTGGCCGTCAGGAGCGCGGCGAGTTGGTGGGCACCGAACGCGCCGAGCGCGACGCCGAGGAAACCAAGGACACCGGCAAGTTGAGTGGCAAGTTGCATAGGCGAGGAATGATGGCCGTGCACACGGGATTGTTCAACCCTGGCATTGGCCGGGCTCCGGAAATGCCGCGAAAAGCGGGAGCCTCATTGGGCGGAGGGACATGGCCACGGCGCGATGGATTTCACGAGACGGGCGGTTGCGGACCAGCGTTCATTCAGGCAGGTTGACCGGCTATGGATTCTCGCATCCCGGTCACCATTCTCACCGGCTTTCTCGGAGCAGGCAAGACCACCCTGCTCAACCGCATCCTCACCGAACAGCACGGCCTGCGAATCGCCGTGATCGAGAACGAATTCGGCGAGATCGGCATTGACCACGAGCTCGTCATCAAAACCGAAGAGGAACTCTTCGAAATGAACAACGGCTGCATCTGTTGCACAGTCCGGGGCGACCTTATCCGGATCATTGGTAATTTGATGAAACGGCGGCAGCAATTTGATCGGATCCTCGTCGAAACCACGGGCCTTGCCGATCCCGGACCGGTCGTCCAGACCTTCCTTGCCGACGATGAGATGCAGACCAAACTCAAGGTCGATGCGGTGGTTGCGGTGGTGGATGCGAAGCACATCCTGCTTCACATCGACGACAGCGACGAGGCAAAGGAACAGGTCGCCTTCGCCGACGTCATCCTCCTCAACAAATGCGATCTCGCTTCGCCTGATGCCCTCGATGCCCTTGAAAAGCGGCTTCGTGCCGTTAATGCCATGGCCAGGATTCACCGCACCACCAACGCGCAGATCGAGATTGGCAAAGTTCTCGAGGTCGGCGGTTTTGACCTGGACCACGCGATGGAGGTCGACCCGCATTTTTTGGAGGAGGAAGACGAGCACCATCACCACCATCACGACGACGAAATTGCGAGCGTCGGCATGGAACGTGATGGCCACTGCAACGGACCGAAGCTCAACAAATGGCTCTCCGAACTTCTCCGCACCAAGGGCCAGGATATTTTTCGGATGAAGGGCGTCTTCGCGGTCGAGGGAAATCCGCAGCGCGTGATTTTCCAGGGAGTCCACATGATTCTGAACGCCGCCGCCGGGGGGCCTTGGAACGGACGGCCGCCCAGGAGCAGCCTTGTCTTCATCGGCCGAAACCTGGATCGCGAATCACTGTCGAACGGCTTTGACCGCTGCCGGGCTTAGACCGCCGGAAATGGGATTCAAGAAACGCTGGGGATTGGAAGCGAGCGACCACGTCCTCTCCCTCGCTTGGTCGGGGAACATGCTCATTGTCACTCCGAGCACAGGAATCGTCCTCATGGTCAATCAGGATGGCAAGACGATTGCCGGCTTCGCTGCTCATGGCCTCGGAAATGGCGCCGCCGCGGCACGACCGGACATGCTCGCGACGTGCGGATTTGACGGACGAATCCAGACATACAAGATTGGCGGCTCCGAAATCTCGCCGAATCGAGAGACCGTCCTCGGAATGGGCTGGATCGAGCGCGTGCGGTGGAGTCCCGACGGCAGCCGGCTCGCTTCCGCTCTCGGGAAGAACCTGTTCATCTTGAAGCCGGATGGCGAAATCGCGGCAACCTTTTCGAATCATCGAACCTCGGTCTCCGACTTCTCGTGGAATCCAAATAGTCCCCTCGAGATCGCGAGCGTGTGCGGCGGCGGCGCCAGGATGTGGCGAATCGGAGAGACCGAACCCTTCGCCCGCTTCGACTGGGGCGGAGCGAGTCTTCTCGTCTTGTGGAGTCCGGATGGGCGTTGGCTCGCCACGGGAGACCAGACCCCCAGTGTGCATCTCTACGACTTCACGCGCGACTATCCGCTGCATATCCAAGGCTACGAAACGAAGGTGAAAGCCATGGACTTTTCACCGGATGGGAACCAGTTGGCGACTGGAGGCGGAACGACGGTGACGGTCTGGAACTGCACGGGAGTGACCGGTCCGGAAGGCGCCGTTCCCGACCAACGCAAGTTCCACAAGGGAGACGTGGAATCAATTGCCTGGTCGCCAACGGGAGAATTCCTCGCCACCGGAGACATCGCCGGACGCATGGTCTTCTCAGATACGAAGGGACGGCCTGTCTCCGCTTTCGAGGATACGGAGGCGATCAGCGCGCTCGCGTGGAGCCCGGACGGCAAATCCCTGGCCGTGGGAGACGCGGGAGGCCGCGTGGTGCTTTTTAGCGATTGAGGAGCGCCATCATTGGCTTGGCGTAGCGTTCGCCCTGGGCCGCGCCCGGCGGGAAGAGGTGATCGATCTGGGCAAGTTCGTCCGGGGTCAGCGTAATGTTGAGAGCGCCAAGATTGTCTTCGAGATAACGGACGCGTTTGGTGCCCGGTATCGGCACAATGTCATCGCCTTGAGCAATCACCCAAGCCAGGGCGAGCTGCGCGGGCGAGCAACCCTTGGTCTGCGCAAGATTTTTCACATGCGACGCCAGCTGAAGATTTCGCTCGAAGGCCTCTCCTTGAAAACGCGGATTCGTGTGTCGCCAGTCATCGGCGGCGAGATCCGATGGCTTCTGAATCGCCCCCGTCAAAAAACCTCGCCCAAGCGGGCTGTACGGGACAAAGCCGACACCCAACTCGCGGCAGGCCGCCAGGGTGCCGTTGCTCTCCACATCCCGGGACCAAAGCGAATACTCACTCTGGAGAGCGGCGATTGGATGAACAGCGGCCGCGCGGCGCAGGGTCTCGATGCCCGCCTCCGATAGTCCCAGGGCGCGCACCTTTCCCGCTCGAACCAATTCGGCCATCACTCCCACGGTTTCTTCGATGGCGACCCCGGGATCGACCCTGTGCTGATAATACAGATCGATCGTGTCGATTCCCAGGCGTCGGAGGCTGCCGTCGCACGCCCGGCGGATGTTGGCAGGCGAGCTGTCAACTCCGTTGATCGCCCCGGCCGAATCGATCCGGAAGCCAAATTTCGTCGCGATGATGGCCCGATCGCGCGGGATTTCCCGAAGAAAGCGGCCGATCAGTTCCTCGTTCTTGTAGGGGCCATAGATCTCGGCTGTATCCAGAAAATTACCCCCGAGTTCGAAGTAGCGGCGCAGAACGGCGAGCGACTCGGCTTCGTCAGCGGGGCCATACGCATACGACATGCCCATGCACCCCAAGCCAAGCGCGGAAACGTTGAGCGGTCCAAGAGTGTGTTCTTTCATGGCCTATATTACTCGATTTTGCAGAAAAGGCGGAGCGTGAAGTCGGATGAAATCCTTCCGGCAAAGATGGAGGAATACCCATTGCCAACCGTGTGCTCCCGGTCTCCTCTGTGGTTCGGAGCTACATGCTCAATCCGCCGTCGACCGCAAGCACTTGACCCGTGACGTAGGAGGCCTCGGGACTCGCCAAGAACATGACCGCGACGGCGATGTCACTCGCGGCGCCAAAGCGCGTCAAAGGGATCTGCGAGAGGGCAGCCTTCCTGACTTCCTCGGTCAAAACGGACGTCATATCAGTTTCGATAAACCCGGGCGCGACAACATTGGCGGTGATATTGCGACTCGCGAGCTCGCGCGCCAGGGTCTTCGTCAATCCGACCAGGCCTGCCTTGCTTGCCGAGTAATTGGCCTGTCCGGCCAGCCCCGTCAGGCCGCTGACCGAGCTGATGTTGACAATGCGTCCCTTGCGCTGCTTGACCATCGTGCGCAGCATGGCTCGGGAAAAGTTGAATGCGCCTTTGAGATTGGTATCGAGAACGACATCCCAGTCTTCCGAGCTCATCCGCATGACCAGCATGTCGCGCGTGATTCCGGCATTGTTGACGAGCACATCGCAACGTCCGAAATCGGCCAGGATTTTCTCGCCCGTTTTTTGAACCGCATCGAAATCCGCCACGTCAACCGCATACGGCTTCGCCGCGTCGGGATTGACGCTATTTATCGCGTCGGCGGTCCTTTGCGAGTTGGCTTCCGTTCGGCTGACGACGGCAACTTTGGCTCCTTCTTCGGCAAAGCTCTTGGCGATTGCCTCCCCGATGCCGCGCCCGGCTCCGGTAACAATAGCAACCTGACTTTCAAATCGTTTCATAAGCTGTTTGTCTGAACCCGGGAAGCTGGCACGGGCCGCTCAAGTTTCCCCGGGAGTGAAATGAGGTTTCTCTTCGGACAAACTGCTATAACGGCCCTTCGCGCCGGGAAAGGGCAAAATGGTCTTTCTCTACGGTCTCTGCGAGTCGAGGAGGTGCGGGGCACCATCAGGCGCCCTCTTCAGTGCACCGCCCTTCCCTTCGGTGAGTCCTTCTCCTTTTGTCGAGTCAAGTTTTCGGCCGGGCGCGCGCGAATCCGCGAGGCCACGACTGCGCTCCTCGTCGCGCGGTCAGATCTCAGGCTGAAAGTTGAGCCAGCGGCCGCCCTCGGCGTGCGAGCGGAGCGCGGCCTCGACGAAGGCCATGCCGCGCGCGCCCTCCTCGACCATCGGCGCCCACAGCGCGAGCGGATCGGGCTTCACGCCTGCCCGCCGCGCGGCAAGGATGTCGGCGTAGTCGCGGTAGAGGGTGGCAAACGCCTCGAAATAACCCTCTGGGAGGCCAGCCGCGATGCGCGTCGCGCGCTTCGCGGCTGGTGACAGGCCGCTCTGCCCACGCACGAGCGTGCGCCAGGCGTCACCTTGCAGGGCGAAGGTCAACTTGTCTGGATCGCTCTGATCCCAGCCGAGGTGCCCCTTCTCACCATAGACGCGGAGCCGCAAACCCACCTGCTCGCCGGCTGCCACCGCCGAAACCCACATGGCCCCACGCGCGCCATTGTCGTAGCGCAGCAGAATATGCGCGTTGTCCTCGAGGCGCCGGCCCGGGACCATGGTCTGAAGGTCGGAGGCGAGCGCCGCCACGCGGCGGCCGGTGACGAATTCGCTGAGGTGGAAGCAATGGGTGCCAAGATCGCCGACGATGAAGGAGCCGCCGGATTGCGCTGGATCGGTGCGCCAGGCCGCCTGCTTGCTGCCGGCTTCGCTGGGGCCTGAGAGCCAGCCGAGCGCGAACTCGACCTGCACGACGCGCACGGCGCCGAGCGCACCGGCTTCGATCAGCGCCCGCGCCTCCCGCACCATCGGATAGCCGGTGTAGGCATAGGTCACGCCGAGCATACGCCCGGTGCGCCGCACCGTCGCCACCAGGTCCTGCGCCTCGGCAAGAGTAGTCGTCAGCGGCTTGTCGCAGATCACGTCGATCCCGGCCTCGAGAAACCTCTTGCAGATCGCGTGGTGCGAGGCGTTCGGTGTGACGACGCTGACGACATCGATGCCGTCCTTGCGCTCGGCCTCGGCCTCGACCATGCCGCGATAGTCGGTGTAGCTGCGCATGGGATCCAGCCGCAGGTCGCGGCCCGACTCGATCGCCCGCTGCGGATCGGCACTGAGCGCACCGGCAACCAGTTCATAGCGGTCGTCGAGTCGCGCGGCGATCCGGTGCGTCTCGCCGATGAAGGCGCCGCGCCCGCCGCCGACCATGCCCAGGCGCAGGCGGGCAGAGGGAGAAGCCGTCATGCGACCTCGAATGATGGGAAATCGCTTTCGATCCTCCGCGACTTTGACCCGGCGTTCCCAGCCGGGAGAACGGGCTTCCGGGGCGCGGAGTGACGAAAGTGGGCGCGGGAGTCAAACACAGGCCTTTTCAGGATGCGGGGCCCGCGGCGATTCATAGCGCGCGCAATGCGAGGCTAGACGCTCACCCAACTCCTGCTCCGTGCGCTTTGTTCAATTGCTGCGAGCACTTTTTCATTCTTCAAGCCATCCTCGAAAGTCGGTTGCACGCTCTTGCCATCCGCCACCGCTTTCACGAAATCCGAAAAGGTGTTGATGAACGTGTGCTCGTAGCCGGTGATGTGGCCGGGAGGCCACCAGGCCGCTCCATAGGGATGCACCGGCTCGGTGACAAGGATATCGCGAAATCCGGATGCGTCCGCGGGGTCGGCCACGTTGAAATACTTGAGACGGTTCATGTCCTCGAGATCGAAGAAAAGCGAACCCTTGCTGCCATTGATTTCGAGGGTGACATGGTTCTTGCGCCCGTAGGCAAAGCGCGTCGCTTCAAAATTGGCAATGGCACCGTTCTTAAAGCGCCCTATCCACGATACCGCATCGTCCACCGTAACCGTCCCGAGCTTCTTCCCCGCCTTGGCTGCGAGCCCCTTGCCAACTTCCTCGAGCACCGGCCTCTTCTTGATGAACGTCTCCAGGAGGCCACAAACCTCGCTGATTTCTCCCAGGAGATAACGGCCCAAATCGACGATATGCGAGTTGATGTCGCCGTTCGTTCCGGAACCGGAAACCTTCTCCTGCAACCGCCAGACCAGAGGGAACTTCGGATCGGCGATCCAATCCTGCGCGTAGCGAGCTCGAACGTGATAAATGCGATCTCCGAGGTCGCCGCGCTCGATCATTCTTTTTGCCAGTGCGATCGCCGGAATGCGCCGGTAGTTGTGACACACCATGTTCACCACCTTCGCCTTCTTAACGGCGGCGACCATCTCTGCGCATTGCCTCACATCGAGCGCCAGTGGTTTCTCGCAAAGGATCGCCTTGCCGTTCCGGGCCGCCTCGAGGGCGATTTCACAGTGGCTGTCATTGGGCGTGCAGATATCGACGATATCGATCTCCGGATCGCCCACGACGGCCTTCCAGTCCGTGCTGGCATTTCTCCAACCAAGCTGTTCGCGGGCCGATTCCACATTCTTGGGCGAGCGGCCGCAAATCGTGTGAGGCACGATATCGGCGGGTAAATCGAAAAACTTCGGTGCTTGGCGCCAGGCATTCGAGTGCGCCTTTCCCATGAAGTTGTAACCAATCATTCCAACGTTGAGCGAGCGTCTAGCCATGTGAAAAAAGAGGGGAACCGTCACTTCACCAGACGCCGCGCCTTCTGAAAATGAAAAAAAGCGTTTTCGATTCGCTCCACCGGGCAACCACTCCCGTCACTGTCGGCCCGTTAAGTCGCGAAATCCCCTACCGTCTGGATTGACGAATCATCGGGATCGCTTATTGTGCTGCGACGCAGGGGAGCTTTTCGAAGCTGAGAGTCCCGATCGTGAAATCGATTCGGGAGACCCTTGGAACCTGATCCGGCTAACACCGGCGTAGGAAGCAGACATGAGTTCTAAGTGCATAGTCTTGAGTTTTAAGAGCGGACCGGTCTCGGTTCGAAGTCTTCTTCCTGTTCGCCGGTGCCGTCTTAAAACTTGAAACTCCAAACTTAAAACTCGAATGATCGCACCCAAGAGCGCCATCGAACCCGACAGCAGCGAGCCGCTGCCAAATTCCAGCCGCGCATACGTCGAAGGAGAAATTTACCCTGACCTCCGCGTGCCCATGCGCGAAATCAACCTGTCACCCACCAAGACGTTCAATGGCGCCATCGAAGTGAACGAACCGGTGAGGGTTTACGACGCCAGCGGACCTTGGGGCGATCCGGCTTTCCACGGTGACGTCGAACAGGGGCTGCCCGCCCTCCGCCGGGCATGGATTCTCAAGCGGGGCGACGTCGCGGAATACCTGGGCCGCAACGTCCGGCCCGAAGACAATGGCTACCTGAGCGCCAGCCATGCCCAGCTCGCCTCCGAACGCCGCGGCGGACTCTCTCCGCTTCAGGCGCCGAGGAACGCGAAGCGCCGGCCCCTCCGGGCGTCCGCGGATCATCCCGTCACGCAGCTCTGGTACGCCCGCCGGGGGATCGTCACGCCCGAGATGGAGTTCATCGCGATTCGCGAGAACATGGGCCGGGCGAAAATTGCGGAAATGTCACGCGACTTGGTTCGCGATGATCTTCGCAAGCAGCACGCCGGCAGCGCCCAACTTGCCGGGGTCGCTGATCACCGTAACGCGGCCAATGGTGGCGACTACATCCCCTCTGTCTTCCGCCGCTTTCCGCAGCGCATCCCCTCCGAAATCACCCCGGAATTTGTCCGTGACGAAGTGGCTGCCGGGCGCGCGATCATTCCGGTCAACATCAATCACCCGGAATCCGAGCCGATGATCATCGGCCGAAACTTCCTCGTGAAGATCAACGCAAACATCGGCAACAGTGCCGTAGCCTCGAGCATCGAGGAGGAGGTCGAGAAGATGCGCTGGGCCACCAAGTGGGGAGCGGACACCGTGATGGACCTCTCCACCGGAAAAAACATCCACGCCACCCGGGAATGGATTCTCCGGAACGCTCCCGTTCCCATTGGAACCGTCCCGATCTATCAGGCGCTGGAAAAAGTCGGCGGAAAAGCAGAAGAGCTCACCTGGGAAATTTATCGCGATACGTTAATCGAACAGGCTGAACAGGGTGTGGACTATTTTACGGTTCATGCGGGAGTATTATTGCGATTCATTCCGCTCACCGCTCGACGCATGACGGGCATTGTTTCCCGCGGCGGCAGCATCATGGCCAAGTGGTGTCTCGCCCATCACAAGGAGAGTTTCTTGTATACCCACTGGGACCAGATCTGCGAGATCATGGCCGCCTACGATGTGAGCTTTTCGATCGGCGACGGCCTGCGGCCGGGAAGCATCGCCGACGCGAACGACGAGGCACAGTTCGGTGAACTCTACATACAGGGCGAACTTACCGAGCGGGCCTGGAAGCATGGCGTGCAGGTCATGAACGAGGGTCCGGGCCATATCCCGATGCACATGATCGAGGAAAACATGGCCAAACAGCTCGAATGGTGTCATGAAGCGCCCTTCTACACCCTTGGCCCACTCACGACCGACATCGCGCCGGGCTATGACCATATCACCAGCGGCATCGGCGCCGCGATGATCGGCTGGTATGGCTGTGCCATGCTTTGCTACGTCACGCCCAAGGAGCACCTCGGACTGCCAAACAAGAAGGACGTCAAGGATGGTGTCATCGCTTACAAGATTGCCGCCCATGCCGCCGATCTGGCGAAGGGCCACCCTGGCGCGCAATATCGCGACAACGCCTTGTCGAAGGCGCGGTTCGAGTTTCGATGGGAGGACCAGTTTAACCTCAGCCTCGATCCAGTTACCGCCAGGGAGTTCCACGACGAGACCCTTCCCCAGGAAGGGGCGAAATCGGCCCATTTCTGCTCAATGTGCGGACCGCATTTTTGCTCGATGAAGATCACCGAGGATGTCCGGAAATACGCGGCGGAAAGGGGTCTTTCCGAGGATGAAGCCTTGCGGGCCGGCATGGAGGAAAAGTCTGCCGAGTTTGTGGAACGCGGAGCCGAAGTTTATTCCAAAGCGTGAATTGTCGCGCAGCTCCGCGCGCGCCTTTAGGCAAGTCCAGAATCTTCTGCTCTGTGGCGGCCGAGCAAGGCGGAGTCCGAGATCATGCAAGTTCAAGTCGATGTGTGGAGTGATTACGTCTGCCCATTCTGTTACCTGGAGCAGCCGGTGCTTGCGCAAATCGCTCAGAAATATGGAACGCGGGTGGCGGTCCGCTGGCGGGCCTTTGAGCTGCGGCCCGATCCGGTGCCAACGCTGAAGCCTGACGGGACCTACCTGCGCGATATCTGGGCTCGCGCGGTTTATCCGATGGCCAAAGAGCGCGGGATGACCCTGCGCTTGCCGCCGAGGCAACCCCGAAGTCGTTTGGCGCATGAATCTGCGCTCTTCGCCGCAAAGCGGGGTTTGTTCGATGTCATGAACACCGCGCTTTTCAGGGCTTTTTTCGAGGACGGCCACGACATTGGCGATCCGATGGAACTTGTCGAGATCGGGGCGAGCATCGGCCTGAATGCAGGGGAGTTGCGACAAGCGCTGGATGACGGTTTTCATCGAGACAGCGTCATCGCCGACCAGGAGCTGGCAAGAAAGTTGGCTATCTCAGGCGTGCCGGCGCTGCTTATTCACCATCAAAACGAGCCGCTTGAGCAAGCGATCGAAGTGATCGGCGCCCAGCCATTTGGATACGTCCGCGAGGCGCTGGAGCGTTCTCTCTCCGCAACGGGCCCCGGTGCCAGAGACCTCGGCGATCACTCGTAGCTGGCCGGCTGCTTTTGGGCACCCGCGACGCCGCTTCACATCAGACGCAGGATCCGCGTATAAAACCAGTCCATGCAGGCCTCACTCGCGAAATACCTCATTTCTCTGGGCGCATTCATCTTGCTGGCCTCACTCTGTCGGGGCGGCACGCTGACCCTCGAACAAGTCAAGGCCGCCGCGACAGAGCTCGAGAAACTCACCGAAAACGAAATGCGGACGACAGGGCTCCCGGGCATCGCGATAGCCGTCGTTTTCAAGGATCAGGTCGTGTTTGCCAAGGGCTTTGGCGTTCACCAAGTGGGCGAGGCGAGCCCGGTTGACACTGATACCGTGTTCCAGCTTGCGTCCCTCTCCAAGCCGATCGGGTCGACGGTGGTTGCGGCGCTCGTGGGTGAAGGCCTTCTTTCCTGGGATTCGCGCATCAGTGATCTGGATCCCGGTTTTGAAATGCACGACGCCTGGGTCACGCGCGAGATTACCGTGCGCGACTTCTATTGCCATCGGAGCGGGCTTCCCGACCATGCCGGCGATCTGCTCGAGGATCTCGGCTTCACACGCGAAGAGATTCTTCGCCGTCTGCGTTACCAGAAACCCAAAACGAGTTTTCGATCAGGATACGCCTACACAAATTTTGGAATGACGGAAGCGGCGATTGCCGCCGCCAAAGCCGCCGGAAGGGAATGGGAGGATCTATCTGAAGAGAAGCTCTACGAGCCCCTCGGCATGACATCGACAAGCTCGCGGCACCGCGATTTCGTCGAACGCAAGAACCGTGCCCTGGGCCACGTGAAGATCGACGGCAACTGGGTGCAGAAGTATCAGCGAGATCCCGATACCGAATCGCCGGCCGGCGGCGTGAGTTCCTCGGTCAATGATCTGGCCAAATGGATGCGCCTTCAGCTCGCCGGCGGGAAACTTGACGGCAAGGAGATCGTAAATGAGACGGCGTTGTCGGAAACCCATCACCCCCATATGCTTACCGGGTTTAGTCCCCTCAACGGGCTGCCCGGGTTCTATGGCCTCGGTTGGAATGTCAATTACGATCAAGAGGGACGACTGCGACTCTCCCACTCCGGCGCCTTCGAGCTGGGCGCCGCAACGAATGTCGTGCTGGTCCCTTCCGAGAGCCTTGGCGTTGTCGTCCTGACGAATGCGTTCCCGTTTGGTGTCGCGGAGGGACTTGCGAGCACCTTTGTGGATTACGCCCTTTATGGCAAATCGACGCGGGATTGGCTCGCAATCTACAAACAGTTGTTCTCGCAAATGCGTCAGGCAGAGGCTTCGCAAGTCGGCAACTATTCTGAGCGGCTCGCGTCGCCCGCGCCGGCTGCGGCTAACCCGGGTTATCTGGGAATCTACCGCAACGACTTTTTTGGCGAAATCGCGGTCATTGAGAAGGAAGGCGGGCTCGCCATCGTCCAGGGGCCGGAAAAGATGACATTCCCGATGACGCATTGGAATCGCGACACGTTCACCTACGAGACCGAGGGCGAAAACTCCCTCGGGACCGTCGGCATCACCTTCACGATGGACCCCGATGGAAAGGCGCGCCGCGTCACGGTCGAAAACCTGAACATTCGCGGCGAGGGGGTTTTCGAGCGAGGAGCACCGGATCAGGATTAGGACCTCTTGGCATCGCGCGGGAACGTGACGCTGCTGACCGTGGGCCTTCGCGCCCCCGCCGGTTGCACCGCGCGATCAGCGGTAGCTCACAATCCTTGCGTCCAGGACTCGCGGCGCGATCGAGCGACAGAGGATCTCGGACCCTATTGAGTCTCCCCGCGAGCCTGCGGCATTCCGATGGCTACCTCGCTGATCAGCCCGCGTTCTCCAATGAGTGGCCAAGTTTCTTCCAATCCGCCTTGCCGCCGGGATAAACCGAAACGTTTTCGTAGCCCAGTTCCACCAAGCGCTTCGCGGCGAGGTGCGAGTTTTCACACGTGTCGCTGGCGCAATACACGACCACCGGCGCGCGACGATCCGGTATCACCGTGGCGGCGCGATGATCGATGCTCTCAAGTGGCAGATGCGCCGCGCCGGGAAGATGGCCCGAGCGGTAGTATTCTGCCGGCAGGGCCTCGACCACGACCAGGTCCTCGCCAGCCTCCAAGAGCTTCTTCAGTTCCTCTCCATTGATCTTCTTCATTTCATTCTCCGTTTGCCGATTTGTGATTGCATATGCAACGAGTTCTCCATCGCACGAGATACTTGCATTTGCAACGATAAAGTTGCACTTGCAATGAGATTCTTGCGGGGGCATAGTCGGTGGGTGCAGGATCCGAAATACGTTGAAGCCTGGGGTTGCCTTTTGCGTCTTCAAGCCCGGGTGGTTGCGCGCATCGAAGGCGACTTGAAGGAAGAGGGCGAGATCTCGCTGACCTGGTATGATGTGCTGCTGGCCCTGGAAAATGCGCCCGGGAATCGGTTGCGCATGAGGGAGATCGCCGACCAGATCGTCTTGAGCCGGAGCGCGCTCACCCGGTCGGTTGACAAGCTGGAAGCGGAGGGATACTTGAGGCGGGAGCGCTGCAGTCACGATGAGCGCGGCGCCTACGGCGTGCTGACGAAGAAGGGCCAGCGGGCGCTGGCGGAGGCTCGGCCGGTCTATTGGGCGGGTATAAAGAAGTATTTCGCCGGCAATCTGACCGAGGCGGATATTTCCAGCCTGGAGAGGATTCTCGAAAAGATCACGGCCGAGGAGGAAAGAGAATGAGGCCAACGGGGGCGTCGGATCGGTATGAGGGATTCCCAGCGGCGTCAGAAGACCGGGCGGCTGAGTTTCGCTGCCGCCGATGAGAACGCCACGGCCGGGATTCGCGCCTGGGTTCACAGTTCCGCTGCTTAACGGGCACCGACGAAGGGCCTTCACGGCAAGCTGAAAGACCGTCGACTCCTTCCTTGCCCCCTTCCGGCGCAAAGTTAGCCTGCGGCATGGCCAAGCGCCTTTTCGTCGCGCTCGAACTTCCCGAGAGCTGTCGCAACATATTGGCCGATCTCAATCCGCATGTGAAGGGATTGGAGTGGCTGCCCGCCGAGCAGTTGCACGTAACAATCAGCTTCATCGGGCCTGTCAAGGCGACTCAGGAGGAACGGTTGCGGGATGCGCTGGGGGAAGTGCGCCTACCTGCGTTCTTCCTGCCGATTCAAGGAGTGGGAACCTTTGGCGGAGCCCATCCGAGGGTCGTCTGGGCCGGATTGGGAAAGGGACACCCCCATCTGTTTGCGCTGCACAAGCGCGTCCAGGATGCCGTGCTGCACGCGGGTCTGGAGCCCGATCTCAAGCCGTTTCACCCGCATATCACTCTCGGTCGGGCGACCGGCGTGTCGAGTGCCACGTTGCGGCCGTTCTTGCGACGAAACGCGGAGATGGAGCTCGGCTTGTGGAAGGTGACGGGTTTTGCGATGTTCTCCAGCGTCCTGTCGCCCGAAGGAGCGAGATACACCATCGAGATGAGGCGCGAGTTTTAGATGGGGGAGGCGCGCGCATTCTGGGGAGCATCGCGTCCTCGCGTGTGCGGTTCGGCGTCCCGCCGAACTTGGCTTACCGGCGGGACGCCGCGGAAACTGCACGCGGGGACGCGTGCGCTCCCCTCGAGCTTTATTCGGGAAAACGGAAGCTCGTCAGGGAGTATCCCTATCGGAATAGCCAGCGCGAGATCTCGCTCATGGTAACGCAGCCAAACGGCTTTCTCCAAGCTCGCTAATGCCTGCAACGCCGCTTCGACCACTGGATCCTGGAATGTTGTTGCAAATGAGCCGCTGCCCAGCGATTCCTCGGAGGATTTCCTGGGCGACCTGGAATGCCTGCCGTCGCCCAGGCAGGAGCATGGATATGCCGGACGCCTAACAGACCAAAAGAGCCATGAATACGGAGATCGTCAACGAAACCTGCAAGCAATCCGTCGCGAATAGCCTCCCCTTCCCGGACGTGATCACACGGCTGACGGAAGCTGGCGTGGAAAGCTACTACGCCGACCTCGTTCAGCTTCAAGAGACTTTTTACGCCGCGAGCGGGGAGGTGTGCGTGTCGCGACTCGAGACAGACCCCTTGGGGCCGGTCGGCGAGCATTTCAATTCCGCCCAAGTTCAGGAGGCCCTCAAAGCCATCCAACGCGGGATAATCACCTACGTGGAGTTTCTACGCTGGGTCGTCGCAGCGGGAACGTTTGCGTATACCGTGCATATCCGCGGGCGAAAAGCGCTCTATCTGGGACGGGCAGGAGATTTTCACGTCGAGAATTTTCCGCCATCTGACTGATCGAATCGCGGATTGCCGGGATCAATCGCTCCGGGTCGCCGGTTTCTCCCCAGGCTCGCCTGGCGATGACCTATCCGCGATTGAAGACTACCGCCAGATCCGATCGCCTCGCGATCAGCCGCTATTGACCGATTGCGGGACTGAGCGTCACGACCTCTTGTCCATTTCGCCGGAAATACTGCAGAGCCATGCGCTTGCGTTCCTGCAGAATCAGATCGATATCTTCCCCTACCGCAGGTGCCCTCCAGAGGCCGCGTCCGGGGGGAACCCAGGCGCGCCCGGTGAAATTGTCGAGAACCGTGCCACCCGGGGCGATCCGGGGATTGTCGGATACGTAAAGCCGCTGGCCGCTCCTGCCAAGGGCAACCATCTCGACATGGCCAAAATTGCCACCCGGAGTTCCGCGCGGGCGCTTTCCCACTTTCGCATCGCCGAGATAGACGAGCACACTCCCAAGCGGAGCCCGCTGCGGTGAGCTACAGCGAAGTGGTTTCCATCCAGCCCGGCTGAGAATAAGCTCCCAATCCTGCCCGTTGCCTCCCGCGAGGTCTTTCCCGAGCCCGGCATTCTTGAGGATTGACAGCATCCCCCGCCCGCACCAGCCGGAGCCGATATGGTCTGTCGCGCTATCGACCGCCGCCGCCATAAGAGTCATCCGAGTCATGAGCGGGGTTGTATCTGCGGCGCGGCTTACAGAGGCAAAAATGAGGACGGCCAAGGCACAGCGGAAAAACATCGGCGGCTACGATAACCGTTTCGCGCTTCCTGCCAAGGGTTTTCTGCCGTAATTCGAACGAAAAATTGAGATCGCCCTAGAGATTTAATGTCTTGCGCCTGAGCCAATAAAAGATGACGGGAGTGACGATGAGCACATGCAGGAGGCTGCTGAGCATGCCGCCGATGACCGGCGTGGCCAGAGGTTTCATGACTTCTGCCCCGGTTCGCGCGCTCCACATGATCGGGAGAAGGCTGGCGACGACAGTCGCGACCGTCATCACCTTCGGTCTCAGCCGCAGCATGGCGCCATCGATGACCGCCGATTTCAAATCCGGTAAAGAAAAGGACTCTCCCTTTTGCTCCCGCCGGCTTTTCAGCGTTTCTTCCAGGTAGACGACCATCACCACCCCTGTCTGAATCGCCGTGCCGAACAGGGCAATGTAGCCAATCCAGACGGCGACGCTGAAGTTGTAGCCGAGCAAATACTGAAGGAGCGCGCCTCCAGTGAGGGCGAAGGGCACGGCCAGGATGACATGGGCCGCTTCCATGACGGATCGGAAAACAACGCTCAACAACATGAAGATAATGAGCAGGACAACCGGCACGATGAGAACGAGCGTGCGCTGCGCGCTGAGCTGGCTTTCGTACTGTCCGCTCCATTTCAGCGTCACACCCGGCGGCAGGGCGATCGACTCCTTGATTCGAGCCTGAACCTCCTTGACGAAGCCGCCAAGGTCCCGTCCACGGACGTTAGTTTGGACGAATACGCGGAGGAGCCCATCCTCGCTCGAGATCTCGCTCGCGCCACTCGCGCGCCGAATCTCGGCGACCTGCCCCAGCGGGACGGCAAAACCTTCCTTGGTCGGAATCAAAATGCTGCCGACCCTTTCGATATCATCGCGCTCATCGCGCGCGAGCCTCAGTTGAATCGGGTAGCGTGCGCGCCCCTCGATGGTGGTGCTCACATTGAGCCCTCCCAGGCCAATCTCGACGACGTCCATCACGTCGCGGATGTTGAGACCGTATCGGGCGAGCGCGAGCCTGTCAGGCAGGACTTCCACGTACGGCTTCCCCTGCGCCCTTGAGGCTGCGACGCCAACCGCACCCGGGACCTTGCGCACGAGGTCCTCGATCTGGAAAGCGATCTGTTGGATCGTGTCCAGGTCGGACCCGAGAACCTTGATCCCTACCTGCGCGCGGATGCCCGTGCTCAGCATCAGGATCCGGTTTTCGATCGGCTGGAGAAAACCGGGCACATAGCCGGGAATTACGCTCAGTTTCTCCGAAAGCTCTGCGATGATTTTTTCTCGGGTGAGGCCGGGCCGCCAGTTCTCCCGCGGCTTGAGCATGATCGTCGTCTCGATCATTTCCACCGGCGCCGGATCGGTGGGCGTCTCGGCGCGCCCCAGCTTTCCAGCGACGGACTCCACTTCGGGCAAGCCCTTGATTACGCGGTCCTGCCAGGCCATCACACGTTTCACCTCCGTAAGAGACGTGCTCGGAAGCAGCACAGGCATGAAGAGCAGGCTCCCCTCGTTCAGAGGCGGCATGAACTCGCTACCAATGCGCGTGGCAAGGAAAACGGCCGCCGCCAGCAGAGCCGCCGCCGTCGCCAGCACGATGCGTCCATGGTGCAAGGCAAATTCCAGCGCCGGGCGATAGAGTCTCATCAGGAAGCGCATCACGATATTTTCGTTCTCGGAATGAAAAGGTCCGCGCACGAGCCAGCTGCACAGCACGGGAACCAGCGTTACCCCCAGCAGAGTCGCGCCGATCATGGCAAACGTCTTGGTAAACGCCAGGGGATGGAAAAGCTTCCCCTCCTGTCCGGTGAGCGCAAAGACCGGCAGAAACGCCAGGATGATAATCGCCATGGCGAAAAAGATTGGCCGTCCGACCTGGTGCGCGGCATGGCGAATGATCTCGAGGTACTGCACCGGTGCTTTCCGAGCGCCGTTTGCCAATCGGCTCTCGGAGAGCGCAGCTCTTTCCGCCTGGTCGCAGTGCCGGATCACGTTCTCGGTCATGACAATGCCTGCATCAACCAGGACCCCGATCGCGATCGCGATTCCGGAAAGCGACATGATGTTCGAGGTGATCCCGAGTCCCTGCATAAGAATGAACGAAATGAGGATCGAGATCGGCAGCGGAAGGGTGACGATGAGAATGCTGCGGAAGTGCCACAGGAAAATGACATGGGCGAGGGTGACCAGCAGAATCTCCTCAATGAGCGCATGCCGCAGGGTCTCGATGGTGCGCTCGATCAAGCTGCTTCGATCGTAAAAGGGCTCGATCGTGACGCCCTTGGGCAGGCTCGGCGCGATCTGGGCGATTTTCTCCTTCACACGCTGAATCACCTGCATGGCGTTCTCGCCCGTGCGCATTACCACGACTCCCCCCACCACCTCCCGGCCATCCACATCCAGGGCGCCCCTGCGAAAATCTCCTCCCACCGAAATCTCGGCGATGTCTTCCAGGTAGATTGGCAGTCCCTCTTGGGAGCGCACGGCGATACGCTTGAGATCGTCAAGGCTATTGACGAGCCCAACGCCGCGGACGACGAACTCCATGCCGTTCTCCTCGATGACCTTGCCGCCGACGTTGATGTTACTGTTCGTGAGCGCATCCATCACCTCGCGCAGATTCACATCGGCTTGCCGCATCTTCCCGGAATTCACCGCCACTTGATATTGCCGAACGAAGCCCCCGATGCTCGCCACCTCGGCCACGCCTTCGACGGCGGCGAGCTGGTAACGCAGAAAGAAATCCTGCAGCGAACGCAGCGTCCCGAGATCGAAACCACCTGATGCCGCATCCGGACCGATTCCGGAGCTCTTAACCGGATCCGCCTTGAGATAATACTGATAAACCCAGCCCAACCCGGTGGCATCGGGTCCAAGTTGCGGCGTGACACCTTCGGGAAGCAGAGTCTGCAGAAAGCTCAGTCGCTCGAGAACCCGGGTGCGGGCAAAGTAATTGTCGATCTTGTCATCGAAAACCACAGTCAAAATCGAGAAGCCGAACATCGAGGAGGCGCGCACCTCTTTCACGCCAGCAAGACCCTGCAAGTTGGTGGAGAGCGGATAGGTGACCTGATCCTCGACTTCCTGCGGGCTTCGTCCGGACCAATCGGCGAAAACAATGACCTGGTTTTCGCTGAGATCCGGGATCGCATCGACGGGCGTGTGGCGAACGGCCCAGATGCCCCAGGCGATGATGAGCAAAGTGCCGCAGGCCACAAGGAAGCGATTTCTCAGAGACCAATCGATCAACCAGGAGATGAGGCTCCCCGGCGGAGGCGGCGGCCCTTCACCCGTTGCACTCTCGCGCAAGCGACGCGGCGGGCCGGCGCCTTCATTTTCCGCGCTCAAGGCTTTGCCTCCGCCCCACAGCTCAGCATCTCCGCGCCGAAATATGGATTACGGATTTCCGAGCTGGATTGCACCCATTTTGCCTTCGACGGAGCGCCCGGGAAGCTATCACCCGTCATGGGACACTCGAAGACTTTCACCTCGGAGTTTTGCCTCCCGCGTTCGAGCACCAGCGCCAGGTCGGCTCCCGCCAGACTCCAGGGCAGGAACGATTGCCGCAGCGCTTTGAGATCGCTTCCCGCAGGATTCTTCGGTATCGCCTTCAGCCGCGCCAGCACCTGATCAACCTGAACTTCTCCGGTCTCCGGAATCGCGGCGGCCAGTTCCCGCAGGCTCTGGCCCGCTTTGACGGCGGCCACCGCATCGTCTGCGGCCAAGCCCTCGGAGACCCGCGCGAGTTGCCTCAAGAATTCTTCGCCAACCGGAACGCGAAGCGCGCTCACCGGCTGCGCCGGAGCGGCCGAGTTGCGCAACTGCGCCTCCGCATCGATCATCAGATTGCCCTGCGCAACGACACGCTCGCCATCTTTCACCCCTTCGAGAATTTCGATCCCTTCGTCACCCACTCGTCCGGTCTTCACGGCGCGCTGCTCGTACTCGCCGGATGCGCTCTCGACATAGACGATCGAGCGCCTCCCATCGCGCAGCACGGCAGAACGCGGAACGACGAGGGCCTCACCAAGGCGGGCGATGATGTCCGCCTCGGCATAGGCGCGATGTGGCAGGGCTCGCGGAAGACCGCGCGCATCGTCTTGTGCGAGCGGATTGTCGACCTCGATTCGCACTTTGGTGCTCCGCGTCTTTGGATCGAAATTCGGATCGATGAATGTGACCACGCCTTCAAATTCGCGACCCGGCACCGTCGGGGTTCGGAGGATGGCTTTCTGTCCCAGGCGGATATCTGGCAGATCGCGCTCGTAGACTTCGGCATGAAACCAAAGCCGCGACAGATCGCCCATTTCGAAAAGAGGTTCGCCCGTCTTGATATACTGGCCCTTCAGCGCTTTCTTGGTCACGACCGTTCCGCTGATCGGCGCCAGCAGATCGATCGTAAAGACATTGTCGGGCTGTTTGCCCAAACTGGCCACCTGTTCAGCGCTAAGTCCATATTGCACCAGACGCTGCGCCGAGTTCTTGGCGACCGAAGGATCCCCTCCCCGCATCGCGTTCTGAAACTCGCGAACAACATAAAGCAGTTCCGGGCTGTAGATGGCCGCGAGGGGTTGGCCCTTCTCGACATGCTTGCCGACATGCTCGACGTAGATCTGGTCGATTCGCCCGTCATAAAAGGCGGCGATTACGCGATGAATATTCTCGTCATCTTCGAGAATGCCGCTGAAACGGAGCGATTTCGTTAGCTCCAGGCGGCGAACCGGCACTGTCGTGACCGCAAGAACGTTGACCGAGCGCGGATTCAGTGAAACGACGCCCTCCCTGGATGCCATGGCCGTTTCTCCCTCGTAGATGGGAACCAAATCCATTCCGCAAATCGTGCAATTTCCCGGCTTGTCCGAGGTGATCCAGGGATGCATCGGACTTTGGTACAACTTGACCTTTCGCCCCTCCTCCGGCGCCTTTGAGCAAGCGGCAAGGAGGGCAACACTGACCAGAAGCCCCGCAATTGCAGAGGCGGCCGTGCCGGCCGCCTGCAGCGTAAGGCGCTTGGCCCAAGCGCCTCCAAAGAGTATCGACAACAATCCGCTCATAAGGGCATCTTTTTCAATCTCAGCGCATTGGTGATCACGGATACGCTGCTCAGCGCCATCGCCGCACTCGCAACGATCGGGCTCAGCAGAACACCGAGAAACGGATAAAGAACACCCGCCGCGATAGGGACTCCAAGGGCATTGTAAAGAAACGCGAAAAACAAATTCTGCCGGATATTTTGCATCGTGGCGCGGCTCAAGGCAATGGCGTGAACGATCCCTCGCAGATCGCCCTTCACGAGCGTCACCCCGGCGCTCTGCATGGCAACGTCTGTTCCCGTTCCCATGGCTATTCCGACGTCGGCCGCGGCAAGAGCGGGAGCGTCGTTAACTCCGTCTCCGGCCATTGCCACAACCTCGCCTCGACTCTTCAACTCCAGGACCTTCGCTTGCTTATCAGCCGGATTGATCTCCGCAACGACATCGTCAATCCCAAGCTTCTTGGCGACCCGGAGCGCCGTTTCCCTATTGTCGCCGGTAAGCATGATGATCTTCAAACCGTAGCGATGCAGATCTTTGATCGCTTCGGGTGTGCTGGCTTTTATGGAATCCGAGAGAGCCAGTAGTCCCGCCGCGTCGCCATCGACGCCAAGCCAAATCACCGTGTGGCCTTCCTGCTGAAGCTCGAATGCGCTCTTCTCGAGCCGGTCCAGGTTCCGAACTCCCGACTTCTCAAGCAGTGCGCGCTTGCCCAAGACCGCCGGCTTGCCGTCCACAATACCACGCACGCCTCCGCCCGGCTCCGCTTCAAAACTCTCCGCTCTCGCCAGATTCTTCCCTGGAGCCGCCCGCAGGACGGCGCCCGCAAGGGGGTGTTCGCTATATTGCTCAAGCGCAGCGGCAAAAGACAGGACAACGGTTTCGCCACCTGGCTCAATCGGAACCACCTTCGTGACACTCGGTCGTCCTTCGGTGAGCGTGCCGGTCTTGTCCACGACCAGCGCAGTGACCTTACCGAGAACCTCGAGCGCCTCGGCATCCTTGAACAGAACGCCCATCCCCGCGCCGCGTCCTGCGGCCACCATGATCGACATCGGCGTGGCCAAGCCAAGCGCGCACGGGCAGGCTATGATGAGCACCGCCACGGCGTTGACAAGCGCATGGGCCAGCGCCGGCGCGGGACCGGTGAAGAGCCAGACGAAAAAAGTGACCACGGCCACCAGGACGACCGCGGGCACGAACCACGCGGAAACCACGTCGGCCAGTCGCTGGATCGGGGCACGACTGCGCTGCGCCTGGGAAACCATCTGCACGATCTGCGCAAGCATCGTCTCGGATCCGACCTTTTCCGCACGCATCAACAGGCTGCCATTTCCGTTGAGCGTTCCGGCCACCACTCTGCTGTCCTTGGTCTTATCCACAGGAATTGGCTCGCCCGTAAGCATCGACTCATCCACCGCCGATCGGCCTTCAACGACTACTCCATCAACCGGGATTTTCTCGCCGGGCTTGACTCGCAGCACGTCCCCTGGGCGAACCACTTCAAGGGGGGCATCCTCTTCGATCCCGTCGCGCACGCGATGCGCGACCTTTGGCGCCAGCCCAAGCAGAGCACGGATCGCTTCTCCGGTTCCGGCACGCGCCCGCAATTCCAGCACCTGACCAAGCAGCACGAGCACGGTAATGAAGGAAGCGGCTTCAAAATATACCGGCACAGCGCCCGCGTGCATGAGGCTTTGCGGTAGCAACCCGGGGAAGAGCAGCGCGATGACGCTGAAAACGTAGGCCGCGCCCGAGCCGAGCGCAATCAGGGTGAACATGTTGAGGTTCCGCGTTGCGAGTGAGCGCGCCCCGCGTTCAAAAAATGGCCATCCGCACCAAAGAACGACTGGGGTGGAAAAGACAAACTGGATCCACGCGGACACCCTGGCCGGGATCGCGTCAATCACCGGAAAATGCGCTCCCATGGCGAGGACGATTACCGGAAGACCAAGAACAAACCCGATCTTGAAGCGGAGCAGCATGTCACGAAGCTCCGCATTGTCCTCCACCGGGACCGCTTGGACCGGCTCAAGGGCCATTCCGCAAATTGGACAGGCGCCCGGGTGATCCTGCCGCACCTGCGGATGCATGGGACAGGTGTAAATCGTGCCAGCTCCCTTCGCATAAGCCGGGTTGCGCTCAAGGGCCATTCCGCATTTCGGACAAGCATCCGGTCTGTCCGACTCGATCCCCGGACACATCGGACAAAACCATTCTTTTGTTGGTTCGACGCTTGCATGATGATGGTGCCCCGACTCCTCTTTTCGACACGAATGTGCGTCGCTCATTGGTTCGGTCTTCATACTACAGAGTCGGCGATTCTGGGTATCATCATGTTTTCCCAACCCACGTGCGCATTGCTACCGCTGGCGCTCGCAACCTGAGAATCCGGGTGTCCGCGGCCGCTTCGGCCGGCCAAGATCGCGAGGTGTGCTCACAACCCATTATATCCTGCGCGAGCGGGAAACCTTCGGAATTCCTTTGTCGATCCCACTCGGACGGGCAAAACGCCAACCCACAACGCCATTCGCTCCAATCGCTTCGGCCGCCACGGCCCGCACCACCCAGGACTTCCAGTTCAAGGGGTGTCGCCTCAGGAGGGAGCCCCGACGACCCGAGGGCTGTCCGGGACAGATTGAGAAACGCGGAAATTCAACCAACGGCGCGCTTGCGAAACCGCCCAGGCGGCCACGAATAGCAGGGCCGCGGCCACAACCATCGCCCCTGCGGCGGAGCAGTTGAGCCAGATCGAAAGGTGCAGACCAATCAACGCACTTAGCGCCGCGTGCAAGACAGTGAAGCCCAGACGGAACGGGAGCCATTCGGAAAGCTGCGCGGCGAACATGGGCGGCACGATCAACATGGCGACAGCAAGAATGGCCCCGACGGATTCGAAGGCCGAAACGATGACCAGTGCCAGCGCACCCATCAGTCCGTAATGCCAAATTCCGGTGCGCATCCCGAGAGATTTGGCCAATCCCGAGTCGAAAGATGTAACGAGCAGTTCCTTGTAGAATACCGCTATCGCCACGGCCACGGAGATGAGCACAAGAGCCATGCGCAACACCGAGGGCGGACCAAGCTCGTATCCGGACCAGATCACCGGCGGCTCCAGCGGCACGAAAGCGATTTCGCCATAGAGCACGCAATCGGCGTCGATATGAAAGGTTCCCCCGCTTTCGAGCATGCTCATGAGCGCGACTCCAACGGCGAAGAGCGTCGTAAAGGCGATGCAAATCGCGGCGTCGGGCTTCACGCGGGACTGCCTGTGAATGAATTCAATGATCAGAACGGTCAAAATTCCCGCAGCCAAAGCTCCCGCGAATGCCACCCACGTGGTCGCACTCTTAAAAATCATGAAGGCGACCACGAGCCCCGGAAGAATGCTGTGACTGATGGCGTCACCGACCAGCGCCATCCGGCGCAGAAGCAGGAAATTGCCGACCAGACCGCACGCAGCAGTGACCAAGAAGCCCATCAGAACGATCCAGAAAGTAATCGAAAAATCGGCCGCCCAAGGCTCCACGACCACTCGATGCCACTCGAAAGACGGAATCAGATTGATCATGGAAATCTAGTGGTTTGCCGCGCTCCCGAACCCGGTCGCGCGTTGCTGTCCAGGATGACGAACCGCCGCGAACCGCATATCTTCCAGGCCGGGAATCAACCTGCCGTGCGGATCCCGGTTGGCGTAATTAAGACGCTTTTCGAGCATGCGCACGGTTTCCTCGCCAAGGATGTGTTCGATCTTTTCCGCGTCCTCGTGGACATGATCGGGCGCCAGATGCGCGGCGTTGGTCAGATACAGCTCCCACAGACGGTGATTGCGGACGATTTCGCAGGCGCGGTGCCAACCCTCCGGGGTAAGGGATGCCGAGTCGCCGTCGCTTGACATGGTGACATACTGATGGCGGCGAAGAGTCCCCAGTTGATGCTGGGCCTCTTCGAGCGTCTCGCGGCGGCGCTCGGCGAGCTCACGCGTGCTCACCTGTTCAATCGCGAAATCCTGATCCTCCAGGACATGGTAGATCGCCTTAAGGGTGTTCTCGCGCAAAATTCGTGCGGACCGGGAGCGTTGCCGCAACCAGCGCGAAAAAATGCCGTGCCGCGGACCGAAGAACAGCGCCGCCGCGAAGACAGCCCCGGCGGCCAGCACCATGAAAGGACCCGTGGGCAGATTGCGTCCAACGAAAGAGAAGAACGCGCCGGCTCCACCAGAAACCATTCCAAAGATCGCCGAAAGGATCAGCATTATCCCAAGCCGGTCGGTCAAGAGGAACGCCGCGGCGGCCGGTATAACCAGCATCGCCGAGACAAGCACCACCCCGACAGCCTGAAGCGAGGAGACGATCGCGAAGGCCAGCAGAAGCATGAGGCTGTAATGAAATAGCTGCACAGGCATCCCCAGGGAACGAGCGAATCCCGCGTCAAAACTCGTGATCGCGTATTCCTTGTAAAACACGACGACCGCGACAAGCGCCAACGCGGTCACAACACCGAGGAGGATGACGTCGCCTCTGCCAAGAGCGGCCGCCTGGCCGAACATGAACTTGTCCAGACCGCTCTTATTCCCTCCCGGAAGGTTCTGGATCATCGTGAACAGGCAGATGCCTACGCCGAAGAATGAGGCCAGCACAAAACCAAGGGCGGCATCCTCCTTGTGCTTGGTGGTCGCGCGCAAGAGTTGCACGGTTCCGGCGCCCAGCAATCCGGCCAGCGTCGCCCCGATGAAAATCGCGAGTGGATCCTTGGACATGTTCCAAAGAAAGCCGAGCGCCACGCCCGGCAGCACAGCGTGCGAAAGGGCGTCGCCCAGCAGGGAGAGCTTGCGCACCACAAGAAAGGCCCCCATCAACCCGCAGCAGACACCGAGAAGCATCGACCCGGCCAGCGCATTGCGAAGCGACGGATCCTTGAAGGTAAAGAACCGCGCCGCGCGATCCCCAAGCGTTGAATCGGACAATTCGTTGATCCGGGCCGCCTCCGCGGCTTCAGGAATTATCAGGGCCAAACCGACGACCGCAAGCAAGAGCGCCAGGCCAGGGAGTTTCATGATTGGGTCCCGAGCGATTGAACGACATCGGAAAGAATCGTCAGCCGGCCGCCATAGGTCGTTTGCAGCAGTTCAGGAGCAAAGACCTCCGCGGTCGGGCCAAAGGCGACCAGCCGCATATTCAAGAGGATGAGCATGTCGAAATACTCGCGCGCGCTCGCCAGATCGTGATGCACGACCAGAAGCGTCTTGCCCCGGGATTTTAACTCCCGCAACAGCGTAATGATCGCCGATTCCGTGGCGGCGTCCACGCCAACGAAAGGCTCGTCCATCAAATACAAGTCGCTTTCCTGCGCCAAGGCCCGGGCGAGAAAGACCCGTTGCTGTTGACCCCCGGAGAGGTTGCCGATCTGGCGGTTGGCAAAAGGAAGCATTTTCACCTTTTCAAGACATTCGCGAGCGATCTCGCGATCCTGCTTCGTCGGGCGCTGCGCGAGCCAGAGCCGCCCGTAGCGGCCCATCAGCACGACATCCATCACGCTAACGGGAAAATCCCAATCCACAGATTCACGCTGGGGCACGTAGCCGACACGATGACAGCTCTCGCGAAAAGACTTGCCGAAAACCTTCACCCAACCGCCGGAAAGCGGCAACAGCCCCATCACCGCCTTGATAAAGGTCGACTTTCCAGCGCCGTTTGGACCAATGATACCGACGAGGCTCCCCATCGGGACCGTGAGATCAATGCCATACAGCACCGGTCTCTTGTGGTACGCCACGGTGACGTCGTGAACCTCCAGTGGAGGTGGGGACAAGTGAGTTCCTTCTTTCATAGAATTCCCAATCCGGGCCGAATCGCCATTTCCCGCGAACGCTCTCTCCCTTTGATTCATTTGAGCGCGTTGACAATCGTGGTGAGATTGTAGCGAACCATTCCGTCGTAGCTGCCCGTGTCGAAACCGCCACGCATCTCGCCCGGGCTCCCCATCGCGTCGGAGTAGAGCTCGCCGCCGACCTTCACGCCGGCATCCTCGGCCACGCGCCGGATCGCCGCGGGATTCACACTGGTCTCCACGAAGATGGCTTTGACATTCTGCTTCTTGATGAAGTCAACCAGATTTGCCATGTCGGCCAGCGCCGCTTCCGACACCGTCGATACACCTTGCAAGCCAATGACCTTGAAGCCGTAGGCGCGCCCGAAGTAATTGTAAGCGTCGTGACTTGTCACCAGGATGCGACTGCCTTCCGGCAATTCCGCGGCGGTCTCTTTGCACCATTGATGAAGCTTGCCCAAACGATCGATGAGCGCGCCGCCGTTCTTCTCGTAGACTTCCTTACCCGCGGGATCAACTTCGCTTAACCCCTTGATGATGGTCGGAACCGTTTGGGCCCACATGCTGACGTCGAACCAAATGTGCGGGTCGTAGTGCCCCGCGAACTCCTTTGGCTCGGTCAAGAGATCTTCCGGCACACTTTCGCTTGTGGGATAGACTTTATTCCCCGCGCGCGCAAGCTTGGCAAACAGGTCGCCCATGCGCCCCTCAAGCATCAGCCCGCTGTAGAAGATCACGTCTGCCTTGCTCAGGCGACCGGCGTCTGTGGATGTCGGTTTGTAGAGATGCGGATCCACTCCGGGGCCCATCAATTGGTCCACCTCCACACGATCGCCGCCGACCTGCCTCACCAAATCGGCCACCATGCCGATGGTCGTCGCGGCCTTGATCTTCTCCTGCGCAACCGCGGTTGCCGCCGCGAGCAGTCCCGTCAAAGCGACCAGTACGGCCGTTAGCAATTTTCTTCCTTTTCTCATTTCTTTTCGGTGCACAATATGTAGCATATGATACAAAGTGCTGCAATTGCTACATCATGCGTCCTGAATTTGTCAATGCCCGTTTTCTCTGCCCGATTCGCCGATGGGCCTGAGTAACCCGAAATCCCGCAGGCTGCGGGGCCCGGCGAAGAATTTCGTGCCGCCGCCCCTCAGCAACCAGGAGACGGCGGCCTATCAGCGCCGGACCCGCCAGCAGCACGCGCAGGAAAGAGCGCAGGATTACGTCGAAGCCATCGCGGATTTGATTTCCGCGAAGGGCGAAGCCCGCGCGACGGATCTCGCGAGATCGCTTGGCGTGACGCATGTCACCGTCATCCGCACCGTGCAGCGCCTGCGGCGAAACGGGCTGGTGACCTCGCTTCCCTACCGGTCAATCTTTTTGACAGAAGCCGGACGCAAGCTGGCCTCCACGGCAAGGAGCCGTCACCGTACAGTGGTCGCCTTTCTCGAAGCACTAGGGGTCTCGTCGTCGGTCGCACGGGCCGACGCCGAAGGCATCGAGCATCACGTAAGCCCGGAAACCCTCGCAGCCTTCGAGCGTTTTGTCGTTGGGAGGTCGAGACCGGCGGATCCGGGCGAATCGCAGCGCACATCGTTCTCGAAGCGTTAGCGTTTTTCAGCCGGACTCCACACGGTCGGACGGTGTGAGACACCACCAGTCCCGAGGCGGCCGAGAGCAGTACCGGTCGAAACATCCCTCGCCTGCCGCCACAAACCGGCCAAATCCAATGACCGCGTGCTCGCTGGTGGCAAAACCGTGCGTTAAGGCGAAACTCTGTCGCATATGCGACAAAGTTTCGCTGGTTGCAGGTGCGGCCATGGTCGGTTTCAACAGTTGCCGCTTGAGTTTTCGGGGTCACCGTCTGGCTGGAATGGATCAGCTTGGCAAGTCGCTCATCGGTCTGGGCGATCCTGGCCCGGCTCCGGCGAAGTCTACTTCGTCATTCCGAACGGATCTGCTCGACTTTTCGCGCTAGTTGCTCGTTGAGGAAGAACTCCGCTCGCAATCAGCTCACTGGGGGAACGCACCTGCGCGAAGCGGGCGAGGATTGCTAGCCGACGAAGCCGGAGGCAACCACCCCCGTCAAGACTTGTCCTTTTCAAGGAGACCTGAGCGCAGGGGTTGACGGCATGCAGGCAGGCTGGTTGACCGTTACGAGCGGCTGCTGCGGAACCGGTCCACGCGCCGACCGGCACCGAGAGGACAGGGATGCTCTCGGCGGCCGGCTCAGCCACGCAAGAAGGAGTTCAAGCCGACCGTCACCGGATGTTCCCCGCTCGACACGCCTCCAAACCTCTCTTTTAAAAGCCGGGCGTTCCGATGCGTCGACCTTGTCTTGCGAAATTTCGTCGAGATCGTTCAGGGATGGTTCTTCGAAAGGTTCAATCCCTCCGGGGGTAGAACCCTCGCGCCATTTCTTGGGGCAACAAGTTTGCGGAAAAAAGCACTCGGTCGGTTGCGGAAGCACGCCGGGCCGGATAGGTTGCAAAGCCGACCCCGCACCATGAAACCGCAAGTGCTCATCGTTGACGGCCATAGCATGATCTTCCAATGGCCCGATTTGACACTTCAGCACGCCAAACGCACCGCGGTCGCCCGGGAATCCCTCGTAAAAATGCTTACGGGCCTGCAGGACAACACCGACTGGCATGTTACCGTGGTCTTCGATGGCAACGGCGTCAAACCCACTGAGGCGAGCTGCCCGCACGGCATCCAGGTCTTTTATTCCACGGCCGACCAGACCGCGGACGCGGTCATCGAGCGACTGGCGGCGAAATATTCCGACCTCTACGAGGTCACGGTTGCCACGGATGATCTAATGGAGCGTACAACGGTCGCCAGTTTTGGCGCCAACTCCATGTCAGCCTGGCAGTTACGCGAGGAGATCGAAACCGCGGGACGCAATCTCGACGAACGCCTCAGACAGCTGCGCCGGCACTGAGTGCACGCTGACGGTTCAACCAAACCGTCGCCGTGCTCTTCATGCGCGTAAGAATGTAATAAACGGTCTGGCTCCTTTGCCGAACCAGATCCGCTCCGACAATCTTTGGGACAAAATCAGCTGGGACGTCGAGCATTTCCTGCGGGGTGGTGCCCTCCAAGCCTTTGCAGAGAATGGAGGTCATCGCTTTGGTAAGAGTCTGGACCTGAGGGCCGAGACTCACCCGGAAGTGCGAGGATTTGTCTGGGTGCACTTTGAGAAAAATGCCGACCGTATCGGTGCACTCTTCATCCTTTCGGATGTCTTCGAGATCGAACGTTTCCCCTTCCCTCGGCGCCTGGCGCGCGGCACTGTCCGCAAAAACGATCAACATGTCCCGCTTCTCGGCATCCGGTAGCGATTCGAAGAGCGAGATGATTTCAGCGAGCTTCGTTGGATAAGACATGAATGACTTCAGGGGCGGCTGACCCCGGCACCTCTCCAGTTGGCCGCCTTCAGCCTTTCTCAATAGGCGCTCGCACCCGATTTCCCCATTCCGTCCATGAACCATCGTAGTTGCGGACGTTTTTATGCCCAAGAAGGTAGGTCAACACGAACCACGTGTGGCTGGATCGCTCGCCAATTCGGCAATAAACCACGGTATCTCCGTCGGGCGTCAGCCCGGCCTCGCCCTCGTAGATTGCCTTCAGGTTCTCGGCGGACTTGAACGTTGCATCGTCGTTTGCCGCACGTTTCCACGGAAAGCTCTTCGCCCCGGGAACGTGGCCACCGCGCAAGACACCCTCTTGCGGATACTCGGGCATATGGGTGACCTCGCCCTTGAATTCGCCGGGTGAACGAACGTCTATGAGCGGTTTCTTGGCCTGGCTGTGCTTCAGCGCGTCTTCGTAAAACGCGCGAATATCATCATCATGCCGCTTGGCAGGGACGGGATACTCGGTTCGGGGATAGCTCGGCACTTCGCGGGTGAGCGGCCGATTCTCCGCAATCCACTTGTCGCGTCCGCCATCCACGATTTTGACGTTTTCATGCCCAAAGAGCCGGAAGGCCCAAAGGGCGTAACAAGACCACCAATTGGACTTGTCTCCATAGAATATGACCGTCGTATTTCTGGTGATTCCATTTCTTGCACAAAGCTCTGCAAAAGCGTCCGGCGAGATATAGTCGCGCATGGTCTGATCTTGGAGATCTGCTCTCCAATCGATATGAACGGCGCCGGGAATATGTCCCGTGCTGTAAAGCAGGATGTCTTCGTTGCTTTCGACAATCCTCGTGTTGGGCTCGTTGAGATGCGACGCCAGCCATTCAGTCGTCACCAACGCGCCAGGATGAGCATAATTTGGATCAATCATCGGAATTCCTCCTTTATAACAATCTATCTTTCGCCGACCGGGATGCCAAGCCCGCAACTCCAGTCGGCGCAACGAATTTCAAGTTTGCCGCCATCGCGTCCCGCGCTCGGCAAGGAGCCAATCGCAGCGACAACTGACGCTCCAGGCAACGGTGCGGCCTCTGTCGACATGCGCGAATGCGCATTCCATCAGCCACCCCAAATCTCAGGGGCGATGATCACTAGGCGAGGTCCTCGCCGACCAGGTAGCGGGTGAAGCGGCGGATAATGATATTTTCGCCGAGTTCCGCGATTTTGGAATTCACGAAGTCTTTGATGGCAAGATCGGGATTCTTGATGAACGCCTGCTCAAGAAGGCAGACGGTGCTGAAGAACTTGTCGATTTTCCCATCGACGATCTTCTCGACGATTCGGGCGGGTTTTCCGGTCACCTGCGCGGCGTAGATTTCCCGTTCCGCCTGGACCAGTGTGTCCGGAACTTGCTCGCGCGATACATACAGCGGATGCGAGGCCGCAATGTGCAGGGTGATGTCTTTGACGAACTCGCGAAACACTTCGTTCTTGGCAACAAAATCGGTTTCGCAATTGATCTCCACGAGCACGCCGACCTTGCCCTGCAAGTGAATATATGACGCGACGATGCCCTCCTTGGCGACGCGCGAGGCCTTCTTGCTCGCGCTGGCGATGCCTTTCTTGCGAAGAAGTTCCTCGGCCTTGGCCATGTCTCCCGCCGCCTCATCGAGCGCCCTCTTGCAATCCATCATCCCCGCGTTGGTCTTTTCGCGAAGTTCTTTTACTAGAGCTGGAGAGGTCTCAGGCATGATTCTGCAGAGATTTGGTGAGATGCATTCCGCGTGGCGGAAACCTATTCGGAGACAGCCGCAAGCTCGCTCGCGGTCTCGGTCTTTCCGCGGACACCCTGGCCTTCGACAATGGCATCGACCAGCTTTTGCAGAATGACGCGGATGGAACGGATCGCGTCGTCATTGCCGGCAATCGGGTAGTCGATCTTCTCGGGATCGCAATTGGTATCCACAATGGCAACGACCGGAATCTTGAGACGAGCGGCCTCCGCGACGGCGATCTCCTCACGATTGGTGTCGATGATCACAATGGCGTCGGGGAGACGATCCATATTCAAGAGGCCTTCCAGATTGCGGTACAATTTGGCTGCCTCCCGGCGCAGGGCGGAAGTTTCCTGTTTGTTCATGCGAGCGAAGGCGGGCGTCTTTTCCAGTTCCTCGAACTCGCGAAAGCGGGCCACGCTGCGCCGGATAGTTTGGAGATTGGTCAGGGTGCCGCCCAGCCAGCGCTGGTTGACGAAGAATTGGCCGGTCACCTCTGCGGCTTCCCGCACCGCCTCCTGTGCCTGCTTCTTTGTTCCGACGAAAAGAATCTTGCCGCCGCCCTTGACGATCTCGCCGAGGTAAGATGCCGCCCTCGCGAGCTGTTCAACCGTGATGGAGAGATCGATGATGTAGATCGAATTCTTCTCTTCGAGGATGAAATCCCGCATCTTGGGATTCCAGCGCTTGGTTTGGTGGCCGTAGTGCACGCCGGCTTCAAGGAGTTCAGTCATAATTTCAAGATTTGGCGAAGACATGGCTAGCTCGCAGCTTTGTGCGCTTCGGTTTCAGTCTGCAAGGAATCCCCGATGTGCACGATCTCGATTTCGCGATTGGTCTTGAAACCGGTGCCCGCGGGAATGAGATGGCCCATGATCACGTTTTCCTTGAATCCACGCAGCCGGTCAACCTTGCCGAGGGTTGCCGCCTCGGTGAGGACGCGGGTTGTATCCTGAAAAGACGCTGCGGAGATGAAGCTATCGGTCTCAAGCGAAGCCTTGGTGATGCCCAGCAACACGGGACTCGCATCGGCGGGCTTGCCGCCCTTTTCGATGACGCGCTCATTCTCGGAGCTGAATTCCAGACGGTCAACTTGATCCCCCCACAGGAGGCTGGTGTCTCCCGGGTCGGTTATTTTCACCTTGCGAAGCATCTGGCGCACGATGATCTCGATATGCTTGTCGTTAATCTCAACACCCTGCAAGCGATAGACTTCCTGCACCTCGTTGAGCAGGTGCTCCTGAAGTTCCTGAGGACCGCAGACGTCCAGAACTTCATGGGGAACCACCGGTCCCTCGGTGAGTTGCTGGCCTTTCTTCACGAAGTCCCCCTTGAAGACGATAATGTGCTTCGAGAGCGGGATAAGGTGCTCCTCCTCCGCGCCCGTCTCGGCATCGGTGACGATCAGGCGGCGCTTGCCGCGCACGGTGCCGCCAATATCGACAATCCCATCGATCTTCGCTATTTCGGCGGCATCCTTTGGACGGCGAGCTTCAAAGAGCTCCGCCACACGCGGAAGTCCGCCAGTAATATCCTTCGTCTTCGCGATCTTGCGCGGTGTGCGGGCAAGGCGCGTGCCAGCCGGCACTTTCTGGGCTTCTCTGACTTCGATATGAGCGCCGGCAGGAATTGAATAGCTTGCAAAAATCTCCCTCTTTTCGCCCACAACGACAATCTGCGGATGGAGGTCTTCCTTGTGCTCGATAACGACGGTTCCCATGACCCCGGTCGCCTCGTCTACTTCCTTGCGAATGGTGACGCCTTGAATCATGTCACGGAATTCAATCCTGCCGCTCTTTTCCGTGATGATCGGCACGTTGTAAGGATCCCATTGGATAAAGGTGTCGCCCTTCCTTACGGTCCCGCCATCGGCAACGGAAATGACCGAGCCAATCACGATGTTGTAGCTTTCCAGCTCACGTCCATCCCTGGCATGAACGCTCACCGTGCCGTTCTTGTTCAGGACAACGAAGTTGCTATCCGTGCTTTCGACGACCTTCAAATCGTTGAAGCGCAAAATGCCTTCGTTCTTCGCCTTGATGATCGGTTGTTTGAAGGTTTGGCTGGCCGTCCCGCCGACGTGGAACGTGCGCATGGTCAGTTGGGTCCCCGGCTCGCCGATCGACTGCGCGGCAATGATGCCCACCGCTTCCCCAAGCTTGACACCAAGACCTGTCGCAAGGTTGCGTCCGTAGCATTTGGCGCAAATGCCGCGCTTGGATTCGCAAGTGAGCGCAGAGCGGATCTTGAGCTGCTCAAGGCCGATTTTCTCCAGCGCTGCCGCGGTTTCCTCGTCGATGATCTGGCCCGATCTGACAACAGCCTTGCCGGTGACGGGATCCTTGACGGTCTCACAGGTCGTGCGCCCAATGATCCGGGTCGAAAGGCTCACCACTTCCTCGTCTCCCTCGTAAATCGGCCGGACGATGATGCCATTGACCGTGCCGCAATCCTCCTCGGTAATAATCACGTCCTGAGAGGCGTCCACCAGCTTGCGCGTGAGATAGCCGGAATCCGCAGTCTTAAGAGCGGTGTCAGCCAAACCCTTTCGCGCGCCGTGGGTCGAGATGAAATATTCGAGCACCGATAGGCCTTCGCGGAAATTCGAGATGATGGGACGCTCAATGATCTCGCCGGATGGTTTGGCCATCAGACCACGCATTCCCGCAAGCTGTTTGACCTGCGTGCGGTTGCCGCGGGCTCCGGAATCAACCATCATGAACACGGGGTTCATATCCTTGCGCCCGTCGTTGTATTCGAGGGTGCGGAAGAGCGCATTGGCCAATTCTTCCCCCGTGTGCGTCCAGATGTCCTGCACCTTGTTCTTGCGCTCCCCGTCCGTAATGATGCCGCGACGGTATTGTTTCTCAACCTCGGCGATTTCCCGATAGGCCTTTTCGAGCTGGGTGGACTTCTCCTTCGGGATGATCATGTCCGTGATACCGATGGAAATACCAGCCTTGGTGGCCGAACGGAACCCCATCTCCTTGAGACGATCCAGCGTTTCAACGGTTCGCGCCTGCCCGACAGCCTTGTAGCACCGCCAAATGATATCCGAGAGCTGCTTCTTGCCGCAGACCTTGTTGTAGAAACCGAGCTCGTCGGGCCAGATCTGATTGAAGATCACCCGGCCGGCGGTCGTTTCAAGGATCTTCGTTTCCTTGCTGCCGTAAACGGTGCCCAAGCCGAAATTTGGATTCTTGAAGCGGACCCGGCTATGGGTGCCGACCGCGCCCTCAGAAATGGCGAGTTCGACCTCGGAGGAATCAGCAAACAAAGGCAAACGCTGGTCCCCTTTTTCTCCGCGCGGATTCTGCGTCAGGTAATAACAGCCCAGAGGAATATCCTGCGAGGGTGTGGTAATCGGCTTGCCGCTCGACGGAGAGAAAATGTTGTTCGGCGCCAGCATGAGCATGCGGGCCTCCATTTGAGCCTCCACCGAGAGCGGAACGTGGACGGCCATCTGATCGCCATCGAAGTCCGCGTTGTAGGCCGTGCAAACTAGGGGGTGAATACGAATGGCTTCTCCCTCGATCAGTTGCGGCTCGAAGGCCTGAATCGAAAGGCGATGCAATGTCGGGGCGCGATTCAGAAGAACGGCATGTCCCTTGGTCACCTCGTCGAGAATGTCCCAGACCTCGGGCGTCTGGCGCTCGATGAGCTTCTTCGCGCTGCGCACAGTATGGACGTGACCCTGCTCCTTCAGGCGCCGGATAATGAACGGCTCGAAGAGAACCAGGGCCATCTTCTTGGGCAGACCGCATTGATTAAGCTTCAGTTCGGGACCGATTACGATGACCGACCGGCCGGAGTAATCCACCCGCTTGCCCAAGAGGTTCTGACGGAATCGCCCGCCCTTGCCCTTCAGCATGTCGCTCAGAGACTTGAGCGGGCGGTTGGCGGCGCCGGTAACCGCGCGGCCATGGCGCCCGTTGTCGAAAAGCGCGTCCACGGCCTCCTGAAGCATGCGCTTCTCGTTGCGGATGATGACCTCCGGAGTCTTGAGCTGCAGCAGGGTCTTCAAGCGGTTGTTGCGGTTGATGACACGACGGTAAAGATCGTTGAGATCGGATGTGGCAAAGCGGCCGCCTTCGAGCGGGACGAGTGGGCGCAAGTCGGGCGGAATGACCGGCAACACGTTAAGAACCATCCACTCCGGGCGGGTCTTCGAGTGCATGAAACCCTGCACGAGCTTTAAACGCTTGGCCAGCTTCTTGCGGAGCTGCTTGCTTCGCGTTGCTCCCATCTGCTGCTCGATTTCGTCATTCAGATTCTGCAAGTCGGTCTGTTCGAGAAGCTTTTGGATCGCTTCGGCGCCCATCCCGGCAACGAACACGTCGCCGTATTGATCCTCCGCTTCCCGGAACTCCGCTTCCGTCAAAAGCTGGCATTTCTGGAGCGGAGTATTCCCAGGATCAGTGACGATGTAGTCCTCGTAATAGATGACCCGTTCCAGCTGCCGGCTCGTCATATCGAGCATGAGGCCGATGCGCGACGGCATGCACTTGTAAAACCAGATGTGCGAAACGGGCACCGCAAGGTCAATGTGGCCCATTCTCTCCCGACGCACCCGGCTGAGCGTCACTTCGACACCGCACCGGTCGCAAATCACGCCCTTGTGCTTGATCCGCTTATACTTTCCGCAGGAACATTCCCAGTCGCGCGTCGGTCCAAAAATCCGCTCGCAAAACAGGCCTCCCTTTTCCGGCTTGAATGTCCGATAGTTGATCGTCTCGGGATTCTTGACTTCGCCCTTACTCCAGCTGCGGACGCTGTCGGGGGCGGCAACGGTGATGGCCACCTCGTCAAACCCGACCGGCCGCTGCTCTCCAAAAATCTCGCCAATATTGACTTCTTTCATAGAAACTCCTGATGGTCGATGCGCCTGTAGCGCACGATTAAGCTGCCGACTCGGTAAAGGTGGGCTCTTTTCCGCCGACGCGAACGTCGAGGCCAAGTCCCTTCATCTCCTTGATGAGGACGTTGAATGATTCCGGCGTTCCTGCCTCCAGGGAATTGTCGCCTTTGACGATGGACTCATAGATGCGAGTCCGGCCCTGGACATCGTCCGATTTGACGGTGAGCAGCTCCTGCAAGGTATAGGCGGCGCCATAAGCCTCCAGCGCCCAAACCTCCATTTCGCCGAAACGCTGACCACCATATTGCGCTTTGCCCCCAAGGGGCTGCTGCGTGACCAAGCTGTAGGGACCAACTGCACGCGCGTGGATCTTGTCCGCAACTAAGTGGCCCAGTTTGAGCATGTAAATGTAGCCGACAACGACCTGTTGATCGAAGGCCTCTCCCGTGCGGCCATCGTAGACCGTCGATTTGCCGGTATCCGTGACCCATGTGAAATTTTCCTTCGTCTTGGCCTCACGCAGGTATTCTTTGATCTTTTCTTCGGAAATTCCGTCGAAGACCGGGGTGGCGACCTTGAAGCCCAAGGCTTTCGCGGCGACACCGAGGTGAGTTTCGAGGACCTGGCCGACGTTCATTCGGCTGGGGACGCCGAGGGGGTTCAGCACGATATCCACTGGGGTGCCATCGGAGAGGAATGGCATGTCTTCCTCGGCGACGATCTTGGCGACCACGCCCTTGTTGCCATGCCGTCCGGCCATCTTGTCGCCGACGGAAAGCTTTCTCTTGCTGGCGACATAGACCTTCACCTGCTTGATGATTCCGGGATCCACGTCGTCGCCGCTCTCGATGCGGCCAAGATTCTCATCCTTTTCGCGATCAAGATCCTCAAACCGGTGCTCATACTGGCCGATAATCTCGCGGATCTTGTTCCGAATCGGACTCGGATCGATCTCGATATGATCATAGACCGCGGCCAGCTTGCGAAGAAGCTGCTTGGTGATCTTGCGATTGGCAGGGATGATGATTTCACCCGTCTGCGCGTTGACCACATCGAGCGGAATCTTTTCGTTAAGAAGGATGTTTGAGAGCGCTGCCGTGAGCTGCTCGTGAAGCTCGTCTTTGCGCTTCTTGTAGTCCTCCATGATCATCTTTTGCTGACGCTTGGATTCCGTCGGCGTCATCTTGTTGCGGGCGACCTCTTTCTTGGAGGAAACCTTCACATCCATGACGATCCCGTAAGTCCCCGACGGCACGGTCAGTGACGTATCCTTCACGTCGGCGGCTTTCTCGCCGAAGATGGCGCGCAGGAGCCGCTCCTCCGGGGCAAGTTCCGTCTCGCTCTTCGGAGTAATCTTTCCCACCAGGATGTCTCCGGGCTTCACTTCGGCGCCGATGCGAATTACTCCGTCCGGACCGAGATTCTGAAGCGCTTCCTCGCTGACGTTTGGGATGTCGCGCGTGATTTCCTCAGGACCGAGCTTGGTGTCGCGGGCGCCAATCTCGAACTCGTCAATGTGGATCGAGGTGTAGATATCCTCCTTGACGACGCGTTCGGAAATGAGAATCGCGTCCTCGAAGTTATAGCCATTCCAAGGCATAAAAGCGACGAGCACGTTGCGCCCCAGAGCCAGCTCGCCGTTTTCCGTGTTCGGCCCATCGGCAATAACGTCGCCTTTGGCGACCTGTTGCCCCCTCGCGACAATGGGCTTCTGGTTAATGCACGTACTGGCGTTTGAGCGCATGAACTTGCGCAGTTCGTAGACCCACACGCCGTTGGCGGGATCGGATTTGATCTTCTTCTTTCCATCGGGCCACGCGCCGTCGGGAGTGACGATGATTTGGCTGCCCGTCACCGACGCCACGATGCCGGCCCCCTCGGAGAGCACGACGGCTTTGGAGTCCTGGGCGACACGCGCCTCCAGTCCCGTCCCCACCAGCGGTGAGTCGGAGACAAGCAGCGGAACACCCTGACGCTGCATGTTCGAGCCCATGAGCGCGCGGTTGGCGTCGTCGTGTTCGAGAAAAGGGATGAGTCCCGCCGCGACGGATACCAGTTGCTTCGGCGAAACGTCCATGTACTGAACCTTTTCCGGCTCGACTTCGAGAAAATCACCGCGATACCGCGTCGATACTTTTTCCTCGGTGAACCGCCCGTGGGCATCCACATGCGCGTTCGCCTGGGCAATGTAAAAGTTCTCGTCGCGATCTCCGCTGAGATAAACAACCTCGTCGGTGGCCGCGCCATCGCTCACTTTGCGATAGGGAGTCTCGATGAAGCCGAATTCGTTCACCCGAGCAAACGTGCTCAACGAACTGATCAGGCCAATGTTCGGGCCTTCGGGCGTTTCGATCGGGCAGATGCGTCCGTAGTGGGAGGGATGAACGTCGCGCACTTCGAAGCCCGCGCGGTCGCGGCTCAATCCACCCGGCCCAAGCGCGGAAAGACGGCGCTTGTGGGTGAGCTCGGAGAGCGGGTTCGTCTGATCCATGAATTGGCTCAGTTGCGACCGGCCGAAGAAGTCCCGCACGACCGCGCTGAGCGACTTGGGATTGATCAACTTCTGCGGCGTAATTTGGTCGACACCGGCATCGAAAAGGGTCATGCGTTCGCGCACGAGCCGTTCCGTGCGGGCAAGGCCGACCCGGCATTGGTTCGCCAGCAACTCTCCCACAGTCCGGACGCGGCGGCTGCCGAGGTGATCGATATCGTCGGTCATCCCTTCCCCCTTGCGAAGTTCCACCAGATACCTCATCGCGGCGATGAAATCGTCTTTGACGAGAATGCGCTCGTCCTCGCTGACTTGGAGCCCAAGTTTCTGATTGATCTTGTGGCGTCCGACACGACCGAGATCGTAGCGTTTCGGATCGAAGAAAAGCCGCTTCAGCATGCTCCGCGCGTTCTGCACGGTTGGCGGATCGCCTGGACGCAGCTTGCGGTAGATGTCCTTCAGGGCTTCCTCCTCATCGTGGGCCGGATCCTTCTTGAGTGACTTGATGATCGTATCGTCCTGCTTCGTGTCCACGACCCGCACCCCCTTGTGTCCAAGAGACATCAATTGCCGGATCGTCGCGGCATTCAGGGGCTCAAATGCCCGGGCCACCGTGATTTCCCCGTCACGAATGTCTTCGAAGAGAACCTTGGTGCTGATCTCTTCCTCGTCGAGATTCTCACTCAGGTTGAGCTCGATGATCTCGTAAAACAACTTGATGATATCCTCGTCGGAGGGATAGCCGAGCGCGCGCAGGAAGGTGGTCGCAAGGAATTTGCGGCGCCGCTTGCGCCGATCCAGGTAAACGTACAGCAAATCGCTGGTGTCAAACTGCACTTCAATCCAGGAACCGCGATCCGGAATGATGCGGAAGCCGTGCAGCAGCTTCCCGTTAAGGTGCACGCTCGTTTCAAAACAGATGCCCGGCGAACGGTGAAGCTGACTGACCACCACACGCTCTGCCCCATTGATCACAAAAGTCCCCTGAGGCGTCATCAGCGGGATCTCTCCCATGTAGACCTTCTCCTCTTTTGTGCTCTTCTCGTCCTTGTAACGAAACGTCACGTAAAGGGGCGCACTGTAGGTCTGGCCTTCGCGCTGACACTCGATCGCCGACATCTTCGGCTCGCCAAGCTCATAACTGACAAAGTCCAAGCTCGATTTCTCCTCAAACCCAAAAATCGGAAAAAACTCCCGAAACACCGCCTGCAATCCCACGCACTTGCGGCGGGAGGGCTCAACCTCCTTCTGGAAGAACTCATTGTAAGAGTTGATCTGAAGCTCGATGAGATTCGGGGGCTCGATGGCTTCCTTGAGTTTGCCGAAGTGAATGCGTTCAGACATGGCGGTAAAATGATCGAAGTGCGGTGCTCAATGCGCGACACTGGCTGCTAGCGCAAGAAAAAGGGAAATGCCGCCGCGCGAGCCGGAAACGGATTTCCTTGGCTCGTGCGGGGACGCAAGTTTGTAGGCGTTTTTCCGAACGGTGCAGAGAAGGCTGAGTCGACGTGAGTCGGCGGAATTATTGATAGTGAACCGTGAAACCGGGAACGCAAGCTAAAAATCCTAGAAAATTTTCGGCCCGCGTCCCGGCTTTTACGGGAAGGAAACCTATTTGATCTCGACCTTGGCGCCGACCGCTTCGATCTTTTTCTTGATCTCTTCGGCTTCTTCCTTGGTGATGCCCTCCTTGAGGGCCTTGGGAGCGCTCTCGACCAGTGCTTTGGCCTCGGCGAGGCCAAGGCCGGCCACGGCGGCGCGGACTTCCTTGATCACCGAGATCTTGTTGGGCCCCGCCTCCTTAAGAACGACGTCGAAGGCGGTTTTCTCTTCGACAGGAGGAGCGGCGGCTCCCCCGGCGGGACCTCCGGCGGCTACCGCAACGGGCGCCGCGGCGCTCACGCCCCATTTTTCTTCGAGTTGCTTTACCAGATCAGCGATCTCCAAAACAGTAAGGGCGCTGAGCTGATCCACGAGGTTTTGTGTGTCTGCCATTTTTTTTGATTCTTGGTATTGTCGCACCCCGAAGCCTCAGGGCATTTGAGGCTGGCAGCCGCCAGCCCGACAAGGAACCGTTGTTGTGTTGCTGCCCGCAGCGAGGCTTCGGTCGTCGCGGGAGATTTCTCGAAAATATCCGGAACGGCGGACCGCCGTTCATTTTGTTCCAATAGCTATGGGCTTGCGGCTTCGGCTTTCGCCTTGAGGACGCGCGCGAGGCTGGAGGCAGGCTCGTTGAAGACCCGGACAAGCTTGGTTGCCGGGGCAAGGAGAAGCCCGAGGAGTTTGGCTTGCAGGGCCTCTTTGGACGGAAGGTCCGCCAGCACCGTGATCTGCTCGGCATTGAGCATGGCGTCGTCAAGGATGCCTGCCTTGACCGGCGGTCGCTCGAATTCCGCGACGAACGTTTTGAGAACTTTGGCCGCGGCGCAAATATCTTCTTCGCCGGTGACCATGGCCGTTTGGCCGCTGAGAGCGCCGTTCAACTCCGGCAGCCCCAAGGCTTTGATAGCACGTTTGATGAAAGTGTTCTTGATGACGTGGATCTCCGCGCCGACACGTCCGAGGCGCGTTCGCAGTTCCTCGAAGTGTTTGACTTGCATGCCGGTATAGTCGGCGATGAGGAGAAACGGGGAATTCTTAAGCTTCGCCTGGATGTCGGCGACGATGGTAGCTTTTTCGGGTCTCATGGCAGAGAGGTTTAATTCTTAAGGAACGGGGCCGGATCGACGCTGACCCCGGGACTCATGGTGGCTGCAAGGGTGATCGCCTCAACGAACGAACCTTTGGCGCTAGCCGGCCTGGCCTTCACGACCGCCTCGATCACGGCGCTGCCGTTCTGCACCAAGGCGTCCTCGGCAAAAGAAAATTTTCCGACAGGCACCGCGACGTTGGCGTTCTTGTCGAGCTTGAATTCCACGCGTCCGGCCTTGACTTCCTTGACCGCCTTGGCGATGTCATCGGTGACGGTTCCGGCCTTCGGATTCGGCATGAGGCCGCGCGGACCAAGGATTTTTCCGAGCTTTTTTACCTCAGACATGGCGGCCGGGGTCGCGACGGCGACATCAAAATCGGAAAAGCCGCCGCTGACCTTCTTCATCATATCCTCGAATCCCACGAATTCCGCGCCCGCGTCCCTGGCAGCGTCCGCCGCGGGTCCGGTGGCAAAGACCAGAACGCGAACCGCCTTGCCGCTTCCATGCGGAAGCGGGCAGGTGCCGCGCACCATTTGGTCGCTCTGTTTGGGATCAACTCCCAGCTTGAAGGACAGCGTGACGGTCTGATCGAATTTGGTCGGCGGGAAGCTTTTCAAGGCCTTGATCGCCTCTCCGAGCGGAAACTTTCGCTTGCGATCCACCTTTTCGGCGGCGGCTCGATAACGTTTGCTACGGTTTTTTTGCATGTTTTCGCAGTGCGAGCGACCCAGGACATGAGTCTCCTGCATGTTCAAGTTGATCGCGACTCTCCTTCCCGCGGGAAAGAGACGAACCTCAAACACTATCTCGGTGGCTAAACGAGTCAAGCGTTCGATTCGAATAAATTCGCGCCTGCGGACAAACTCCTCAAACCGCCGCCCGCGTATCGGACGACACCCCGCGCTTCGATGAGCGTTCGCCAGCATGGCGGCCGCAGAAAAACTTCGCTTTACTTTCCTTAAAAAATTCGGAATCTGACACCCGGTTAGAACGCGATTTTTCGAAGCTTGAAACGTAGTATAGCGATATGCCGTCTGCGCCTGATGCTCTGAGAATTGGCGATGGCCCCACACAAAACCATATCGCAATATCATGAAACTCTATGTAGGTAACCTCTCCTTCCAAACCACTGAGGGAGCGCTCGAGGAACTTTTCGCCCAGTTCGGCACCGTGACCGAAGCCATGCTTGTTATGGACAAGATGACTCAGCGCCCGCGCGGATTTGGCTTTGTCACCATGGGCACTGCCGAAGAAGCTCAAAAGGCAATTGAGGCCCTGAACGGCAAGAATGTTGACGGACGCAATCTGATCGTCAATGAAGCGCGGCCGCGCGAAGAGCGTCCCCCTCGCCGCGATTTTGGAGGCGGCGCCGGCGGACAGCGTCGCCATCAGCACGGCGGCGGCAAGAGCGGCGGATACCGCGAGCGCCGGTAATCGCGAACACCCGTATTTACGGCTTCAATGCGAAGGGGCATCTCGAGGATGCCCCTTTTGCTTGTCCAGTCTCTGGGGAGCCGCGGAAAATCCGAGCGCCGACTTCAGCTAGTCGCTGATCTCGATACCCATCTGACGAGCCGTGCCACAGATGGTGCGGAAAGCCGCTTCTTCGCTGCGAGCATTGAGGTCCTTCATTTTCACCTTCACGATGTCCATCACCTGCTTTCTTGAGAGCTTGGCGACCTTCGCCTTATTCGGCTCTTTCGAGCCCGCCGCCAGACCGGCGGCCTTCTTCAGGAGCACCGAAGCAGGAGGCGATTTCGTGATGAAGGAAAACGTCTTGTCTTTGTAGACGGTAATGACCACCGGCAGGATGTCCCCGGCTTGCTTCTGGGTGACAGCGTTGAACTCTTTGCAGAAGGCCATGATGTTGACGCCTTGCTGACCCAGAGCGGGACCGACCGGTGGAGCGGGATTCGCCTGACCAGCGGGGATTTGTAACTTGATCTGTCCGACAATTTCTTTTGCCATAAGTAAGCGGCCGCCGAAGCGGGCGGAAAAGGGCCAGAAAGCAACCACGAAACCGCATTCTAAGCAAGGCGATTTTCCCTTATTTTCGAGAAAGCTGCCAAAAAAGGAAACTCCCGAGGGTCATAAACAGGACGTTGGGAATCCAGATCAAAACGGTCGGATGCGCCGCTGCGTCACCGCGGAACGTGTCCGCCATGATGATGAAGAAGAAATAGGTGAACGCGATGATGAGGCTCAGCGCAAAGCCGACGGATGTTTCCTTGCGGTGGGCGGTGATGCCGAGAGGGATGGCGATCAACGCGAAGGCGACGCAGGCGAGCGAGGAGGCAAAGCGCTTGTGAAGTTCGACGGTTGCCCTCAATTGCTCCTGCCCAGCGAGGCCCTGAAGGTATTTCACCAACTCCGGTAGCGTGTAGGAACTGAGCCTGCGGCCACTTAGATATTCCTTGTAAAACTCTTCGAGCGAAATGGGGAAAACGCCCTCATTGACCTCAATTCCCTGACGGATCTTCGTCAGGTCCCGTGGATCCTGTTTGTCCCGTTCCTCGAATCGGGCGTTGAATAATCTGAGCAAGAGACGCGTGTTGGCAGGATCGGGTGTGAGAACTCCCTCCCGGGCATAAACCATTTTTATGGGCTCGTTGTTCTCGTTGAGCTCGAAAACGATGAGGTTCTTGAGTCTGTCTCCGTCCTTGGCGCCTACATACACCCGACGGTCCGGGAACTGGTCCACCACCTGGTCGGCGCGAAACAGAGCCGCCGGATTGCTGGTGGCAATGTCCACGATGGTCTTGGTCATTTGCTGCTCGGCACGGGGTGCAACCTCGATATTGATCCAGAAACAAATCGCCGAGAGCATGATGGCCAGCACGAACACAGGAATGCAAATGCGCGGCACGCTCACGCCGTTGGACTTCAGCGCGACGAGCTCGTTGTCGGCGGATATTCGTCCAAATACGAGCAGCAGAGCGGTCAGGAAACCCCATGGAATCGTGAAAGTCAGCGAAAACGGGAGCACCAGCGCCATGAACGCAAGCACCGTCGCGATGGGGACATCCGGGTTATTGATAAGGACATCGAGCAGTTGTTTGAAGAGATTGCCGAGCACAAGCACGAGGCTCAGGACGACGACGCCAAAGAAGGCCGTCGCGATCACGCTGATGCTGACGTACCGGTCGATAATCTTCATCAAAAGCCACTCATTTTTTTGCCCGACCCCGGCAGGAGAAAAACGGACGGGGCGATGGAATTAGGCCATCAGGGTTGCGTGTTCAAGCGTTTTACCAAAAACCAAGCGCTTTGCGCGCGATCTCGCTGCTCTCGACGAACTGGCGCGTCTGCAACCAAGACTCGATTTCCGGCAAATGCATCGCCCCCCAGGGAACGATGACGTTGCGATAGTCTTTCAGCGAAGATTCGATCTCGGAAGCAAGCCGCCGGTTCCGCGCGAACAATATGTCTTCGAGGACTTGCGCCTGTGCGTTCTCGTCGGCGAAGGGCGATGAAGGATCGAGAAGGCTGGTCAAAAACTCGCGAAGATCAGCGCTTTGGAGGAGGCCGATCACCGCAAGAATGAACGCGATCGTCTGCGGGTGAAAGGTCTCCAAATCGACGTCGGCATGTTTAAAATCAATCCCCCCTCTTTTCGATGGTTCGGAACCTTGTGCGCCCTCCCTGCCCTGGGCGTTCTGGCCGCTCAAACCGGCGACGACCCGCTCCGCAAAAACGCTGTTCGACTGGGGGGTAAGATTCAGCAACCTCGCCAGGCGCTCATAGCTAAAACTTTTGCCACCAAGAAGATGTCCGCGATCTGTGACGCCTTCCACCAGCACGACCGACGGCACCGTCGGATCGATCCCCGACAACAGGCCGGAATAGAACTCGCGACTCGCCACATGAATCATACCGGCGAGCCGCACCTCGCGATCTCCCGATTGGAATCTTCGCTCGACCAGGTAGATGCCGTCCGGTCGAACGCGGACGTAGCCCCCGGTGTAAGACTCGACCTGGGTCGAAAGTCCCAGGAAGATGGACGCCGACGCGACGACGAAAAAGAGAAAAGCTGTCGCCGGCCCGGCAACGAGCAGGTATTTCCAGGAGAATGCGGGCGTCTCGTTTACGGCGAAGGGCCGATTCCAGCTGCCACCGTGGAAAAGAGACCAGACTGCCAAAGCCAGCAACACCTGCGCGACGGCAAGACCGAGCGCCAAGTGCGAAATATTCCATAGAGCCAGGGGAAAGGCCATCGAGGGACCCGCCCACCATGTGAAAAGGATCAAGGGAATCAGAATCCGTTTCGGCGCTCGCGGCGTCAAACCCACGACTCCCGCCATCGGAATGCTTCCCAGAAGGACGAGGAACGCCACCACCCCGCGCACTGTCGTGATCGCCGGAAATCCGCCTGCAAGCGACGCGATCTCATCAGTCAGTGACAGCAGCCCGTCGGCAAAAAACGCGAGCCAGAACAAACTGATGGCACCCTGTAACACTCCGGCAACGTAGCAGAGCGCCAATTAGCCTCAACCGGAGTCTTTCGAAACGGAGCCCGGGAGGTGGCTGCGAGCGCGTTCGCAGGCAGTTCGCATCGGCCGCGGGTCGGTTCGCGCTCAGGCCTAATCAAAGCGCAGCCGCCGGGTCGGCTCCGGCTGGCAGCGGTCCGTCATCCCGCTTGCTCGGCCACGCCGGCCCGGAAGCCGCGTCCGGCCAGCGCGGACACCGCCAAGACGGCGGCAAAGAGGCAGGCCGCCGATGCCAGGAGCGGCCAGAGGGCGTAGACTTCGCTGCCACCCTTAAGCTGCGCACTGAGAAGAAGTCCCGCCATCATCGGTCCGACCCAGCGCGCCAGGCTTCCGCTGGACTGCATAACTCCCAAGGCCCGGCCCTGCCAGCTTGCTTCCGCGCTTCGAGAGGCCAGAGCCGAAAGCGTAGGCATGAGCAGGCTGTTTCCAATGCCTACCGCGGCGGCAGCAACAAACATCCATTTCACGCCCGGGCTCAGGGCAAGTCCGCACAGGCCGATGCACATAAACACGGCGCCGGCCAGCGCCAGCGCAGCTTCGCCGAAGCGCCTCACAAGCCGGCCGATCAACCCCCCCTGGATAATCACGCCAAGAATGCCTATTCCCGCCAGAATGTATCCGGTGTGCAACGCATCAAGGCCGAAGCGATGCAAGAGCAGAAGGGCAAAAATCGCCGTCATCATCGAGAAGCCGACGATTACGAGAAAGTAGCTCGTGAGACTCCACGCGTAAGTCCTTCGCTCGACGTGGTCGAGAAGGTGCGGGAAGATCGGCTCATTTCGCTTGGGCGTCGCTTCGGGTCGGTGGGATTCCGGCAAAAAGACCAACACAAAAAAGAAGTTCACCAAAGCGAGCCCGGCGGCAATGAACATCGGTGCGGCATAGTTGAAAGTAACGCTTGCCCAACCTCCCAGCGCGGGGCCAAAGACAAACCCGAGGCCGAACGCAGCTCCAAGAAGTCCCATCGCCTTGGCGCGATTTTCCGGAGTCGAGATATCGGCGAGATAAGCCTGGGCCGCGCCGATGTTGGCCCCTGATATTCCATCGATCAAGCGCGCAACGAAAAGCATCCAAACGGTCCCGGCCAGGCCCATCAACGTGTAGCCCACCACCGTGCCCACCAGGCCGACCAGCAGCACCGGCTTGCGCCCGACGCGATCAGATAGCTTCCCCCAAAGCGGCGCGAAAAAAAACTGCGCCAGCGAAAAAATACCCACCAACCAGCCAATCTGGATCGCGGTCGCTCCGAAGTGCTCGGCATAAAGCGGCAAGACGGGAATGACGATCCCAAAGCCCAAAATATCGACAAAGCAGGTAAGAAAAACCGTTAAGTATTGAAGCGGGCGGCTGGCCATGTCACGGGAGCAGAATCAACAAGAGTTCGCACACAAAAGCAAGGGCTCGCGGACAGCTGAAAGGCCGGCAGGGCGGTATCTCCACCCTTCGAGGGGAGGTCATTTTTGCGGGAGGCATGCGTATGGAAGGCGTCCTCTGCCCGAGCGGGCACCCGGCTCACGCGGCCAACCAGCTTGCACGATTCGCCGGCTGGCTGTTACTTGTCCGCGATCGATGGCGCCCTTTTACCCGCACTCTTCCCGCTGGTTTCCCAGGCTATCCTGGCGCGATTTCGGCATCTCGGGACCGGGACGCGATCATCCTCCTCAGGGCGCTGCAGCGCGCGTCAATTTACCCGCAACCATCCGCCGATTGCTTCCATCACTCCTGATCATCCTGAGCGCATGCAAGCCGCCAAAGTACCAGCCGCCGCCGACGCCTGCTCCAGCTCCGACCGCAACCGCCACGCCATCCGTGACACCCGCGCCCCTGCCGACGCCGACACCTACCCCGACGATTCCTCGTAGGACCTTGGACGTCACCCAACTCTTCAATGGAATTACTCTCTTCGGCAAATTCGAAACCCCGCAAAGTGAAAAGCCGGCATCGGTTGCGCGCAACGAAGACGACAGCTACAAGATCGAAATCACTTTCACGGCCAACTTGCCGAGTCCCAGCCGCACCTTGGAAGGACTCGCGGCCAACGACCCGAAACTGGTCGAGGTTCTCAGCCAGTTGACGCGTCTCGTCGAGACGGCGCGTGTCTCGCCTTTCTTTGCCAAGCTCTACGAGAATAAGATTGAGCATCTGCGCGAAAGGCTCAACCGTCTGGACCTGCTTCTCTCCCGCCATAACTTTTACGACTGCGAGACGATCCTCGAACTGCAACATCCCGAGACCGGCCGCAAGGCCCTGCTCATGCAGGGGGATATGGACTTGAACAGCGATGGATCCGATGGCGATCGAAATTTTCCCATCGACGCGACTTCCCCCACCTTTCAGCCGCAAACCAGCTACCGATGGGCCAAGCTCACTGATCGTCCCAATCCGCTCCTCTCGCTCTATGAAAACAAGCTCCAAGGTCTCAAACAGGAGCTTTCCCTCAAAGGCCTCAAGCCTGAACGAAACCGCGAGCTGAAGCGATCCCTCGACGAAACGCACCGCATCATCTCAGAACTGAAATCCAAGAGCTTCCTTATTTCGGACGCAGATCCTTTTATCGTTGTGCCGAGCTTCATGGTCGCGGACGACACTGAAGCCTTTTCGCCCTCGATAGGCGACTATGCTGCCGTGATCTACAGCGGGAAGATTTATCCGGCTATCGTCGGAGACGCCGGGCCATCCAATAAGATCGGTGAGGCCTCGGCGCGTATCTGCAAGGAACTCAACCCGAAGGCCTCAGGGCTTAGCCGCGCCGTCAGCAACATCAAGGTTAGCTATCTCGTTTTCCCTGGAACCGCCGAGAAGCCTGGCCCGCCCGATCTCGTCCATTGGAGGGAAAAATGCAAACAGTTCCTCGACGAAATGGGCGGCACAACCCCGGAGCTTTTCACGTGGAAAGACATCGTGCCTTCCTGGCCTACACCTACGCCCACCGCAACACCTACGCCCACTGCAACTCCTACTCCCGCCGCAAGTTCTGCTCCCGCCTCCAGTCCTACGCCCACCGCGAGTCCTACGCCCACCGCGAGTCCGTCCGCAACCGCGGTTCCCGGTGCCACTGCGGTTCCCAGTGCCACCGCGACTCCGGCGCCTTCGCCGTCTCTTTCACCAACCCCATCTCCGGAACCAAAGCCTCCCGCTCCTTCGACGGAGATCGCGCCGCCACCCGTCGCGTTGCCTTCTCCCAATGTTTCCCCTTCCCGGGCGGTCTCGCCCAAGGAAGGCGCCGGGCCGTAGCCTCGTCCTTCTAAGATGCCTTCGCTAAGCGCCATGACTCTGGAGGCCCTCCGCCGGCTTCTTTGTTCGCTGGGCAGCACCATCCGCGAGCGCGTAATCGAAGGGCGGCGCTCGATGAGCGCGGAGGCGCTCTCGTCGGTCGCCAGCCATTCCATCGCGGACACGATCTACGAGATCGACAAATTCGGCGAAGAGGCCATTCGCGGATGGTTTGAAGCGCAATGGCCGACGGCCGAGCCCGTCGAGGTCATCATGGAGGGACTTGACGAGCCCCTTTGCTTTCCACACGGGACCCTCGTCCCGGACACCAAGTGGAAATGTCTGCTCGACCCGATCGATGGCACGCGCGGAATCATGTATGACAAGCGCAGCGCGTGGGCGCTGTCAGGTGTCGCGCCGCAACGCGGCGAAGCGACAAGACTCTCCGACATCGTTGTGGCGGCGATGACTGAGCTCCCCACTAGGAAGCAATGGCGCGCTGACCAGGTCAGTGCGGTGCGCGGTGGGGGCCTCGTCGCCAGCGCCGCGAACGTAATGGATGGCAGCGCCTCGTCCCTCTTGCTCGTTCCCTCGAACGCGCGCAATTTTCGACATGGATTCGCATGGATGGCCAAGTTCTTTCCGGAAGGCCGCGCCCTCACAGCGCAGATCGAGGAGCAACTCTGGGATGAGTTGACCGGCCTCGGCCGCGACGCTTCACCCACCGTCTTCGACGATCAATACATTAGTAGCGGAGGCGCGTTTTACGAGCTGCTCGCCGGACACGACCGGATGGTGGGCGACTTGCGTCCCCTTGTGCTGACCCGGCTCGGTCTCGATTCTTCTCTCGTTTGCCACCCTTACGACGTCGTCGCGGCGCTTCTCCTTGCGGAGGCAGGCGTCGTCTACGAGCATCCTCTCGGCGGCTTTCCGGATGCTCCGCTCGACACAACCAGCGGCATTGCGTGGGTTGCCTATGCAAATTCCATGCTCGCCGATCTGGCGCGCCCTGTATTGCAGCGCATTCTTCGTCAAACGCTCTCGAAAGAACGGTGACCCGCGAACGCCTCCTCGCCATCCTTGGCTCGAAAATCCTGCGCCTCCTGTTCCTGACGTTGCGTCTGGACTTTCAAGACCGCACGGGTTTTACAAAGAACATTCTGAGAAGCCCGGTGATCATGTGCTTCTGGCACAACCGCATTCTTGGCATCACGCTGGCGTTCATCCGGCAATACCCGGCGAAAACACGCAAAGGTGTCCATGTCTTGACCAGTGCGAGCCGCGACGGCGAGATCCTTGCTCAACTGGTTGGCGAGTTCGGCATGGCCGCGGTTCGAGGATCCAGCTCGCGACGGGGATCGCGCGCCTTGCGCGAGCTCGTCGGCCTTGCCGGGAGCGGGTGCGACATCGCCATCACGCCCGACGGCCCGCGCGGGCCGCGCTACTCCTTCGGGCCGGGCGCGATCTCGCTGGCACAATTGACCACCGCGTTCATCGCCCCGGTTCATGCAAGGTTTTCAAGCTGTTTGCGCATAAAAACCTGGGACGGCTTCATCATCCCGTTGCCTTTTTCAAAGGTGTCGGTCACCGTGGACAATCCCATACGTGTGCCGCGTGAATTGACTGACGAGGAGTTTGAAGCCATGCGGTCGCGGGTGGAAACACTCTTGCGAAATGAAGCGGATTGACGGCCTGGGAATCGCACAAAAAGTTCACGAGGAAAGCAAGCAGCGGATCGCCTCGCTTGCGAAACGCGGATTGCGCCCCGGGCTCGCCGTGATCCTTGCCGGCGAGGATCCCGCCTCGCGGGCGTATGTGCGCTCCAAGGACAAGAAGGCCGCCGAGCTCGGACTGCACTCCGTCAAACATGAGCTTCCGGCCGACACGTCTCAGGAAAGGCTCATTACGCTGGTGCGTGAACTCAACGCCGACCCGCTCATTCATGGCATTCTCGTTCAATCCCCTCCGCCCCGACACATCAACGAGCGAGCCGTCGTCGAAACCATCGATCCGAAAAAGGATGTGGACGGCTTTCATCCCCTGAACGTGGCAAAGCTCGCCACGGATGACCCCACCGGATTCGTTCCGTGCACGCCGCTGGGCTGCATCCGTCTGCTCCAGGAAATCGGCTTCGAAACAACCGGCGCAAACGCCGTGGTCATCGGGCGGAGCCTGATCGTCGGGAAGCCGATGGCCCTTCTGCTCATGCGGCGCGGGAAGGGCGGTGACGCCACGGTCACGGTCGCCCATTCGCGATCCCGCGATCTTGCGGAGATCACCCGGCGCGCGAATATCATCATCGCCGCAATCGGCCGTCCGCGTTTCCTTGGCGCGAAGCACATTGGCAAGGATGCGGTCGTCATCGACGTCGGGATCAACCGCATCGAGGACCCTCAAACAGCCAAGGGGTATCGCATCGTGGGCGACGTGGACTTCGACGCGGTCGCAGACCGATGCGCCGCGATCACGCCGGTGCCCGGAGGCGTTGGCCCGATGACGATTGCCATGCTCATGGCCAATACGGTCACCGCTTGCGAACGCCTCGCAACTTGAACCGGCCAAACAGACCGGCCTGAACAAGACAGGCGGTTGACGCACACCGCCTCCCCAACGGAGCGCCGTTCTTGCTCCGGCCAGGACAGATGGAGCAAACCGGACTTACGCGCTAGCCAGCTTGGTTTCGAGGCGCCGCGTCAGCTGGGCGATCGTTGAAAAGTCGAAAAGTTCCATCAGATCGATGCGCCCGGGAAATTCACGGTCGATCTGTTCGTGGATCTCGACGAGTTTTAGAGAGTTTACGCCCACTTCGAAAAGATCGTCATGAATGTCAATTTTCCTTCCTTCGAGGGCTGCATACACGATGTTCCCGATCTTCTCCTCGATCTGCGTCCGCAAGGTCGAGACCGGACCGCGGACCGCCTCGCGCAGAGCGCGCAACTCGGCCAGCTGCGGGGCAAATTCTCCGGCGAGGTAGCTCTGCTCAAGCAGATGGCGCTGAATCTTGCCGCTGGTGGTCTTCGGAATTCGCTTCACCGGGACGACTTCGCAAACTTCCAGCCCCGCGCGCTCGTTGATAAGACGCGCAACCTGGGCTGCCACCGGCACGAAATCGCGTAGATCCGCCCGGTGCATCACAAAGATGACCAGCTGATCCGTCTGCGCGTTGCGCGACCTTGTGCCCGCGGCGACGACCTTGCCGAGCCCGAGACCTTTCACCTGCTGGGCAATGCTCTCCAGATCCTGGGGATAGTAATTCTGGCCGTTGACGAAAATAATCTCCCTGGCGCGCCCGGTAATATAGAGTTCTCCCTCGTGGACAACCCCCAGGTCGCCCGTGCGGAGCCAGCCGTCCACCGTGAGCGCGACTGCATCCGCCTCTGGATTTTCGAAGTAGCCCTTGGTGACGTTTTCTCCGCTGATGTGAATATGCCCGACTTGCCCGTCCGGCAGAGGGCGATCCTCATCGTCGGCGATGCGAACGCGGCAATAAGGAATGGCGCTTCCGACAGCCATGAAGACAACAGCGTTTCTATCGTTCGCCGCTACGGTCTCAACGCGTTTGCCCGCGCCCAGGCGATGACGATTGAGTGTGACGGAACGACACGCTCTGCCGACAGGCGGAAAACTCACGGCCAGAGACGCTTCCGCGAGACCATACACCGGAAACATCGCGTCCGGAGCGAGCCCGGCTGGCGCCAGGCGGTCCAGGAACTCGTTGCAAAGATCCACCGAGATCGGCTCAGCGCCGTTGAAGATGAGACGAACCGAGGAGAGATCCAGTCCCTCGATCGGGCGGTTATCCAGAGCCTTCAGATAATGCCGGTAGCCGAAGTTCGGTGAGCAAAGGATGCTCGCGCGCTTGCGCGCGGCCAAAGTGAGCCACAGCAGCGGTCGGCGTATAAAGAGCTCAGTCGGCATCAGATTGACATGCCCGCCGTTCGCAAACACGCAGATATGAAAGCCGATGAGGCCCATGTCGTGCGTAAGGGGCATCCATGAGAGGCTTACATCCTCCTCGTTCAACCTCGCTCGTTCGGTGACGCCGCGCGCGTTGGCGATGATGTTTCGATGGGTTAGCACAACGCCCTTGGGCTCGCTCGTTGAGCCTGACGAGAACTGAATGACCGCCACATCATCCGGCCCGGCCTGATGAACAATTCCCGTGGCCGAGGTGCCATCGATCGTCTCGGCGAGAAGCGTTCGGTTTCTCAGCAACTCCGCGAACGCCGAATGCTCCCGGGCCTGCGTGGCGAAGGTTTCCACGCGCTCAAGCGAGCGGCGATCCGTGTAGATAAAGGGCTTCCCGAGCTTCCGCGCGATCCGCAGGAGTTTCCGGCGGTGCTCGTCAGTGATACCGGGTGCGACCGGTACCGGAACAATTCCGCCAAGAACGCCGGCCCAAAAAGCGTCAATGAAGTGCTCGTTGTCGGCAAGGAAGAGAATCAACTTGTCACCGGGCTCGGCGCCGAGCTTTTGAAGCGCATGCAAGATGCCGAGGGCACGCTCGTAGAGATCTGCAAACGCGACATTGCGCTCGTTCTGCTCGCCCTCGAGGTAGGTGATGCTGCGCGGGGCGTTGCGGTTGGATTGGATGAGCTCGGTGAGCGTCGTGGCGTTGAACATCAGAGGCGTTCCATTTTCATTTACATCGGTGTGCGGTATTGCCTGGCGAGGAATCGGCCGCTACTTCGATATCGTTGGGCAGGCTGGCATGGTTTTGCGAGCATACCGCAAGGAGCGAAAATCCTCAAACGGATCAGAAATCGCTTCGCGTGCCCGGGCCACCTGCCTTTGAAGCGGTTCGGGAATGTCGTTCATGAGCAAATGATGGTGGAAGACGACTGGGAAGGTCAAGGCCGATGGGGTTGTGTCAATTCACGGGGCTTCCCACCCGGCCACCAAAATTGGCACGATCTCGCGACGCGACCCACGCTCTGGTCCGCCTTCGGCCGATCTTCCTAAAGTGCTCGCTTCTCTGGTCATTTTCGTCTCCAAGGCTCCCGGATCTCCGCGCCAAACATCGGAGCGTAAAAATCCCTGTCATAGCCTTCATCTTTTTGATCTCTTAAGTTCCTGTGTTATTTCTCTTTTCGGTCATGGTTCAATCTCTCAGTTGTTGTTGGCTTGATTCCAACCGCTTACCATGCTCGCTCCTTTTCGCAGAATGCATGCTGCCTAGCCAATGAAAATCCTCCACGTCGCCCACGCCCTTCCGAGCAAGAAAGTCACGAACCAGGATCTCATCGAAGAGATGCTGCGTCGTAACCGGGCGCGGTTCTCCGACAACGAGCTGAAGGAGCTCCAACAACGAATGCAGCTATCGTTTCGCTTTTCAGGAACGGAAATTCGTTACCACCGCGCTGAAGGGGAGAAAGCCTTTACCATCGGAATGCGCGCGGGCCAACTCGCTTTGGAGCGCACGGGTGTGTCGCCAACCGATGTCGATCTCCTCATCTACGCAGGCGTCGGGCGCGGTTGGCTCGAGCCCGCCATGGCCAACATTTTCCAGGCGGAACTGGGCCTCACCCGCGCGACCTGCTTTGACGTCCTCGATGCGTGCGCCTCGTGGATCCGGAGTTTGCAGCTCGCACAGGCGTTGATTGCCGCGGGCACCTACCGCACCGTGATGATTCTGAATTGCGAGTTCAACTTTCGGGAATATGCCAATTTCGACATCGATCGGATGGAAGATCTCGAGCATGCCTTTTCGGCCTTCACCATCGGGGAGGCGGCAACCGCGACGCTCCTGGCTGGCGAATCCGAACGCGGCGACTTCGTCCTAAGCTTCAGAACCGCCGGCGACAAGTGGAACCTCTGCCACATTCCGCTTTCCCACGCCGACGACTTCGTTTCGACCCCGGTGACCAACCACTGCAAGCCGATGTCTTTCTACACCTCGCCGCGGGAGCTGATGGCCGTGGCGACCTCGATGCTGGGGACGCATTTCAACGAAACGCCCGCGCTGCGTGACCGCGACTATGACATGTTGATCGGCCACGAGGTCAGCCTTCCGACGACTCGCATGGTTACGAAGCTGTTGAACATTGACCCCGGCATTGTCTTCTCGACCCACTCTCGCTTCGGCAATACGGTTTCCGCCTCGCTGCCGCTCAACATCTCCGTCGCGGAAGAGGAGGGCCGGCTCAAACGCGATATGCAGGTCTTGCTCGCGATGGGCAGCGCCGGTGTGACCTCGGCCTTCTGCGCCTTTCGGTATTAGCAATCCGCTGGACTTGGGATGACGCCGGAATTTGCCGCATGAAAAATCTTCCTCGCGCGCGCCCGGGTCCGACAGCCGGCCACCGGTTGGAATGCCCGTGCGTCTAGAGCCGTTTCGCCACCTCTTTCCGTTCGAGAGTCATTTTCACGATCACGCGGGCGTGCGCCAGCACTATGTCGATGAAGGGCACGGCGCGCCCGTGGTCATGCTGCACGGCAATCCCACGTGGTCTTTCATGTACCGGGCTCTCATTTCCGACCTGCGCAGCTCGTACCGGGTCATCGCGCCCGACCACATCGGGTGCGGTCTTTCCGACAAGCCCGACGACACTCGATACGCCTACACTCTCGAGCAACGCGTCCGCGACCTGACTGCCCTGCTCGAAAGCGCGAACGTCACTCGCGATATCACGCTTGTCGTCCATGACTGGGGAGGGCTCATTGGCCTGGCTTGGGCCGTGCGTTGCGCCGAGAGAGTGAAACGGCTCGTGATCCTGAATACGGCGGCGTTCCCGATCCCGGTCACCACGCGACTGCCTCTCTCGATTCGCGTCTGCCGCGACACCGCGCTGGGGGCCTTCTTCGTGCGCCGCTTCAACGCCTTCTCGGCCATCGCCAGCCTCCTCGCGCCGCGGCACAGGCTTGCTGGTCAGATTCGACGCGCCTACACGGCCCCCTACGACAGTTGGGCGAATCGCATCGCGACGCTTCGCTTTGTGCAGGATATTCCCCTCGGGCCACAGGATCCATCATTCGATGTGGTGCAGGAGACCTCGGCGGGTTTGGAGTTGCTCGGTTCACGGCCCATGATGATTTGCTGGGGTGAGCGGGATTTCGTCTTCGATCGCCACTTTCTCGATGAGTGGATCCAACGGTTCCCCTCGGCCGAAGTGCACCGTTTTCCTGACGCGGGACACTATGTGCTCGAAGATGCGGCTGATCGCATCGTGCCGCTCGTTCGTTCGTTTCTCGCGGCGCACCCGCTGGAGGAGCCTGCATGAGCGGCGAGGACGGTCTTTCGGGGAACGATCTCTCCTCCTCCTTGCGTGCGGCCGCGGTCGATCGCCCCGCGCAACCGGCCTACATCTTCGCCGATGGGGCGATTCGCTTCGATGAGCTCGACCAGCAGAGCGACATGTGTGCGCGCGGACTGGCCGCCCTGGGGATCGAGCGTGGCGATCGCGTCGCGCTCCTTGTCCGCCCGAGCCGGCCACTTTTCATACTGACCTTCGGGCTCCTGCGGTGTGGGGCCGTTCCGGTTCTCATCGACCCTGGCATTGGCCGTGTGCATCTCGCGCGGTGTCTTGCCGAGGCGAGCCCGAGCGCCTTTATCGGGGTGTCCGTGGCGCACGCGGCGCGCGTTCTGCTCGGTTGGGGGAAAGATTCCGTTCGCACGCTCGTAACCGTTGGCCCCCGGTGGTTCTGGCGCGGTGCCTCCTTTGAAGATGTGATGAGGGCCGGTGCGCACGCCAGGCCAGGATCGTTTCCAACACCCGGCCCGAGCGAACTCGCCGCCATCGCGTTCACTTCCGGCAGCACGGGACCACCGAAGGGAGCAATGTACGCGCATCAAACCCTCGCGGCCCAAGCCCTCTTGTTGCGTGACCAGTTCGGCATTCGTCCCGGAGAGCGCGACTTGGCGACGTTTCCGCTTTTTGCGTTCTTCGACCCTGTTTGGCAGGCGACAGCCGTTATTCCGCAAATGGACTTCACCCGGCCCGGTTCGGTCTATCCGCCCTCCATCATCGGGCCGGTCATCGAGAAGGAAGTCACCCACGCCTTCGGCTCGCCAGCCCTGCTCGATCGCGTGGGCCGATGGGGTGTGGAGCGCGGTGTCAAGTTGCCCACCTTGAAGCGAGTCCTCTCAGCGGGTGCGCCCGTGTCGGGCCGAGTGCTCGAACGGTTTGCTCAACTTCTGGGACCCGATGCAGAGATCCACACACCCTACGGTGCCACCGAGGCGCTTCCAATCTGCTCAGTATCGCTGACCGAGCTTCGCAAAGAGGCTGGCGACGGAACGGCACGCGGACGCGGTGTGTGCGTCGGACGACCGCTGCCTCAGGTGAGAATCGAAGTGATGCGAATCACTGATTCGCCGGTCGAAATTTGGTCCGACTCCTTGCGGATGCCGCGAGACGAAGTCGGCGAATTGGTGGTATGGGGTCCCAACGTGTCGAGGGAGTATTGGAACCGTCCCGAGGCAAACCGGCTGACCAAGATTCGTTCGGCGGATGGCGAAGTCGGTCATCGCACCGGAGATGTTGGCTCGATTGACTCGCTGGGGCGGGTCTGGTTCTGCGGCCGCAAGTCGCACCGGGTGGTGACACAGGCAGAAACGCTCTTCAGCGTGGCCTGCGAGGGCGTGTTCAACCAGCACAAGCAGGTGCGCCGAACGGCCCTCGTTGGAATAGGAGCAGTTCCTCATCAGCGACCCGCGCTGTGCGTCGAGGTAGAAAACGAGGGAGCCGTCGATCGATCTCAGATCAGGAGCGACCTGCTGGCCCTCGGGGCTGCGTGCCCGCTGACACGCAACGTCGAGACGATTCTCTTTCACCGCCGGTTTCCGGTCGATATTCGACACAACGCGAAGATTTTTCGCGAGCGCCTTGCCCTCTGGGCAAGCAGGCGAGTGCGATGAGGGTCCTCGTCACAGGCGGAGGCGGGTTTCTCGGCCGTTCGATTGTCGAGCAGCTTATGGCACGCGGAGATCAGGTAAAGAGCTTCGCGCGAGGGGCGTATCCGGACCTCTCGGCACGGGGGGTCGAGGTCGTCCAGGGCGATATCGCCAACCCGGAGGCGGTGCTGCGAGCCGCGCAAGGTTGCGAGGTGGTGTTTCATGTGGCGGCCAAGGCAGGGCTTTGGGGACAGAAGATCGACTTCCACAAGGCCAATGTGTTGGGGACCGAGAACGTCATTCGAGCCTGCCAGCAAGCGGGTATTGCCCGTCTCGTCTACACCAGCTCGCCTAGCGTCGTCTTCGACGGGCGCGACATGGAAGGGGTTAACGAATCGGTGCCCTACGCGCCGGCATTCCGCGCGCACTACCCACGGACCAAAGCACTTGCCGAGCAGCGGTTGCTGGCCGCCAACTCGAGCTCGCTGGCGACCGTCGCGCTGCGCCCGCATCTGCTCTGGGGACCTCACGACACGCAGCTCACCAAATCGATTCTCGCCCGCGGCCAGCGCGGGAACGCTCGCGCGAATTGGCCAGCGAGACCCACTGGTCGATTTCACCTACATCGAAAACGCGGCGAGGGCGCATCTCCTTGCGGCCGATAAACTGGCTCCCGGATCGCGGATTTCCGGAAAACCGTTCTTCATTTCGCAAGGCGAGCCTGTGCCACTTTGGGCTTTTGTCGATCGCCTTCTGGCAGCCGGCTCGCTTCCGCCGGTGCGGCGCATCATTTCGCCTCGCGTGGCACATTGCGCCGGCACAGTCCTTGAAATTGCCTACCGCGTATTGCCGCTCAAGGGAGAGCCGAGACTCACGCGTTTCTTGGTCGAAGAGCTCTGCACCGCCCATTGGTTTGATATCAGCGCTGCGCGCCGGGAACTTGGTTACACGCCCATCGTCTCCATCGAAGAAGGCCTCCGCCGCTTGCGCGCCTCGTTAAGTTCCGCCTAGACCATAGCGAACCTCGGACCCTCACCGCTGGCGCTCCGTCCGCGAGGCAAGGACTTTGCAAGCTCTGGACGCATTGAGCGAAATCCGATAGTCTCCGCGCATGTCAGCGGTTGTCGCGATGCGCCCCCCTCCGCGGCACACCGTCCTGAAAAGATATCGCAGCGCACAGATTCAGCGCTGGCTTTTCGGGGCCTGGACGGCACTCGTTTTCGCCTTTCTCTATATTCCGATCGTTCTCCTCATTATCTTCTCCTTCAACAGCTCGCGGCTCAACATTCGCTGGGAAGGGTTTTCGTTTAAGTGGTACGCGGCGCTCCTGGAAAACAATGTTCTCCTGACAGCGTTCAAGAACAGCCTCATCGTCGCGTCGGCGACAACAGTGCTCGCGACTTTTCTTGGCACCATCGGGGCCTGGATGCTTTACCGCTATCGTTTTCCCTTCCAGCGCGCCATCGGTCTCTTGATCTTCATCCCCATGGTGATGCCCGAAGTGCTCATGGGGGTCAGCCTGCTTGCTGAGTTCGTCCATCTTCTCAGACTCCCCCTCGGACACGTGACGCTCATCATCGCGCACACGACGTTCTGTTTTCCGTTCGTGCTCGTCGGCGTCCAGGCGCGGCTGCAGGGCTTGGATCCCTTCCTCGAAGAGGCCGCCTTGGATCTCGGGGCCACCCCCGTTCAGGCCTTCCGGCTCGTCATCGTGCCCTACCTCATGCCGGCCATCATTTCAGGCGCATTGATGTCCTTCACCCTTTCACTGGATGAATACATCGTCTCCGTCTTTACCACGGGCTCTCAATCGCAGACTCTTCCGCTCAAGGTCTATGGAATGGCGAAAGTGGGCCTCAATCCTCAACTTAACGCCTTGAGCACGATTTTTGTCATCGCCACCATTCTGCTCGTCTTATTCAGTGAACTCCTGACCCGTCGCAAAACTACATGAAAGAAATCGCGCATCTCTTGATGTTCGCCGTCCTCACAGCGGCAACGCTCGCCGGCTGTGGCAAACCGCCCGAGCCCCCGCAGGCAAGCAAAAGCCCGTCACCTTCACCGAGCACCACTCCTGCGCCTCAGCAGGCCGCTGCCGAGCCGGTCGGCGATCCCGACAAAAAGCTCAATCTCTTCTGCTGGTCGGAGTATGTGCCGCAGGAAATCATCGACACCTTTACCGAAGAGACCGGAATCAAAGTTTCGGTGGAAAGCTATGCCTCGAACGAGGAGATGCTCGCCAAACTTCTCGCCGGCGGCGGGAATTACGACCTTATCCAACCCAGTGAGTATGTCATTGAGGGCTTGATAAAAGAGAACCTCCTCGCTCCGATTGATCACGCGGCGATTCCGAACATCAAGAATATCGCCCCGGAGTTCACCAGCATGTCTTTCGATCCGGGCAATAAATTCTCGATCCCGTACATGGCAGGTGCGGTCGGTATCGTCGTGAACACCGAACTCGTCCAAGACGAAATCAAGGGCTACAACGATGTCTTCCAAACCAAGTTCAGCAAGAACATTGTCGTTCTCGACGACGCGCGCGAAATCGTCGGCTGGGCTTTTGACACCCTCGGCATCCCAATCAACGAGGCCTCCGACGAAAACCTCGAAAAGGTAAAGCCCGTCCTCGCCAAGTGGTTGCCTCTGGTGAAGGTCTTCGATTCCGACAGCCCGAAGACCGCCCTTCTCAACGGAGATGTCGCGCTCGGGGTCATCTGGGGGGGCGAAGGAGCCATTCTCGTCAATGAAGACAAGAAATTCAAATGGATCGTGCCCGCCGAAGGTTCTCATCTCTTCGTGGACAATCTGGCCATTCCAAAGACCGCCGCACACGTGAAGAACGCCCTCCTCTTCATGAACTTCGTTCTGCGCCCGGATATCAGCGCAAAAATTTCGGAAGCTTTTCCGTACTTGAACCCAAACGCAGCGGCCCGCGAGCTCCTGACGCCCGCGCAGCGCAGCAATCCCGCGAGCTACCCGACAGCGGAGGAACTGGCAACCATGCAAACCTTCAAGGACATCGGTGAACAGGCCACGAAGATCGACGAACTCGTGACATCCCAAAAGGCCCAATAGGATGGCAGCCGGAGCGGCAAAGGCAGCTGCACAAGCTGAGGCCGCCTACAAGCGATCGCCGGGTCTTCCGGCGTGGCTTGTGCTCGCTCCGCTCCTGATCTGGCTTGTCCTCTTCGTCGTCGTCCCGACGATCATGCTCATCCTGTTGAGCTTCGGCGAGCAGAAGGGTCTCGGCACGATCCATTTCACGTTCACGCTCGAAAACTACGCCCGAGCCTTCAACTGGACGTGGCTGAAGGTTTTTCTCATCTCGGTCTGGTATGCTTTCCTGACCACAATTCTCTGCGTGGCCATCGGCTATCCTGCAGCCTACTTTATCGGGCGTTCGCCCGAAAAGTTGAGGACCCTCCTCCTCACTCTCGTCATGATACCCTTCTGGACGAGTTTTCTCATCCGCACCTATGCATGGATCAGCATCTTGAGCAAGGAGGGTCTGGTCAACGCCTTCCTTGTCTCCGCAAAGATTGTGCCGGACCCAATCACAATTCTATACACTCCTTTCGCTTCGGTTTTGGGTTTGGTTTACAACTATCTTCCGTTCATGATTTTGCCCATTTACACGAGCGTGGAACGCCTTGATAATGCCTTGATCGAGGCCGCTTACGATCTTGGGGCCGGGCCCGTGCGCGCGTTTTCGCAGGTCATCATTCCACTCACCAGTCCCGGGATCGTGGCCGGCGCGCTGCTTGTTTTCGTGCCATCAATAGCGATGTTCGCCATCACCAATCTCATGGGGGGCGGCGACCCTCCCACCATCGGCGAAGTGATCTACAAACAGTTCACCTCCGGCCGCAATCAGCCCTTTGGGGCCGCCCTGGGATGTTTGCTGCTTCTCATTTTCTTTATCTCGCTCTGGCTCACCAGACGCCGGCGCGAGGAATAAGACCGGCTCCCCTTCCCAATAATTCACGCGCGGCAGCTCGCGCAACAGACGGATCATCGAATCCAATCCACTCATGCGAAAAACCAAAATCATCTGCACTCTCGGCCCCGCCACTGATTCACCCGAAAAGCTTCGGGCCCTGGTCATGGCCGGCGCCAATATCTTCCGCCTCAACATGAGCCACGCGCCGCACGATTGGGTGCGCGCCGTGGTGAAGAATATTCGGACCATCTCTTCGGAGCTGGGAATCGTCACCGGCATCCTCCTCGATACACAAGGCCCCGCCATCCGGACCGGCGACTTGGCGACGAAGCTTAACCTTCGACCGGGCGATATTTTCGATTTCACGATTCGCGGCCAGCGGAGCGAGGACGTCCACTCAGTCGATGTCAACTACGAGGGTCTCGTCGACGACATTTCGGTGGGAGACGTCGTTCTCGTGGATAATGGCGTCATCCACATGAAGGTCCTCTCCAAGGATTACCACCGAATCCGCTGTCAGGTCCTCACGGAGGGCGTCCTCGGTTCCAGACGCCATATCAATCTTCCAGGGGTCAAAGTGAACCTGCCGCCGCTGACGGAGAAGGACTTGGCCGATATCAAACTGGGGGCCTCGGTCGGCGTTGACTACGTCGCGCTGAGCTTCTGTCGCCAGGCTTCGGACATTGAGGCTCTCAAGCGCGTTCTCTCGGAGCATGGCAGTCAGGCGCGGGTCATTGCGAAAATCGAAGATCAGCATGCGGTGAGCGTCATCGATGATATCATGGAGAAATGCGACGCGATCATGGTCGCCCGCGGTGACCTCGGCATCGAATGCCCGATGGAAGAGCTTCCCATCATTCAGCGACGCACCGTGATGCGATGCATTCAGACGGGCCGGCAAGTGATCGTGGCGACGCACATGCTCGAATCGATGATCGAAAACCCTCTTCCGACCCGCGCGGAGATCACGGACGTCGCCAATGCCGTCTTCGAGCAGGCCGATGCCATCATGCTGAGCGGCGAGACGACCGTCGGGAAATATCCGATCGAATGCGTGCAGGTCTTCGATCGCGTGGCGCGCCGCATGGAGCAGCTCCCCGGAGCCGGCTTTCACGAGGAGGCGGTGACACCGAGCCTTCGCCACAAGGCTGTTCGATCTGCCGTTGAACTCGCGAATTCCATTCCGGACTCGAAGATCGTTGTCTTCACCAGGCGCGGCTTTATGGCCGATCATTTCAGCCAGCTCCGGCCCGAAAAGGCTCCTATCTATGCCTTCACGCCGAGCGAAGATGTCGCGCGCCGTCTTACCCTAAATTGGGCGACCGTTCCCGTGGTGATGGCTTTCGACCTCGACCCCGAGCAAACCATCGCAGAGGCTCAAAAGCTTTTGCTAAACCGGGGAATGGTTCAGGTCGGCACCCAGCTTGTCATTCTCACTGACGTCCTGACCGGAACCGAACGCTTCGATTCGATTCAGATCCGCCGGGTCGTGTAAATTTGAGGACGAAAAAAGCCTGGATTTTTGCAGGCGAGCCGACCGGGAGAGCATTTTAGCTGCTTGCCCGGAGGCGAGAGCTATTTACAGGTGAGCCATGTCAACCACGGCGCTGGCAGAGCAAATCCGGCATTGGGTCCGGTTGATTGGGAAAACTCCCTTTCTTGCGGTGATCGTGCTGGCCTTGTTGATGCAGGCAACGAAGGAATTTTACCCGTTCTCCCACTACCCGATGTATTCGGACCTGCCTCCCTCGGTCGAGTATTACTATCTGACGACCACCAAAGGAGAACCGCTCCCGCAAGTTCGCTATTTCGGATTCTCCACCAGTTGGACGAAGAAAATGCTCAACAGCCGCCTCAAGAAAATCACGGGCGGACGCAACATCGACGAGGCCAGCCCTGCAGAAATCAAGGAAGCCGGCCAGCAGACGCTTGAATATCTGATGGATCACTGCAAGGACCACGTGAGGACCGCGCTCGTCGCAGAGGGGCTTCAGCTTCATCGCGTCCTTGTTGAGCGCAGCGGGAATCGGCTCGAGAAGAGCCCGTCTCTTGTCGCTGAGTTGCCGGGCCGATGAAGCAGTTCCTCGCGAGCCTGCTCCGGATCCGCGAAGCCGTTATCCCCTTTGGCCAATGGGAGATGCTTCTCATGCGTCTGTTTTGCAGCCTTCATTTCTACGAAACACTCCCGCACCATGTCACCTTTGCCACCATGCCGTTCCCGAACGGCCTGGCACACGTGATCGATTTCACTGTCCTTGCGGAACCGGGCGTCTGGCCCATCCTGAGGGGAATCTCAATTTTTTGCCTGATTGCCTACACCCTTGGCCGCTTCAGCTTTCCGGCGTTAACCTACCTTGTGGCACTTATCGTGTCCTTTGGCACCTTGCGAAACTCGCAAGGCGCCATCGGCCACACCACGCAGCTTCTTGCGCTCGTCATGCTGGCACAGTGGGGGATGTGCTTGATCGATTTGATCATCAAGCCTCGCAAAGCCCTGGCCCTTTGGCGGGCTGGCGCGGAAGGTGAACGGAGGATGATCCATGCCGCGCGGGTGATGATAGCAGCCGCCTATCTGACCACGGGAATCAGCAAGATCGAGCGCAGCCATGGGCGCTGGCTCGTGGACATTCCCAATCTGTCGGTCCAAATCGTCAAGACTCAAGCCAACGACTACTACAACACCCTCGAACCGATTGAACCGGCGCTCGCCCAAAAGCTGCCGGACCTGATTGCTGAACATCCCAATCTTGCGCGATTGTTCTTTGCTCCCGGGCTCCTCATCGAACTCCTCTTTTTCCTCGGACTTCTCGGGCGGCGATGGTCGGCTGGGATGGGCCTCGCCGCAATCGGACTTCATCGCTCCATCGAGCTTCTGATGGGGCTTGACTTTGAAAGCCATGAAGTGCTGCTCTGGATTTTCTTTGTGAATGTGCCCTACTGGATCGCAAAGGGCGTGGCCCTCGCCTTTGGACGGTTGCGTATCGCCCAAGGCGCCCAACCGAACTAGGAGGCGCGACCGAGGTGTTGCTGGGGCGTTTTGGCCCGCTCGCCGGAGGACTCGGCATCTCGACCTGCTTGAAGTTGCTCCTCGATGCGCGCCAGCGCCCTGCGGATCTCGGCCAGGTCATCGCGCTCTTCCATCTCCACCGATTGAAGGTTGTTGACGATGACGCCGACGAAGAAATTCATCGCGACAAATGTCGCGAACAGGATGAAGCTGACAAAGTAGATCCAGGCCGCCGGCATTTCGATAAGCACCTCGTCCATTACGGCGACCCATCCCTCCAGAGTGATGACGCTGAAAAGCGTGAGCACACTTTGATGCAGGGAGCCAAAGTATTTCGGTGCGATCTCGCCGAATAGCGATGTGCCGATCGCCGCATAGACGTACATGAGCAGCGCGAGGAGGACCAGGATGTGGCCCAGGGCTGGCAGGCTGCGGAGCAAAGCGGTGACGAGTCTTTGCAGTTCAGGCATGACACTGACCGTGCGCAGGGCCCTGAGGATGCGAAACAGCCGCGCGACCGTGAAAAATTGCGATGAGGGCAGAAAGGAAACGCCCACGATTATCAAATCGAAGAGGTTCCAACCGCTGCGGAAAAACGCCATGGGAGGAGAGCAAGCGAGAAAACGCAGGGTCAGTTCCAACGCGAACACGTAAAGGATGATCCGATCCGCCAGCCAAAGGACCTGGCCATAGGCAGCGTGTATCTTCGGGTAGGTATCCAGGCCGACAATAATCGCATTGATCACAATGAGAGTGATGACGACTCGCCGAAACAAGGCGGATCCGGTGATCAGATCGATCTTGTCCGCCGTTTTTTCCGAATTCATGGGTCTACATCCTCTTCCCCACAGCCTCGGCACCTTGTACTTCACGGGCCGGATAAAGTCCACCGTCCAGGTTGGGAGCTGCGCCCAATCCGCCAATTCTCAGCAAAGAGGGAATCCCGGAAGGTTTGGATTTTCTTTCGCAAGTGTGGCTTATTGGATCTGAAGGAAATGGATCGCACCGACAGGTTGCGCCTTGCACAACACGCGTTTTTTCAATGAAAGCCACTACCCTTTTTTACGACGCCGATTGCGGGATCTGCACGGCATGCGTCGATTGGCTCGTTCGCCAGGCGGAATCGGCTGGGGCAAAGTTGATTGTGATCGCCTATCAGGACGAGAACGAAATCGAAAAATACCCGGTAATCGACAGGCGGCACGCCGATTTGGGAATTCAGACTTTGGATTCCGATGGTCAGCTGCGCCGCGATGCCGCAGCGCTGGCCGCCTGCCTTCGCGCTATGCAGCGCTGGAGATGGCTGGGAATCTGCATGGATTGGCCGGTGCTCAATTCCGCATTTCAGGCAGGATACCGGCTCGTGGCGAATAACCGGCAAACGCTTTCGCGCTGGTTTGGGTTGAAAGCCTGCCGGATACCGGCCGCCGCCCGAAAAAGCGATGCCGTCGTCTCAAAATAGACGACCTTCTCTCAGTCAAGCGGCGCGTGAGGCCAGCCACCTCTTGATCAAACGCTCCGGTGCGGTCGGAACCCCATAGCCGCTAAGCCGCGCAAGAAGATACCCTGCCACGCATCCGCCGAGATGTGCCGCGTGGGCGATCCATGGTTCAAAATCCAGCAGAAGAAACAGAAACGAGGATCCGGCCAAACCCCAACCCAGATATTTTGCCCGGAACTTCAAGGGGATGACGAAAAACAGAAGCGCCACGATCTGCGCTTCCGGAAACATCGTCGTAAAAGCGAGAACGACACCAAAAACCGCCCCGGACGCGCCAACCAAGGGAATTGTTCCTCCTTCAAAAAAGAGCTGAGCGAGACCGCCTGCGACGGCGGAGGCCGCATAAAGAGCGACAAACCGGCCCGTTCCCATCACTCTTTCCACAATTCGGCCCGCGAACCATAAGCCGACCAAATTGAAAACCAGGTGCCAGATATTCCCGTGAAGAAAGGCGTGCGTGATGAGCTGCCACCATCGGCCTTCCTCCATACCCGCCGCGCTCAAAGCACAGAGATCCTGCAAGCGCTCCTTCGAATCCGGCAGGAGCAATTGATAGACGAAAACCGCGGCGTTGATCGCGATGAGAACGTCAACCGCGCTGATCCGCCTCCGCTTTCCCGTCATTGCCAAAAACTATGCGGATTTGCTCCCCGTGTCCAATTCGCGCGGAACAAGAACGTTGAGTTTGCCAATTGAAAAACCGAATTCATAGGGCAACACGCCGGTCAACTCCCCGTCAATCTCCACCGGCACCTGTTCGCGGCTCGTCAGCCGGAGGCCGCGACTCTGAAAATACTCTACATCGGGAAGCGCCGGATGGTTGCCAAAGACGATCGCCTGAAAGTAACGGATCAAATCCCAATGACTCTGATTTTGAAACACCAGAACGTCGAGAAGACCGTCGTCCAGCCGCGCATCCTTAAAAAGGACGAAGGGACCGCCGTAGAAACGGCCATTGCCAACCAATACGAAGCTGCCCTCGCGCGTGGCGGCATCTACCGGCTCGATTCGAATCTTCGGCGGCTGCCGCGCTGCGACCTGGGCCAGGGAGAGAAGGTAACTCATGGGGCCAAGCGCCTTCTTGGAATCCGATGTTGTCTGGCGCACAACTTCCGCGTCGAGCCCCACCCCGGCAAGTTGCACGAAATATTCCTGGTTGGCTCTGGGAAGATCGACCTGACGGACAAAACCGTCTTCAATCACTTTCCACGCCTTCGCGAGATTGTTTTGCGGAATTCCCAGCTCGCTGGCGAAGACATTCATCGTGCCGACAGGCAGAATTCCAAGATTGACATGCGAGCCCGCCATCCCGTTGACCACTTCGTTGATCGTTCCATCACCACCCGCGGCCACAATAGTGTCATAGCCTTGCGTGACTGCCCGTGCCGCCAGCATTCCTGCGTCGCCCGGGGAGCCGGTACTTCGCACGATCACGTGGTGCGAAAGCGATGCGATCTTATCGCGCAGCGCCTTGGCGCGTTCGCCTCGAGCGGCGGGATTCAAAATGACGAGAATTTTTGGACTCTTGTTCACGCTTCACATTCCGGAAAAGTTTCGTAGCTTCCCCGCGTGCCCATATTTGCCAAGCGATTTCTTTTCATTGCGGCTGGCGTTCTCGTCGCCGCCGCAATCGTCCTCCTTTGTGTCAATCTGTACCTGCAGTCGGATGGCGTACAACAGCGCATCCGCGACGCCGCGGTCCGCTCTCTGGGAAGCGAGGTCAAGATCCGAAGTTCCATGTACACGCCCTGGAGTGGTTTGGTGCTTCGCGGGATCAGCGTTCCTGATCCAACGAACGCGAATCCCAGCGTTGCCGAGGCCACGGCATTGCGAATTCGATTTGGCCTCAGCCCGCTTCTGAAGCGGCGTTTCGTCATGACGGAATGCACACTTTTCGAGCCGAGACTGATCGTTCGCCAGCTCGAAAACGGCGACTGGGTCATTCCCCTGCCCCCGGCGGCCACAAAACCTCCCGAAGCTCCGAGGGAACCGTCGCTCGTGGCAAAAGGCGCATCTTTTAAAGCGGAACTCCAGCATTTCCGGCTTCGCGGCGGAAGCGTCACTTTCCTGAACGCAAAAAACCGTGCCATTGTCACCCTGGAGAGAATGGATGTCAGCGGTCAAATCGCGCTCGACGGCTCTGCGGCCGGGATCTTCGAGATTGGAAAGGCCGATTTGTTTAGCTCGCTCAGGCCGCGCAAAGTCGGCGGAGCATTCGCCTGGGATGGCAAGGTGCTTGATCTTCCCGAAATTCAGGGATCACTCGCGGCGGGAAAACTCACCGGCAAGTTTCGGGTGGAAAGCGGTGAACAACCCTCCTTTGTCCTGGGACTTCAGCTCGCCGGTGTTCTCTTGAGGAAACTCGCCGAGGAGGCCCAGCTTGAGCCAGGCAAGACCGAAGGAACTCTCCACGGCTGGATCCAGCTCGCCGGCGATCCGCGCGACAGCGATTCCGTGAACGGGTCGGGCCACTTCGAGCTGGTTTCCGCGACACTCAAGCCGGTGGAATTCCTGACCAAGTTGGGCGAATTGCTTCAAATCGACGAACTTCAATTGCTCAAATTAAGTGACGCGAGGTTGGACCTGACCATCCGCGATGAGCGCGTCCAGGTGGACGATATCATTCTCAGATCGGACAACCTCATCCTGCGTGGGAAAGGACCTGTTCGCTTCAATGGAAAATTGAACATCGACGCGCAATTGCTTTTTAATTCGAAACTTCAGAACCAGCTCAGGGGCGTGCTTGGGAAGAATTTGGTCGATTCGGAGGATCCGGACTACCGCCAGATTCCCTTCACGGTCACGGGAAGGATCGACAACCCCAAGACCGACCTTCTTGACAAACTGATTGGCGCCAAGGTCGGTCAGGACGTTGGCGGAATGCTGATGAACATCCTGCGCTCCAGCGCGCCGCAGAAGACCGAGGAAAAAAAGGAAGAGAAGCCTTCGGGGAATTGATTCATGCGCGTCATCGCCGGCGAAGCTCGGGGCCTGCCGCTCGTGGCGCCGCCTCCGGGTGTCCGGCCCACGATGGATCGCGTCAGAGGCGCGATCTTTTCCAGCCTCGGCGATGCGGTCCCGGGAGCCCGGGTGCTTGACCTCTTTGCGGGTTCGGGTGCGGTCGGAATCGAGGCGCTCAGTCGCGGGGCGGCTTCGGCGGTCTTCGTGGATGCCAGTCCGCGCTGCGCGTCTTGTGTGCGTGAAAATCTTCGCCGCGCCCGGCTCGAGGGTTCGGTTCAAGTCATGGACGCGCTGAAGTTTCTCGAGCTCTACGCCGAGGGCAACTTTGATCTGATCTTCGCGGATCCACCCTACGCCAAATCTTCTGCCGACCGCGACTTCGCGGCGGAGCTCCTCCACAGTCCCGCCCTGGCTGGCGCGCTGCGCTCGGGTGGCACGTTTATTCTCGAGCGCCGCGCGGGAAGCAGCGAACCGGAAGGAAGCGCCCTTTCGCTTGTCCGTCTCCGCCGCTACGGCGAGAGTGAGATCGCGTATTACCTACTTGCATGACGACCGCGGTCCGCATCCTCTACAATCTCGCCTTCCCATTCGTCTTGCTCGCGCTCCTGCCGGGGTTCATCTTCCGCATGCTTAAGCGCGGAAAGTATCGTCACAAATTCGGGCAGCGATTCGCCATCTATTCCCCGCGCGTTCGCCAGAAACTTTCGCGAGGCGGATGGACTTGGGTGCATGCGGTGAGTGTTGGCGAAGTCATGATCGCCTTGAAACTCATTCGGGAGATGAGGATCCGCGATCCGCAGCTTCCCGTGGTCCTTTCCACGACCACTTCCACCGGGTTCGCGCTGGCAAGCAAGGAACAAGGCGAACGTTTCGAAACGATTTACAACCCGATTGATTTTTTTTGGACGGCCAACCGCGCCGTCCGACTGATCCGGCCCAGGCGGCTTATTCTCGTCGAAGCGGAAGTTTGGCCCAACCTGACCGCCGAAGCCAAAGCCCGGGGCGCCACCCTGGCGCTGGTCAATGCACGTCTCTCCAGACGCTCGGAGTCCCGCTATCGCATGATCCGCCCGCTCGCCTCGACGTTATTTAACCGGCTCGATCTGCTTTGCGTCCAGGAACCCGGCGATGCCAAGCGTTGGGAGTCTCTGGGCGTCGAGACCCGGAAGATCCTTTGCCCGGGCAGTATAAAGTTTGACGACCAGGGGGAGAGCAGCCGCCCGCGCCGGAACTTTCGCCAGACCCTTGCTGAGCTCGGTGTCGGGGAGGCCGCTCCACTACTCCTGGCGGGGAGCACTCATTCCGGGGAGGAATGCCTGATCGGAGAGATTGTAATCCGCCTGAAACACGATTTCCCGGACCTTTTTTTCGTCGTGGTTCCCCGGCACGCCGAACGCTGGAAAGAGGTGAGAGAGCAACTCGACCGGGTCGGTCTCCGAGTGGCACTTCGCGCAGGCGAAGAGCGTGCCCCCGAGAACCCCGACACTCTCCTTGTCAATACAACCGGCGAGCTTCGCGACTGGTATGACCAGGCCACGGTCGTTTTCGTCGGCAAGAGCTTGACCGCCCACGGGGGACAGAATCCGGCCGAAGCCGTCGCCGCGGGCAAGCCTGTCGTCTTTGGCCCGAACATGGAGAACTTTTCCTCACTCGCCGCTCAGCTCGTGCGGGAGGGAGGCGCCTCGCAAGTCGCCGACGCCGCGGAGCTGGAGGAAAAGTTGCGTGAACTTCTCTCGCATGCTGGGAAACGCGAGGGGCTCGCGGCCAATGCGGCGCGGTGTCTTCGAGGTTCACCACGGGGCCACCGCGCGAACATGCCTCGCGCTGGAGAAATTCGAATCGAGGGAGGGTCAATTCTCGACGAGCGTGGGCGGGTCAAATTTCGGCGACCGCCGGTAGCGTAAGAGCGTGTCGGCTTCATCGTAAAGAAGCTCCAGGCAAAGGGTGCTCCACGAAGCTGGCGGCCGCTTTTCGAGCGGCAGTTTGAGGTGAGAGAGTTCGGGCGCATCCCGCAACCTCTGCATCCATTTCTCGGCTTCCTCCATCTGGCCCAACCGGGCGTGGGCCATCGAGATGAAGACCCAGTCCAAGGGCCGCCCCTCGATCGCCGCAGAGATCGGGATGCGAATGATTCGGTCATAGGATGAGCCCAGTTTGGTCGCCCGGTCGGCGATGAAGGTTGATCGCGCTTCCTCAAGTTTCAAAAGCGCCTCCTCGTAACGCTTCGACCGATAGAGAGCCGCGCCCAGGATGTTGAGTTTTTCGAAGTCTGAACGGTCCGCATCGGCGGAGGCCTGCGCGAGCGAGACGAGCCTTTCGCAGAAGGCGGCTTCTCCCTCGAACTCCGGGGTCAAGACACTCGGCCAGACAAGCAAGCTCGCCATGTCGGGCGAAGTCTCCGCGTCGCCCGCGCTCCGGCAGATGGATCGATATTCGGCTTTCCCTTCGTCCGTTCCGCTCAGCCATCCGGCCACGGCGAGCCGCCATTTCGCCGGACCATCCTCGGTGAAACCGAGCGGTTCGTTGAACTGCGCGCGCGCGCGGGCAAAATCTCTCTTTGCCGCAAAGATCTCGCCGAGGTGGATGCTCGTCCAGCGATTGCGGGGGTCGAGTGTCGCCGCCTTGCCGTAGGCTTCAATGGCGGCATCCCATTGTGAAGGGTCAGACGCCTTGGCGTACTCGACGCATGCGCGGGCGATCTCGCAATAGAGCGCGTGGTCGGCTCCGCGGGCGGCGGCTTCCTTATAGTCGGCGATGCTCCGCGCCCAGTCTTCTGCCCCGGCGTAGGCGCGGGCGCGGCGCAGCAGAAGATCGACGTCGGGAGGGTCGTTTTTCGAAGCCTGCAACCGAGAGAGATGCCAGGCCGCTGCGAACCACTGCTGCATGGTTTCGCAACGATCGGCGGCGGCCCGGTGATAATTCTCGGAATCGGGATCTGAACCGCCCATGACCGCGTAATCCTCGCCATGCTTGCCCCAAAGACGGAGAAGCTCATCGGTGGTCACCGCCTCCAATTTCCTGCCCTGCAGGCTGCGCGCGGCAAGGAGTTGCCCAAGCTCGGATATGCGTTCTGGCTTGAGGCCCAAAGGTGCGATGCTCCATCGCAGGAGCCTGAGATCCAGGACCCGGGGCCCGATTTCGCAAACGAAGGGATCCGCCGACGCGAGTTTCCTCGCTGCCTCATCTCGCCGGGACGCTATCGGGGCACGTTTTTCGACGTTCTGGCAAATGGCAAAAACGCTCCCTCCGTCGGGCGAAAACGCCGCCTTAAGGGTATCACCGGCGAGGTTGAAAATTGCCAGAAGATCGCCGGTCGCCGCGCTCCACACACGGAGCTTCGGTTCGGCAGTCACCGTAAGCACCATAGTGCCGTCGGCGCTGAAGTCAGCCTCATTGACTTTGGCCGGATGCCGGATCGTGATCGGCCCGATCAGCTCGGCGTTCTGCAAGTTCCAAACGATGGCTGTCTGGTCCTTGCTCGTCGTCAACGCGTTCCCGCCCACCGGGCTGAATCGAACGGAGGTCAAATCGGCCGTGTGCGTGTCATCGGACGTCTTGTTCGCTGCGAGAACGCGAGGGGAAGTGATCTTATTCGCCGCCAACGTCCAGAGCTTTGCCCTGTCGTCCCGGCTTCCGGTCAGGATGCGACTTTCATCCGCGCTGAACGTTGCCGAAGTGATCGCTTCGTCGTGCTTGAGTATTTCAGGCTGGCGATTGGGCGCCGTCGCTGTCAGATTCCAGAGAAGGCCCTCGCTTATCTTCGAGACCGGATCGTTGCCAATCGCGAGCAGAAAAGTTCCTTTCGGACTGAACTGAGCTCTATGTATCGATAAATGTTGCTTCCCGGGCGAAGTATCGAGAGGTTCGGAGGCAGCGATGTCCCAAAGAAGGACTTCCTTCGCGGGCTCTCCCGGCCTCTGACGGCTGATTGTGCACAAACGGCGGCCATCCGCGCTAAGGGCCAGGAAGGTTGCCTCGCCGGCCCGGCTCTTGAAGTGGCCTACGGGCTCGAGCCGTCCCTCCGTCTCAGACGGGTCGGCCGGGGGCTCCAGCTTGCCAAGCTCAAGAGCAAATGCCTGATTGTCAGGGTCGTACCTCGCGATGGCCACGGAGTTCCCGTCTGCGTTAATCGCCACGCTGGAAACACGCGGTAGCCCTTCCAGTTTCAGGGTTGCCAAGCAACGGCCAGAGGAAGTCTCCCACAGCTTCACGCACCGCCGGTCGCGGTCGTCCTTGTCGCTCACAGTGACCAACCGCGCTCCGTTCTCGCTGACTGCGATATGGGTCACCGAGCCGCCGACATTGAGTTGGGCCACCTGCGGTTCATCAAGTCCAACCTCCCAGATGCGTGCCAGGTGCTTGGAACTGGTGAGGATCGTGCGACCATCGGGGGAAAATGCGGCTTCGACGACTGTCTCGGAGTGCCAAAATGGTGATCCAAGGAGCTGGCCGGTTGCCACCTCCCAAATGCGAGCCCGCCGGTCTCGACCCCCGCTAACGAGATAGCGGCCATCGGGACTGAAGGCGACATCGTTGACATCGCCGTCGTGTTTGAGTCTGAGAACCTCCTTTTGCGTTTCCTGATGCCAGAGCCGGACGGTGCTATCGCGGCTCGCGGTTGCGATCCAGCGCCCGTCGGGCGAGAAATGCGCTCGGGTCACCGCGCCTTCATGGGAAAAGAGAGCGAGCAGAACTCCGCTGCGCCAAGCGTCGGAAGTATTCGATGCCGCATCGGGATAACTCCAGAGACACGCTCCGCCCAACGCGCCTTCACGCAGGCCGTCGGCGGTGAGCACCTTGGTTCCATCCGCGCTGAACTCGGCGTAGACGACCGGCCCGGCATCGCGCCGCAGCGAGGTGGTCCGTCCATCCCGCCAGTCCCAGACTATCGCCTGGCCTTCAGTTCCGTCCTGAGATTCGCCTGTCGCGATGACGACGAACCGTCCGTCTCTGGAAAATGCGGCCCAATTCACTGGCGATTCGCTCAACAACGGACCCGCCTCCATCGTTCCCGTCTGGAAATTCCAGATCTCGACTCGGCCCTCATGGCCATCGTCCGAATCGCTGACCACCAGCAGCCGGTGGCTTCCATCCGGGCTGAACCAAGCTTTCCTCGCCGTTCTCATGGCCTGAGAGCATACGATGCCTTCAAGTTTTCCCGTCTCGACGTCCCATACGGCGACTTCGCTCTTGTTCCGCCCGGTTTCGGGCGCTTCCCGGGCCTCATTCGATGCCTCCGCAGCTGTGACCAGCAGGTGTTTTCGCGGGTCGGGGTGAAAAGAAACCCAGGATACTTTGCGACCCGTGATGAGATCGTTGCTTTGCGGTCGCTTTCCTTGATCGAGGCGCCAGGTGCGGACACCGCTTGGGCCGTTCGCGGCAATGAATCTGCCGCTCGGCGAAAGCTCCGCGCGGCTGAGCTTTCCGAAGTGCAGCAGTTCCCTGAGCTGCGGGATTTGCCGCCAGGAAACGCCGAGGCGAAGGCGATGCCGCGTCGCGTTCGCCTTGTCGGGATCTTTACCAAGGGCCTGATTCACCAGCAGAAAGGCCCCGGCCGGATCGTCCTTTTCCAGCATCCGCTCCGCGCGGCCAAGATGCATTTCGGTGACGAGGCGCGACGCCTCCTCTCTTCGGTGTCTCTCCTGCATTAGCAGGAGCGTGCTCACGGCGGCGAGAGCGAGCAAGGCAAGCGCAGAGTAGATCAGAATCCTCTTCTTTTTCGTCTTCCTCTTTTGCTCGGCGGCGACGGCCTCGGCGCGAGCACGCTCTTCGCGCTCGCGCCGCTGGCGCCGGCTCGCAGAGACCACTTCGGTGAGGAGGTCGTGTGTCAGCTCGACCCAGGTGATCCCCTCACCGGGTTCGAAACGCAAGATTCGGTGCTGTTCGAGACGCCGGAGGTCATCCTTGGTGACACCCTGGTGCCGCAGGGCATCTTCGAGGTCGCAACGCTTGCGGAATCCGCTCCCGGTAATGAGGTCTTCCTCGATAAAACGCCGCACGGGGCCGGCGCTGGCACCGAGGCCATTCACGTGGCTGTCGAAAAATTCCCGGATGATCTCCTCCTTGCTGTCGGAAAGGAGGGTAAAGCTGATCTTGTCTTGCAACGGATGCTGTGCGCGACGGCGATTATTCAGCTCGCTGCAGACCACGCTCAGCAACGCCGGATCCACCGTGCGGACGCGCAACGTTTCCCTCGTGAGTGGCGCCTGATTTCGCTGTCCGTGGGTCCTGGAGACAAAATCGATGATCTTGAGGGCAACCTCGTCATCGACGAGGTGGGCCAGCGCGCGACGCGGCTTGCCGTCGACCATGGTCTCGCCAGTCACCACCTGCCACGCCTTGCCGCCGTCCATGCGCTCAAGACGGAAACGGTTCTGCATGATCGAGCGGATCCTTTCCTTGAGCTGCTCGAGATCGGGCAGAAAATCTTCGCGCAAACTGAGGATGATTTTGCAGGGCGTGCGGTCCTGCTCGAACTCTGAGACGAGCTCGGGATCCTTGTTCCAGCGCTCTCGGAGCGTTTGCGGCGGGCGGTTCTCGACGAGTTCCTCGAGCTGGGCGAGCAGGTGGTCGCGCCGAATCCTGCGCCGTTCGTTTTCAGCGCCGAGAGTGAAGGCTTCCTCGAATTGATCGAGAACGAGCACGGGCGTCACGAGGCGGTTGCGCTCATTCCAGAAAGCCGCGTCGGCGCGATGGAAATACTCCCAGAGCGTCTCGCCCTCGCGGATCTCGGGGGCCTCGACTTTGCTCGTCGAGCACGCCTCGCGCAGCGCCGCATGGACTTGGGAGACGAGCGGCGGCGCATCCGTCGCCGGATCATCGTGGCGAATATGGATGTAGACGGGAAGATACCCTGCCTGGCGCAAGAGCGGGAAAAGCCCGGCTTGGAGCAGCGACGATTTGCCGAGTCCGGACTTTGCGAAAAGGACCGTGAGGGTCTCGCTTTTCACGAGCCGGAAGAGCTCCGCTTTCTCCTCGTCGCGACCGCGAAAATAGCCGTCGTGATCCTCGAAAAATTGATTGAGACCCGGCCAGGGATTGTCTGGGCCGAGCCGAACCCTTGACTGGCTGTTGCCGCTCACATCCTCTCTATCCTCTGCTCTCGCGGCGCTGCGTTTCGCGAACCATTTTGCGAACGCTGTCGATGAATTCACCGGTCGCCTTTCCATCGGGGACAATCGCGACCTGCTTGCGGGCGAATTCGTCTGGGATTCCCTCGGCCCGTTCCAGCCGCGTGTCGTCGATCACCACTGGCACGATAAAAGGCAGATCCAGCCCGGTGTACTTGCCGAGCCTTTCGATGGCCCATCCCCACTCGTCACGAAAATTCTCGCGGCCCGTCGCGCGGCTGACCACGCTTTGTGAGATCACCGGCATGAAGAGCGAGCACTTGATGATATTCTTGCGAATCTTCTTCTCCCAGTCATCGCCTGCGTTGAGGCGCTGCCGGTCAAACCAGGCGTCGATCTTCGCCTCCTCCAGGGCATCGCACAGGGTCTCAACCGCAGGTCTGTCCACACTCGAATAGCTTACAAAAATTGAGCCCGGCTCCATTCCGAGCGAATCGTTGTCCACCGCGAGCTCCGGCACTGCCTCTTCCTTCGAGCCGCAGCGTTCGCTCCATTGCTTGTAGAGCTCGTCGACGAATTCCGCCGGCCCGAGTTCTTCGCAGATGGCCGTCTCGTCGCTGAAACACTCAATAAAGTTCCTTAGCCGCTTGTCCTCGCCGATCCGTGTGTCGATGAGCACCTCGTTCTTCTGCCGCCGCATCCAGAGCACCTGATTTTTCGCCGCTCGCAGAAAAAAACGCCAGAGCCACGGGGGGAAGCTGTTGCCGAGCAGCAGCAGGTTGCTCTCACCAAGCTCCTGGAACAGGCGGGCAGGGCCCTTCGCGTGCAAGCTGTGCGTGAACTCCACGAGGTCGCACTCGGTCGCGACATAGTTCGCGTCGGACGTGATCTGGCCCAGGAGCTGGAAGACGATCGATCGGTTCGACTCGAGCATTTCCGTGGTGAGATCGCGATGGTTATCTTTCGGCGAGTAAGCGACCGCCACGGTTCTCTCGGCGCCGTCGTATCGAATCTCATTGAGTGCGCGCTCCAGGAATCTGTCGAAGGTCGTGGTAACGAAGAGTTTGAGCGGCTTGATGCGCGCCAGTTTCCGGAGCGGCTCCGGCACGGCCAGCGCCGCTACTTTGTCATACGTTAGCTTAAGCTTCGCGTGGATCTTTTGCGTCCCTTTTTGAAAGGGCGGGTACGCCGTGAGAATATCGTTAAAGTCAAAACCCGGCGGCAGTTTGTCGGATGGAATCTTGAGATCTTCCGCCAATCTCCTCGCCAGGACGTCATAGAAGGGTGCCGGCCCGTTCTCCGTTTCGACGACGAGCAAATCATGACCTATGATCGGGATCAGACCCTTTTCCTCAATCCAAAGAAGAAGCTCGTCCCACGGAATATCCATCGTTCCCGCTTTAGCTAAGTCCCCGGCGCTGGCGCCCCGGCGCCTGAAACCGAGTCGTAGCTTCCCAAAGGCCGTGATGAGGCACGCCGCCCGACGCCTTGAAACTTGGCAAACGGCCCTCTGCCGAATCCATCTCGTCCCGCACTCCCGGCAGCAAGCATGCGCCGTCTCCGATATCGACACCCGCCGTCCATTCCCTCGCCTTCGTACAGCCCTCCCTGACAATCTCTACGCGCAATGTGTTCGGACTTGCAAAAAAAACCAAAATTTGTTTCGAACCCGCCCGGAGAAAACTTCCTGGCCTCGGGGCTTGCAAGGCTCGATCTCGTTTGACGTCCTCACGCCGATCTCCGCACGGCGACCCTTCCTTGCTATTCACCGCGGTTCCCGCAGCCGGGCGGGGACCTTTCGCTTGTCGAGCCGCAAACGCCAAGACCCGCAAAGGACCGCGAGAATGACAAGAGCCAAATTCCCTCTGCAGAATCCTCCCGGCTCGCCGACGTTAAGCCTTTCGGAAGATTCGAGGATCTTGAGTTTCTTTTGCGTTCCATCGAATCACTCGTCTAACGTGCAAGGCAGGTTTTCGGAGCAAACCGCGGAGCGGCGCGCAGAAGAGCTGCAAACCGCAGAGCAGCCCTCCGATGGGCGGCCATCCGGGAAGCGCTCCGGGGGCGGCCGTCCGAGTGGACCAACGTGCGCGACAAACTTCTCATCGAAGCCTTAAAGACGGTTTTGCCGTCCGGCAATCGTTAGAGCATCTCTCATAAATCATTTCCGAAAAAGCGCACTGAGAGGCCGCGGTTTCGGGGAAGTCCGGGGAGCGCACGCGTATGCTCCCCAGACGCTTGGGCGCCAAAATTTTGGAAACTTCCTATGAGAACCGCTCTAGTCAAACTGGCTTGTGACTGTTGACGTGGACTCGCTCTCCCGTTGGGCGGCTGCGCAGGAGGTTCAGGATGGTTTGCCCGCGGCTTTGTTTTGGTACCAATTTAGCCTTGGGCTGGCGCCATCGACGCCGAGCTGGCACAGGCAGCCCCGCCCGGCTCGCCCGCGCGATCAGGGAGCAAGTTTTCTCTGCAGAATCTCCCCGGCGAGTTGGGGGTTGGCTTTGCCTTTCGAGAGTTTCATCACCTGCCCTTTGAGAAAGTTCAACGCGGTGTGTTTGCCGGCCCTGAAATCCGCTGCGGGACCGGGATTCGCGCGGATGACCTCGTCAGCGAGAGCTTCGATGGCCCCCGCGTCGCTAACTTGTTCGAGCCCTCTCTCCTTGACGATCTCGGTCGCCGGCCGGCCGCCGGCAAACATCTCGGCGAAGACCTCCTTGCCCTGTTTGGAGTTGATCTTTCCCTCCTCAATCAAGTTCACCAGTTCATCGAAGGCCGCGGGCGTGATGGGGCAATCAGCGATAGTCCTGTTTGCCGCTGAGAGGGCGCTTTGGAGATCGTTGAGGATCCAATTGGCGACGCTTTTCGGTTTTTTCGCGCCCGCCGCTGCGGCTTCGAAATAGCTCGCCACAGGCAGATCGCTGGCCAACACGGCCGCGTCGTACTCGGTCACGCCAAAATCAGCGACGTAGCGGGCGCGCTTCTCCCAGGGCAATTCTGGCTTCCGCAGGCGCGCGGCCTCCAGGATCGACGCCGTCTTGACCGGCAATAGATCGGGATCAGGAAAATAACGATAGTCGTGCGCGCTTTCCTTAACCCGCATCAGCTGGGTCTCGCCGCGCGTGTCGTCCCAGCGACGAGTCTCCTGCTCAAGGGTGCCCCCGGCTTCCAGCACCTCGATCTGACGGCGAATCTCAAAATCCAGCGCGCGACGAACCCCGGAAATCGAATTGAGATTCTTGAGCTCGATCTTGGTGCCCCACTTCTCCGATTCCGACGGCCGAACGGAAACGTTCACATCGCAGCGCAGCTGTCCTTTTTCCATATCTGCGTCGCTGATCCCGCCATAAATGACCACCTGCTGAAGCACAGAGAGGTAAGCAAACGCCTCTTCCGGGCTTCCGATCTCAGGTTCGCTGACGATCTCAAGCAACGGTGTGCCCGCGCGGTTAAAATCGATGCCCGTCGAGTTCTCCATATGAAAGCTCTTGGCAACGTCTTCCTCGAGATGAATCCGCACCAGAGGGATCTTCTTGTCCTTCTTCGCTATGGATTTTTGGGCGTCCTTGGGATACGCGAGATCGTGCAGGGGGACAGCTCCGCCAACGCAGAACGGCAGGTCGTACTGGCTGATCTGATAATTCTTGGGCATGTCCGGATAAAAATAATTTTTGCGGTCGAATTTGCAGACCTGCGGAATCTCACAGCCGAGCATCAGTCCCGCCAGCGCCGTGAGCCGCAACGCCTCCTCATTCATCACGGGCAGCGCGCCGGGAAATCCAAGGCAAACCGGACAAACTTTGCTGTTTGGCTCGGCCCCGTGTTCCACCGCGCAGGAACAAAACATTTTCGTCCGAGTTTTTAGCTGCACGTGAACTTCGAGACCAATCGTGGCAATGTATTTGGACATGAGCGTCACCTGCGGTTTCTAGGCGAAGGGGCCTGAGCGGGAGAAGGAGATTCCAACGCAAATTTTAGAGCCGCCCGCAAATCGATTTTTCTGAATTGCTCGGCCAAAACCGGATCTGCGACTGCCGCAACGACGGCTTTGCTGCTCAGAAGCGGAAAGACGCTCTTCTCTTGCGATGCCCGGATGACACCGGGATCGTTCATGAGATCGACAATCCGTGGATTCTCAAGGATTTCCTGGATTCCGGGATATTGGAGAAAGCGCCGCATGGATTTCTGATCGCTGGTCACCTTTCCGATCTGAAGCACCAGTTCGTAGAAGTCCGGCGGGAGAGCATCGACCGACTCGAGAAAACGCCCTGCGGAGCCGAGCTCGAGAGATTCCTTTAGCGTCAGGAGGCCGCCGGTCACCCGCTCTGGGGCCGGTCGAGGTTTGTCCGGCCGGCTCTCGACCCGGGATTCGGCGAATGTGCCGAGACTGCGAACGAGGGAAACGCCTCCCCAAAGAACGGCCAGGCCGAAACAGAGTCCAAAGAAGGCCCCTCCCGCACCCCAGAGAAACCGAAACAGACCGGAACCCTGATGATCGGTCCGTTTAAAGAGCACCACCCCCAGAATCCAAATCGCGACGAGCAAGAAAATTCCCAGTCCGCCGCCTACGACAACACCGGCGAGAAATCCGGGCAGACTGCCCATACCGCCAAAGGGGATCGCGGCAAGCTTCGCCGCAAGCAAACCAAGCGACGCGGAAACCAGGATGGCCGCGAGTTGCATGCCGCTGCGGATAACGCCGGCCCGCCAACCGCGCCAGATCTGCCACAGCAGAAAAAGAATCCCCGCGCAGATGAGCGCCGTCTGCCAGAGTGGCGAGCCGTGCTGCATGGATCTATCGCGGCAAGCAATCCTGCGCTCGCTGGCGAAGGGCATGATCGCACAAGACAAGTGCCGCCATCGCCTCGACCATCGGCACAGCGCGAGGAAGCACGCAGGGATCGTGCCGGCCGCGGGCGGCGAGTTCAGTGTTCTCGCCGGACACGGTCACAGTTTTCTGCGTCTTCGCAATGGTCGCGGTCGGCTTGAAAGCGATGCGGAAGACGATGGCCTCCCCGTTGCTGATTCCGCCCTGGATTCCGCCTGAGAGGTTTGTCGCGGTGCGAACGCGCTGTGCCTCCATCCGGAACGCGTCATTGTGCTCAGAACCTTTGAGCCGAGCTCCGGCAAAACCCGATCCAATTTCAAAGCCTTTCGTGGCGGGCAGGCTGAGCATGGCCTTCGCAAGATCTGCCTCGAGCTTGTCGAAGACCGGCTCGCCGAGTCCGGGAGGCGCGCCACGAATTACGCCTTCAATTAACCCGCCCACCGAGTCTCCCTCGCTGCGCACTTGCTTGATCCGCTCGATCATCGCCGCAGCGGCCGCCGCATCCGGACATCGCACCGCATTGGCTTCGATCTCCCGCAAAGTGACTGTTTCGGGATTCACGTTTGATTCGATGTGGTGAATGGCAACAACGTACGCCAGAATTTCAGAATCTGGGAAAAGAGTCTTCAGGACCTTCTTTGCCACCGCACCAGCCGCAACCCGTCCGATGGTCTCCCGCGCCGACGCGCGCCCGCCGCCTTGCCAGTTGCGAATGCCGTACTTTGCCTGATAGGAAAAGTCGGCATGGGACGGTCGGAATGTCGTTTCAATCTCCCTGTAAGCCTCCGGCCGGGCGTCGGTATTACGCACCATGATCGAAATGGGAGTTCCCAACGTGGATCCCTGGAAGACTCCCGAGAGGATTTGGCAGGTATCTTCCTCCTTGCGGGGCGTGACGATGTCGCTTTGACCCGGACGTCGCCGATCGAGTTCAGGTTGAATGTCCTCGACGGAAAGCGGAAGCCGTGGAGGGCATCCGTCAATCACCACCCCAACCCCGCCTCCGTGAGATTCACCCCACGTCGCAATGCGGAAAACTTCTCCAAAGAAACTTGCCATGTCCCACGAGAAATAAGGTCTCGCCGCCAGCGCTGACAGGAGAAAAATCACGCCATGCGCAAAGTCCAGAGAACGGTCGGTTCTATCGAAACGCGAACACCGAGTGTCCTCTGACCATTCGTCAGCCTCTGTGGTGTCCCCAGGTGGAGTCGAACCACCATCTGAGCTTTAGGAGAGCCCTGCTCTATCCACTTGAGCTATGAGGACCGCCAGCGTGTCAGCCTAGAGGCAGCGGCTGAAATCGTCAACGCGTTCGACACTCCCACCGGCGGGGCGAGGGTGGCTTCGTTGCGACTGGTTCCCGAGGCAACTTTGTCAAGCGCGCTGAGCAATATTTCAGGATGCCGCGAATCACTTTTAGCTGCGACGGACCGCCCAAGTGCCCGCGCCGGATCTGCGAGGAAAAAGAGCGGGAGGACAACATGCTGCGGTTGCGAGGACAAAAAGCGTCCAACTCAACTCCGATCCAACCGTCCTGCGGTGCCTTTGTCCCGGAAGAAGTAAACACCGAGTGCGCCGGTATTAGCGCAGGACGGGGATCACCGATTTCAAGAGCGTTAGCAGGAGGTTTCTCTCGGCCACGACGGTCTTCGGGACTGCTCCGCTCGCTCGCTCGGCGAGCTAGCGGACACGTCAATGCGTCAGGGAAGCACCGCGACGCACTCGATTTCGACATCAAAACCCAAGAGCTGCGCCCCGACGGTCGCGCGGGCAGGCTTCGATTCGCCGAAGTAGCGCGCGTAAACCTCATTCATTTCCCGGAAGCTCTCGGGTGTAAGGTTCGAGAGATAAACCCGGCAGCTGACGACGTCGGCCAGGGTTGCGTTGCCCGCGGCCAGGACCTTCTCAATGTTTTCAAGAACCAATTCGGTCTGCCGCGAGATGCTGCCTCGTGCGATGCTTCCCGCCACCGGGTCAAACGGTGTCATTCCCGAAACGAAGAGAAATTTTCCCTCCGCCATCACGCCAAGCGAATAGGGGCCAAGAGCGGGCGGAGACCCGGGAAAAGCGGCGACTGGATTCTTCACGACCTTCTTTTATCTCCGCCAGTCAAGAGCGCAACCTCGCTCGCGCCGAGCAGACGCCATTGCCCGGGCTCCAGCGCCCCAAGCTCAAGCCTTCCAATCCGCCTCCGCAGAAGCCGCCTCACCTCGTAGCCAAGCCGGAAGAACATCGACCGAATTTGCCGCTTTATTCCCTGGCGCAGAACGACCCTGACGAGCGCGGGTCCGACGACCCGGATTCGCTCCGCCTTCGCCCGTCCGCCTTCGATCGTGAATCCTCGCAGGAGCCTAGGTGTGAGCTGCGTATCGAACGGTCGATCCAGCAGCACTTCGTACTCCTTCTCAACCTCATGCCCCGGATGGGTCAGGCGTTGGGAGAGAGCGCCGTCGTTGGTCATAAGCAGCAGGCCCTCGCTGTCCTTATCAAGCCTGCCAACGTGGAAAAGTCGTCCGAAATGCGCCGGCAAGAGATCGAAGACGGTCGATCGCTTTCGTTCGTCTGATCGCGTGCACAGAATGCCTCTTGGCTTGTGCAGGAGGAGGCAGATGGGCGGCGAGGGACGCGGCGGCGGTTTTCCGGCGACGCGCACGTCGTCACCCGGTTGCACATTTGTGGCAAGATCGCGGATGAAATGACCGTTGATCGAAACCTTGCCCTCCCGGATCAACACTTCACAGGCGCGCCGCGATCCCAAGCCCGCGGCAGCAAGAAAACGATTCAACCGCATTTCGGCGCGGAGACGCGGGAGACAAGCAACCGGTCCAGCCAAGGCCAGGCTTGTGCACCCGTGCTCTATTCTTCGGGCCTCGTCTTCGGCAGGCCAATCACGCGCTGGCCGTCCTTGAACTGGCCGCGCTTTTTCATCAGCTCGACCCGCTCGAAACGCTTCAAAACGCTCCGCTTGGCTTTGATGGCGCCTTTGCCCTTCAGGCTGGGATGTTGACTCATAGGGGCGAAAAATCTGGATGAAATCTCTGGAAAAGCAACTCAAATCAAAGGAGCGAAGCGCTCGCGATCCGGGTCGCAAGGACACTACACCAGGCCCAATTTCATCCGTCCTTCTTCGCTGATCATGGACTGATTCCAAGGCGGGTCCCAAACCAGCTCGACCTCCGCATCGTCCACGCCGTCGATGGCGAGGATCTTCTGCCTGGCATCTGCGGCAATCGCGGGACCCATGCCACAGCCGGGCGCGGTGAGGGTCATTCGAACGAGCACGGAATTGCCGCCCGATTCTCTTTTGTCCACCCGGCAGTCGTAAATGAGGCCGAGGTCAACCACATTAACGGGGATCTCGGGATCGAACACCGTCTTCAGTTGCGACCAGACGGCTTCCTCGGCCGGTCCTTCGTGTTTCTTGGTCTCTTCGCTCGACGAGAGCGCGTCCAGACCCAGCGCGTCTCCGTCCCTGAGTTCGATGCGCGCAAGTCCGCCGGGGGTGGCCACCGTGTAGGTGCCACCCAGCGATTGAGTGATGATTACGTTCATTCCCTCGGGCAGGATAATCGGGTGCCCGCTGGGAATTTGGATCGCATCGCAATCGCGAGTCAGTGAGATTTCTCGATGGTCGCTCATGGCTGAAGTTTGATCTTTACCTTTTTGGCCGGGGCAATCTGGTCGAGCAATGTCGGGGCCAGGGCAGCCCGAGGGGGCTCATCTCCGGCGAGTGCGTTGCGCAAGGCGCCTTCGACGAGTTGCGCACAATGAATTTTCATCGGAGGAAGCGAGCCGAGCGGAGAGGCCAGCTCTTCGCCCGACAGAGCCAGAGCTTCGGCTGGCGTCTTGCCACGGATGAGTTCGGTCGCCACACTCGCCACCGCGATGGCTGTCTGGCAGCCGAAGGCCTGAAATGTGGCTTTGTCGATGATTTTTCGGCCGTCGTCGTCCTTGAACTTGACCCACATGCGCAACATGTCGCCGCAATTCTCGCTGCCGACGGTTCCCACGGCATCCGCGCCGGACATCTCGCCGAGGTTCTGCGGATCTTGCACCGCCGCTTGAATTCTTGCCTCAAGATCGTCGCTCATTCCAAAGTGTATCGCGGTAGAGTGGAATCGACCTCAGCGCTCCACGCATCGATTCCCCCGCGCAGGCATTTGATGTTGGTGAAACCGTGGCCCGCGAAATATGCGGCCGCGTCGAGCGATCGCGATCCCTGATGGTCAACGATGACCAGCAAGCTGTCCTTCGGTCGCGTCGCGAGCATCTCCTGCATCAGGGCTTGATCAAGCAGCCGCGCACCCTCGATGCGCACCGCCTCGTATTCTTCTCGCGTGCGGATGTCCAAGAGCTCAACCCGGTCGGATTCGACCAGATCCTTGGCCTCCCGCGGCGTGATCATCATGCGCTCATCCTGCTCCCAAGCCAACCGCACGTCCTGCATCACGTCTTCGGGATCAAGACCGCCATTCCGGTGGCAAACGTCGGCCAGCGTCTCATCAGGCCGGAATCCGCAACTCGAGCAGCCGCCGATGTGATAGTTTCGAAAAAGAGCTCGCTGAGCGCCCGGATAGGCTTCGAGCAGGGCAGCCATCGTCATGTCCGCTGTGGATGTCATCTTGGTCAGGCTACCCGCATGCGCCGCTGATTTCAACTATGGGCTCGCCCCTGGCCGCTTTGAGAATTATCGTGGCTCCATGAAATTTCGCGCACTCGGCGAAGCGCGTTGGATTCTCGTAATCCTCGCGGCTGGCTGGTTGACCTCGCTGGCTCTGCTGCCGGCTATCTCGCTTGCCTTTCCCGCGCTGCTCCTTTTCTCACTCTACTTTTTTCGTGATCCCGAGCGACGGCCGCCTCCTGATGAGATGCTCGCGGTGGCCCCGGCTGACGGTCTGGTCGCCGAGGTCAAGGAGACCGGTGAAAGCGAATTCATGAACCAACGCGTCAAACGAGTGGCGATTTTCCTTTCCGTCTTCGACGTCCATGTAAACCGGGCGCCCATCGCGGGCGAGATTACGCATTCGGAACCTATGACCGGCCGGTTTCTCGATGCGCGAAATCCAGCTTCCTCGGAGCTCAACGCGCGCCGCACGTGGGCTATTCGCGGAAAAGGCGTCACCATTGTCGTCCGCCAGATCACCGGCGCGATTGCGCGGAGAATCTGCGCCTGGAAACAGGTCGGCGATGTGGTCGAGAGGGGCGAACGATTCGGCATGATCAGGTTCGGCTCCCGTACCGAGGTCGACCTTCCTCTCGAAAGCGAAATCCTCGTCAAACCCGGAGAGAGGGTCCGCGGAGGGGAAACAGCCATTGCCCGGCTTGGCGTGAAAAAAGCATGAACTCTCACGAAGATCCCAAAGTCTACCTTCTGCCCAACTTGATGACGGCCGGGAACCTCTTTTGTGGCTTCGCCGCGGTTCTGCGCATTATTGAAGCGGCCCTGGTGATTCAGCAGGGCGGCTCAGCGGTTGCGCTTTATCACCAGGCGCTCACCTTCATTCTGGGAGCCTGTGTGTTCGACTTGCTCGACGGCAGGCTTGCCCGGCTGGGCGGAAGTGAGAGTCCCTTCGGGCGGGAATTCGACTCGCTCGCGGACGTGGTCTCCTTTGGGATAGCGCCGGCCCTGCTGGTCTATCAGATCGTCTTGCGCGACTTTCACCGAACTGGCTGGCTAATCGCCTTCGTTTACCTGCTCTGCGGAACGCTTCGCCTGGCGCGATTTAACTGCTATGCCAACGCAAAGAACGGCAAGCCCGCGGAGGAGTTTATCGGCTTCCCCATCCCGGCGGCGGCAGGGCTCATCGCGTCGCTTACCCTTTTCATGCTTTGGCTGGAAGAGGGCGCGAAGGAAATCGGAGCGTGGAAATTTGCCCTGGCTGCTTTGATGCTCTTCCTCTCTTTCATGATGTTCAGCCGGGTCCGTTATCCGAGCTTCAAAGGTCTCGGCTGGCGCACGCAACGATCCATTCCGCGCTTCCTGCTGATCATTGTTGCCCTCGTTTTTAGCGCGATGTTCTACGAATGGATGCCCGCATTGCTCTTCGTGACATTTCTGCTCTATGGCTTCGTGAGGCCATTTATCTCGAAGGCGCTGCGCCGGGAGATCGAGGAGGAGGAAGAAGAACACGAAACTGGTGAATCGGCCAAGTAAGCCAAGAACCGGAATCCGGCTGAAAGGGCGGGAATCCGCAGCAACGAACCCCAAGATGGCCGCTTGATGACCCTTTCAGCCGTCTTTTCCGGGTCCTCCGCGGTTAAATAGAATCCGTTTCGGAAAGTTTCTTCTGTCGCACGCCAAAGACGGGCGAACTCCCTCAAAAGAAGATCGGGATAATGAGGATCGCGACGATGTTCACGACCTTGATCATGGGATTGATCGCCGGCCCGCTGGTGTCCTTGTACGGGTCGCCCACGGTGTCGCCGGTCACGGCGGCTTTGTGAGCCTCGGATCCCTTGCCGCCATGGTGTCCCTCTTCGACGTATTTTTTCGCATTGTCCCACGCGCCACCACTCGAGGTCATGGAGATACCCATAAACAGGCCGGTGACAATGCTTCCGACCAGGACGCCGCCCAGGATTTTCATGCCATCAGGAATCGCCGCGACCGCGACAACGGCCCCGACGGGGAGCAGTGCGGGGACGATCATTTCCTTCAGCGCGGCCTTCGTCACAATGTCAACGCACGTGCCATATTCGGGCGTGTCCGTGCCCTTGAGGATTCCCGGATGCCGCTTCAGTTGGCGGCGAACTTCCGTGACCACCGCACCGGCGGCGCGGCCGACTGCGTTCATGCTGAATGCCGAGAAGACATACGGCAAGAGTCCCCCAAGAAAAAGGCCGATGATGATTTTGGGATCCTTGAGCGAAAAAGACAACGCCTCCGCGATCTGGGCAGAATCAAGGTGCAACTTGCTCGCGGGGCTCTCGAGATGATACTTGAGATCAACATAGTAGGAACCGAAGAGGACCACGGCGGCAAGTCCCGCGCTGGCAATGGCATAGCCCTTGGTCACAGCCTTCATGGTGTTGCCGACGGCATCCAAGTCGTCGGTGATCGCCCTCACTGATTTGGGAAGCCCGCTCATGACCGCTATGCCTCCCGCGTTGTCGGTGATCGGGCCAAAGGCATCGAGAGAGATGATGATTCCAGACATGGCCAGCATTGCCATTACAGCCACCGCGATGCCGTAGAGCCCGGCGGCACTGTGGCTCAGCCAGATCGAGGCTGCGATGCAGATCACCGGAAGCGCCGTGGCATGCAGGCCGACCGCCAGGCCTGCGATGATATTCGTGGCGTGACCGGTCACACTGGCAGCGGCGATCTTGCGCACGGGCGAATGAGCGGTCGAAGTGTAGTAGTGCGTGATAAAGACCGCAGCACCCGTCATAAGAAGCCCAAGCAACGACGCCAAGTAGATGCCGCTGGCCGAATAGAACGTCTCGGCACCGGTGAGGACATCTCGCGCCTTCAAGCCACCTGCGAAGAGCAACTTGGTCAGAGGCAGGAAAACCACCGCGGAAATGAGCGAACTCACCACGACTCCGCCCATTAACGCATTCGCGGGTTTGGCATTCGAGATATTGACAAACGCGATGCCGGCGACCGAGGCGAGAATGGCCGCACCTCCAAGCAAAAATGGGTAGACAACCGGCGCGCCAAGTCCCGCGGTGAGCGCACCGACGAGAACTGTGCCGATGAGAGAAACCGCGTACGTTTCGAAAACATCCGCGGCCATTCCGGCGCAATCACCAACGTTATCGCCCACGTTATCGGCAATGGTCGCCGGGTTTCGCGGGTCGTCTTCGTCGAGATTCGATTCCACCTTTCCAACCAAGTCGGCTCCGACATCCGCGGCTTTCGTATAAATTCCGCCACCCAATCGCGCAAAGACTGAAATGAGTGACGCCCCCAATGCCACCCCAACCAGGCTCCCCACGGCCCGGTCCGGGCTCACTCTCGACATCACCAGCCAAAAGATCCCCACGGACAGAAGCGCCAGGCCAACGACCAGCAAGCCCGTCACGGCACCGCCATTGAAGGCGGCCTTAAGAGCTTTCTTTCGATTTAAGGTCGCCCCTTGCGCCGTGCGAACATTAGCTACCACCGCAACGCGCATTCCGATGTAACCCGCCGAAAGCGAGCAGATTGCCCCCAGCAAAAACCCGACCGCCGTTGAAAGATCGCGGAGCATTGCGAGGAGGAAGAAAATAACAATCGCAATCGCTCCAATCGTCAGAATCTGGCGCTTCAGGTAGGCCTTGGCGCCTTCCTGAATTGCGCCGGCAATCTCGCGCATCCGGTCGTTGCCCGCGGGCGAACGGAGAACCTTTCTGATAAGGAATACAGCCGCTCCGAGGCCAACGACGGCGCAGAGCAGGGCCAATGGTATGCCTTGGGAAAGAAGTAATCCGGATAACACGAAGCTCGGGTATTGAAAGGGCCGCAGATATTAGTGAAACATCGCCCTGAAGCAACGATGTTTTGCATTTCCGACTCGGTGCCGGGCTTTCCAGCATTCCGGCTGTCGTCGACACGCTGCAAGAGAGAGGTGCAATGCGTTGATGCGGCGCGATAAACGGCACGTTCTGAGGATGGATGGCCCATGGCCCGCCGTGATTCCCCGAATAAAAAAAACGGGCTGCGGAAGAAGCTTAACCGGCGACAAGAGACAGGATCGCCTTTTGCGTGTGGAGTCGATTCTCCGCCTGCCGGAAGATTGTTGACGCGTGTTCCTCGAAAACCTCCTCCGTAATTTCCTTGCCGCGGTAAGCGGGCAGGCAGTGCAGCACCATCGCGCCGGGTGCAACCGAGAGAAGGTCATGATTGATCTGATAGTTTCGAAACTGCACCAGGCGAAAAGCCCCTTCGTCCTCCTTCCCCATGCTCACCCAAACATCTGTGTAAAGGACATCGGCGCCGCGCGCCGCTTCGAGTGGATCCACCATCACCTTCACGTTTCCGGAGGCCGCAATGCTTTCGATTGGGGGCGGACGAAACTTCTCCGGCGTCGCCACGCGCAGTTCGAAACCGCATCGGACCGCCGCCCACATCCACGAACGCGCCACGTTGCAATCTCCGTCCCCGATGAAGGCAACCCGCAATCCCGCGAGCGAATGGCCGCTCTCCCGAATCGTAAACAAATCGGAAAGGATCTGGCACGGATGCTCATCGTCGGTCAGGGCATTGATGGTTGGAATGTCGCCAAAGCGGGCGAACTCCTCGACATCGCGCTGAGCGAAAGTCCGGATGACCGCACCATGAAGCATGCGACCCATGACTCTGGCGGCGTCCTTAATCGGTTCGCCGCGTCCGAGCTGAATATCACTGGCCGCGAGGAACATCACGTCGCCGCCCAACTCTCGAATTCCGACTTCGAACGAAATGCGTGTGCGCGTCGAAGACTTCGAAAACATCAGCGCCCAGCACTTGTTGCGAAGGGGATGCTCCGAATGGCGGCCCCGCTCGGCCTTCATTTCCACTGTCAAAGCGACGATGCGTTCGATCTCCTCGCGACTCAACGATTCGATTGAGAGGAGGTGTTTCATGAAATGATCGTGAGAAACGAGGAGTCTAGCACAGAAATCCCGGGGCCGCCCAAGAGACTGCTGAGAAACTCACCCATGCCACGTGGTCGTCAATTTCCGGAAGATCGCAAGGAGCCAAGCGCGAACTTTGCGGCGCCACGGGCAAGTTGGCGACATCGCGAGGGCGCCACCTTGTTGAGAAGAGAGGGTCCCCATCCGTTTCCGGGCAGGAGGGTGACGTGAGCAGGTTCTTCAATACTCCCCTAACCCTCCCGCAGTGCGCGTCCGATCTTTTCGAGGGCCTCATCGACTTCCGGCTCCGTCACGTTCAACGGAGGAAGAAGGCGGATGACACGTTCGCCCGCAGGAATCGCCAGCAGACCGGCTGCGATCAGCTTTTTCACGAACGAAAGCGCAACGTTCGTCTCCCCCGCACCAGCCAGTTCGAACCCGATCATCAAACCGATCGCGCGCACCTCGCTGACACGAGGGCTGTTCAGTGCCCGGAGTCCGTCGCGGAGTTTGGCGCCCAGCACGGTGGCGTTCTGGCGGTATCCCTCACGCTCGATAATCTCCAGGACCTTGAGCGCTGCAGCGCAGCAAACCGGATTCCCACCATAGGTCGTGCCGTGAGTGCCGGGTCCCAGCAAATCGCAAAGACCACGCGATGAAGCCGCCCAGAATGCTCCGAGCGGGAATCCGTTGGCGATTCCCTTGGCCCAGCTCACCCCATCGGGCATGATGTTTGCATCCAGTGTCTTCCAGCCGCACCAGTCGCCTGTTCGTCCCAGACCGCACTGAATCTCGTCGAAGAGCAAGAGGAGATCGTGCTCGTCGCAGATCCGGCGCAGCCCGCGAAGGAACTCCCCCGTGGCAATATGAATTCCCCCCTCGCCCTGCACAGGCTCGACCAGGATCGCGACCGTTCTGGGGCCAATGGCGGTCGAGACAGCGGCCAGATCCCCGTAGGGCAAATGGACGAATCCTTCCAAGAGCGGGGCGAATCCCTTCTTGATCTTCGCCTGCGCCGTGGCGGAAATTCCGGCCATCGTTCGCCCGTGAAAGGAATTCTGAAATGTGAGGACCTCGTGGCGCCCGGATTGGTTTCCGTACTTGCGCGTCAGTTTGATCAGCCCTTCGTTGGCCTCGGCGCCGCTATTGCAGAAGAAGACCTTGCCGCTCCCGGTGAGTCCAACGAGACGGCGGGCAAGTTCGCCCTGCGGCCCCGTGCGATAGAGATTCGAAGTGTGGACAAGCGTAGAAGCCTGTTCCGCCACAGCCTTTGTCACTTCGGGATGCGCGTGACCAAGTGAGCACACCGCAATCCCCGCGCCGAAATCGAGGTATTCCTTGCCTTCGAAATCCCATACGCGGCAGCCCGAGCCTCGCGCGATATCAAGATCGAATCGCCCGTAGGTGGGCATCACGTAGTCGGCGTATAGGGAGGAGAGTGTTGTCATGGCTAGCTCCGCAAAGCAGGGCATAACAAAGCTGGCCGTCGATGCAAGCGGTCTGGATCGTCCGGGCCTGCCAAGTCCGTTCAACTCGTCACGAAACCGGCGGTGAGATTCGAAAAAGTCGGGATGACAGGCGGATCAAGCCGCCTCGCCGTAGGAACCTTCCACCCGCTCGGCGACATCGCGGTAGCCGTAATCCACCTCATAAATCTGCTTCATACACTCGATCGACTTTTCCCGCTGGGCCATCTTCTCGTAAACAAGACCAAGGTTATAGACGATGTCCTTTTTGACGCTATCCATCTGGAGCAACTCACTGACGGCCGTCGAAAGGACGTTGGCCGCAAGATCGAGCATCCCCCGCTCCGTGTAGCATTTGCCGAGCAAGTTCATCGCGCGCAGGCGAACGTTCGGGTTTTGCCGCGCCCTCTGCAGCTCGGAAATGGCGTCTTTGTAGTTGCCAAGATTGACAAGGACCTCGCCAAGCTCGAAGCGAATCTGGAGATCGGTCGGATTGCGTTCCACGCGTTTCTTCGCATCATCCAGGAGCAACTGCGCGCGTTGGGTCTTGATCTCATCAAGCTGAGCGCTGTATTCCAAGGCGTCCGCGGAATCCGGATTCGTGCTGAGAAACTCCTCAAGGCTCGCTATCGAGCTGTCGAATTGCCTGATGCGAAGGTCCGAGGCCTTGCGAACCAGAGCGAAGTCCGAATTCTCCGAGAGCTGGGCCGCATAGCTAAACCACGTCACCGCGTTTTCGAGGTCATTCCTCTCCTCGTAGAGTTCGGCGATGCGGCGGGCGGTATCAACATTCTGCGGATCCTGGGTGTATTTTTCAGAGAGATCTCCCAGCAGGTAGTCGATCATGTCCTCGCTCCGGTAGACCCGCCCCAGCTGCTCCAGCGCCACGGCCTGATCCTTGTCCTTGATCAAATCGCGATAAGTGGCCTCCTCGCGGTCCCAGCCGCCTTCCTGCATCGATGCAGCCGCCGCGGCATCCTTGCTCCCTTTCACAGCCAGAAGATCGTGCGCGTTAATTTCCAGGAGCCTTCCGTAAACGTCTCCTGCCTTAGCGGGTTGCGCGCTTTCCATGTAGAGCCTGGCAAGCTCATGCATGGTTTTCGTATCCTTCGGATTCCCTCCGACGATCGTTTCCAGCGCGAAGAGCGCCAACTCAGGCATCTTGGCCGCGAGGGCGGCCTCCTTTAGGAGCTGATTGGCCTGAGGGGAATAAGGATCCGCTTCGAGGATTTTCTCGATGGCATCGAAAGCCGCCACCGGATCCTTCTTCGCTTGGCTCTGCAACTTTATTGAAGAAAAGGACGCGCCGGAAAGACTGCCGAGGACGCTCTTTCTTCCCCCAAACTTGGCCACCGCCGCCTTGCGCGCCAGCTGGCGGGCCAGCAAGAATTCGGGGTGATTCCTGAGAATCGCCTGAAGAAGCTGGATCGCATAGCCGTAGTTTCGAAGCTCCATCGCGCTCATCGCCTTCAGCCAGGTCGCTCTTTGGCTTTCGGGCAGGTCTTTTTCAGATTTCACCCCCATTGGGATAAGATGAGCCATTCGCGTTTTGCTTCAACGTCCTTTCCTCGCTTTGAAATCAGTTGGCTACTGGTTAGGCGCAGGCGTTCCTTTCGCTGGACGGTTCGTGCCTTCGGTCTGCGTGTTCTTCGCGGGAGATGAAGCTCCGGGGCCGCGTCGCAGCGGGGTCTGCTGTCGCAGGCGAGCGGACGCTCTCTCGCTTGGAAAGCACGGTTCCCGCAAAGAAAAGGAGCGCGTTCCACTCGGTCTTGGCTCCCTCTTGAAACTTCGCCGGGCCGTGCTCGAAAAGAACCACAAATCCGAACGTCAGAGCCGCCAGCAAAATCAGCCGAATGACGAAAGCGAACAAGATCCTCACGGCAAGAACCCCGGATTAATCTCAAAACCCCGTCGCAACGACCCGCCTGGCGGTATCGCTTGAATGCCGATTTTTTCTTCGAAAGGCTTGGGAGGATTGCTGTCCGGCAAGCCCCAGCAGGGCTCCACACAAATAAAGGTCTCCGAGTCGGTCCAGAGCGTCAGAAAGGGCACCTCGGAAAAGTCGAATTCGATTCGATGGCCGCGATCGGCGTCCTCGAGGACAATCACGCGGCGGGGAACCGCCTCCAGACCGATCAGGTAGGAATCCGCAAGTTTCGCTTTTTCGAACGGCATCTCGCCCCCGCCGAAACGGATTTCCTGTTTGCGCCCGTCAAGAAAATTCCCCGGCGCAAAGTAACGCACATAGGTTCCCTCGGGAAAGAGCACCTTGCTGTCCTTGACCGACGACACGGCGAAACCCGGATGCAGTCCGAAACTCACGTGCGCGTCGACCTCAGGCTCTTCGTTCGCGAAGAGAAATTCCACGCGCAAGCCGTCCTCCGAAAGTGAATACTCCAATTCCAGGGAAACCTTGAGCGGATAGGCGTCCGGTGGAACGCGGCTCGCGGGCACTCGATAGACCAGGGCCCGCTCTGTCAAAGCAGGCGGATCGAAAACGAAATGCCTGAGAAACCCGTGATTGCCGCCGCGAATCAGCGCACCGCGATAGATCGACTCTTCCTTCCAAAGTCGATGCAAGAAATAGCCCATCACGGTCGCATGATTCGCCCAGCCTGAGCCTGGTGCGCCCGTCTCCCCGTCGCGATAAAGAAACCCCCGCCAGATCCCTGCAGAATCGCGTCTCGCCAGGGAAATCAGCTCCGCGCCGGTGCGGTTTACCATGATGCGAAAGCCGTGTGCTTCGAGCGTATCCATAGTCACACCGTTTTTCGAGGAGGTCTGGGAAGCGGACATGCCTATCATGAGAGCAGATTTCTTGCGGCAATTCAATTTCTCCCTCCATATTCGAGAATGCGCCACGACGACCGGCTTCGTGATCGGATGAAAACGCTTGGCGTTCGCGTCGAGGATTTGGAGGAAGGCTTTTCAAGATCGGGAGGTCCGGGCGGCCAGAACGTCAACAAGGTCAACTCCGCAGCCACGATCCGCCACCTCCCCACGGGACTCGCCGTTACTTCGTCGGATACCCGCTCGCAGGCCGCCAACCGTCAACTTGCGCTAAGCCGGTTGCTCGATTTGCTCGCACAGCAGAAGAAAGAGAATCGCCGAGCTCGTCTTGCCGCGATTTCGAAGGCGCGTCGCCAATCCGCCCGCCGCTCTCGCAGTATGAAAGCAACCCTCGTCGACGATAAACGCCACCGCGGAACAACGAAAAAACTCCGCGGGAAAATTCACCCCGCCAACGTTCCAGACTGAGACCTCAGGCTGGTCCGCCGGAGCCGAAGCCGGGCGGCGGCAAGCTCCACGGGAAAATTGACTTTTAAGGTGAGTCGTTCCTCCTTAGGATAGAACGTGTCATGGATCTGCTCGCTTGCGATCTTCCAGGAATTCCGAAATTTCGCAGCGGAAAGGTGCGCGAGGTTTTTGACCTTGGCGAAAACCTCCTGCTGGTGGCGACAGATCGCATCTCCGCCTTCGACTGCATCCTGCCAAATGCGATTCCCCACAAAGGCGAAGTGCTCACCCAGATCTCCGCATTTTGGTTCCAAAAGCTCGACTTTGTTCCAAATCACCTCGTCGCCGCGCACTTTCGCCTTTTCCCCGAGAACCTCAAGCCCTTCGAGGAGCAGCTCGCGGGTCGTTCAATGATCGTCACGAAAGCGGCCCCGCTTCCGGTCGAGTGCGTCGCGCGCGGATATCTCGCGGGCTCCGGATGGAAGGAATATCAGGAGAAGGGAACCGTTTGCGGACACCGGCTACCGCCTGGGCTCCGGCAGAGCGATCGCCTGCCTGAGACGATCTTTACGCCCGCGACGAAATCCGACACTGGTCATGACGAAAACATAACCTGGCGCGAATGCCGTGCTCGCCTTGGCGACGAGATCGCCTTGCAAGTTCGCAAATGGACGATCGAACTTTACGAACACGGCCGAGCTTATGCCGCCCAACGCGGGATCATCGTTGCCGATACCAAGTTCGAATTCGGCGTCCTCGACGACGAAGTGATCTTGATCGATGAATGCCTGACACCGGATTCCTCCCGCTTCTGGCCCGAGAGCGAATACGCCCCGGATCGCAGTCCGCCGAGCTTCGACAAGCAGTTCGTGCGCGACTATCTCGAAGCCGCACAGTGGAACAAACAGCCGCCCGCGCCGGCGTTGCCTGCCGATATCATCGCACGCACCTCGGAGAAATACCTCGATGCCTACGATCGCCTCACCGGCCTCAAGCTCGCTCAAAGCTAGACGCCCGCGGGATTTGAAGCGAGGCAGGCTGCTTGGAGTAATGAAAAATCCCCGAGCGAATGAGCGCGATCTTTATCCGGTGGCGTTCGGACTTCCACTCGGGTCCGCGGATAGGAAACACGTTTATCGGGCCTCTTTTCGACACGCGGTGCCGATTTTAGCCCGGCACCCGCCGGATCGCCCGGTTGACCCTCTCGCCGCGGCGGGTTCCCGAAGAGAAAATTTAGGACAACGTCCAAGTCGGGCAACCTGCTAGCCCGTGGAAGAATTCATCGACCAATTCGTGCGGTATCTTGCCACCGAGCGCGGTCTTTCCGTCAACTACCAGCTCTCCACCCGGCGCTCGCTCGAAACCTTCGCAAAATGGCTCGCACAACAGGCGCGGGTCTCACGGCTCGATGAGGTTGAGCCCGGGCACTTTGCCAACTACCTCTCCTGGCGAAAGCGCTCGGGCCTCGCGGCCGCATCGATCAAACTCGAAGCCGTCGCGCTGCGAATCTTCTTCAGGTTTCTGCTCGCTCGAAAGGTTCTCACGATCAACCCGGCCGAGAATCTTTGTGTCCCGCGCGTTGAGAAATACCTTCCCGAAACGCTCAACGGCTCGGCGATCAGCCGCCTTCTTGAAAGCGTCAGCGAAGCCGATCCCCTCGGCCTTCGTGACCGCGCCATGCTGGAGCTTCTCTACGCGAGCGGTCTTCGGATCTCAGAACTCTGCAATATCCGGCTCGAAGGGCTGGACCTTGCCGAAGGCATGATCCGCGTAACCGGGAAGGGCAACAAGACGCGCCTCGTGCCCGTCGGCTCCGAGGCGCTCAGAGCCATTGGCCGCTATCTCGAACTCGAGCGACCAAAGCTCGTCGCCAGGCGCACCGGAGCCGAAATCTTCCTTTCCGTGCGCGGCAGAAAGTTGACGCCGCAACGGGTATGGCAACTTCTCAAACGCTATGCCGCACGCGCTGGTCTTGACGCCAATGTCTATCCCCACCTCCTGCGCCATAGCTTCGCCACCCACCTGCTCGCCGGAGGAGCCGACCTGCGAATTATTCAGGAAATGCTCGGCCATGCGGACATCTCCACCACGCAGATCTACACGCACGTGGATTCATCTCATTTGAGATCCGTGCACAAAAAGTTTCACCCGCGGGCCTAGAGTCGACCGCGGACCCTTTCCGACTCAGGCTAACGCCGGAACGAGAGAAGGATTCGGAGGATATACCAGAAGAGGAGTGCTACCGAGGCAAACAGGGACAGGGCTGCCGCCACATACTGATCGGTCCGGTAGTCCCGAAAGATGCTGGACGTGCTGTAAAGGATCGCTGCCGCTGCAAATACGACCATCGCGCCCGCGAAGAAGGTGCCGAGATTGAAGCCAAAGAGGATGCTCGCAACGATGACGCCCAAAGCGACAAAGCTTCCGATCACGAGTATGCCGCGCAGGAAAGAGAAGTCGATGCGCGTCGTGACGACGACGCCGGTCAATCCGAGAAAGAGTCCACCGGTGATCATGGCAGCCATGGGAATGACATCCGGCGAGCTGTAAAACGCAGCCACATAAAGAAGCGGGATGAAGATGACGGCTTGAGCCAGCACGTACAAAGCAAGTCCTGCGTACTGCATTGCCATGCTCGCACCCGAGCGCGCCCAACTTTCGGCCAGCCACGAAACTCCCATGAACAGCCCGAGAACGATGAGCCAGGAGTATTTCCCGCCAACCATGAGATTCATCATGGTGGGAGCGATCGCTGAATTCAGAAATACCGCTTCCAAAGCCGTGAATGCCAGAATCGCGCCGGCCAAATGCAGGTAGGTCCGCCGAATAAACTGGCTGCGCTCGATCGGACCGGCCTCCGCCGCAGTGACGTAAGGATTGCTATAGACGTTACCATTCATAAGCGAAACAGGATTCGACGCTATGGTTGGACGCAACCAACCCGATTGTCAAGGGTCACGCTTGTCGTGGACGATTGCGCAGGCAGCCGCCCCTCATGCGTTCAACGCCTCATCCAGCACATCGAGCAGGAAGTCCGCGTCGGCGTGCGTGATGCACATGGGCGGAGCAAAACGGATGGTCTGCCCCCACAGGCCGCCCTTCCCGAGCAGAAGTCCCCCCACGCGCGCGTTCTCAAGCACCTGCGCGCATTCGACTTTAGCAGGCTCTTTCGTCGCGCGATCTTTGACCAACTCGATGCCGAGCAAGAGACCGCTTCCGCGCACGTCACCGATCAACGCGTGCTTCTGCTTCAGTTTCTCAAGTCCGGAAAGAAGATAGCCGCCAAGTCGCATGGCGTTTTCCTGCAACTTCTCCTTCTCGATTACCTCCAGCACAGCCTTGCCGATGGCGGTGGCAACCGGATTCCCGCCAAAAGTATTGAAGTGAATTCGCTGGGCCAGCACACCTCCAATCTTTGGAGTCGTGACGACCGCGGCGAGCGGGCACCCGTTGCCGATCCCTTTGGCCATCGTCACGATATCGGGAATAACCCTCTGCTTTTCGAATCCCCAAAAATGGCTGCCGGTCCGGCCAAAACCCGTTTGGACTTCGTCAGCTATGCAAACGCCGCCCGCAGCGCGGACGTATTCATAAGCTTCCTGGAGATAGCCGTCCGGAAAGACCACACATCCGCCAACGCCTTGGATCGATTCAGCGATGAAGCCCGCGACCCGGCCGGGCGTGGCAAATTCGATGAGCTGCTTGACGTCCGCGGCGAATTTCGGTCCCGCTTCGGCATCTTCGCGCCCGAACGGGCCGCGATACGGATCCGGCGCGAGGGCATGGTGAACTCCAAAACTGTGCGGCACGTTGAACTTCCAGCTACTGTGAGCGGTCAGGGACAAGCCGGCGGCGTTTCCTCCGTGGTAGGAGTTGCGCAGCGCGATGATGTCGTAGTTGCCCGTATAGGCGCGCGCCATCAGCAGGGCGAGGTCGTTGGCCTCCGATCCTGAATTGACGAAATAGCAGACCTTCAAATCACCCGGCATTTTCGACGCCAGGCTTTGCGCGTACTCGCTCACATTGGGGTGAAGGTAAATCGTGGTCGAATGCTGGAGCGTTTCATTTTGCCGTCGCGCAGCCTCGACGACATGCGGATGGCAATGTCCAACGCTAATGGTGACGATGCCGCCGAGTCCATCGAGATAGCGCTTGCCCTTTTCGTCCCAGACATACTGCATCCGCCCCTCAACGAGCATTAACGGCTTCTTGTAATATAGAAAAACTCCGGGGTTGATAAACTGCCTTCGAAGTGCGAGGACCTCGTCAGCAGAAGGACCCGCGTAGGCCTTCGGTTGAAAAGGGAACGGCGGCAGGGGGACTTCTTTCATCACTTGCGAGCTGAAAAACTTAACCCGGAACCGCCAGGCGGGAAATCGAAGCCGCGCCAGCCTGAGAAGGCAGCACGTTATTCCTGAAACCGCCCCATTTTTCGGAACTTTTCGTAACGGCGATGGAGAAGCTTGTCGGCAGAGGTCCTCTCGAGTTCCCGGAGAGCGTTGACAATGGCCTCTCTCACGTTATTGGCAGTTTGGAGCGGGTCGTGATGCGCGCCGCCGAGCGGCTCCGGGATGACTCCGTCGATGACTCCGAGTTGGAGCAGCGCAGAAGCGTTCAGCTTAAGCGCTTCGGCAGCCTCCGGAGCGTGTTTGCGGTGTTTCCATAGAATGGCGGCGCAGCCTTCGGGACTGATCACGGAATAGTAGGCGTTCTCAAGCATGAGCACGCGATCGGCGACTCCGATGCCGAGCGCTCCGCCGGATCCACCCTCGCCGATGACCACCGCCACAATGGGCGTCCGCAATACCATCATCTCGCGGAGATTCACCGCGATCGACTCGGCAATGTGGCGTTCCTCGGCGCCAACGCCCGGATAGGCTCCGGGAGTATCGATGAGGGTGACCACCGGGAGCTTGAACTTCTCTCCCAGCCTCATTAGCCGAAGGGCCTTGCGGTAACCTTCCGGATGCGGACTGCCAAAATTCCGGTGAAGATTCTCCTTCACATCACGCCCCTTTTGCTGGCCGACGATTACACATCTCATGCCGTCGATGCGCGCGAGTCCGCCAGGCATGGAGGCGTCGTCGCCGAAGCGCCGGTCCCCCTTCAGTTCGACAAAGTCGGTGAAGGCCTGCTCGATGTAGTCGAGAAAAAACGGCCGCGCAATGTGCCGCGCGATCTGCACGCGTTGCCATGCGGTCAAATTCGCGTAAGTCTCCTTCTTGGTCGCATCGATTTTTTCCTGCATCGCCCGAACCTCGGGATCGAAATCGATGTCTTTTCCATGAACGTGGCCCTTGATCTCCTCGAGCTTCTGCTCGAGTTCTGCGATGGGCTTCTCAAAATCGAGGATCTGTGAATTCATGACTGCGGCTTACTGAATGGTGACCGGAGTTCCGCGGGAGACGAGAAGAAAAATCTCCTCGATGTCGGGTTGAGCGACAATGATTCCGGGAGGCGGAGTGGCCCCGGGGCCCTCGGGAAGACTCCTGATCGCCAGGCCTGAGGAGCTGAGCATGACCCACCGCTCGCTGCCGGCATAATTCTTCTCCCCAAAGGCGACCCGGTTCGAACCGTGCAAAGCGATCTTGTCGACCACCTTGATCTGAGCGGAAGTCGAAACGCCCGGGGTCTTTAAGGCCAGGGCGCGGTACTCCTTGAAAAACTGGCCCCGGTTGAGAAGGGTGACTGTGCGGCCTTTGCGATCCACCACGATGCTCATGTCGAGCTGGGGAATCACGAGCTGCTGGCCGATTTTGAGATTTATTGTCTGCAGGTTGTTGGCGCGAAAAATCAATTCCGCGTTGCTCTTGAATTTCGACGCAATCTTAACGAGCGAATCGCCCTTGCCGACAGAATATGACGCCTTCTCGGGCGAGGGAACGGGAGAAAAAACCTGGCTTGTATTGATTCCGCCGAGCGCCGACTTGGCTTCGGCGATTTTAGGAGAGTTCGGAAAATTGCGAATAAATTCGCCCCAGGCGGCGCGCGCTCCGTCAACGCCACCCGTTCGTTCGATCTCCGCGGCCCGCTCAAAGGCAGGCAGCGTGTAGTCGGGCACCGTCCCGCCCGCTTGCGAGGAACTCGCCCTGTCCTCCATGTCCAGCTTCCTGGGTTTCCAATAAAGCTCGTAGGCAAAAAAGGCAGATCCGCCAAGAATCAACCCGACCAGCGCGAGGATGATGAGCGTTCGAACGATTGACATTTCCCAACGGAATTCCTGTCAGAAGCCATTAGAGCCGTCCTCCGATCGTTTGAAAACGATGAAATGCGTTCAGATCAGGCCGCGACGCTTCCATTCATCGAGATTCTCACCCGACGAGCGCTGGATCAAATCCATGGTAAACTTCAACAAGCAAACCTCCCAAGCCTCATCGACGCCGGCAATCAGCGCCGCCGCCGGATCGCTCTTGCCATCCAAATCCTCCTTCAATTGTCCCAGCACGGCCTCCATGGAATTCCGCACGATGCTTTGTTCGAGATCAGATTTGCGAAGCTGAAAGCCGTAACGCAGAATTCGAAACGAATTGGAATGCTGCTCGACCCAGTCCGCATATTCGCGTGCCAATCCGCCGAAGCCATCGAGCAGAAGCTTGCTGAAATGATGGGGCGACATGATCCGCGGGCGCTCCGCCTCAATCCGCCCCCCGCGGATGCGCACGGCGTTCACTTCGTCCATGAGCTCACTGACCAGGAGAAACCGGAAGCTGGTTGAGCCAAAGGTTTCAATTGTCCGTTGCGGCTGGACCACGACCCTGGTGTTTTCCATCGCATAATGGAAATCGTGCTCCTCTATCATCTGTGAGATAATACGGGGGCTTCGGTCATCCGCAACAGAAGTCTCAGGATTTGACAACAGGATGTTTTCTGCTTTGTAGCACCGGTGGTGAAGTCTTTTCCCGCGCTCCTCTTCGCCGTCGTTTTCGGTTTGGGCTGCCAGACTATTCCCGAGCGCACCGAGCGCACCATCTACGATCCGGTCGCTTACAAGCCTAAGAACCAGGCCAACGTCGTCATCAAGGTATCATTGCAAGGGCGCATGGTCTACGTCATGGAAGGGAGCAAGCCCCTTCTCGTCACGGCGACCGCCATTGGGCTGCCCAGCAAACCGACGCCCAAGGGTCGCTTCCGCGTGACCAACAAAATCGCGAACAAGCGTTCGGGCACATACGGCTTCTGGGTTAAAGGGGACGTGATTGTCGCGGGAAAGAGCTCGAAGGCACCGGGCGCCGGATACCGATACGTTGGCTTCCCCATGCAGTACCTGGGTCGAATGGATGCCGGCCTACGGATTCCATCTCGGTTCCGTGTGGCCCGTCCCGCGGACACATGGCTGCCTGCGCCTGCATCAAAACGCCGCCCGAGAATTCTTCCAGCTCGCCCGCATCGGCACTCCGGTCTACATTGCCGAAAGGCAACCCGAAGATACGACCCTCGGCCAGAACGCCCCGCGTCCCCAAGACTACAACGACCCCGATCCCCCGAAGAGCATCCTTATCTCCGCGCGCGCCTTCGCCGACGATCCGTCCCAAAATCTGAGAGAACAACCCTGAGCACACCGACCACACCTCCACTCAAATCGACTCGCGTCAACCTGCGCACGCCGGACGTCATGTCTCGCGTGCAAGCCGAGGTTGAAAGCCACTACCGAAGCAGTCTCGTGGAGCGCATTCGCGGCCTGGGAGGAGTGCTTCAACAGGGCGGAACGGTCATCCGGCTGGCCAAGCAATTCGGATTTTGCTATGGAGTCGAGCGAGCCATTGACCTCGCCTATGCGGCGCGCAAGGTCTTTCCCAACCGGCGCATTTCACTCCTCGGCGAGATCATCCACAACCCGGAAGTAAACGCCCAGCTCGCCGCCATGGGCATCCGATACCTGCCAGCCCATCCGCACGACGCGCAGATCCAGGAACTCGCCGCCGACGATGTCGTGATCGTCCCCGCATTCGGCGCAGAGGTCGCCACCGTGGAAGCAATCAAGATGCGCGGGTGCCAGATTGTCGACACCACCTGCGGAGATGTCATGAGCGTCTGGAAGCGCGTGCGCCAGAACGCTTCCGAGCAGGTCACCAGCATCATCCATGGGAAATCGGCCCACGAGGAAACGATGGCGACCGCGTCTCGCGCACTCGGCCGCGACGGAAAAGGACACTACCTCATCGTGCTCGACCTCGATCAGACCGATGCCGTCTGTGACTACATCCGCGATGGCGGAGACAAGGCCCAATTTCTTGCCCGGTTTAAGGACGCGCACTCGCCGGGTTTCGATCCGGATGTCGATTTTCAACGCGTCGGCGTCGCCAATCAAACAACGATGCTCCGCAGCGAGACCGAGGAAATTCAGCGCCGAATTCGCACCGCGATTGCGGCGCGCGACGGACAAACGGGAAACTTCCGCTTCTTCGACACGATTTGTGGCGCGACGCAGGAACGCCAGGATGCCCTCTTCCGACTCTTGGACGAATCGCTCGATCTCCTGGTGGTCGTTGGGGGCTACAACAGTTCCAACACGACGCACCTCGCCGAAATCGGCGAAAAGAGACTTCCAACCTGGTTCATCCGGAACGCAAGCTGCATGGTTTCGGCGCAGGAAATCCGCCACTTCGACATCCATCAGAAGCAGGAAGTCACGAGCAAGGATTGGCTGCCGGCGAAAACGTCCCTATCTGTTGGGATTACCGCCGGCGCGAGTTGTCCCAACAATCTCATCGAGGAAGCCATCAATCGTTTGCTGGCGCTGCGGAACGAGACCGCGCTTTGATGGTGCGCGAAGCGCACGGCTTCACGCCGTACCCGAAAGCAACTGCGCTCTCACCTTGGAGAAGCTAAGGTGCATCAAGGCAAGCTCGCGTGATTTTTCGACGGTCTCCGCGTAGTAATCGTCATCAGAAACCAGCCTTTCCGCCACGTTGACGGCCGCCGGCAAGCCCATCCCCTCCAGGCCGGGAAACGCCAGCTTGTCCACCGCACCATCCCCGCCCACACAGGGCAGCCTGCACAAGAGCGCGTCTCCCGCCACCTGGCCCGGCACACTGCTCCGGTCAAGCTGAAAGACAAACCTGTGCCGCGCGACGAGGCAAAGATAGGCCGTATAGGGAAGCCTTCCGGAAACGATGCACAAGTCGCCGGAGATCGCACGCAGCAGGCGCGCTCCGGTCCAACCTTCGGTGTTGATCACGGTAACCGGTTCTCCCAATTTCAGGACGCTGCTGATCGCAAGGAAATGATTCCTGGAGGGAACGCCGAACTCCCGCGTGCCGATGAAGATTCCGCGCCTCTGGCGCATCGGAAGAGAAAAATCCCAAGCCGGCTCCTCGACCGGATACGGTGTCGGAACGAACCCGCCGGGGCCGCACCGCGCCGCTTCGTAAAGGGGAACGAGTTCCGTTGTGCTGGAAATGAACCCATCGGCTTCGCGGCAGACCGCACGGAATCTTTCGCCAAGGCGGGGCTTCGCGAGCACGCGCGCGACTTGATGCAAACCGGATTCCTTCCACGAAATGACGACACGTTTGCCGCGCGCGTGCAGTTTGCGCACGGCTTGAAGGGCGTGGTTGAGGCCATCCTTCCGCAGCAGCACGAGCACCGTGCGAACGGAATCCGGCACCTCCTCGGATCTGCGATAATAGCCGCTCCGGCAGCAAGCGGCGTAGGCGTGATAGTTGATGGGAGGGTGGCCGTAGTCTGAAGGCAGACCTGCGCCCTGCGCGAAGATCCTTGTCCGGTCGCGCCCGCCGGGATTGCAAACTGCGAAGCCTGGCTCCAAGGTAGCGACCTCAGGCCGCGCCGCGCGCCTTATGCCTGTCCCAAAGAGCGTTCATCTGGTCAGGCGATGTTTGCTCGATTCTTCCTCCTCCGGCCGCGATCTCTGCCTCGACCGCTCGAAAACGCCTGACGAACTTCCGCGTGGCGGCTGCCAGCGACATCTCGGCGTCCACGCTCAGCTTGCGCGCAAGATTGACCACGCTGAAAAAAAGATCCCCGAGTTCCTCCTCAATGTTGTGCTTCGATCCGCAGGAGAGAGCCTCGCGCAATTCCTCGATCTCCTCCTGGACTTTCGCCAAGACCTGCGAGGCGTCATCCCAGTCAAAGCCGACTCGCGCCGCCTTTTTCTGCGCATTTTGCGCGCGAAGAAGGGCCGGAAATGCGGACGGCAACCCATCCATCACGGAGGATTCACCCCCTTTTTCCGTACGTTTGATCTGCTCCCATTGACGGAGCACCTGTGCGGTTTCTGCGGCGCCCGCATCTCCAAAAACATGGGGATGGCGCCGAATAAGCTTCTCGCAAATTCCCGCGACGACTTCCTCAAAACCGAAAGCCTTTCGCTCGCCCGCCATGTGCGCGTGCATGACCACGTGAAGAAGCAGATCGCCGAGTTCCTCGCGCAAATTGGCGTCATCCGCCCTCTCAATCGCCTCGATAGCCTCGTAGCATTCCTCGATGAGCGCCGCACGCAGGCTTTCATGCGTCTGCTCCCGATCCCACGGACAACCTCCGGGCGAACGAAGCCGGGCGACGATTTCCCTCAATCGGGAGACGTCGCCCATCATGCGCGCCAGAGCGAGGTACGGGATCCGCGAAACTCGCCGACTTCTTCCGTGGAAAGTCGCGAGACGTAGATGATGAGCGCAATCACCGCAATAATCGTCCCGAAAAAGATGATGCAGGCAACCCAGGCAGGCAGCGACTGGACGGCGAGCGCATTGTAAAATGCGCCGAACGAATCGATCGGCGTCTGGGCATGAACGAAGATCTTCATCGCCCAGGCCACGATGATGATCACGAAGATGAATACGTAGTTGCCCATCCGGCGACCGACCGCCTCGAGCTTGCTAATCTTGAAGGAGGGCAGGATGAGATCCTCGCAGACGAGCCGCTTCCAGTTTCCCACAAGCATGTTCGGGTTCTGCAGAATCATCGGCACCAGAAAATGGGTCTCAACCATCCGCACCCGACCGCGAAAAGCATCATAGAGGCGGTATCGCCGCGCTTCAATCCAAAGCAGCATCCAGACATATGCGATGTTGAAGAAGAAAACGATGTGCGGGATCCCCTTTAACGAAAACGAAATCGTGATGATCGATGTCGTGCTGGTGATCGCCCAGGTCGTCGTCACGTCGAGACGCTGGCGCCAGGACATGATGCGCCCAAGTTCGCCGCGATAAAAATGGATCATCGTGTTGACGTAACACGCGTCCTTCAAGTTGGACTCGGTCGCGACCGGCGGCTTGCTGGGCGCCTCCGCCGTGGGCTCGCTGGGCGGCTCGGCCACCGGGTTGCTGGGTGAGTCCGTCGCCGGCCTGCTGGGCGACTCCGTCGCCGGCTTGCTGGGCGACTCCGTCGTCAATCTCGCCGCTCCTTCTCGAGAAGGGCAGCTCTGACCCGCTCCAGCTTTTCCCGTTCACCTCGCGTGAGACTGCCGATACCCTGTCTCGCTATCTTCTCCAAGATCGGGTCGATGGAATCGTAGAGCTCGACTTCCTTTTCGGGTTCCCGCCGCACAGGTTTGGCGCGACGTTCGGGGCGTTTGAGAGGGATCGTGGAGACCGAGGGCAAAGAAAAGGAGCCTACGCCTTCGCGCATCATCCACGCTGCGGCCACCGCACATTCCCACCAGAGAATCGAGAGGCTGATCCATTGCCGATACGCCAGCATTTGAAGGGTATAGATTCCGAGAAGGGCGACTGCTATCCAGCGCGCCTGGATCCCGAAGAAGATCTCGGCTCCCGGATAGATCATAACGAACGCCAGAAAAATCGCGAAGTGCACCGCATCCGAGCCTTGATAGCTGCCACTGTCGACGCCGAGAAAGCTCAGAGCCGAAAGCAAAATCGGAACCGCAACAACCAAGAGCGCATACAGCCAGGCGAAGGCTTTCCGGCCGATGAACTTCTCCACATCGCGGCCAAAGAATGCCAGCAATACGAGCTGAATGAGCGTGAAGATCTCGGGCCTGTTGACAAACGCATACGTCACGAATTGCCAGAGATGAAGTTTTGCAATGGCCGATTGGGGCGAAAAGGCGAGGATCTGAAAAAACCATTCGGCACCGGAGGCCAACGCCAGCGCCGTGAAAACCATCATCACCCCATGCGCCAGCGCAATCGCCGTGGAAAGATAAACCGGAACCCTGCCAACCCACGTGAGCGGCTCGCACTGCTCAAAGTTCCGGTTTGCAATCATTGATCACCCCTATTCTACTTGCGGCCTCCTCGCGAAACAAGAATTCTCTCGCTGGCGTCAAAAATCAATAGCCAATTTCAGCCAAACGTCCTTCGATACAGGCTGCAGCTGCAACAACATATGCCGACGGCGCGCAGTCGAAGGCCTCTTCCGGATCCGGTTGACAGTCGGATCGACAACGCCCCAGTCCCGGCGAGCCAAACGCCCAAGGATCAGCTGAAGCTACGCCTCGGCTCGCCGGCATTTTCCAGATACGGAAAACTGGCCGAACAACGGGAACGCCACGGCCACGGAGACGATTCTTCGCGGGATGCGAGCAATTAGTGAAACGATAGTCCATCGCATCGTATGGTGACGGCCGCCCGCGAGTAGGTGCGCTTTGCGGCGGATAGACCGACCCGGGAAAAGCTTATGCTAAAGCAAGCCCGGGTCTGTTTGTTGACAAAGCCTCCCCGCCACGGCCCTGCCAAGTTCCGGCTTTCAATTCGGCGACAGCCGGCTGAAAAGCTGCCGCAGAGACCAGCAGAAGCACGGGATGCGCTTTTGCGTTGTCAGGAAGCGCGCCATTCGCGACGTTCCCACCGTGCTCGAACTCCGGGATGTCACGCTTTCCATTCGACAGGACGGCGAAATCAAGCCTTTGCTCGCCGATGTTTCCGCGATCTTTCCCCGCGGCCACTTCGCCGCGATCCTCGGGCCATCGGGTTGCGGCAAGAGCACGCTCCTGAAGGTCATCACCGGCATCGCCAATGGAGAAGAAGAGGGTGAGATCTATTGGGACGAGCGCGACCTCATCCATCATGATTTCTCGCCCTCCGAAATCGGTTACGTCCCGCAATTCGGAATCACGCACGAAGACCTGACCGTTGGAGAGAGCGTCGCCTACTCAATCAAGCTGCGCGTCCGCGGCATGAGTGGCGATGCCCTCGGCGAGGCCACGCTCAGCATTCTGGACGAAGTAAACATGACGGAATTTGCCGACCGGCTCGTCCGCGTGCTCTCGGGCGGGCAAAAACGCCGCCTCGCCCTTGCAATGGAACTGGCCAGCAAGCCAGCCATGCTTCTCTGCGACGAGGTCACAAGCGGCCTTGATCCGCAGTCGGAGGACGAAATCGTCACGCTCCTCCATGGCCTGTCGCGCTCAGATGGCCGGACGGTCATTTCCGTCACTCATAGTCTTAGGCACCTGGGATTCTACGACTCCGTGCTCGTGCTGTATCAAGGAATCGTCGCCTACCAAGGACCCCCGGAATTCCTGACCCACTACTTTCGCTGCGAGGATCCGCAAGACCTTTACGGCCAGCTCGTGCGTCGCGACGCGACCGAATGGGCACAATCCTGGAAAAAACATCGCCACCCCTTCGAAGAGGCACTGTCAGGACACGTCCCCGACCATCTTGAGAGCCTAAACTTCGAAAGCCCTCTGGACGAACCTGAAATCGAGTTCGAGGCGCAGCCCGAGCCTGAACGCGCCAAATCGCTGCCCCGGCCAAGTGCTTTCAGCCAGTTCAAGACGCTGACCGGACGGAGATTCCGAATTTTCTCGCGCAACCGGACTCAGCTCTTCCTTCAGCTCGGCCTAATCTTCGGCTTTCCCATTCTGGTCGCCATCTTCGCCTTGAATGGTCTACCCGCCGTCCAAAACCTCTCGATGGGAATGGATTTGAACATGGTTAAGCAACTTCAGGAAAGCATGAGCTTCCTCGTCCAGGCCAGCAAGATCGGCAGTCTTGTTTCCGGGATCGTGATGTTCCAAGTCGTTCTTCTCACCCTCATGGGAGCGAATAACTCGGGCCGCGAAATCGCTGCGGAGCGCCTTGTCTTCGAGAAGGAGAAACTTTCAGGCCTCCGGCCACTGAGCTATGTGGCCAGCAAGGCGGCTTTTCTCGCGGCGCTGGTCGTCGCCCAATCGCTATGGATGGGGCTTTTTGTCCACTACGTCTGCGGCTTTCCCGGAGAGCTCGGCGACCAACTCCTCTTCCTCTCGCTGGCCAACGCCGCCATGACCTCCGTCTGCCTTGCCATTTCCAGCATGATGGGATCGGCCGAGCAGGCCTCCCTGGTTTCGATCTACCTGGTGGGCTTTCAACTGCCACTCTCCGGCGCGGTCCTCGCGCTACCAGAATGGGCCGGTATCCTCGCCCGTCCCTTCATCGCAGCATATTGGAGCTGGTCTGGCGTGCTCCAAACGCTGAGAGGCGAGCGATATTACGACATCGTGCAAACCGTCATCCAAACTCAGCTTTCCCCGGCGGCGCTGTGCCTTTGGGTCCTCGGATCACACGTCGTCCTGGGTCTCTTCGCGGCCTGGCTCGGCTGCCAGCACAGCCGGCTGCAATAATTTTTTTCAAGCGAAAGGCGTTGACAACGCCTGCCCGTTGCATTTCCTTTGCCAATCATTCGATTCGGCGGCACGTCCGGTGCCGCACTTTCCATCGAATCCACAAAGTCTCCATTCTCAACCAACCCGATGCCGGTATTGGGGCCGAGAAGGCCACCTGATACAGGCGCTTGGATTTTCATAATCATACACCCTCATGGCCGGCCACAGCAAATGGTCGAAAGTGAAGCGTTTCAAGGGAGCCTTGGACGCCAAACGCGGCAGGCTCTTTTCGAAGCTCTCGAAGGAAATCTCCGTCGCCGCGAAGCAAGGCGGGGGCAATGCGTCTGCGAATCCGCGGCTGCGCGCCGCCATACAGGCCGCCCGGGCCCAAAGCATGCCGAACGATAACGTCGAGCGCGCCATCAAGAAAGGCACCGGCGAGCTTGGCTCGAACGCGGTCGAGGAAATAATTTACGAAGGCTACGCCCCTGGAGGCGTTGCCTTGATCGTCGAAGCCGCCACCGACAACAAGAATCGAACCGCGGCCGATATGCGTTCCATTTTCACGAAAAACCACGGCAACCTCGGCGGCCCCGGAAGCGTCTCCTTCATGTTTCATCGCAAGGGTCAGATCACCATTCCAATTTCATCCGCCAGCGAGAACCGCCTGTTCGAACTCGTCGCCGACGCGGGCGCCGATGACCTCACCAACGACGGGGAACACCACATCATCACGACTCCGCCTGATCAACTCTATGCCGTTTCCGAAGCCCTGAGGAAGGCCTCGGTCGAACCCGACTCCCAAAGACTCACCTACGTCCCGGAATCTTCCGTCGCCGTCGAAGACGCAAGAACCGCCGCCCAAGTTCTCCGGCTCTGCGATGCTCTCGATGAGTGCGACGATGTCCTCAACGTCCACGCCAACTTTGAAATCCCCGACGACATCCTTGCCGAGGCGCAGGAGAACTGAATTTGCCATGACTGAAGAAAATACGAATCTTGAAGCGGTGGGAGCTCCGCCTGCCGCCAAGCGCCGCGTGCGCAAAAGCGCCAACGCCAATACGACCCAGAAACGGACGGAGCGAAAAACAGGCGCTTCCGACAATGGCGCCGCACCCCCCGATGAACAAGACGGATTGAAGGCCGAGGCGCCGCCACCCGTTGTCGAGACTGCGGTGAGCGCGGCAAGCGAACCGCCGCCTGCCGAGGCGGCTCCTTCGCCCGCAGCCCCGGCTCAGCCGCCTCCGCCTCCCGCTCCACCGACCTATGCCGAGGGAGTCGTCGAGGTGTCCGGCAAAGGTTTTGGCTTCCTTCGCGAGCCGCGCCGCAATTTCTCGCAGTCCAACAACGACGTCTTCGTCACCCCTGAGGTGGTCCGCAAACATGCTTTGCGAGACGGGATGTGGATCAAAGGCGAGACGCGTCGTGGCAGTCGCGGTCCGCAGCTTTTCAAGCTCGTCGAAATCGAGGGTCGGGACCCCGAGAGCTATCAAAACCTTCCGCTCTTCGAGGAACTGACCACGATCAGTCCAAACAAGCGCATCCGTCTGGAAACGGTCCCGGATCGTTATACCACCCGGGTGATGGACCTGATGACGCCGATCGGCAAGGGCCAGCGCGGTTTGATCGTCGCGCCTCCGCGCACCGGCAAGACAACGCTCCTTCAACACATCGCTGACGCCGTGGTGAAGAACCATCAGGAGATGAAGCTGATTATTCTCCTGGTGGATGAGCGGCCCGAGGAGGTCACCGAGATCCGCCGCTCCGTCCCAAGCGCCGAGCTCATGGCCAGCTCCAACGATTCGGATATCAAGACCCACACGCGCATCGCCCAGCTTGCCGCCGAACGCGCCAAGCGGCTTGTCGAAATGGGGCAGGACGTTTTCGTGCTGATGGATTCGCTCACGCGCATCGGTCGCGCCTTCAACAACGCGCAGGGCAGCGGCGGCCGCACGATGTCCGGCGGCGTGGATTCCCGCGCGCTCGAGATCCCTCGCAAAATCTTCGCCGCGGCCCGAAACACCGAGGAAGCCGGATCGCTCACGATCATGGCCACCGCGCTCATCGAAACCAACAGCCGGATGGACGAGCTGATTTTCCAGGAGTTCAAGGGCACCGGCAATATGGAACTCGTCCTTGATCGAAAGATCAGCGATCAACGCATCTACCCGGCGGTCGATATCTTCCTGTCCGGAACTCGCCGCGAGGAGCTCCTGCTCTCCGCCGAAGATTTGCATAAGATCAGCGTGATCCGCCGCGGCCTCGCCGGCCACAAGCCCATCGAAGCCATCGAGCGCCTGCTCTTTTTTATTCGCAAATACTCGACCAACGCGGAATTGCTGAAGAACATTCCCGGCTGAGATCGCCTGTTCAGCCAATGCCGAGCTGACCTAGCGGATTTCGCGAAGACGCCTGAGCGCGGCATGGGCAGACCCGTCGTCAAGCGCCATCCCGGACTTTGCCACCGCAGCGGCGAGATCGCCTGAGATCCCCGCGACAACGATCGCGCAGGCTGCGTTGAGAACGACGATGTCGCGCTTTGGGCCGCGCTCGCTTCCACGCAAGAGATTCTCGAGAATTTCGGCGTTTCTGCTCGCGTCGCCACCGCGAAGGTCCTCGATGACCGCTGGAGCGAGGCCTAAGGTCTCCGGCCGGATAAAGAAACGCCCCCGTCCGCCGGGTTCGAGAGCATGGACCTCCGATGCGCCGAGCGTCGAGACTTCGTCAAGGCCTCCGGTTCCGTGAACCGCCCACGCGCGCTTGCGACCGAGCAGGGCAAAAGTCTCCACATAGATTTGCAGCAGCTTTGGATCGAAGACACCTGCGAGCTGAAAATCCGGACGGACCGGATTAAGCAGCGGACCAAGCAGATTAAAGATTGTGGCGCTTCCCTCTTCGGCCAGCGCTTTCCGGACGGGTGCCACGGCCTTGAACGCCGGATGGTAAAGAGGCGCAAAAAGAAAACAACATCCCGCAGCATCCAGGGCGGCTCGAGGCGGCAAGTCGACCCGAATGCCAAGGGCTTCGAGGACATCGGCGCCGCCGCATTTTGAAGTGATCCCCCGGTTTCCATGCTTGACGACTCGAGCGCCGCACGCCGCGGCCACAAACATGACGGCGGTTGAAATATTGAAAAGGCCCGCCCTATCCCCCCCGGTGCCGCATACATCGAGCAAACCCTCGCCCAGCTCCAGACGAACGCCGCGCGCCAGGAGCACGTCGACGAACGCGGCAATTTCGGCGGGCGTCTCGCCTTTCTGGTGAAGGGCTCGAAGGAAATCCGCCCGGACCGCGAGCGCTATGTCCTCGTCGAAAAGACGATCGCAGGCCGTCGCGATATCATCCGCAGAGAGATCACCGCCCATACGCAGCGTGTTGGTCAGGGTTGCAAGCACGTTCCAAATGACAATGGGGACGATCGCGCGAAAGAGCAAGAGCGTCGGAAACGTTCGCCCGCTCCCGCCACACCGTTACCACTCGCGCGCCGTCATGCGCGAGCGAGGAATTCGAGATACTCCCCCGCGCTCCACTGCCCAGCCACCTGGGGTTTGTCCAGCCAACCGTAGTTGAGCGCCGAACCGGCTTGCGCAAAGAGCAGGCGCGAAGCGCGGCCCAGCGCACCCATGCCCATGACTGCCAGCGGTTCGGACGCCTCGTCCAGGAGCACAAGCAAGCGGGCCACGTCGGCGGGAGATTCAGTCTTCGCGGCAATCTTCACGACACTGGCACCGGCCCGGCGCGCCCTCGCACTAACCCTGCGCAGGGTTGCGAGGGAGGGCGTAGCCTCAAAATCGTGGAACGAGAGAATCACGGCTTTCCTCTCGTGCCGCGCGGCCTCGAGCACCTTCCGCAGGCATCGGGCGGCCCGCACTTCGATATCGACCGCGGCGGCCGCCGGGAGGAGCGCAAGATAGTGTGCCACCCGCTCTTCCTCGCTGATCGGCCTCACACCGCCTTCGTCCAATCGGCGCACCGTGACGATGGCCGGAACCGAAAGCGCCGCGACTTGTTGCGCGGAAGGGGGACGCGGTAGCGCGTCCACTCTCACTTCGACAGCATCAAGCCCCGGATTCCCGGCCTGAGCGAAACCGCCGGCCGTATGAATCACGCCGACCAGATTCGAACGCTGGAGATGAATTCGCTTTTCCATTTGACGCGGCGCCGGGATGCTAACATAGAGATCCGATCGTTCCGCAAGACACGAGACGGTTTATGATCGCAACAAAAAACGGGAAATCAGCCTCTAAAAATCAGCCTTTAAGTTAACCAATTGATCGACGTCCTGCCCAGCCGCACCCGCCACCCTGCTTCCCAAGGAGCGTATTTGCAGAAAATCCGGAGAACGCGTCACTCTGCCGGAGGAACCGCACACGGCGCCCGGGCTGGGCAAAGAGTTGGCCGGAGGAACGTGACCCCTATCTGCATAGAACCGGACAATGTTCGACGGGTTGGACTGAATCGAGAACCCGTGGCGATGTTCGCTTTCGCCGCGGCGTCCATCGACGCGCCAGACGTCGCGCTCCCGAGTTGCCCGGCCAGAGCGAAGTGCCGCGATCGGAAGAGCAGAAACCGGTTCCACCACGCGAGCGCAACTGCCTGGAACGCCGCACCTTTTCGTTGTTTACTCCAATTAGCCATTCATATTTGCTCACCGAGACATGCTCTCCCTTAAGTTGCCTTTTCAGGTCATGGCGGCTGCCTTCGTCGCCGCGCATATTTCCGCCTTCGGCCAGACGCCAAACACTTACTACAGGATTCTTAACGTCGAGCCAAACTTTCTCGAATCGCCTAGCTATACCGGTCCGCGCTATGACAAGCGCGGCGCCAGGGCCAAGTCGTGGCTCGAAATCGAAGTCAGCTTCGAATGGCAACCGCGGCTAAGGGATCCGAAATACACGGATGAGCTGACCTTCAACTATTACATCTTGCTCAAGAACAGATCCCCGCAATACCCTCAGGGGACCCTTCTGGTTGGTTCGGTCACGCATACGAGCATTCCTCAAGAACGAGATATGCATTCGGTCGTTTACGTCAGTCCGCGAACCTTAGAACGCTTCTTCGAGGGCAAGGTCCCCGCCAACGCCGAGCAGGCACTGGTGGATGTGGGTGTGACCATCACGAAACAGGGCCAGCAAGTCGCCTCAACCAGCTGGAAAAGCAAATCGGGAGATTGGTGGCCGCAGTTTCAGCAGACTCCGGGATTCGTGCTCAACAAGAACGAGACGCCGTTTGCATCGCTCGCGTGGGACTACTACGAGGCGATCAAGCCCAACGCTGTGGGCCAGTGAGGCGGAGTTCCTGTTCTTGAGCCTAGCCCGATGGCCGCACAGTCACGTATCCTTGCCCTTAACCTCGGCATGCAGACCGTCACGCTTGCCGAATTTCGCGCCAGCTCGCGCGGTGCCCTCACGCTCAATGCGTTTCGGCAGGAGGAGCTCATCACCGATCCCGCCGCGGATGCCACGCGGCCTGCGCAGATTGAAGCGGCCGTCGCTGGGCTTCGCCAAGCGCTGGGTATCGCCGCCAAGGAGCGCGCCAACGCCAGTCTGCCCTCGCAGTCGGTGTTCACCCGCTTCGTAAAGTTGCCGGGCTCAACTCCAAGCGAGGTGGACTCCATCATCGGCTTCGAGGCCCAGCAGAACGTTCCCTTTCCCATTGACGAGGTCATTTGGGACTATCAAATCATGGGCGAGTCCAGGGAGAACCTTTGGGATGTCGCACTGGTCGCCATCAAAGCTGACCAACTCGAGGAAATCAACGCTTCCGTCAACAAGGGCGGTCTCAAGGTATTCCTCATGGACCTCGCGCCCATGGCGCTCTCCAATGCCTTTCGCTACAACTACGCCGATCTTGGCGGATGTTCCCTTCTCATCGACATCGGCGCTCGCACCACCAACCTCGTCTTCGTCGAGGACAAGCGCATTTTCAGTCGCAGCATCCCCGTGGGCGGCAGCACCATCAGCGCCGCGATTGCCAAGGAATTCAAACGGGAAATCTCCGTCGGTGAAAAACTGAAAATTGAAAAGGGACTCGTGGGTCTGGGTGGAAACTATGCCGAACCCGAGGATCCCACCGAAGCACGGATTTCCAAGATCGTTCGCGGCACGATGACCCGCCTGCATGCTGAGGTTGCCCGGTCGATCTCATTTTACCGGCAGAACCAGTCGGGCAGCGCTCCCGTTCGCGCCTTTCTTTGCGGCGGCACGATCAGCCTGCCTTACATGGTGGAGTTTTTCAGTGAGAAGCTGCAGATGCCGATCGAGCATTTCAACCCGCTTCGGAACGTTACCGTCACCAGCCAGGAAGTCGCCGCTCAACTTGGCGGCAAGGCACACATGCTGGGCGAGGTGGTCGGCTGCGCTTTGCGATTTCTGGGGAATGCACCGCTGGAAATCAACCTCCGGCCGCATGGCCTCGTTCGCGAGCAGAACCTCGCCAAACGCAAACCGTTTCTTGTCCTGGCGGCCAGCTGCCTCCTTCTTGCCCCGGCGGCATGGTGGTTGTACTTCAGCCGCGGCACCTCGATCACCCGGCAGATGATCGAAAGCGTGAACGCCGATGCTGGAAAACTGGAGGCGGTCGCCAAACGCTTCGATACCTTGGAAGCAGAGACCAAGATGCTCCAGGAGACAGCCGCACCGCTCATCGTTGCCATCACGGAGCGCGCGGCATGGTCCGAAATTCTGGAAGAGCTCGGGTCAAAGCTGCCTCCACGCTTCATCTGGGTGACGGACATCAAGGCTCTTTCCGATGGGAAGCCCTATGTGCAGGGCGCGAGCCTTTCCACTTCGCCGCCCACTCAGAAACCGGACGCTCCGAAACAAGCCGGCCCTGCGCAGAAGCCCGGCCAGCCAGCTGCCGAAGGGCAGTCGAAAATCGATGGCCTGGAGGTCAGCGGCCTCTACCTTGCCAACCCCCCGAACGAAAAAGAGGCGCGGATCATCGATGAGTTCGTCGACCAGCTCCAAAAATCGGAAGTCTTCCAGATCGAGGAGAAGGATAAGGCCAAGGTGGTCATTCAGCGCACAACACCCGACGGCCAAAGCTGGGCCTATAGCTATACGATCGTCCTGCCCCTGCGAAATCCAATTTCCCTGCCATGAGCTGGCTCAGAGAAAACTCGTTTCTCGCCGGACTTGCGGCGGCCACCCTCGTTGTCGGCGGCGCCTTGGTTTTCCTGATGACGCAGTCAATGACGCAGTATCAGGATGCATTGGAGACCTATGCGCAGGCCGTCCGCAAACTCCACGCCCTTCAGAATCGATCGCCGTTTCCTAATGCTGAGAACTTCCAAAAAAGCCGCGCGCTCGCCGAGCAACACAAATCGGAACTCGATTCCCTGCGCGCCCAGCTGGCGAAAATGCAGGAGCAAGGAAGTGCGGACGTCCAGCCCCAAAGATTCCAGGACGACCTTCGCACCGCGGTCAATCAGATCGTCGAGAAAGCGAGCGCGGCTGGTGTCGCATTGCCGAAGGGCTTCTATCTCGGATTCGGTCAGTATGCTAATAGTCTTCCCAACGAGCTCGCCGCGCCCGCTCTGGCGCGACAACTCGGGATTATCGAAAAGATCGTCACGAACCTGATCGACTTCAAGGTTCAGTCCATCGACAGCCTCAATCGGGTCCCCCTGCCCGAAGAATCAGCCGCCTTCGCCCAAAAGACCGAAGACCCGGCGCAGCGCGACCGGCCATCCGAAGCGAAGCCAGGCGGTTTGAAGCGCCAACCCTTCGATCTCGCCTTTACCGCCGAGCACGGCAAGTTGCGCGTCGCCTTCAATTCCTTGCTCGATTCCGACCAGTTCCTTATCGTTCGCAACCTTGCCTTTCAAAATACAGCGCGCGTGGGTCCGCTGGTTTCCCGTCAAGGCAGCACCGGCACAGCCCCGCAGGCGGGAGAACCTCCAGGCGGGGTGAGCAGCTCCCAAGGGCGCCCGACCGCAGCCGGCGAATTGAACGTGATTCTTGGCCGTGAGCTGGTCAAGGCCGCGATGCGCATCGAAATCATCGACCTTTCCGCGCCGTCGGAGCCCCGAAAGTAATCTGTCATGGACTGGCTGAGAACGAACTTTGACAAGGCCATCCTGGTGATTGCCGCGATCGCGCTCCTGGCCTGCTGCGGGTTGATTATGAACAGCGCCCTATCTTTCCCCGCTCATTTCTCCGGGCGAAACAGTTCCAAGGCGCGGGACGATGCCATCAAACCCCTCCCGACCGGCGCTCTGGCTGCGGCCTCCGAGAAGCTCAAATCGCCCCGGAATTGGCTTGGGCATGATGGCTCACTTCTCGTCTCGCGTCCCTATGTGCTCGTGGATGGTTCGCTCATCGATCCTCTCGAAGGCAATCGGAACCTTCACGAACCGATAAAGAACTCCTGGCTCATCAAATACGATCTGCCTTATTGGGAAAGCACCATCAAGGAGCAGGATCCCGACGCGGACCGCTTCAGCAATCTTGAAGAATACCTCGCAGGCACCGACCCGCGCGACAAAAACTCCGTTCCCCCCTTGTACACGAAGCTCCGGCTCCTGCGATTCATCTCAAAGCCGTTCCGCCTCATTTTCACCGGAACCCCGGATGATGGCCAGACGTTCACGATCAATGCCAGGGATCGGGGCGGACGAACCCGGTTCCTCGAGAAAGGCCAGATCATCGAAGGAACTCCTTACAAAGTCATCTCCTACGAAAAGAAAACCGAGGTGAAGAACGAAATTGAATTCGATGCTTCCACTCTCCAGATCGAGAACACGCAGACTGGCCAGCGAATCGTGCTGGTTGCCAACAGGGAAGCCAATGACCCCACATCGTACGGGGAGTTTCTTTCGCTCTACGACAATTCCAAATTCACCGTAAAAAAGGATGATGAGTTTGCCTTGCCTCCCGAGACGGAGAGAAAGTACAAACTCATTGACATTTCGGAAAAGGAGGCCGTAATACAAGACCAGCAAACCCGGGAGCAACACGAGATTCCTCCCGCACAATGAGAGTGAATGCCGCTGCCTAACCTCTGACGATGCGTGTCTTAACCAGTCGCATCTGCGAGCGCATTGCGAGGAATTTCTCGTGCCTCAAAGGCCCCCCAAACTATTCCTTCTTCCAATCTGCCATCACCATGAAGTCGCAAGTCCTCGCCGCAATGACCGCCGCTTGCCTGACCCTAAGCACAGCGTCGGGCCCCGCGCAGCAGGCCGGGATCCAGGGCGCCGCCGAACGGGAGATTCGTCGGCAGGAAGGCATGGCCGATTACGCTCAGAAGGCTGTGGACAACGGGACGGAAGCGATGTTGAACCAGGACTACGAAAGCGCCTTTGCCTACTTCAAGAGCGCCGTCGATGTTCTGCCCAGCAGCGGACCGGCCACACAATCGGTTCGCGAGTCGGCTCTGGACGGGTTTTCCCGCGCTGCCGTCAAACTCTCTGAACAACGCATTTCCGAAGGGCGGTATCAGGACGCCGCCACGACCGTGACGGTGGTGCTTGAAGAGCGCTACGCACCCAACTATGGCCCGGCGCTCGCCCTCGAACGCAAACTAAAGGATCCCACCCGATTCAATAAAGCGCTCACCCCCGGATTCATCGCCAATATCGAGGAGGTGAAGCAACTGTTGCTCGAGGCCGACGGCTTCTACGCGTCGGGTCGCTTTGACCTGGCTTTCAAGCGGTACGAGCAGGTTCTCAACATCGACAAATACAACATCGCCGCGCGCCGCGGAATGGAACGGGTCAACAACGCCCGACAAAAATACGCCGAGTCCGCCTATAACGAATCCCGCGGCGATATGCTGCGTCAGGTCGAGAAGGCCTGGGAACTGCCGGTCCGCCGCTTTGAAGTGGGCGCGTCGACGATCATCGAACAGCCTCAGATCGACACACGGGGCACCTCATTGATCAATCGCAAGCTCGATGAAATCGTGATCCCCCGCATTGACTTTCGGGATGCCACGATCCGCGAGGCTTTGGATTTCATCAAACAGCGCGCCGTTGCTCTCGACACCGCCGAGCAGGACCCTTCGCGCCGGGGCATTAACATTGTCCTCAAGGCTCCGGCCGATTCGCCGGAAGCAAATTCCAGGATTACTCTTTCACTGAATGACATTCCGCTCCGTGCCGCCATCGACTACGTTGCGAAAGCCGCGAATCTCAAACTGAAGATCGAACCCTACGCGGTCGCCGTCGTTCCTCAGTCGGAACCCACCGATATCCTGATCACCAAGGAATATAAAGTTCCTCCCGGCTTCATCACCTCCTTGCCTGCCGGTCAGCCCACCACGCCTCAGGGCCCGGGAGGCCAGACCGTCGCGCCCGGATCGCAACCCGCCATTCAAGCTCGCTCGGGCGCGAGGGAGTTCCTGGAAGCTCAAGGCGTTACCTTCCCTCAAGGTGCCAGCGCGAACTTCATCGCGAGCTCGAGCAAGTTGATCATCAAGAACACCCAGGCAAATCTCGACCTGATCGACACGCTGGTGGAAACGCAAATGACCGCCCCGCCCAGCCAGGTGGAGATCGAGTCAAAGTTCCTCGAGGTGACTCAGACCAATCTCAAGGAAATGGGTTTCGACTGGTTGCTTGGGCAATTTTCCATGCCATTTGGCACAGGCATTTACGGCGGCGGGGGAACCACCAGCGGCGGGCAAAGTATCAACGCAAACTCGTTTCCATTCTTGAATCCAGGGTCAACAACCGTCCCCATCGGCGCGTCAAGCACCACGGCGGGTTCCCTCACGTCCGGAAATCGTTCCGGGACTTCAGCCATTAGCGTGAATGCCGTCGATGCCTTGCTATTCGGCACACCCGCCGGCCCTGCCCCTGCACTGCTTTCTGTCGCCGGGATCTTTACCAATCCCCAGTTTCAAGTCGTTCTGCGCGCCCTGAATCAACAAAAAGGTGTTGATCTCGTGAGCGCGCCAAAGGTCACCACCAAGAGCGGCCAGCGAGCGACGATCCAAATTGTCCGGGAGTTCCGCTACCCGACCGAATATGATCTGCCTCAGGTCACGCAGACACCCGGATCAATTTACACCCCGGCAACTCCCACGACGCCAACTTCGTTTGAAACAAAACCCGTCGGCATCACGCTTGAGGTGGAACCAACGGTTGGACCCGATGGCTACACGATTGATCTCATTCTCTCGCCCCGTGTGGTCGAATTTGACGGATTTATCAACTATGGAAGCCCGATCAACACCGTCGTGACAACCGTTCCCGGAGACATTGGCGGAATTACGGTTCCCACACTCAGCGCGACCTTTTTGGTCACGCAGAACGTGATCAATAAGCCGGTCTTTTCGACGAGGGAAGTCACCACTGAAGTCACGGTCTACGACGGCCAGACAGTCGTCATCGGCGGCCTGATGCGTGAGGACATTCAAAAGACCGAGGACAAGGTCCCCATCCTGGGGGATATCCCTCTTGCAGGCAGGCTCTTTCGGACGACGGCCGATCAGCACATCAAGCGAAACCTTATCATGTTTGTCACCGCGAGCTTGCTCGACCCCGCTGGCCAGCCGCTGATCAAGGTTGATGATGAAAGGGAGATCGTGCCTGAGCCAAGTGCACGCGGAGATCGAGGAGGAAATCATTCCGGGGGACCCGACCTCGATACCACCGCCGCAATAGCCGCCTTTCCTGCCTATGAAATTCTTCGCACCCGTTGTTCCGTGCAGGTCCCTCTTCCTGATGCTTGCCTTGGCCTGCCTGGGAGCTCAAGCCCCGGCGATCGCCCAGAATCTTGAAACGATTTCCGATCGAGAGATCGTTCGCCGCCAGGAAAACCTTCTCGTCGGAGAAAAACTTGTCGCAGCGGGAGATAAGGCCGCGGGGGAAAAAGATTACGAAACCGCTTATACCAATTACCTGGATGCCCTGGACGCAATTCCCGCCGGCCCCTCACCAGGATCGCTGCGCGCAAGAGTCCTTTCGAAGTTCACCAAGACCGCCCTACTCTACGCGGAAAAACTAATCGCCGACGGCCGCTACAGTGACGCCGAGCGTGTCGCCAAGACCGTCCTGCTGCCTGAATACGATCCGTCCAACCGAGCTGCCGTCCGGCTTCTTTCCAACCTCGAACAGCCGGACTATTACAACAAGACAGTCACTCCGCAATTCGCGGCCGACCGCGAAGAGGTAACCAAGCTGCTCTACGAAGCCGACGGGTTCTTCCAAGCCGGCCGCTTCGATTTGGCGATCAAACGCTACGAACAGGTTCTCAACATCGATCGATACAATATCGCCGCCCGGAAAGGCATGGAACAGGTGAACCTCCAAAAGTCTCGATACTACGGAAGCGCATACAACGAGACCCGCAGTCGGTTGCTTTGGATGGTCGATCAATCCTGGGAGCGCCCTGTTCAGCGTTTTCAAGGAGGACGCTCCACAACGTCGGAGGCCCAGGCGCGCTTGGGAATCCGGGGCACTGAGGCGACGATGGCCAAGCTCAATCGCATCATCATCCCAAGAATCGACCTTCGTGACGCCACCGTGCGCGAGGCGGTCGAGTTTCTCAAACAGCGCAGCCGGGAACTCGACTCCACGACGGACGATCCCCAGGAAAAAAGGGGAGTCAATATCTTTCTCAAGTTGCTTCCGCCCGCGACGATACCTGCTCCGGACATGACGGCCGCACCGCCAGTCGAAGGCGGCGCCACCCTTCCTCCGGTCAGCGGGGATGCCGATACCAAGGTGACACTTTCCTTGACCAATGTTCCCTTGATTGAGGCCCTGCGTTACCTGACAGAGCTCGCCGGGCTCAAATACAAAATCGAGCCTTACGCCGTCTCCATCGTTCCCATTACCGAGAATACGACCGATTTGGTGACCAAGAAGTATCGGGTTCCCCCGGGCTTCATCCCGACCTCGCTGACCGCAGGCGCGGATCTCATTCCCTCACCCGGATCACCGCGCAGCGAGGTCACGGAGAGTCGCATCGGAAGTCGCTCGAACGCGCTGGATTACCTGCAGTCCCAAGGTGTCAGTTTTCCAAGCGGTGCCTTCGCTCAATACGTTCCGGCCAGCAGCGAGCTCATCGTTCGCAACACGCCGGATGCGATCGATCTGATCGACTCCCTGGTCGACGCTGCGGTCGGCGTTCAGCCTACGCAGGTGGAGATTGAGTCGAAATTCCTTGAGATCACCCAAAACAACCTCAAGGAACTCGGCTTCGACTGGCTTCTTGGGCCGCTCCAGATCAAGCCGGGAACTTTCGTTGGCGGCGGAACGCAGGGTTTTGGAACAAATACAGATCCGACTTCTCCAAGCTCAGCAAATTTTCCCTTCACAACTGACGTTGGTCAGTTTCCGGTCACCGGGGGATTGAGATCGGGCTCCGGATCGAGTCCCAACGCGGCCATTACGGCAAATAGCATCGACGCCTTGCTGTTTCCCGCGGCGTCCGGCGCTGCGCCCGGCATCTTCGGCATCGCCGGCATTTTCACCAATCCTCAGTTCCAGGTCGTCATCCACGCTCTCAACCAGAAGAAGGGTGTGGATTTGATGTCGGCTCCAAAAGTCACGACGAAGAGCGGACGCAAGGCGATCGTGCGCGTGGCCAGGGAGTTTCCCTATCCGACCGAATTTAGCGCCCCCGAGCCTCCGCCTCCCTCCACGGGCACGACTGGCACTGTTATTTTCGACCCCTGGGACGTTCACCAGCCTTGGCGTCGTTACCCCCTCGACGCCCACCGCGTTTGAGACGAGAAACATCGGCGTGACGCTGGAAGTCGAGCCGATCATTGGTCCCGATGGATATACCATCGATCTTAACCTCTCGCCCGAGGTCGTCGAATTCGACGGTTTTATTAACTATGGTTCCCCAATCTTCGGACCACTGTTTGTTGCGATTCCCTCTCCCGGTCTTATCCAAAGCCAGGTTCTCACTGATAACGTGATCAATCAGCCGATATTTTCCACGCGCAAAGTCACAACCAGTGTGAGCATTTGGGATGGTCAGACTGTGGCCTTGGGAGGATTGGTTCGTGAGGATGTGCAAAAGGTCCAGGACAAGGTGCCGATTTTGGGTGACATACCGCTGGCGGGGCGTCTTTTTCGTTCCAACGTCGATCAGAAAATCAAGCGCAACCTCATCATCTTTGTCACGGCGCGCTTAATGGATGCGGAAGGCCGACCGGTTCGTCTGGATGACGATGCGGAGGAAATTGTTGAACCTTTGGGCTTGCCTCAGGAGCTTCCGCCCCCGACGTTCGAGAGCCCGAGTTTTGGAAAATAGACGTTCGCGCAGAGAGCTCAACTGAAACGGCGCGCGCCGCAGGTCCTCCCTTCCAGGCATCGCGGGTTTGGGTGGATCTCTCCGTCAATCTTCTGTTCAACGCTATGCCCATTCTCGGAATCACAGGGGGAATCGCTTCCGGCAAATCGACCTTTCGAAATCTGCTCTCGCAACGCGTCCAGGCGGAATTCTTCGATGCCGATGCCTGCGTGGGCGAACTGCTCGAGGAGGACGAATCCGTGCGGCAGCAAGTCCTGGAGAAAATCCATCCGGCCGCCTATGGAGCGGAGGGGAAGCCGAATCGCGCGCTGCTGCGGGAACTCATCTACCACGATGCCGGCAAGAAAGGGACTCTCGAGGCGATCCTGCACCCGATCGTGCGCGAATGCTGGTTGCGAAAAGCCGGGGAAGCCGCCCATGCCAAAACAAATTTCGTCGCGGATATTCCCCTTCTTTTTGAAACACATGCCGAGTCACATTTCGATCGGATCATTACGGTCGGCTGCGCGACAGAAACACAGCTTGTCCGGCTTGGTGCGCGGGCGGGCATGACGCGCGAAATCTCCAAAAGAATTATTGCTTCACAGATGCCTATCGACATCAAGATCTCGAAATCGCACCACGTTATCTGGAATGACGGGGCCTTCGACGCCCTTGCCGATCAAACCGAGCTCTTTTCCCGCTACCTGCATGACCGATACGGTTGAAAATCCGCCTCCCGCGAGCACGTCCCCGCAGCCGTTGTCGCTGAACGATCTTCAGCAGTTGAGCCTGGAAAAGCTCGCGAGCCGCGGCCTCGAGCTTGGCATGCGGTTGCGCGCCGAGACCTCCCGCCATCACATGGTGCTCGACCAGGCGCGTTTTCAACTTGCCCAGGGAGGGACGGTGTTCGCCACGGGCTTTCTCGAGCTCACGGCCGACCACGGCATCCTTCGCTGGCCGGCTTTCAATCTGAAACCGGGACCCGACGACGCCAGCATCCCCGCCTCCCTGTTTCGTCCTCTCGAACTCCGCCCGGGCGTGATCCTCCGATGCGCCTTGCGACTTCCCCAGGATCGCGAGCGCGGCCTTGTGGTCGACTCTATCCTCGAAATTGAAGGCATCCCTGTCTCTCAATGGCAAACGCCTCCGGAGTTCGAAAAGCTTACCCCGCTTTTCCCGAACCGGAGAATCTTTCTGGAGGCGGCGCAGAGACCATCGATCAGCGCCCGCGCTGTCGATCTGATTGCGCCGCTGGGGATGGGTCAGCGCGGGCTGATCGTGTCGCCGCCGCGCGCCGGAAAGACACTCCTGCTCAAAGCGCTTGCCAGTGCGATCCGCGCCAACCATCCGGAGATCGCCCTCATGCTCCTGCTGGTGGATGAACGCCCGGAAGAGGTGACCGACCTGCGCAGCGATCTGGATTGTGAAATCTACAGCTCCACTTTCGACGAATCGGTAAGCCGTCACGTGCAAGTTTGCGAAGCGGTGTGCGAGCGGGCCAAGCGTCTCGTGGAATTGGGAAAAGATGTCGTCATTCTTCTTGATTCGATTACGCGGATGGCGCGCGGCTATAATAACCTTCAGCCTAACAAGGGCCGAATCATGAGCGGGGGCGTGGATTCCAAGGCGCTCGCCCGACCCCGCAAGTTCTTCGGATCCGCTCGAAACGTCGAGGAAGGAGGAAGCCTCACGATTCTCGCCACGGCCCTCGTCGAAACTCAGAGCAGGATGGACGATCTGATTTTCGAGGAATTCAAAGGCACGGGCAACATGGAGGTGCACCTTGATCGCTCGATTGCCGAGCAGCGCATATTCCCGGCGATTCATATCGTGAAATCCGGAACCCGGCGCGAGGAATTGCTCTACCATCCCGACGAATATGAGCGGATCGTCGTGCTACGACGCCAGCTCTCCGAGCTTCCCGCGGCTGAAGCCATGGAAGTCCTCGCAGCCAACCTTCAGAACACCAATTCGAATGCCGAGCTCCTCCTGACCGGCCTGCGCGGGTTTTAGAAACCGAGGAGATGCCAAATGCCGACGTCGCCGGTTTCGCTTGCTCGTGCACCGATTGTTTTTACCAGCCTGCGCTGGTCCGCTTCTCGAATCTGAAGAGCCGGGCGGTATATTTTTTCGGCAACATAATCTGCGCGTTTCCGCGCTGCCAGGAGACCTTGAAGGGCCGCGCCTGCGGGTAAATGCAAGCAAACGTTTCCCTTTTCGTTCCCGAAGGCAGGGAAATTATCGCGCTACGGCTTTGGTCTCCCAATCGCCAAATCGCCAGGTAGCCAGAACGACCGCAATCAAGGCCAAAGGCCGCCCATCCATCACCAAACCGCGGCAATCCAAGCGGCCAGAAGGGAAGCCCTTTGGGAATATCAGCACGTATCTGCTGATACAAGGCGATGCCCTGCTTCACTAGCTGCAAACTCGCGGAGGAAAGCTCGTGAAGGCGACCGCTCTGGTGAACCCTCAGCAGCAGCGCACTGACCATGTTGAAGATCGTCTGCTCCTCGTCGGCGTCCTTGAGCGGATAGCTCCAGATCGCCGCTTGCTCGGGGGTAACCGCGGACGCACAGGCCGCCGCTATGATCGCATTGAGACGATAGTCCGTCTGATCCGAAATCGATTGAAGACTCTGAACTGAAAGCTGCGCGTAGTCCATCCTCAAGCCGCCGCTGGCGCAATTCTCGATGACCAGCTCCGGATGAGCGGCGAAGACGCCCCTCACCCAATCGAGGTATCCTCGATTGTGTTCGAGCAACCCGTCACCCGGAGCATCGGACGCCTGGTCTGTTCCAGGGCCCGCGTTGATGTTGTAATCCAACTTAAAATAGCCGATGCCGAATTCTCGTACCAACCGTTCAACAATCTGATGAGCGTGCGCACGCACCTCCGGATTCCGAAAATCGAGCTGATAGCGCCCATGATCGATTATCCGCCTGCCGTCGCGCAGGAAGAACCAATTGTCGGGCAATTCACGCGCCAGCGGACAATTGACGCCCATCACCTCGATTTCCAACCATAGCCCTGGAATCATCCGTTTCTCGCGAATGCGCTGAATGACCTCCGCGAAACCGAAGGGAAAGCGCGTCACCGATGGCTGCCAGGCGCCAACCGAATCCCACCATGTTTCGCCGATCTCCGCATACCAACCGGCGTCGATCACGAAATACTCCGCCCCAACTTCTGCCGCCTTCTCGATGATGGGAATCAAGGCGTCGGTCGTGGGATCTCCCGAGAGACAGTTCATGTAATCGTTAAAGATCACGGGCAGAGAGACCATGTCCGGATGAGGTCGCCGAGACAGCCTTCTCACTGCGGTCATGGTTCGGAGCGCTGCTTCCAGGCCGCCGCTGACCCGAGCGAAAGTGACCGGCACCGATGCAAACATTTCCCCGGACGCGAGTTTCTTGCTCCAATGCCCTTCGCGATAGGTAGGTCCGGAAGCACGGAGCAACAAGTCGTGAGCCACATCGCTGACCTCCCAGTGCCACGAGCCGTTGTGTTCGATCTGCCAACACAGAGTTGTCCGCGTTTCCGTGTTCTCCAGGGCGCCCATGGGCAGATGCTCAAGTGTCGACCACGTTCCCTGACTGGAAATCGCCACCCGATTCAAAGAGAAGCCGCTACCCTCTCCGGCGCGATAGGCGGCGCTCAAACCGAAATCCCGCAGAGCGCCGGACCGCCATTGACACTCGGCGCACCAGGAATTGTCGGCAACATGAAGACGCATCTTCTCCTGCCACGATTCCGAACCACCTTGCGAGAGACCGAACAGCGCAAGGGAACTCACAAACTCAATCGTGATCACCTCGGAGTCATCGTTCTTGACGACGGTCCAAGTCCGGCAAGCCGCCAAATCGCCCAAGAACTGGAAGGAGGAGCTCACGAGAAGCCCTCCCCCCTCTTGCAGGATTTCCCAAAGGGGACCGGCGGCATTGCGAGACCGGGTATGGCTCACATAGCGCAGCAACCCGGCGGGGTTGGTCCCCGTATATTTGTTTCCGTGATGGTCATCCTGGTTGTAACCGGCGGCCTGCACTTCAACCAGACGAGCCCAACGGCTCCTTCTGTCCGGCAATTGCGATGGGCCGATCAGCAGCTCGACTGGAGCATCCGCCGGAACGACCAGCCTGAAATTCAAACTGTCGGTTCCGATTTTAAAGCTCCGATGACGCGACATGAAATATTCGATTTCGGCTGGAGGGCTTGGTATTCTCTTTACACGACATCTGCACGAGAATCTTTCTCCGCCACCTCATGAATCTCACCGTCTACCAGCTCGAACACAGCCCCTATTGCATACCGATCACGCGTGCACTCGGTGCCTTGGGCGTGCCCTTCGCGACCCGAAACGTCTCCAACGCCGATCGACGAGAAGTCATCGAGCTCACCCGGGGAGGCTACTATCAAGTGCCGGTGCTCTCCCATGGCGCCGAGGTGGTCTTCGAGTCGTCACCATCCTCGATTGATGTGGCGCGCTACGTGGACCGGTTGTTTGCCGGCGGGCGACTGTTCCCTCCGGCACGGGAAGGTCTCCAGCGCATCACCATCCCTTATATCGAGGAAAACGTCGAAAGCGTGACCTTTAAACTCGTGGATCCGCACTATCTCCGCGCCATCGAAGATCCAGTGGAGCGCGCGATGGTGCGACGCCACAAGGAACGAAAATTCGGCCCCGGCTGTGAGGACCGTTGGGAGCGGGAAAAGCCTGCTTTGCGGAAAGAGGCTGAGCGGCTGCTCTCCCCATTCGATCTAACCCTGGCGCACACGCCATTTCTTTTCGGCGATACACCGATTTTTAGCGATTTTGCGCTCTTTGGAATTCTCGGAAATCTCACGTATCGCGAATACAACTCCGTTCCCGCCCCACTAACCAACCTGGCAGGTTGGTTTACAAGAATGCGAACGTTCCAATACGAGCCAAGCGCCGCGTTTGAGCCACAGAGTCGCCCTTAGTCCCTTGGCAGAGTTTCGTCCCCGACTCCCCAAGCCTAAGGAACTCCTATCTTAACCGCAAAGACATCATCTGCCCTGACATCCAGGCAAAATTCGGCCAGAAGGCGGGCCAGGGCCTCGAGGTCCGCCAGATCGATGACTTCAACCGGCGAGTGCATGTAGCGGTTTGGCAAACCGACGCAGACTGTCGGAATGCCGCCCCTCTGCACAAAGATCGCATCGGCATCCGTCCCCGTGAAGCGCGGATTCACTTCGAACTGGATCGGAATCGTTTTCTCCTCGGCAATCGTGCGCAGACGTTCCACCAGCACCGGATGGTTCGCGCTGCCGATGCTGATGACGGGACCGCCCCCAAGCTTTACGTCGCCATGCTTGGGCTTTGCGCAGATGGGAATGTCCGCGGCGTGCGTCACATCCACGACGAGCGCAACGTCGGGACGCACGCGATAGCCGGCCATCGTTGCACCGTAAAGGCCGTTCTCCTCCTGAATCGTGGAGACCGCAACGATGCGCGCGCTTAGCCTCCCGACCTCCGCGGAAAGGTGCCGGAGAGCCTCGGCGGCGGACCATGTTCCGATCCGATTGTCGCAAGCCCTGGCCGCAATGCGCTCCCCGGCCAGCCTGAGGAGGTCGCCATCCATCGTGACGGCGTCGCCGACTCGCACCAGTTTCTCGGCCTCTGCCTTGGATCCCACGCCGATGTCGATGAAAACCTCATGGAACTCCGGGACCTTCTTGCGATCGTCGGGCTCTTGCAGATGAATCGCCAGGTGACCGGTCACACCCGGAACGGGCCCGGCGACGCCATGCACGAATACCCTGCGACCCCGAAGCATCGCCCGGTCAACACCACCAATCCCCTTGAAATACAAGAAACCATCCTCGCTAATATGCGAAATCATCAAGCCGAGCTCATCGGAGTGACCCGCGAGAAGGATCGTCGGTGAACCTTGCGGATTGAGCGTGGCAAAGACATTGCCGTAAGCGTCGCTCTCGATCTCGCTCGCGAATTGCCCCACGTAGGCGGTCCAGACACGCTGCCCCCGAACTTCGAAGCCCGAAGGTGAAGGAGTCTCCAAAAGCCGCCTGAGAAAATCGAAGGAAATATCACGCATGAAGGCAGATCTTTGCGGAAAAAATTCTTCTGCAAAGTCCGCATTTCAAACGATTGTTATGGGAGGCTGATCCAGCTATTGAGGTCGCGCTGCGAATGTCGCGAACGGAGCATCAGGCGGCTTATCGACCTAAGTAACGTAACGAAATCACTTTACAGCGAGAAAGCCCAGGGAAGCGATAAACCACAATATATTGTGGCAGTTGAAAAATAATCCACCATATATAGATTTCTATTGACTCAATTCTCTCGGTCTTGCACTGTCGCATGCGCCGTCGGAAGAGAGGGGAAGGAACACGGATTGGGACACCCGCGGAACGCCCCCGGAAAGAGACAACGACACATGACCACCACCACGATTACGCTTGGAGACCGTCGGTTTGACCTCGATCGCAATAAGGCCGAAGCAGCCTACGCAGCGAAGCGAGTAATCAATGGCCGGCAAACGATGTTTTTCAACATCCTGCCGCTGAAATATCAGTGGGCCTACGGACTCTACAAGACGATGAAGGCCAACCACTGGGAGCCCGACGACATCCAGATGCAGAAGGACTGCGAGCAATGGCGCGACCTGACTGGCATTGCGGACATCGAGCGCTGGATCATCAAAATGGGAATAGGCTACTTTTCCGCCGCGGAGGGAATCGTCGGAGACAATATTCTTCACGTTGTGCGCGAGGTCGTCACCGCGCCCGAGCTTAAGCTTGTCCTCGGCCGCCATGCGCATGAGGAAAACATCCACGCCGACAGCCTCGTCTACATGATCAGTTCCCTCGGAATCAATCCGCACGAATGCGAGGCGATGTTCGAGGATATCGCGACAATCAAGAAAAAAACCGATTTCGTGGTCAACAACAGCCGCAAACTGCGCCGCGACATCGATCTCACGCGGACCGAGAACAAACAGGCCCTTGCCAAGAACATCTTTCTCTTCGGGCAATGCATGGAAGGAACGCAATTCTATGGCCTCTTCGGAATGGTGCTCGCCCTTTACAGGCAGAATAAGTTCCCGGGCGTCGGCCAAATGTTTCGCTACACTCTCCGCGACGAATCAAATCACATCGAACTCTTCCGCAAGCTCTTCATCGAGTTGGTCGACGAGAATCCGGACGTTTGGACAGACAGCTTCCGGGAAGATCTGCGCGCCACCATGGCCGAAGCCGTGCGTCTGGAGAAGCGGTTCATCGAAGATTGCCTGCCGGTTCATGCCGTAGGCCTCACGACCGATGAGTTTCTCGCCTACATCGACTACATCGGCGACCGCCGCCTCGAAGGGGTCGGCTTGCAGCCTCTCAACGGCCCCAGTGCAAACCCACTCCCATGGCTTGCCGAGTTGATGGATATGAAAAAGGAAGCGAATTTTTTCGAATCGAAAGTTACCGAGTATCAAAAAAAGTCCTCCCTCGCACCGGTGTCAGATGATGAACTGTAGATGCACTTAACATATTAAGCTGCAAATACTTTCGATATATGAAGCGTCTGCGAAGGCTGCCAACCTAAGACCTGAAAACTCTCCATGCTCCGCCACATCTCACTTGCAGAAGACCTCGCGCTGAAGCGCCTGGCGACAACGCCGCTTGACCAAAAACCTGGCTACGCCTGGCGCGAAGCGCTCGGCGACCCTTCATTCGATACCGCGTTCCCCGAGGTGATCGTAACGCGCGGCACGGGAGACGAAAGGCAGTTCAACCTCGCCGATGTTGCCGATGAAATCGGTGCCGCCCTCACGGACCTTCTCCTTTCGCGCGAAGAAAAGAATATCTTTAACGAGGAGAATCGCGCCTTCGTTGCAAACGTTGCCCATTCTGTTGCCACGCGGCTCCTCGACCACATCCGGGAGGGCCATGGTCTCAAACTCTCGGAATACGACCTTTCCCTGCTCATTGAAAAGGCGCTTATCGAAAACGATGCGCACGATGTCGCCAAGAGCCTCGTTTTCAAGCGGTCGGCCAAAGGCTCCCGGCATGCTGGCGAGGTTGCGAGCGATGCGGCGGCCTCGGCGCCGATCACCGTGCGCCTGATCCGCCGCAACGGGACCGTCGTGCCTTGGAACGAAAGCAAGATTGAAATTGCCTGCCGCAAGGCCTTTCTCACCACCAAGGAAGACGCCGAAAGTGCCATCAAGATTGCCCGCGCGGTAACCGCCCGCATCCGCCGCGGCGATCAGGCCTTCGCTCACATCGAGGATGTGCAGGACATGGTCCAGGAGGAATTGATGCGGCAGGGGTTCTACAAGGTCGCCGAAAGCTACATCCTCTACCGGGCCCAGCGCACCCGCATGCGCGAAGAAGCCGCCCAACCTGCGCCTGACGCGGAACAGGATTCCCTCGTCGTCGTCCGCGGCAAGGACGGCCAGAGCGTGTTCTGGGATGGCAGCGAGCTCAAGCGCCGCATCCAGTTCGCCGTGATCGGTCTGGATCTCTGCCTGGATGAGCACCGGATCGAACGAGAGCTTCGGCGTTCAATCGGCGCCGAAATCAGTGAGGAGGGACTGCGCAGCACGATCATCTTGAATGCCAGGTCGATGATCGAAAAGGACGCGGACTTTGCCAAGTTCGCCGGGCGAATCCTCCTCTCCTACATCTACGAGGAGATCCTCGACTGGAACATCATGCGCGATGGCATCGAGGGCCTCAAGGAGGCCCACCGCAAGGCGTTCAAGAGCTACCTCAGGCACGGCGTCGCCATCGAACGGCTCAGTCCCAAGCTCCTGCAATACGACATCGAGAAGCTGGCAGATGCCCTCGACCCTTCCGCCGACCTCGACTTCGAATACCTCGGCATCCAGACTCTCTACGATCGCTATCTCATCGTCGACAAGACCCGCCAGCGCGCGCGCCGCATCGAAACGCCGCAATTCTTCTGGTTGCGCGTGGCCATGGGTCTGTTTGTGCAGGAGGCAAAGGATCGGGAAGAATGGGTCATCCGGCTTTACAATCTTTATAAGTCGCGCCGATTCTGCTCCAGCACGCCAACCCTCTTCAACTCGGGCACCCCGCACAGCCAGCTCTCGAGCTGCTACCTCTACAAGGTGGATGACAATATCGAGAGCATCATGCTCCGCGGTATCGCCGAAAATGCCTTCCTCTCCAAATGGGCCGGCGGACTCGGCGGCTCGTGGACCTCCGTGCGCGGCACCGGAAGCTACATCAAGGGCACAAACGGAGAAAGCCAGGGTGTCATTCCATTTCTCAAGCTCCACAACGACCAACTCGTGGCGGTCAACCAGGGCGGCAAACGCCGTGGCTCCGGCTGCGCCTACGTGGAGACCTGGCATAACGATATCGAGGATTTTCTAAAGCTGCGCATCAACACGGGTGACGAACGCCGCCGCACCCACGATCTCAATACCGCAAACTGGGTGCCCGACCTGTTCATGAAGCGCATGGAAGCCCGTGAGAACTGGACGCTTTTTCGCTCGAACGAAGTCCCGGACCTCCACGAGGCCTATGGACGAAAATTCGAGGAACGCTACACGCACTACGAACGGCTCGCCAAGGAAGGAAAAATCTACGGACGCGCCATCCCAGCGATCGATCTTTGGAAGGAAATGCTCAAGGCGCTCTTCGAAACAGGCCACCCATGGCTCACCTTCAAGGATCCCTGCAACCTGCGCTCGCCGCAGGACCATGCCGGTGTCATCCACTCTTCGAATCTGTGCACGGAAATTACGCTGAATAGCAGCGAGGAGGAAACCGCGGTCTGCAATCTGGGTTCTCTGATTCTGGACACACACACCCGCGATGACGGTTCGCTCGATTTCGAAACTCTTCGTGAGACGATTACCGTCGCCGTTCGCGCGCTCGACAACGTCATCGACATCAACTTTTACCCCACCGAGGCCGCACGACGCGCAAACATGCGCCACCGGCCCGTCGGTCTCGGCGTCATGGGCTTGCAGAATGCCCTCTTTAAAAGAGGTGTCAGTTTCGCCAGCCAGGAAGCTATTGAATTCAACGACGAGTTCATGGAGGCCGTCGCCTACTTCGCCTACGGCGCATCGAGTGATCTCGCCGCCGAACGCGGCACCTATTCAAGCTACCGCGGCTCGAAATGGGATCGCGGTCTGCTTCCCCAGGATACCATCGAAATTCTCGAGAAGGAACGCGGCATCAAGATTGACGTGCCCCGCGGCGGTCGCATGGACTGGAACCCCGTCCGCGACAAAATCAAGAAACACGGCATGCGCAACTCCAACGTGCTCGCCATCGCGCCGACGGCGACAATTTCGAACATCACGGGCACCACACCCTGCATCGAGCCGAATTACAAGAACCTCTACGTAAAGTCGAATCTCTCCGGCGATTTCATCGTGCTCAACAGAGAATTGGTCCTCGATCTCAAGAGGGAAGGGCTCTGGAACGAGGAAATGGTCGATCAACTCAAATACTTCGACGGCGAGCTGAAGGATATCGACGCCATCCCGGAGCGTCTCAAGCAAAAGCACGCGACCGTATTCTCTGTCGGCTACAACGCCATCATCGACGCCGCTGCGCGCCGCCAGAAGTGGATCGACCAATCCCAGTCGGTGAATCTCTTCCTTGCGCAGCCTGAAATGAAAACGCTCAGCCATATGTATCGCCGCGCGTGGCATGTTGGCCTAAAAACGACCTACTATCTCCGGACGCTTCAGGCCTCGAACATCGAAAAGTCCACCGTCTCGATGAAAAAGGAAGTGAGCGGGATTGCCGGTGGCAAGCGGGAATTCACCGCTGAGGAGCAGCTCGCCTGTTCGATACAGGCCGTGCGCAACGGCGCCGAATGCGAAGCTTGCCAGTAGAAGTGATCTAAGTAACCGCATCGCGTTTCGAAAGGGACGAAAAGGACAAAAGTGACGGCAGGAGAGGTTCAGGGACGGTGGCCCTTCGCGCGTTCGGCGAGGCGGGCGCGGGTCATCCGCTCGCGCAGGCCGCCTTCCTTCACGAAGGCCTCTTCCAATTGGCGGAGCTGCTGATCAAGGAGGAAGTTGGTCAGCTTGATCGGGCCAATCGTCACGTTGGCGGCGATGGCCTGGTCGGCGTGCTCAATGCCTTTCCTAAAGGTCTCGTAGCCGGCATTGGGTTGGCGATTTAGTTGCCGGAGACGCCGCGTGTGGGAATGGGTTTTTGGCCATTCCTCGATTCCGCGAAGCAGGATGAAGTCTCGGTAGTCTTCGAGCAACTCCTCCAAGCTTGCGCGGGCGACGTTGGTCAATTTGATCTCGGTTTCCTTGGATGTGCCGGAGGCCCGGCTGCCTTCGAGGATGTTCTGCTTTCCCGAGCGGGCCGCCTGCACCATTTGGTCGAAAGTGCGGTCGCGCCTTTGCAGAAAGCGTTCGCAGAAGCGCACCGTGCCGTCATAGACGATGCGGGCCTTCTGAAAAGAGAGGAGGTTCTCGTAACCGCCATGAGGTGGGATGAAGCGTGCGGGCATGGGATTCACCTTGTGGCGGCTCTCGTCACTTCCCGAAGGATAACCAGCATCGCAATGCCGGTAAAATTATTTGTGTCGCTTTTGTCCCTTCCGTCCCTTCCCTCCACGTCACTCCCCTCTCGAGATGATCCGTTTCACCCGACGCGAGAAAGTCCTCCTGTTCGTGATAATTCCTGCTTAGTTTTCTCTATCGCTCAATGAGTATGCAATTCGATTCCATCCCCGCGGCGATCGCGGACATCAGGAAGGGGCGGATCGTCGTCGTCACTGATGACGCCGACCGTGAAAACGAGGGCGATCTCGTAATGGCCGCTTCGAAAGTCACGAACGCCAGCGTCAATTTCATGGCGAAGCATGGCCGGGGACTGATTTGCGCGCCGATCACCGAGGACCGCGCCCGCCAGCTGGGGTTGCAACGCATGGTCGCCCACAATCGCGAAATGCATAAGACGGATTTCACAGTGTCCGTCGACGCCGCCAGGGGCATCACGACAGGCATCAGCGCCAAGGACCGCGCCGCGACGATCAAGGTGCTTGCTGCCTCAGACGCGCTCTCCACAGATCTTGTCCAGCCCGGCCACGTCTTCCCGCTGCAAGGTAAACCGGGGGGCGTCCTGAGGCGCGCAGGTCACACCGAGGCATCCATCGACCTCGCCCGCCTGGCCGGCCTCGATCCCTCCGCCGTCGTCTGCGAAATCCTGAACGAGGACGGCTCCATGGCCCGGCTGCCCCAGTTGATCAAGTTCAAGAAAAAGCACGGACTGAAAATTTGCTGCATTCAGGACCTCATCGCCTACCGCCGCAAACAGGAGAAGCTCGTCGAGCGCGAGCAAACGGTCTCCTTGCCGACCGATTACGGAAAATTCGAACTCCACCTTTACCGCTCCACCGTCGACGAACGGCACCACCTCGCGCTCGTCAAGGGCAGCATCGATCCGAACCAACCGACCCTGGTCCGCGTCCATAGCGAATGTCTGACCGGAGATGTTTTCGCCTCGAACCGCTGCGATTGCGGTTCGCAATTGCACCAAGCCCTCGCTCAGATCGAACAAGCCGGCGCGGGCGTTCTCGTTTACATGCGCCAGGAAGGTCGCGGTATCGGCCTCGCGCCCAAAATCCATGCCTACAAGCTTCAGGAGGAGGGACTGGATACCGTCCAGGCCAATGAAAAGCTCGGATTTCCCGTAGACCTGCGTGACTATGGCCTCGGAGCGCAGATCCTCGTAGACCTCGGGGTGCGAAAGATTCGCTTGCTCACGAACAACCCGCGCAAGGTCGTCGGTCTCGAAGGTTATGAACTGGAGATCGTCGAGCAAGTTCCCATCCGCTCAACGGCCAATCCCCATAATGCAAGGTATCTTGCCACGAAGAAGGCAAAGTTGGGCCACCTCCTCTGATTTTCGCGGGTCTCGAAAGATCGACATGCGCCCGAAAACCCGGACCTACGCTTGGGACATTGAACTTGAGAGTGGACGCTTTTGCGCCAACATCTCTTCAGATGTCCAAGATTCCGCTCATCCGTCCGCGAACACTAACCGGGGCGAGCCTTTCCTGTGCCATCGTCGCCAGCCAGTACAACAATACCTACGTTCAGCCCCTGGTGGATTCCGCCACCAAAGAAATCAACGAGCTGGAGCCAGCGGCGCGCGTTTCCGTCGTCAGAGTGCCAGGCTCTTTCGAAATTCCCCTCGCCGTAAAGCTGGTCGCCATGCGGGGCAGTTCGGATGTCATTCTTGCCCTTGGCGTTATTTTGCAGGGCGAAACGTCGCACGCTGAGCTCATCGCACGGAGTGTGACTGGTGCCCTCATGAACCTCGCCTTGGAATTCCGCATTCCTGTGATCCACGAAGTCTTGTTTCTCAAGAATGAGGAACAGGCGAAAGCGCGCTGCCTTGGGGTGGAACTCAACCGCGGCATCGAGGCGGCCCGCGCGGGTGTGTCCATCGCCCGGACGGTAAAACAATTGTTCTCCAAGGCGAACTAGCATCATGGGCGTCCGACGAGAGGGCCGCGAGGCGGCTGTTCAATACCTCTATCTTCGCGATCTGAATGGGGACAACGACCTGCCCGCCTATTACAAATTTCGCGGCCTTAGCCCGAGCGCGCGTCGATTCTGCGACACCCTTGTCCAGGGCACGGTCGAGCACCAGCAAACCATCGACGAAACCATCCGCAAGAACACTCAGAACTACGAACTCGCCCGGATCTCTGTGGTCGATCGCAATGTGCTAAGGGTCGCGATCTACGAAATGCTCCACCGCGCCGAAATTCCGCCGGTCGTTTCCATCAACGAGGCCATTGAGATCGCCAAGAAATACAGCACCGAAGAATCCGGCCGCTTTGTTAACGGTGTCCTTGACCAGATTCGCGGCGCCCTGAACCGGCCGGCGCGGACGGTGAAACAGACCATCGATGAGTGATGACGAGCGCCGCCTCACTTCGCCCCGAAAAATCCCCATGGCAATTCACGATTCACATTTCACGGGCTACCGTTGAAGCCTATGCCGCTTGGCTTCCTGAGGAATCTCGTCAGCAAGTACACCGCGCAACCGGTGGACTGGGACGAACTGGAGGAAACGCTTCTGCGCGCGGACCTCGGCGTCCCGATGACCATGCGCATCCTCGATGCGCTGCGCGAGCGCGGAAGCGAGGTTGACGCCGAGACCGCCGCTGAAGTTTGCCGAAGAGAAATCCTGGAGGTTCTCCCCTTCGCCGCGTCGCTCATCGGACCGCTTCCCGCGAAGCCGAAAGCAATTCTCGTCGTGGGAGTCAATGGCACCGGGAAAACAACGTCCGCCGCCAAAATGGCGCACTGGTTCAAGACGAATCGATACACCAGCCTGCTCGTGGCCGCGGACACCTTTCGGGCCGCAGCGATCGAGCAATTGGAAACCTGGGGCGAACGCCTCGGCGTGGAAGTCCTCAGCGGTCAATACGGCGGCGACTCCGCGGCTCTTTGCTACGACGCCTGGTCGAACGCCTATCGCCGCAACATCGAGTTCCTGATCTGCGACACGGCAGGACGCTTGCATACGAAGGGTAACCTCATGCAAGAGCTTGCCAAAGTGAAACGCACGCTCTCAAAGCACGACTCCGACGCGCCCCACGAACGCCTGCTTGTCGTCGACGCAACCACCGGTTCGAATGCCCTCGTCCAGGCAAAGGAATTTCACCAAGCCATCGGGCTTACGGGCATCGTTCTCACCAAACTCGACGGAAGCGGCAAAGGCGGCGTGGCTGTGTCCATTCAGCACGAACTCGGAATCCCCACCCGCTTCATCGGAACCGGGGAAAAACTCGAAGATTTCGCAGTTTTCAACCGGGACGTCTTCGTGAACCAAATCCTCTAAGTAGCTGCCCCCTCGCGTGAGGCAAAAAACGTGATCGCAGACCGTTGCCACCTCATCCGAATGATCCGCCGTGGCGCGGCGCCTCCCTCAAAAGCCCCGGTAGTGCAAACTAAGCAGCCGGTAGCTGTCCGGACCGTTCTCCGCCGTATAATAGTAAAGGACCAGTGTCGTGGTGTCCTGCGTCCACTGATAGCCAATGAGGGTTTCCAGCACGTCTCCGTCCCGCGTCTTCTGCCTGGCCACCACTCGGCCGGTTCCGTATTTTCCTTCGATGTTGCGGCGGGTCTGATCAAAGAAGCTTCCGTAACGGGCGGAATCCCACGAAGAGTCGCCGTAATGCAGCTCGATTTCGTTGAGCGAATCGTTCTCGAAATAAAATAGCGCGCGCTGCAACAGGCGTTGAGGAATCCCCTCGACCGCAAGGCATTGACGGTTCCGAACCTGCTTGCGATCAACCACCCGTGCCTGCACGCGCTTCAAGCTGTCTTCAAGGCGCTGCGCGGATTCTCCCCACCCAAAGTTGAACGGCACCTTGATCTCATCAACCGCGCGGGCCGCCGCCACGAAAAAAACGCACGCTCCAGCGACAGCGAATATCAAATTTTTGAAAGTCACTCTCTTGTGATAGGTCATCCCAAAAGCGGGTTAACGTGGTGTCTGCGGCGCTTTGCGCCCGTCGAGGACGACGCGACTTGGGATCGTGCCCCCGCAACGTCATTCACATTTTGGGCGCATCGAACACTAAGGAAGCTCAACCTCTCCGGCATCAATCTCGACGATGTTTCCCAAACCCCTGACACCGTACTCCGCCACCACTGTGTCGTCGCCGGCGAACACGGTCAGGAACTTCTTTTCCGGCCCGAGCAGGAGCGCGACTCGACGCACATTAGGCTGGTTCGCGAGAAAGGCAAGTCGGAGCCCCGATCGGGTCTGGAGCCAAAGACCAGTGTGATCGAAGGTCACTCGCACCGCGAGGGTAGGCGCGGACGGCGTCAGTCCTCCCGTCGCCAGGGTAATATTTACTTGATCGGTCTGCGGAGCCGCCCCTGCGTCCGCCGCAAGTTTCCCGTCGACAATGCCAAACCTTCGGCAGTCCTGGATGGTCTTTTCGAAGGCAATCGCCCAGTCACCTGAGGCGTCGGAGTCGTCCTGGACCAGGGAAAGAACGCGCAGACGTTGCGCGGATCCGCTTGCTTCGAGAACGGCGATTTCCTCCATTTCTGTGGAGGCGCGAACCTTGGCGGGCGAGAATTCATCGCGATAGGCGCGCAGCAATTCGCCCTCCGTGTCAAACTGGCCCGTGAAGGGTTTGCCATTCTCGGCATCTGTCGCCGTTACCCAGAACGTTCCCTTCAAGCCAAGAGATAGGCTGGACACAGCGGCGGCGAGCGGCAGTTTTCTCCATTGCGCATCCTTCGATTCCCAGACCTCGCTGCTCCTCGATGAAGCCCCCAGGATCCGTTCACCGTCGACCGCCAACGCATTGAAAGACACGGGCGTTTTCAGCTCACTGAGCGGCGCGAGTGCCGGCAACCCCATTCTCGCGATACCCTCGGACGCTCCAAGAACCAGCACGTCGTCGCTCGCGTCCATGCACGCCGCGTGAACAGAACCCTCCGGTTGTGTCGTAACTGTTGTTCCATCATCCGTTCTCAGCAGGTGGATGACCCCGGAAAGCAAGACGGCCGCGTATTGATCGGTCAGGGCGAGCATTCGGTCGCCGACCGGTAGTGGGAGGCTTGGCGCTCCCGCGAGTTCAACCAATGGCAATCTTGCGCCGGAGCCCGGGAGCAGAGGATCACTCGCCGGAGCGGCGTTCAAAGGATTTGTCCAAAGAATTCCCCGAAGTTGATCGAATCGAAATGCGACGGACTGTTCGCCGCCCAAAACGTCTGCGAGAATAACAAAACCCCCGGGCAGCCTGCGAAAATCTTCAATCCGCGTCACCCGAGGCGATTTCTCATCGTAGATCCAGTCGTTGAAGTGATACGCGACACCTTCGGCTTTCAAGGCGTTGCCCACGAGATAGCCGCGAACACGATATTTGCCGGCGGGCAACGGTCTTCCTTCGTCGTCCCTTCCGTCCCAAGTGGCAATAAGGCCATTAAGACCGACCGAGAAGTCTGTCTCCGCGGCGCCCACGAAGAGCGTGCGCACCAGCCCTTCGGCAGAGTCGAACACTCCGAGACTGATGCGGCCTTGCATCTCTGGCAAGGCGAAGGCGAATCGCTGCTCTTCCCCGGACGATAAAGCGGGTAGCAAACCCGCGAGAAGCACGAGCAGGATTTTCCTCAAGCGTAATAGTGCCAATTCAAATTCGGGAAAAGGTTGTCCCTTTCTTCACAGGCGGCAAGCAGTTCGTTGTCCCGGCGGTCATCTTTGGCCAGTTCATAGAGCTTCGTGAAACGCAGGAGATGATCACGCGTTCGCTTTTCCGCATACTCGCGAGCCGTGCCGGTCTTCATGAGAAAAGCCCAGTCGCTCGACTGCGCCAGGAGGAGCTCCCGGGCCATTTGCCTGAGGAGCCGGTCGAAATACTTTGAGCGGGTCTTGGCGAATTTGATGGCCATCTCGGTCATTCTTGCCGCCCCGGCGTGCAGGTGTGGATAGATCCACGAGTTGCAGGGATCGAGCCAGACTTCCCAATAGCCCTTGTTGCCCCAACTCGACGGCGAGGGACTCACCATCTGCAGAGTGGGATGCTTGAAAAGATAGCTCGAAGGAGTCGTGAGTTGAAAGACCTTCTGATCATACGCGGCCTTGCGCAAAAAAAGATCGAGAAATTCCGGACCCTCAAACCACCAGTGCCCAAAGAGCTCTGCGTCGAAGGGGCTCAGCACAATCGGTTCCACAGGGAGCATTTCGCTCAATTGCTCGATCTGCTGGATCCGGCTCTTGAGGAAGTCGTTCGCATGGGCATCCGCCGCTCCCATGGCCCAGTCGCGCCGGTAATACTCCTTGTTCTCCCTGCCGGTGATTCGATAATATTTGATGCCGGAAAAGCGGCGGTGACCCACGTCCGGAAACACCGCGGAAAGGTAGTCTTCCGGCAGCTCCTTCCCGATATCCTTGTAGAACTCCCGGTACGCCGGATCGCCCGGATATCCCTCTCGGGCGCTCCAAACCTGCTTGCTGGATTCTCTGTCTCTGGCGAAGACCGCCGGACCAGCAGATGTGTAGTAGGGCGAAAAAATCGTGAAACGCGGCCGAGGCTCGCCGAACATCAATCCATGCGCATCGATGACAAACCAGCGGAGATTTGCCTCCTGCAAGATCTTGCCGACTGCCGGAACATAGCCGCACTCCGGCAGCCAGATGCCCATCGGATCACGGCCGAAACATTCTCGATAGTCATCGCGGCCGATCAAAATTTGAGCCCTCATCGCCTCGGGACAAAACTCCATGAGCGGTAGAAAGCCGTGCGTCGCCGCACAGGTGATGATCTCCAGCATGCCATCTTCCTGGAGCTGCGCAAAAGCGCCAACCACATCGCGCTTGATCTCGTTTAGATAAAAATCCCGGGCGGAAACAAAGCGCTCGGAATAAAAACGCGCCAGCTCGTTGAGTCGCGCATCGCCGGCCGTCCGTTCAATTTCCATTTTGGACAGCTCAATACCACGGTCGAGATACCGTTCGGCGCGATGCTGGAGAAGCGGATCCCTCAGCATGGCGCAAAGCGTCGGAGTCATCGTCAACGCCAGCCGAACCGGAACGCGCTCAGAATCGAGCCGCCGGAAAACGCGCAACAGGGGAATGTACGTCTCGACAACGGCTTCAAAAAGCCAATCCTCCTCATGAAACTCTTCGTGTTCGGGGTGCCGAACAAACGGGAGATGAGCGTGGAGGAGAAGAGCCAGTGAACCCGAAAACTTGGTCACAATGACCCAACGTATCTACGCCCGCGAATTCGGACAAGAGCGTTTTGCTGTTGCCGTCTGGAGCAAGGTCCCGCCATCTTCAACCACATGAATCTTTGCTTGATCATCGCGGCATCGCGCGCCAATTCATTCGATTTTCTGCGACTCGATTCTAATCTTCCCGGTGCCGCGTCCACGGCGAAACTCTTTCTATGAGCAGGCTATTGAAGACTTCTGCCGGCCAGCACCGCCCACGCGCGGAGATCGGATCCGCGAGAAAAAAACCTCTCCTGATCTCGGAAAGCCGCTTGCTCGTCACCGGCGCCGCCGGCTTTATCGGAAGCGCTCTCGTGCACGCATTGAATGCGCGCGGCATCACCCGCATCGTCGTCAGCGATCATCTGGGGAATGACGAAAAATGGCGCAATCTTGCCCCGCTCGCCTTCGAAGACTATGTCGCGCCAAACAAGCTCTTGCACGACCTCCAGCAGGATGCGGCCTCGCACGGAAAATTCCAGGCATGCCTCCATCTCGGCGCCTGCTCGTCCACAACGGTCACGGACGCCGCCTACGTCATGGAGAACAACTTTGGCTACACCAAGGAACTTTCACGATGGGCGCTCGCAACCCAAACTCGATTCATATACGCTTCCTCGGCCGCAACCTACGGCGACGGTTCGGCGGGCATGGACGACAAGAGCGAAAACCTTCGCGCGTTTCGTCCTCTCAACCTGTACGGATACTCGAAACATCTCTTCGATCTCTACGCGCAGAACGAAGCCATGCTTTCGAGAATCGTCGGCCTTAAATACTTCAACGTTTTTGGTCCCAACGAGTACCATAAAAGCGACATGCGAAGCTTGGTCTGCAAGGCCTACGATCAGATCGTCAATACGGGAAAGATCCGCCTCTTCAAGAGCTACCGGGCGCAATACGGCGACGGCGAACAGATGCGCGATTTCATCTATGTGAAGGACGCCGTCGCCATGACTCTTCACTTGGCCGAGTCCCCGGCCGCCGCAGGTCTCTACAACATCGGCGCGGGCGTAGCCCGCACTTGGAAGGACCTCGCGAACGCTCTCTTCAACGCGCTGAACATCCCGCCGAACATCGAGTTTATCGAGATGCCGGAAAGCATCAGGAATCAATACCAGTATTACACCTGTGCGGACATTTCGAAACTGCGTTCGACGAATTACGAAACACCCACGACCTCGCTCGAAGATGCCGTGAGGGACTACGCCGTTAACTACCTGAAACCGGGAAAACGCCTCGGCGACGAGATTCGCCCCCAAGCCTTGGAAAGCACATCGCGAGAGGCACCGCGGTGAGTCGCGTTCCGCGTGCGGCGACGTTGCCGTGACCTACGCGGCTCACGTGGCGCGTCACCGCATCCGTTCCTTTTTCTACAGCCTCCCCTGCATCACCCCTTCGACAAGCCGCGCGGCCAGGGGTTCTGTTGTCTTATCCAACTCATCCAGCACCGCCCTTAGACTCGAAAGCGAACGCGTGTTTTTCGCTTCGAGAACCTGGCGGACCAGCCCTGCGATCTTATCCCGCTCCTGAGGCGCAACTTCGCCGCCTAGCCGCTGCAGCGCCGTCTCGACAGCAGGCAACATCTCCTCCGCCTTCAAGCACGCCTCGGTAAACGCGCGTTCATCCATGTCCTCGAAAGCATGATTAAGCGAATCGGAGAGCATTTGCTCGACAGCCTCGTCGCTCACCTCGACCGCGCTCTGCATTTTCACCTTCGTGTCCTGTCCCGTTGCGGTATCGCGCGCGAGAACGCTCAGCAGCCCGTCGGCATCGATCTCAAACTGCACTCCGACTCGCGCCCGTCCGCGCGCAGCGGGAACGAAAGGAATCTCGAACTCTCCCAATTTCCAATTGTCCCGTGCCATCTCGCGTTCTCCTTGCAACACAGCGATCCGCATTGAGACTTGATTCGCGGCGGCATTCGTAAACATCTCGCCTGCCTTGCAAGGGATCGTCGTGTTGCGCGGAATCAGGACATTCATGAGTCCGCCAAAGGTTTCGATTCCGAGCGAAAGCGGGGTCACGTCCAGCAGCGTGACGTTTCTTACGGCCCCGTCGAGAATGCCCGCCTGAACCGCGGCACCGAGCGCCACAACCTCGTCTGGATGCTGACTGGTATTGGGCTCCCTGCCAAAGACGGCACGCACAAACTCCCGCACCAAGGGCATCCGGGTCGAACCACCCGCGAGAATCACCTCATCCAGATCGCCGGGTTGCAGCCCTGCGTCCTGCAGTGAGCGAAGGCAATGCTTTCGCGTTCGCTCGATGATCGGACGGCAGAGGGCCTCGAAAGCGGATCTCGAAATCGCCGAGTCGCAGTTCTCACCTTCCGAAAGCTTTCTCTTGATAACTTCCGCTTCGGCAAGGGTTGACCCCAACCTTGCCGCGATGGCCGCATCGAGATCATCTCCACCGAGCTCGGTGTCACCGTCGGTCGCCAGCACCTGAAAAATCCCCCCATTCAGTTCCAGCACCGAGACGTCAAAGGTGCCTCCCCCAAAATCGTAGACCACCACCTTCGCCTTGTCGGCAAGCCTGTTCAATCCATACGCCAGCGCCGCCGCCGTGGGCTCGGCCAGGAGGCGCTCGACCGTGAAACCCGCCAATTCGCCGGCCCGCTTCGTCGCCGCCCGCTGCGCATCATTGAAATATGCGGGAACTGTGATCACTGCTCGATCCACCACGCCTCCAAGCGCCCGTTCAGCATCCGCCTTCAGCTTCGTCAGAATCAACGCAGCGACCTCCTCGGGCAAGATCGTCCTTCCGCCTGCGACAAGTCGAACGGGCTCACCCCGCGTGCCAACAATGTTTCGATCCGCCCCGCTCTCGCCAACTCGCCGCCCCATCAGGCGCTTGACCGAAACGATCGCCTGCTCTCGATGGCTCAAGGCCCCGTAGCCGACGATCGGTTCGCCCTCGTCAGGAAAATACACCACCGAGGGCGTCAGCCTGCGCGCAGCCGCATCGGCAAACAAAACCGGAAACCCGGCGTCCATCGCGCCGATGAGCGAGTTTGTCGTGCCAAGATCTATGCCAACAATCATCAAGCCATTCTCCAAGCTCGAGGAACAATTTCACGAAGAAAAGGGAGTGAATCTCAGGATCGCGTCCGCGCCACGGTGAGCCGCGTCGCGCACTCCGCGACAACGCGATGAAGCGATTGATCACGCGGACCACACGACCTCGCGCGGCGGGGCGTGAGCCGCGACGGTCGAGGCACCCTCAGCGGGACACCGAAGGCAGCTTGCGGGAAGCGTGCGCTCCCCTTTCATCAGTTTGCCAGGCGGAATTCCGATTCCGACAACTGCGACTTCCATCGCGAGAGAAACGAAAACGACGCCGCGAGGGCCGACAGTTCGTCGGCAGAGACTTCAGGCCAGCGGACATCGAGACTCTCGAGCCGATCTGTTAATTGATCTTGCGCTTTTTGGACGGACTCCAACGCCTTTCGGACTTCCCGAAGAACGGTCGCAATTTCCGGCGAGAGCAGGGCTCGAGCAAGGGCTGTGGTGGTTTTCTCGGAGCGCAAAAAAACAGCCTTGGCCGCTTGCACCGCACTTCCCGCGCTCATGAAGAGCTCTGCATGGGGCGCGGGATCACTCTTTTTGCCGCCGCTTGGAAATTCCAACTCAAGAAGATGCCTCAATCGCGCCGCCGGCTCGCGAAGAGTCTTGTACGCATCTTGCAACTGATGAAACTTCTCGTCGTCACCCGACAAATCCGGATGGCATGCAGCTGCGAGCCGCAAATATCTTTCCTTAAGCGCTGCCTCATCGAGCCGCGGCCTGCGCTCCAGGGAGAACAACGAAAACGCGTCTTCCATTCCTTTGCTTCACAATAAGCAAGCTAAACCGGCCACGGGTTGGTTTATGCGGAGAAGCTCTCGCCGCAGGAGCAATGGGCCACGGCGTTCGGATTCGAAACCTTGAAACCGCCCTTCTGCAGATCGTCGCTAAAATCCAGCTCCGATCCGCTCACAAACAGCGCGCTCTTTGGATCAACAACCACCCGGACCTCGTTGGACTGCACGAGAATATCGCGATTCGCGGGGCCATCTACCAGATCCATCTTATACTGCAATCCCGAGCAGCCACCTCCGATCACCGACACACGCAAGGCCCCGTGCGCGCGACCCTGCCGCTCCAGCAAGGCGCGCAACTTCGCGCTCGCGGCATCCAGGACGCGAATCAACTTCTCATTACCAATCCTGTAGTTGACCGACGTGGTCTCCATGTGCCCTCAAAATACCGCCATTCGGCAAAGGCGCAAGACTGCCCTCGCTTCCAGCTTTCGCTTCGGCGAACGGATGATCCATTCTTTTTCCCTTGTTATTGAGATCAAATCTCAATATTGGTTCGGCGTGCGGAAAGGGAATGATTTTTGTGAGGAACCGGTTTGGGCCGGAGTCGAGGGGGAATGGCGCCAGCTTTTTGGAAGCTTTTCAAGCGAAGGCGTGAGCATTGAATGGCACGATTTCGAATGTCGGAGAACGCTCGATTGGTCCCGCAGCTTTCATCCGGAGAGCCTCGAAATATGCATCAATTTCGAGGGCTGTGGCGCCATTCACGAACGTCCCGCCCAGACGACCATCGTCAATCCCCAGCGAGTCGCTCACTATGCAGCGGACGAGAGCCGATTGAAGGCGGACCGTCACGCGGGGCAAAGACACCGCTTTCTCACAGTGGAATTGTCGCGGAGTTGGCTGAGCGAGGCCGTTCGTGGTCACGAAGCCATCCTGAATCGTGAAACGCAAGGTTTCCTCTGTGGTGAAGCGCGCCTGCGCACAGCGCGGGAGCAGCCGCTCAGTCCTCGCGTGCGCCACAGCGCCGAGGAGATGCTCAAACCTCCCATCGACGGATCCGGCGCCGGATTCTGGTTCCGCGCGAAGATCCTGGAGATCGCATCGCTTACATTGATCGAGCCCCGCGAAGAACTTTTCTGCCAGAGGCACAAGCGGCTGGCCACCGAGCGGGTCGAGCGCGTCAAGCAGACGCTGGCAAGGAATCTTGAGAATCCGCCGGCGCTCTCCCAACTCGGACGAGAAGTCGGGTGCAGCCCGTTCTATCTCAGCCGGATCTTTTCAGAGCAGACCGGCATGACCATCTCGCGTTATCTTCGCAACTTGCGCCTCGAACGTGCCGCCGAACTCCTCCGGAGCGGCCGCTCAAACGTCACCGAAGCGGCCATGGCCGTCGGCTATTCGAGCCTCAGCCATTTCTCCAAAGCGTTCGCCGAAATGTTCGGAGTTTGCCCCTGTGTTTTTCCCTTGAGCAGAAAACGATAGCCGCAGGAGACAGGAGGCTTCGTGCTTGGCCACCTGCTACCGAATTGTATTGAAGTCAGCGCGCGGCATGGAAGATGCTCTTGAGCGAGGCTTCGATGATGAACCTGGGTCCAAAGTCGGACGGGCATGCCCGTCGATGTCTGCGGGAATATTTGTACGAGCCATGGATGTAAATGCGAAGGTCGGCGAAGAGCGTTTAAGCCAGCTTAATCGTTATTATGACGCAGTTCAGTCGGTGATCTTAACCCGGCAGCACCCGGTGACCGGCCTTCTGCCTGCCAGCACGGCGATAACCGTGCATGGGGATTACACCGACGCGTGGGTTCGGGATAATGTCTATAGTATATTTGCTGTTTGGGGCTTGGCTGTGGCCTTTCGCCGCTTTGCCCCCGATGATCGCCGCAGCCGCGAACTCGAGCGCTCTGTGGTTCGTCTGATGCGCGGTTTGCTGGCGGCCATGATGGGTCAGGCCGCCAAAGTGGAACGATTCAAACACACGCAAGACCCTCTGGATGCCTTGCATGCGAAGTACGATACTGCCACGGGACAGACGGTGGCGGCCGATGACCAATGGGGACACCTCCAGCTTGATGCCACATCCCTCTATTTGCTCACCCTCGCCCAAATGATTGCCGGGGGGATCGACCTGATTTGGAGTCCGGTTGAAGTCGCTTTCATTCAAAATCTCACCTATTACATCGGCCGGGCTTACCGAATCCCGGATTACGGCATCTGGGAACGCGGAAACAAGATCAATAGCGGTCATCGGGAGATTAACGCCAGCTCCGTGGGGATGTCCCTTGCCGCGTTGGAAGCCCTGGATGGTTTTAACTTGTATGGATCCCGGGGTGATCGCAGCACCCAAGTGCATGTTCTTCCGGATGAGATAGCCCGGGCTCGAATTACCCTCCACAGTTTGCTCCCGCGTGAATCAGCTTCCAAGGAAGTGGACGCGGCCACCCTTGCGGTGATTGGATTCCCGGCGTTCGCGGTCAAAGATGAGGACCTTGTCGATCGCACTCGCTCGACCATCGTGGACCGCCTGCAGGGCAACTATGGCTGCAAACGCTTCCTCCGGGACGGCCATCAAACTGCCCTGGAAGATCACAGCCGCCTGCACTACGAGCCTAATGAACTCAAGATTTTCGAGCACATCGAGTGCGAGTGGCCTCTCTTCTTCACTTACCTCCTCCTGGATGCCCAGTACAGGGGCGCAGGCGAATCTGCCGCGGAGTATCGTCGCCGGCTTGAAGGACTCGAACAAAAACAGGGGGATATCGGCCTCTTGCCAGAACTTTATTGCGTTCCCGCTTCAAGTGTCGAAGCGGAGAAAGAGAAGCCCGGCAGCCAAACTCGTCTGCCCAATGAGAATGTTCCCCTGGTTTGGGCTCAGAGCCTCTGGTGGCTCGGCCAAATGCGCCAGGATGGGCTTCTGGATCGCAATGACTTGGACCCCTTGGGACGCCATCGTTGGCGGCCAAGGCCTCCCTCTCTGGTTCAAATTGCCCTCGTGGCCGAGGATCTCGAAACGCAAACCCGCCTGGCGGAACTGGGAATCAGCGTTGAGCGAACGGACGAGTTGGAAACCATTGAGCTGAGGCCTGCCAGCGATTTGGCGCACTTTTATGCCGCCCAGGGCGCCAGCGGGGTTCTTGGCTTGACCGGTCGCCCCGAGCGCCGTCTCCGCACACTGACAACCGCTCGTTTCTATCGCCTGGGTGATCGAAGATTGGCCTTCGCCCCTTCCATTCTGTCAGATCAACAGGATTACCTCGCTCTGGACATGGCCATTCTCAGCCCGCGCTTGCGGAGCGAGGTCGCCTACCTTTCCCGCCACTGGCAGAACCAAGGGCTTCCGACCCTTGTTGTGCCTCTTGGTCAACGGCATTTCGAGACCGAAACCGGCCTGCTCTTTGCTCTCCTCCACGAGTGGCGAAACGGCGAGTGTGGGCCGGCGGCCGTCCGTCTTGGTCCTCTGTCCCAATTCATGGCCTCGGCATCCTGGATGACTCTGGATCCCGGCGTGGGATTGATTCCCCAGGCAGATGCGAGCCTCCTCCAGCAGCAGCACTCATCGACACGGGTCTTGTCCCATGACCCCGCTCAGAACTCGCCCCTCAGCGGCCCAGAGGAGCTGGCCTTGGAATTGGAGGGACAGCGGGATCAATCGTGCCTGGGAGACCGGCTCCAAGCGAGTGATAACCTCTACGAACAGGCCGAATGCCTCCAGCGCCTCGTGCTCCAGTTGGGCCCCGATGGGGAAATTCCCTGGTCTGGGAGAGGGCCGCACGCATCCGAACACCCAGGGACCATTCGTTTGGCAACCCTGCTCGATCAACTGTGGCAGCAGGCCAGCCTGGGCCGGCATTGGAGCGTGCTGCGACGCATCTCTGGTTTGCGCGGATGGTTTGGCCCGGGACTGGAAGAGGCGGTTACCAACCTGCTTGTTCGACAAAAACAAGTGTTGGTCGGCAAAGGGTATAGCCCGGATTCGCTTATCAAGGAACCGATGGCGGGCAAAGCCATCGCCGATCGAATCGCTCGATTTTCCCGGGAAGATGTCCGCGAGCGCGTTCTGGCTCAAGAGATACTCCTGGGTCTCGATGGTCTCATCAAGCTTGATCCCGAATTGCTGCGGGGCTTTCTGACTCTCCGGGTGGGCTACCTGATTCTGCTACTCACTGCGGAGGTCTCTGAAGAATTCTCGCTCGTCCAGGACGAGGCTTATGAAAAACTGCTCGGGTTCTCTCCCTCGGAGGTTCAGGCGCGATTGACCAAAGTTCTCAAGGATTTTGCCACGACCGAAAAGCTCCTCAAAACACAAGAAACGCTCAACCTTAGGCCGGACATTGAATGGCAGCATCGCGCCGAGGCACCAACGGCGGCTCCGCCGTCTCAAACTCCCGCCGATGGCTGGTTGGATCATCGACGTCGCGGAGGCGCGCTCGGCAGGGTGCCCGCGGGATTCTACCCTGGGGTTTGGGAAACACTGGAACACTGCCGTGCGGTGGTGATCGGCGACAAACTCGAGCGCCGAAACCGGATGGAAAGCGCTCCCCTCCTGGCCGAGATGACTTCCGGGGAGACCAATTTCGCGCGATGCGTCGAGCATCTCCTGGCAAAAATCGATGCGCCCGAGTATCGTCACCTCACGATTGAAGCTCTCGTCGCGCTGGGAGATTTCTTCCGCGATAATCCTTACATCGTCCTGAAAGACGACCTCGTCCTCGATGTGATCATCGGACACGGAGTGCGCCTGGCTTGGCTGAAGGACCACACGGAAGACCTCTATGAGGATCAAAAGGCCCTGGCCTGGAGACGCTTCTACGAAGAACCTCCGGAGTCCGTCGCCCGATGGATCGTCGAGGCCCTTCGTTACTTGGCGGGACAGCAAAAATCGGGAGAACCTTCGCTGCCCCTCCCGGCATAGAAATGCAAGAAGTCCCGAATCGTCGGCCTGAGAGTTCTGTAGCGATTACTTAGGTAGTCAAACGGCCAAAAAGCGCGGCCAATTCGGCCGCCCCGCGAGCGATAAATGCTTTCCGACTATTCAGACTCGTTGCCTTGCTTACGAAGATTCTTTGCTTCCTCTTTCAGTTTGCGGGCATCCTCGCGCAGCTTCTGCGCATCATCGAACACTTTTTGCTGATCGGGAGTAAGAAGAGGACGGATCTGCTTCCGCGCTTCGTCTCTCACGGCTTGAATTTTCGCCCGCTGTTCCTCGCGGATCGCTCTGATCCTCGGCCGGCTGGCCTCCATGATCTCCTTGACTTTTTCTTTCTGCTCGTCGGTGAGATTCAACAGTCGGTCCAGCATCTGCCCCTCCCGGGCATGATCACGGTGCCGAGCCCAATGATGCCCGGGAAGATGAAATCGTTCACGCGCACCGCCAAATTGATCGCTGCCGCAAAATTTCTGCGAATCTCCCGGGGGCGGGTCGGCTTGGGCGGCCGGCGTTTCCGGCGGAGAGACCGTTGGGTTAGGCTCGGCGGCATCAAGGTGCGAAATGACCAGAGCCGCAGCGGCTGTGAGGCCTGCCAGCGAAAGGAGTATCGTGCGTTTCATCGGTAAGATTCTTGAAGTTGCCGGATGCAACAACGCGAATTGCGAGCGGTTGCAAATTTTTTTGGGTAGCGACTGAGGGTCACTGATTCTCCGCCCATCAAGGAGATCATTCCTCGTCATCTCTTCCGAAAAGGGTGCAGACGAGGCGGCCCTCGGACTCATAGGCCTTCAAAACCCACTCCCGGGAACTGGACGACCAGCGAAAAGAGAGTTGACTTGGTCGTCCGGTCCGGAGCTGCAGTCCGCAGCCGCTGTCTCCCAGATAGATCCAGTCGCCATCGTCGCGAAGGCAATTCGGAACCATTCTCGCGCCCTGCGCCAAGCCCTCATTCGCGACGAGAATTTGAACGGAAGTTTCCTCTTCGATCGACCGGCGGAGAAGGGCACGAAAATCATCCTCTGAAAGGACCGACGCGTCATCCTCGCAATGCGCATCCGAGTCGTCAACAGCCGGGGCAAACCGTGCGTAGGGCGAAAGCTCCGCCGTCGGACTCGTCGCGTGGTTGAGTTCGACCCACCAGCGAAACGCTTCCGAATCGGACTCGGGTGTGAGACAGACTTTGTGAATCATGTTGCCGAAGGCGTCGAGAAACTCGGCCGCATAGAGCCAGTCGCCCGAGCGCTCCTGGATCGTGGCCAAAGCGCGACTCCAGCACGGAAAGGAGAATGTGAGGTCCCCGCCACGGGCGCTGCGTCCGCACGGCGTGCTCCAGACTTCGGGATAGACGCCGACGCTGCCCAGCATGGCGAAGGAATTCCGGCAGAAAGAGGTCACGCGTCCGAAGGTTCGCAACCCCCGAAACAGCACCGGCCAGCGCGGAAGAAGCGGGATCAGCGCGCGCCGGCCAACGATGCGCACATTCTCGCGAATCGCCGAAGCGAGCAGAGGATTGCCGGAGAAGACAGTGTCCTCAATCCGCGGGCAACCTCCTTGCGGTGTCCGATGAAACACCCGGACATAATTCAAGAAAAAGCCTCCGCTGTCTGACGGTGCCTTGCCAAAAATTTGCGGAAGCTTGCGCAGGGCCTGAGCTTGACCTTTGCGACGCCCGGACGGAGCTTGAGGCATGCTCATCTCTCAAGCCCTCAACGAGAAAATCAACGAACAGATCGGCTACGAGTTTGCGGCTAGTATTCAGTACACGGCCATCGCGTCGCACTTCGACGCCGAATCGCTGCCCTTTCTCGCCCGGCACTTCTACAAACAGGCGGCCGAAGAACATGAGCACGCCATGAAGTTTATCAAGTTTCTCATCGATGCCGGAGCGCGCGTCGAAATCCCTGCGGTGACCAAACCCGTCGCCCGCTTCCCATTTGCTGAGGATGCCGTCAAACTCTCCCTCGAGCAGGAGATTAAGGTCACCGACCTGATCAATACGCTCATGGATACCGCGTTGAAGGAGAACAATCATATCGCCTCAACGTTCCTGCAATGGTTCGTCAGCGAGCAGCTCGAGGAGGTTAGCTCAATGGACCAGCTCCTGAAGATTGTTCAGCGCGCGGGCGAAGGACGCCTGCTCCTGGTCGAGCAATACCTCGCGGGTTACAAATCTGCGGGAACCATCTCGAACAAGGAAGACAACGACTAGTCTCATTTCCGCAGCGAACGCCTCCGCTTACTCAAACAATCTTCCAAAATATCAGCGCTCAGTTTCTCAAACTGCAGCTGAGATGAGTGGACGAGACACGTCTCTCAACCATCAACTCTCAACCCATCAACTTCCCCAAATGAGCCACCAATCCTCAGCGATCACCGCCCGTGACGTCGAAGTCACGCGCATTCCGAGCGGTGAGAGAATCACCCTCCCGGCCGGTACCGAACTGGTCATCACCCAGGCCTTGGGAGGCTCCTTCACGATCCTTGTTCCGAGCCAGGCCGGTCTCTATCGCATCGAGGGACAGGATGCCGATTCCATCGGTCAGGAAGCCTCTCCGGGGCCCGAAAAACCCCCCGATGGGAACCTCGAAAAGGCTGCTTGGGACCAGCTCAAGACCTGCTACGATCCCGAAATCCCCGTCAACATCGTCGACCTGGGCCTCGTTTACGCCCTCGACATCAAATCCCGCGACGGAGGCGGCTACGATGTCACGGTTCAGATGACCCTCACCGCGCCCGGCTGCGGGATGGGTCCGATCATTGCCAGCGAAGCGCGCCAGAAAATCTTGAGCATCGATGGCGTGACGGACGCGAATGTCGATCTCGTCTGGGACCCGCCCTGGACTCCCGACCGAATCAGCGAGGAAGGCAAACAAAAGCTGGGAATGGTTTAGGATCGCGTCAAAAGTTCTTTATTGCCCGCGGCCAAAGCGCAATTCTCAAGCCCTAACCCATCCCTCCCCATGATCTTTCTCGGAATAGACTGCGGCACGCAAAGCACAAAAACCATCGCCCTTGACTGGGAGAACGGAGAAGTTCTCGCTTCCGCTCAGAAGGCGTACGGCTTCGTCCCAAACCTGCCGCCCGGCGCGATGGAACAGCAGCCAAAGGATTGGATCGACGCCGCGGAGCAATCGATCGGCGAAGTCATTGGCAAACTTGGCGCGCGCAAGGATGAGGTTCGCGGCATCGGTGTCAGCGGCCAGCAACATGGGCTCGTCGTTCTCGACAAAGAAGACCAAGTCGTGCGCCCGGCCAAATTGTGGAACGACACGTCAACCGGCGCCCAATGTGACCAAATCACCAATCATTTTGGGGGACCGGCCAGTGTCGTCGCGCTCGTCGGAAACACGATGCGCACCGGTTATACCGCTCCAAAGATCCTGTGGCTGCGCCAAAACGAACCCGAGAACTGGAACAGGACTCAAAGCGTATTGCTTCCCCATGACTATCTGAATTTCTGGCTCACGGGCGAAAAAAAGATGGAATTCGGCGACGCTTCCGGCACCGCCCTGTTCGACGTCGAAAAACGCCAGTGGTCAGCAGAGGTGGTCGACTTCATCGCCACAGATCTTTCCGGAAAGCTGCCCCCGCTAATGTCCTCGAAGCTTCCCCACGGCACCCTGCGCGAGGAGTTGTGCAAGAAATGGAGTCTGGCGAAGGCGCCATCGGTCAGCGCGGGCGGCGGTGACAATATGATGGCCGCCATCGGAACCGGCAACATTCAACCCGGCGTGGTGACCGCGAGCCTGGGAACATCGGGAACGCTCTTTGCCTTTTCCGCGGTGCCAATCATCGATCCGCAGGGCGAAGTGGCCGCATTTTGCGACAGTACGGACAACTGGCTGCCTCTGATCTGCACGTTAAACCTCACGCTCATCACCGAGCATATTCGCAAGTCCTTCGGCTGGGACTACGCGCGGCTCGAAGAAGAGATCCGGGCCGTCCCCGCCGGGTGCGACGGCCTCCTTCTTCTCCCGTATCTGACGGGAGAACGCACGCCGGACCTGCCAAACGGCACCGGAGTCTTTCACGGACTTACGCTCGCAAACTTCACCGCCCCGCACATGGCCCGCGCGGCTTTCGAGGGCGTGACGCTCGGCCTCGGCTACGGCCTCGCGCGCTTCCGCGAGCTCGGCATGCACCCCGCCGAAATCCGGCTCACCGGGGGCGGCAGCAACAGCCGGCTCTGGCGCCAAATGTGCGCCGACGTTTTCGGCGTTCCTACCGTGTGCCTCCAAAGTGGAGAGGGAGCCGGGCTCGGCGGGGCCGTTCAAGCGGGATGGGCCTGGAACGCGGAAAATGGATCCGAGACCACGCTGGCGGAAATCTGCGACCGGCTCGTCAAGGTGGACCAAACTTCACGCCACGAGCCTGAGGCCATCGCGAACGAGGTCTACGCCGGAGCGATGAACAGGACCTCCGAAGTTCGCAAGGCCCTCGGCGCCGCCAACTTGATCTGAGATTTTGAAAGCTCAGGGACCGAGATTCGCCGGGCCAGAAAAAATTCCTTGAGATGCGCCTGGTCCTTGCCGCTACGGGAGCCAGTGGAGCCATCTATCTGCAACGCCTCCTGCATTATCTCGACCGGGCAGAACTTGAATTGCACCTCGTCTTCAGCGCGTATGCAAAACAGGTCATCCGCGAGGAAATTGGGGAATTGCAGATTCCTCCAGGTGCGGTCGAGCATTCCGACAAGAGCATGAACGCGCCTTTCGCCAGCGGCAGCACAAAGTTTGACGGCATGATCGTTGTTCCCTGCTCCATGGGCACACTCAGCCGCATCGCGCACGGAATGAGCGAAAGCTTGATTCTTCGCGCCGCGGATGTGTTCTTGAAGGAACGCCGAAAGCTGATTCTCGTGCCTCGCGAAACTCCATGGAACCTGATCCATGCTCGCAATGCAGTCTCCGTGATCGAGGCAGGAGCCATCCTCCTGCCGGCCTCCCCCTCGTTCTACAGCCGCCCCACGAACCTCGTCGAGCTCGCCGACACCCTTGTTTGGCGCATTCTCGACCAGCTTGGACTGGAAGCCCCCAACGCTTGTCGATGGAAGGAGTGAGGGTGCGGCCGCGGCCGCACAAGCCGCATCGCTTTACCCCCCGTCCAGAGGTCCGCAGAGCTTCGCAACCCCGTCAAACTGCTCGCTGGATTATTTTAGGCGGCCCCGTCATCATCGGGCGATGCTCGATGTGATCGAAAAGCTGCTCACCCTGCAGGACCGCGACCAGCGCCTTCGGAGCTTCCAAGCGGAACTCGCACATCTCCCCGAAGAGCGAAAAATCCGCGAAAAACAAATCGCCGACTCCGCCGCTCAACTCGACACGGCAAAGATCCGCGCCAGGGAAATCGAAATCGAGAAGAGAAACCTCGAGATGGAGGCGCGGACCAAAAGAGACGCCATCGCCCGCTACAGGCAACAGCAGCTCCAAACCCGAAAAAACGAAGAATACGCAGCGCTCGCCCACGAGATTGCCGCCGCCGAAAAGGCCATCATCGCCTTGGAAGATCGAGAGCTCGATTTGATGGAGGACCTCGAAAAGCTAACGCCGCAAATCGCCGCCGCCGAAAGGACGCATGCCGAAGAGCGCGATAAGCTCCAGCACCTCCTCGCCGCCCTCGAAAGTAAAAAACTAAATCTCGAAACGCGCATCGCAGACCTCGGCAACGAACACGAGTCCCTGGCCAAAGCGCTCGACGAAGATATCCTCGAACTTTACCTGCGGCTCTTCAAAGCCAAGCACGGCACCGCCGTCGCAACTCTCGAGCATGAAGTCTGCACGGGCTGTCACATGAGGGTCACCGCTCAAACCGTCGTTCAGGTCCGAGGCCGAAAAGAGATCATCCATTGCCCCCAGTGCGGACGCATCCTCTATCTGCCGGATTAGTTGCCGTTCTTTAAGAACACCAAAAAAAATTCCGTTGACAATTAGGTTAAACCCCCTAAAAACCGCGCTCGATATACGATCAGAATGATCGTTATTTAGGGAACCTTAACTGTATTGGAGGAGCGCAGCTCGGCCCGAAAAATGCTTGCCGCAGTCGCTCGTCAAAAATAGCATGAAAAAAAGCAAAATCATTTCGGGTTTGACCGCCTTGGGGCTGGCGTGGGGGTTTTTCCCCGGAGCCGAGGCCGGACAAACGTCAACTTCCGAGCCCAAGGCCGACGCTTCGGCGTTTGCGCAGTGGTGGAATGGAAAATGGGCGACCGGCAGCTGGTTTGGTGTTCGCGACACGCTGGAAGACCATGGGTTGAAACTTGGCGTGGAATGGAAAGCCAACTTCCTTTGGAACGTTGACGGCGGTCTGCAACAGCGTTTCGGCTACGACGACGAGTTCAAGTTCCGCGGCACGCTGGATTTCGCCAAATTGACCGGGTGGGAGGCCATCGAGGGCCTGACGCTCTACTCGGATTTGCGCTACCGGGGCGGCGCCGGCGTGAACAAATGGGTTGGAGCGAGCAGCCAGTTCGCTCCGAGCACCTTCCAGGGTGGCAGGCTCTGGCGCTTTCAACAGGTCTACCTGACCTACACCACGCCCGAGCTCTTTGGCGTGAAGGAGTTTCTGACTCTCTCGGGGGGCTGGCAGAATCCGACCGACATCTTCATCAATCAGCCGTTGAACAAGTTTTTCATCAACAACACGTTCACCTCGAATCGGGGCATCGGCGCCAATGGCATCGGCTGGGGAGGAAGCTACTCGGCCTGGGGCGGCTACATCAAGGTCAAGCCTTTGGATTGGTATTATCTCCAAAGCGGTCTGTATCTGGCGATTCCTGACGCCAGCACTCCATCGAACCACGGCCTTTTCTTCGCCGGCGCACAACCGCCGGACCGAAACGGTCTCTTCTGGCTGACGGAAACGGGCTTCACGCCAAAAATTGGTCCTTCCCAACTCCCAGGGCGGTATGCAGCCGGCCTTATTTACTGGGGCGTCGAGAACACCTCCTACTTCGGCGAGAACTATGATCAGAAGCTGCTGTTCTACTGGCAGGCTGATCAGCAAATTTATCGTGAGCCCTCGCCCGAAACCCCGGCGCCCGAGGGCCCCTCGGATGGCAAGTCGGTGGCGGACGGGAAGGAGCTGAAAGAGACGGTAAAACCGTCAAAGCCGAAATTGAACGAACAGGGACTGTATTTCTTCAGCCTGATAAACTTCGCTCCGAAGTACAACAACCCTCTGCCATTCTACTTTCAGACTGGCCTGGTCTACAAGGGGATCATTCCGGGCCGGGACCAGGATCAACTCGGCGTTGCCTTCGCTTACGGCAACTACAGCTACTATAAGCAGCTTGCCGACGAGAGTCGCGGACGGGCAACCCAGGTCTACGAGGCGGTCTTGGAGTTCGACTATCGCATCCAGGTCAACAAGTGGCTTTACGCGCAGCCCGTGCTGCAATACATCATCCGGCCGAATGGCACCGGCCTCGTTGAAAACGCGACCGTTCTCGGCTTCCAATTGGGCGTGATCTTCTGACCTTCACCGCGCAGCGTCCTCAAAGGAACCGGCGTTCGCAGGCTGGGCGGGCGCCGGTTTCCGCGAGTCCAGAAATCAACGCATCCCGGTGCGATTAATGAGGTTAAAAAGCCGCCACCCGCCCAGACCAGCCTTTTTCTTGCCCCTCGTTCCCGCACTTTCGAGAGCGACGACGAAGCCGGGGGAAGATTTTTCCCGATTTTCCGCCATTTGCTTGCATTCTGCGTTGCAAGATTCCGCCTTCCCATGTTTGTTTGCCGGACACCATAAAGGAGGTATCATTATGGATAGTACTGTCGACAGCCAAATCACCGATTGCTTCAAGTCCGGACGGCAAACTGTGCATGATTTGATAGCTCCTTTGATCGAACTCGCTTCAGGATCTTCCTCCCTTGTGGTCGGCTATGGAACGCCACAAGCAGGCGTTCGGAGCGAGATGATTCCGTATTTCCATGTGTGCGGCTCTCCCGCTGACAAAGAGCCCATCCGGGTCCTGGTGATTGGTGGATGGGTCGGCACGGAGATCATTACCCCCTATGCGATCGCTCGCCTGCTCGTCGCGCTGGAATCCCGGCTTCGACTGGCGACGGGCATCGAAATCACCGCTTATCCCGTTGCGAATCTGGAAGCGCATCGCGAGACGGTTTTCCTGACCAGCAAACAGCAGAGCGACGGAATGCAATGTTGGGAAAATTCGCAATGCGGTCATGTTCAGGTCCTCGAGCGTGAACTGGAGCGCTATGCGTACGACGCGATCTTCCTCTTGCGTCAAAATCCGCGTGCGCTGGACGCTGATGTGGAGGCCTGGCTCGCCGAAGAGGAGCAAAAGGTTGCGCTATCCGACGCCCTTCGGCGCTACGCCACGACGAGTCCGCTGTTCCAATGGCGAGCGAATCCGGTGCGCCCGACTTACAGCCGAACCTTTACCCCAATTCCCAACCGGGAGCGTCAGCCCGCCGAAATCATCATCGGCCTGCCCGGAGCCCTCAACCCCGAACAGCAGGCTCAAGAGAGCATGGCGTTGATCCTGAGTCTTTCGCATGCGATGCGGCAGGGACGGGCCGAAGGGGTGATGTAGCCGCAAACCCTACGGGGGTTTTCCCAGGGATTTTCAGGGATCCGACATGCGGACCGCAATTGCAAATCGCCTGAGCCACGGAAGACGACTACGACCTTGTCCCTCTGCTCTCGTCTCACTCGGGAGGATAAGGCTGCCTTTCGGAGCCTGCACAAAATCGCCGTTCTGTCGTGCACGATTTCCTGCTCCGGTTGCGCCGGGAAGCCCGTCGTGCAAGGCGGGTTCGATTCCCGGGAAACAATCTATCGCGAGTCCGCACAGGAAGACTTCGGTTCGCGCTCGACGGTCAAAGTGCGGGGCTTCGAGTTCTAGATTGCCGGCGATTCTGAGCCCCTCGTCGATTAGGATGCCGGAGCCAACGCGGTCATCTGATGAATGCCGCCGAACGTTGTTCCATCCGATATGTCAACGGCATCGACATATTTCCGGAACATGTCGAAATTGTAACTCTATTTCGACATTTAGTTGAAATGGGTCGAGAGGGACGACACATCAGGCGGTGAGCACCTTCAGGAGGGTCGGATATTTGTAGAGAACCTCGCGCCCCTGCTTTTCAGCGGTGAGAACGCCAATTCTCTCCAGTTGCTGAAGATATTCCGACGCCGTCTGCCGCTTGGCGATCCCGGCCTCCACCAGAAACTGGATCTTGCAATAGGGCTGCATGAAGATGAGTTCGATCAGTTCCTTGGAATAAACCTTGGATGGCAACTTGGCGCGGCAGCGAGCGAGCGTCTGATCGAACAGATCCCGGACGGCCACAATCCGGCCGGTCGTCCATTCTGCGGTTTCCTCAACGCCCGTGAGTAAGAAAAGCAACCAGTCCTCCCACTCCGCGCGTTCCGTGACACCGCGGAGCAGACTGTAATATTCCACCTTGTTCTGGATGAGGTGACGGCTGAGATAGAGCACGGGAATGCGGAGCAAGCCCGCATGCAAGAGGAACAGGATATTGAGAATGCGGCCCGTCCGCCCATTGCCATCCGTGAACGGGTGGATCGCCTCAAACTGATAATGCGCAACCGCCATCCGCACCAGCGGATCGAGGTCGTCGTTGGCCAGAAGAAATCCTTCGAGGTTGCGCAGCTTTTCGTTCATCACGGCCCCGCCTGCCGGTGGCGTATAGGTGATCGTGCGCCGGGAGAGATTCCCGATATAAACGCTGTTGTCGGAGCGGAAGGCGACTTTCTCATCGCGCAGAATACTGCAAAGATCTTCAAGCAGTCCCAGTCGCAGCGGCGCAGACTGCAGGGCCTCGCTCCCGCGGCGCAAGGCCGTTCGATACCGCAGAACTTCCTTTGTCGCAAGATCTGTGGTTTTGCTCTCGTCGAGAGCGGCTTGAAACAGGGCATCTTGTGTCGTGACGATGTTCTCTATCTCGGAGCTGAGCTTGGCCTCCTGGAGGGGAATCGCGTTGATCAAAATGGCCTGATTGGGAATCAGGTCGCCGGCTCCTTTCAGCTCCGCCAGCGCCTTGTTAGCCGACACGCACTTCTTCAAAACCCGCCTGGTCTCCAGCTCACCAGCAGGAGGAAGCAACGGGAGATCATTGTAGGGCTGATTGGGATCGAAGCTCATCGACCGGAAAACTTGAAGAGATTGGAACGAAAGTCCGATGAAAATTTCAACACGCTTCAGAGAATCCGACGGACCTTACAAACTGCACGGCAGCTCCGGAGCGCAAAGCGCACCTTCCCAATCATTGAGGCACAGAAAATTCAGATCTTCCCTGCAGCGCGACTTGGCGCAACCAAGCCACCGCAGAACAGACCACCTCGTCAAGAGCGCGAGCGTCACGCTTCCAAACAAGCAACGCAGCCAAGATTCTGAAAAGGCAATCCCATTCAAACCAACTGGAATTCGCCGCAAGATGACCTCTCGATTTTTCGCATAACATCGTCCCATATGCGACAATATTTTAAATGATCACTTTTCGATATCTCAGCGAAGATATCTTGGTACAGCAAGTCATAAATAATACATTCAAAACATCTTAGCTTTCACAGACGTCGTGGAGCGAGCGCGGATGAGAGAAGATTGAGCTGCGGATTCGCGCCATTTTCTGTAGTATCATGTTGGCGAAATATTGTCTCATATGCGACAATGTTCTGTCGGAGACCGCCAACACTTCGGCCCGCTTTCCACCAACCCAAGCCCAGAAAGGCTTTTTCCCGGTTGCAACAACCACGCTTCAGCAAACCCGAAGCTGCCCGGCGGCCACACGACAGACTTCGCCCTGACGAGAACCGCTAGAGCGGATTCTAAGTGACAAAACCCAGACGACTGAACGAGTTGAACCGGGGGTTCTGCCGAAATTCGCCAAACCCTTTCGACCTCCCGATACACGAGATGTTAAGTCGTTTTTCAATGAAAGTTCAACGAGAAGAATAGAACTTCAGTTCCCTGCGTTGCGCAGATTCAGGGATGCCGGATCTCACCTGCCGCGCATGAGGACGCGCACCGTCTTATTTCGCAGATTCCTCGATCGCCTTTGCCATCAAACGGAAAATCTCGGTATTGTCGAGAAAACCGCGGACGTTCTCACTTCCGGGGCCACTGCCAAGCAGCCAGACATCGCCGGCGGTATGGAAGGAAGCCTTTGCCTCGATGAGGGCGGGTTGTTTGTAATCCACATCCGTCTCCCGGACGATCTCTTCGACAGAACGCATCGGTTTGCCGGGTTCGGTTACGATTCGTGTTCGCGTGGCCGAGGCTTCCCGATCGGCTCCCGGCCCGCTTGCCCAGGTGAAGTAACTCACACCCGTCAGCGGATTCTTGCCGAGCAAGGCCTCTTCACGGAGTCGTAGCGGAACAAGCGGACCGTTGAAGGAAAATCCTCCATTATTGTGGTCCGTGGTCGCGAGGAGGAGCGCGTTCGGGCCAAGGTTCCTGCGAAGCCAAGCCACCGTGGCGTCGAGTTCGAGGACTTCGAAAATCGCCCGTTTGGCGTTGTTCTCATGCGAAGCCTTGTCGGGCAAACCGGCCTCAACCATCAGAAAAAACGGCTTCCCTCGCGCGCGAAGGAAATTGACAGCTCTTTCGACCAAGTCTTTGAGGCGCAGTGTTCTCTTCCCATCTGCGTAGTACGGAAACTGTTCCGGGAAGAAGACACCAAGCACCGGTTTTGCCTCCTTTTCCTGCGGGTCGTAGTTGCGCAAGGTCTCCCAGTCGTCGAATACCAAGACCGGCAGCGCGGCAAGCTTCTCCTGAGTTTCTTTCACAACGATACGCTCGCCGGCCTTGTAAATCACCGCGGGGTCTTTCACGAGATCGAAGAACCATTTCGATCCGCCTCCAAGAACGATGTCTGCCCGCCCACCGAGCTGCTCCAGGATCTTCGCGGCGATAACCTCATGCTGGTCCCGGTTGTCGTGCTCCACAAGGAACGGCGCGGGCGTTGCACCGGTGACGGAATCGTCGGTGACCACGCCCGTAGACCATCCGGCCTTCCTGGCCAAATCAAGGATGCTCGGCGGGCTGGACGATGCGGCAGGATCGACCATTCCGATCACCCGATTGTCCGCCTTGATCCCTCTCGACATCGCCGTGGCCGACGCGCCGGAATCTGTAACCATGTCGGAAGCCGAGTAGGTGCGAACGAAGGCGGTGTTCGAAAAATCCTCCAAAGCAAGCCGCCCTGCAGCTCCCAAGGCATAGCTTCTGGCTGCCGTGATCAACTCCAGCGATGTGCCGTCCGCGACCACCAGCACGATGGCATCCAACTTTTCGTGCGCTTCGCTTCGCTCGCCACCCGCAAAGATGCTCACAATCAGCAGCGGCGTCATGAATAGTGTCCGGCGATGTCTCATCAGTGGGCCGGTCGGCCTCGGCGTTACGATCGAGAAGGACGCCAGCAACCCAAGGAGGAATTTGCCTGTTTTCGTCATGGTGCTCTTATCAGCCGATTGGAAGGAAAATTCCTGTTACAAGATCGGCATAATCCTTCGTTTGCAGGAGATCCAGCAGATCAAAGCACGGCCGACTCGAAAGGCTGATTTGAAGCCAAGCCGTGCGCGGCAAGCCACTCGGCATTGAAAAGCTTCGACTGGTACTTGTGACCCGAGTCGCAAAGGATGGTGACCACGGTTTGGCCCGGCCCGCGCTCGCGGGCGAAACGCGCGGCACCAGCGATATTGATCCCAGAGGAAAGTCCGAGAAACAATCCTTCCTCCCTCAGAAGCTGATAGACGATGGTCAAAGCCGCCTGATCCGATACGCGGTAGGCCTGATCGGCCGAGACGCCTTCGAGATTCCTGGTTACCCGCGTCTGGCCGATGCCTTCCGCGTAAGAGTCGCCATCCTTGGTATCGGTATTGCCGTTGGTGAACCAGGACCACATGGCGGCGCCATAGGGGTCAGCGCAGACGACGGAAATCTGGCTATTGCGCTCCCTCAGGTATAAAGCCACGCCCGCGAGGGTTCCGCCTGTCCCGATTGAGGAAACGAATGCTGTCACTTCGCCTCCAGTCTGCTCCCAGATCTCCGGGCCAGTGGTTCGATAGTGCGCATGGCGATTGGCGATATTGTCGAACTGATTCGCCCAAAACCATCCCTTCTCCTCCGCGAGTCGCTGCGCGATTCGATTGTAATTTCCCGGGTCCGTATAAGGCTTTTCCGGCACGGTGAGGACTTCAGCGCCGAGTGTGCGGAGCAATGTGATCTTTTCCTGCGATTGCGTTTCCGGAATGACAATGACTGTGTGATAGCCCTGGGCATTGCCAATGACCGTGAGGCCGATGCCGGTGTTGCCGGCCGTTCCCTCGACAATGGTTTCGCCGCGGCGAAGACGTCCGTTCGCCTCGGCATCGGTAATGATGCCAAGCGCGGCTCGGTCTTTCACCGAGCCTCCCGGGTTCATAAACTCGGCTTTTCCAAGGATCTCGCAACCGGTCAGCTCCGACAAACGCCTGAGGCGGATCAGCGGCGTGTTGCCAACATGACCTGAGACTCCCCGATAGCGCAAGGTGCCCATGCTCATCGCAGCGTGAAGGAAGCAGCGCCCGCTCCCCTTTTCACGCAGGTTTACGAGTATGCCTCGAGAGAAGCAGAGCCATGCCACAGAAATCGGTAATCCCGGCGAACACCAACCCCGCGCCGGCAAACGCGGAGAGGCCGAAAAAACCGCGATGGACAAAGGAGCCAAGAACAATTCCGCTTAAAACAAGGGAGCCTGCCGCGATGCGGACCTGCCGTTCCAAGCTCATCACCTTGATTGCGCCGCGCTCCACCGGCAGTCCGGCCTCATTCCACGCCAGCGTACCGCCTTCCACCACCACGGCCCGCGGGAATCCTTCCTTGGCGAACTTTTCCGCGGCCTTCTTCGCGCGCGCGCCGGTGCGACACAGCAGGTAGATCGCTTGATTCTCGGGCAGATCACGCGAGTCGAGGAGTTCCTTTGGCGCGAGGGTGTCGAGAGGAATGTTCCTGGCCGGAAGCGCATGCATCTCCGCATATTCTACCGGCGTGCGAACGTCCAAAAGAGGCAGGTCGGGCTGGGCCTTGAGCAGCTGATGGAGCTGAGCAGGTGCGATCGTTTTCATTGCACGCTAATAGCACCATTTGGGGAGCTGGTGAAGCCCTGTTCGAACGGCATCCACCTCATCTTGTTCCAGGAGGAAGCGACGGGATGATCCGATTCGCTAAGCCCCGGGCTGATCGCGCTCATTTTGCACTCTGCGCAGCCGTGTCCTTCCAGGCCCGGCTCTTTGCCCTTTCCTGGGGAGAAATCCTACTTCGTGCCGACCGCGAGAAGGGCTTCGCATGGTGCCTGGAAGCCCTCTGGCCCCTCGAACACATGCATCGCCACTTCCACCTCATCCCAGATAGCCTCACGTTCTTCGCGCGGCAAATGCGCCATCACTTGATTGAAAGCACCAAATGACTCACGCTCGAAACGAATAGACTCGGCAGCAGAAGCCATGCGGAGCGGAGCGGAAAGTCGGTGAATCTGGATGCTTTGAAAGTCCGCTTGGCGCAAGGCGTCTTCGAGAATACCCTTTGCGCCAAGGCTGAAGGGCCCTGGTTGACCGGGCAAAGGCGGTGCAAGCTGCGCGCTCTGCCGGATAATTGCGAGGGGCACCGCGCCCCAACCGTTCTTGTCCGGAGTGGAGAAGACAGCGACGACGACACGACCTTCCGGCCTCAGCACTCGTCGCCATTCCGTCAACGCTCGGTGTCGATCAGGCATATACATAAGACCAAACCGGCAGAGCACGGCATCAAAGGAAGCGTCCGGCAGTTCCAAATTCTCGCCATCGCTGACCCGCGTCTCGAAGTTTCGCAGATGCCGCTCCTCCGCGATCTGCTGGGCGAACGCAATAATCTTCTCCGACAGATCCGTGGCGAGAAGATAGCCGTCTGGCCCGACGCGCTCCGCAGCGCTGAGAGCTGGTTCACCGGCGCCGGAGGCAATGTCCAACACGCGCTGCCCTTGCCCAAGCTCCGCCAGGTCAAGCATTCTCTTCGTCAGGTTTCCAAACCAGCGTTGCAGGGTCGGGCCCCAACGATTCCAGGCGGCGGCATCTTCATTCCATTGGTCGTGTTGTGCACTCTTATACTTCGCAGCATCAAACACCGGTTGAGCTTCTGCCATCATGAAGAAAACTACACACCATCTTGGATTTGATGTCTACAAACTCCGCCGATCGTTCGAACTGTCCATCGTAATCTGAAGTTTGCCAGCAGGGTGCCACTGCTAAGCAGACGCACCAACCTAAGTTTCCTGTCACTTAACATCATGGTGCCAAGTGCGCCACGAACTGGGAAGCTTTCTGTGCTTGGCGCGTCCGCCATCGCCGCGATTCGTTAGGTCGTTGACGAGTGACGAGCGGTTGACATAGAAGCTTTGGGATCTTAGGTGTTTTTCATGGACGAATGGCGACTGCGCATGACGATGATTTGGGTGTTGTTTGCGCTATCCTTTGTCTCCTTCATCCTGCTGATGTTCATCCCTGCGCCCTACGGCCGCCATGTACGTCCCGGTTGGGGTCCGGTGATTCCGGCGCGAGTGGGTTGGATCGCGATGGAAGCGCCGGCGGTGCTCGTCTTCGCCTGGGCGTTTTTCGCGGGCGACCGCTGGTTCCACCCGGCGCCGCTTGCTCTCTTTGCGCTTTGGCAAATGCACTACGTTTATCGCACCTTCGTCTTTCCGTTCCGAACGCACGGCGGGAAGCCGATGACGTTGTTGGTGGCTGCGTTTGTGGCGCTTCGTGGCTCGCCGACCCACGTTTTCTGGTTGGTTGCGCGCTCTTCATCGTAGGATTTGTGATCAACTTTCAGTCGGACAACATCTTGATGAACTGAGAAAACCCGGCGAGACCGGACACAAAATCCCGAAAGGCGGGCTCTTCCAGTGGGTGTGCTGCCCGAACTACTTCGGCGAAGCTCGTGGAATGGAGTGGGTGGGCGCTCGCGACCTGGTCTCCGCCCGGCATGGCATTTGCGGTTTGGGGCGCGGCTAACCTGGTGCCGCGTGCGCTGGCGAATCACGGTTGGTATCGCGAGACGTTCGCAGACTATCCAACTGAACGACGGGCTCTGATACCCGGCCTGCTTTGAATCCGACGCGATCGATCGATCAGACAGATCCCCGCCGCGTCCTAATCAGCCAGCGACGTCTAAAGTGGCGGGAACGCGGCTAACGTAAGCAAGGTTGACTAACGTCTAACGCCGGAACGCGGCGTGCCGGCCGGGAGAGCACTTGCACGCGCCGCGTCACCTTCTCTGTTCGCCGCAACGCCTCGAGCGACTGGTCGCCTTCCAATGCGTTGGCTTTGACACGGGAGTTCGCGGCTGATTAAAGCGGCCCGAAGCCACTATGCTTGCTCAATAAGAAGAGCGCCCACGGCAAAAATATTCCGGACACCAAGTAGCGCTCGTAGTTGCCATCGTGCCTGTTCATTCATTTTCTCTTCGATGACGCCCAGAGAGAGGGCGCGGACCGTTGTGAACGGGCAGTCGCAAGATTGAGTTCATTGGCGCGCGGGTGTTCGCTGATGAAAATTGTGTCCTAAAGTGACAACGATTCCATGCGCCAGCCAGAGCGATGCCAGCCGATTTTTTACGATGATCTCTGCCAGAGCTCGCCCGCGATTCTCGATGCACTGCGAGGCATTTGCTCTAGAAGATCGGATTTTGCGGTGTCAGGCCGAGCCTGACCTGCCCTGCGGCTTCCAGCCACAGCGGCGCGAAGACCACGTGCTGGGCGACCGCGTGGATGTCCCGGTGCGCCTGCTCGATGGGACAGTCAACGTAGAGTGCGGACGTGCCCGCGGCTTCGTACATGGATCTCACCGCTGCCTTTGAAACATGCGCGGCGTGGTGGCCACTCTCCCACAGCCGCCCGCGCTGCGTGTCCGTCACCGTTGTCCCCTGCGTGCAGGCGGCCCACACGTCGCCCAGCGTGGAGTAGAGCAGCAGTCGGGCCGAAGCCAGCTTCGCCGCTGACGAAGCGACCAGCGTCTGGACCCATGGACGATCGCGCATCCCTGGAAACGGATCCACTTGGATCTTTGACGCCGCCAGCTCGAGCAGGGTGTCGGTGGTCGCTTGGGCAATTCCCAAACAGAGCGCGGCACAGCCCGCGCAGACTGTGGCAAAGAATGGCATTCGAGAAAGTGGCCGATCGTCTTGAGCTGGCTCGGTGAAAGAAAAGGTCCGCTGCGCAGGGACGAACACCTCATGCGCCACGATGTCGTGACTTCCGGTTCCCCGCAAACCTCCAGCATCCCAAGTGTCCAGGATGCGGTAAGAGCCTTTCGACAAGTAGGCCATTCTCGTCTCGGGCACGCCTGCTGGCAGCATGCGTGGCTCATTACCCTCGGTAACAACGCACATCACCGGAATCCAGTCCGCGAATTCGCATCCGGAGACCAGCGCCCACCGGCCGGAAACCCGGAACCCGTTTTCGACGACCATTGCCTTTCCCGACGGGCGGGTCGAACCGGCGAAGAGTCTCCGGGTGTCGCTGAAGAGCTCTGTCCTTACCGGGTCGGCGGAATACCGACTGGCCAGGCCGACGAATTGATTGATCCAGACGATCCACGCGACTGAAGCGTCGGCCCACGCCAGTTCTTCAAGAATTTGGAGAACAACTTGCGGCTCGGTTTCATGTCCGCCGAGGCTGGCGGGGATGGCCAGGCGGCAGAGTCCCGCAGAAATGAGGCCCTCGACGACCTGCGGCGCCAGGCGGCGCACCTCTTCGCTCTCCTTTCGCGTCGCTCGAATCGTATTCCGCAACGCCCGGACCGCGCGTAATTGATCATTCATGCTGCCCACATACCACATGACGGCGGACCGGCGTTTGCATCCAAGGCTCAATCGTTTGCCTGAAACGTCCACGCTCAGCGCCGCCCACGGCCAAGCCTTCCGCTCGTCTACCTCAACGCCAACAGCTGAGCCGTATTTTCGCGTCCCGCACCCTTTTCACGATAATCGGTCGGGGAGCGGCCGAATTTCGTCTTGAAGGTGCGGCTGAAATGCGCCGGCTCCTCGAATCCGCATTCGAGCGCGATTTCCGTCATGCTCATGTTGGTCGAGCGCAACATCTGCGCGGCGCATTCAAGACGGCGTCCGATCAGCCACTTTCCCGGGGTGGTCCCATAGCACCGGCGAAACTCGCGCTTGAAGGAAGAAAGGCTCCGATGGCACATCTTCGCGAAGGCATCGAGCGGGAGGCTATGGCAGAAATTCGCCTCCATGATCGCCGGAACCGGCGGGGCGTCGCACATGGCCAGCGAGCGCAAATACGCGGATAATCTCGGATTGCCCGGGCTTACGAGAATGCTTGCCAGCAACTCCTTGAGCTTCAGCTTCAGCAGTGCTTCGGGCGGTTGTTCGTCGTTGGCAAAGTAGACGAGCATCGATTGGAAAAACGCCGACAAGGTCATGTCATTGTTCACGCGGATGACCACCTCACGCGTATCGGGGAGCTGCGATATCGGCTGGAGGTGCGCCGCCAGTTCGCGAACCGCCTCCCGGACGAACGCATCGGGAATGAAGAAGATCAGGAGGCAAAGGTCTTCCTCAAGGTGCGGCGGCGAAACGAAGGCGCCCTTCCGAAAGAAAACGGTTTCACCAGCTTCGGCCGACCACGTTCCCATCGAGGTCTTCCACGTCGATCGCGCGCTCACCACGTGGATGAGATGATCGGTCTGCGACCAGAGACCGAGTGGTTCATCCACTACTGGACAGTCGAACTGGGCGAAAAGGATTTCCCCGATCTCGAATCGCTTCGCGGTCGGATTCGCGCGAATGACATCAAGAGCGTTCAGCATGGGTTCACAGGTTGGGAAGCCTCGCCAGCATTTCGCGTTGGATCTCGAGTGGAGGTCCTCGGTCGCCGACGTTGCCCCAGTTGAACAACCGGCTCGCTCGAGGTGTTTCGAAATGCGTGCTTCGGGCCGCCGAGTATTTGGACGAAGTCGCCCGATTTCACATCGAACCAATCAAAGCGATTCTCTTTCTGGGACAGCACCTGAACGGTTCCGGAAAGCGTGAAAAAACTCTCGGCATCGGGATGGCTGTGAAGCGGCCCTGGCACGCCCGGAGGGACGGTGCCTCTCATCAGGCAGAAGACCGCACCCGGTTCCTCCGGAGAGCCAAGAAATTCCACTATCGGTCCGAACACGTCGAAAATGCCGTAGATTCCCTTACTAACAATGTAGGCAGTGTGCATGCGCAATCCTCCGCGAATCTCGTGCCGAGATGTTCCCCTCCAGCTAACTTATGCAGCACAAACGCCTTTTCCAGTCCGATTGGCCGATCGTCGCGGGTGAAGCACTAACTTGTCTCCCATTGTGAAATCCCAACCGACGGAGCAAGTTTTTCTGGTGGCAGCTAAGGCAAATTCCCGCAGGCGGAGAAACGGATTTGCGGGCTGCCGCCGGAATCGGGCCGCCTGGGAGGGTGTGGCTCCGCCGAGCCATCGATCGTCGGGAGGTTCGCCCTGGTTTTTGGGAGCCGGTGTCTCAGGCTCTGGAACGCGAATTCGTATCGTTCGACGATCCCCGCCGGTTTTGAGGCGAAGCGGCAAAACGCTTCAAATCGCGAAATCCTTATACTCCGGCTTGGCGATCTCGGTGGGAGGAAAGAGCATCCCGGCGCCGACGGTTGCATTCGTGCCTTGCTCAATAAGAATAAAGGAGCCAGTCAGGCGGTTGGTCGCATAAGCATCGAAAACGAGAGGCTTCGACGTCGTCAAACGGATCTCTCCGATATCGTTCATCGCCAATTCGGGTGTCTCAGGTTCCGTGTCGAGCGTGGAGACATTGATGCGATGCTCGATCGCGGTGACGACAGCCTGGACGGTCTGCGTCATGTGTTTGAGAAAGTATCTCTTACCGCGCTGAAGCGGGCGCGGGTGCATCCAGCAGACTTTCGCGTGCAATTCGGCGCTTGCTCCTGGGAGGTCGCTGGGGTCCACGATGACGTCGCCGCGGCTGACATCGATATCGTGCTCGAGCACAAGGGTGACCGATTGCGGGCTAAACGCTTCCTGCATCGGTCCGTCAAGCGTCCAGATCTCTCTGACATTGCTACTGAAGCCGCTGGGGAGCACCATGACCTGCTGGCCGACGCGAATGATGCCACCGGCGATTTGCCCGCTAAAGCCGCGGAAATCATGCAGGCCGGGATGTTGCGGATTGTTTGGACGGTTCACCCATTGCACGGGCAGGCGAAAATCGCTCAGATTCCAGTCGCTGCCAATGTGGACACCTTCGAGATGGCCGAGCAGGGTCGGTCCCCGATACCACGGCGTATGGATCGATGAATCGACAACGTTGTCGCCGTTCAGCGCGCTGACCGGAATGAATTTGACATCCTTCATGTCCAGGCGCGGAAGGAATTCCTCGAACTGATTGCGGATTTCCACAAACCTTTCCTCGCTCCAGTCGACAAGATCCATCTTGTTCACTGCAACGACGAGGTGCGGGATGCGGAGCAACGAGGCGATGCACGCGTGACGCCGGCTTTGTTCAATTACGCCCAGACGGGCATCCACCAGGATGACCGAAAGATTTGCCGAGGAGGCGCCCGTAACCATGTTGCGGGTGTACTGGACGTGCCCCGGAGTGTCCGCGATGATGAATTTCCGGTGCGGCGTGGCAAAGTATCTGTAAGCGACGTCAATAGTGATGCCCTGCTCGCGTTCGGCGCGAAGACCGTCGGTAAGATTCGCCAGGTTGATTTGGCCGCCTCCCGTGATATCCGCAGAGCGCTCGAGCGCCTCGAGTTGATCTTCCATCAACGATTTGGAATCATAAAGCAGCCTGCCGATGAGCGTGGATTTTCCATCATCGACGGACCCGCAGGTGTTGAAGCGGAGAAGGTCGACATGATGATGGAGCGGGACGGTCATGCGAGGTTCGCCTTAAAAGTAGCCGGCCTTCTTGCGGTCTTCCATGGCGGCTTCGGACGCCTTATCGTCGGCGCGGGAGCCTCGCTCGGTTACCCGGGCGACCGCAATTTCCGCGATGATGTCGTCAACATTATCAGCCGGTGACACAACGCAGCCGGTGCTGATGATATCGCCGATCGTCCGCACGCGCACAACGAGTTCTTCGACTTCCTCGCCGGGTTTGGGCGGCACGAGTTCGTTAACCGGCAGCCACTGGCCGTTTCGGCGCACGCAGCGGCGCTCGTGGCTCAAGTAGATTTTGGGAACCTCGAGCTTCTCCCTGCGAACATATTCCCACACGTCCATTTCGGTCCAGTTGCTGAGAGGAAAGACACGCATATTCTCGCCGGGGTTGATCCGCGCGTTGTATAGGTTCCAGATTTCCGGCCGTTGGTTCTTGGGATCCCACTGCCCGAACGAGTCCCGGAAGCTGAAGAAGCGTTCCTTGGCGCGAGCCTTTTCCTCATCCCGCCGCGCTCCGCCGATACAGCAATCGAAGCGGAACTCCTCGATGGCCGCCAGGAGCGTCGGAATCTGCAAATGGTTTCGGCTGATCTGCCCGGGGGACAGCACAGCAATTCCCTTCTCGAGGGCTTCATCGACGGTGCGCACGATGAGTTTCGCCCCAACTTCCCGCGCGCGCCGATCGCGGAACTCGTTCAATTCCGGGAAGTGGTGACCGGTATCGATGTTGAGAAGCGGCATCGGCAGTTCCGAAGGGCGGAAGGCTTTTTCGGCGAGGCGAAGCAGGCAGATCGAATCCTTGCCGCCGGAAAAAAGCATCGCCGGCCGCTCGAACTCGGCTACGACTTCGCGCATCACGTGGATGGCTTCCGTTTCGAGATACTGCAGATGATCAAGATAATAACTGCTCATCGACCGAGGCGAAGATGCCCGCGTAATATGGCATCCAGACGATTCAACTTCTCACGGCCTCTCCGCCCCACGCCGCGTGCAGGCCACACTCGCGTTTTTCGTCCGCCTTGGCTGGGTCGAAATAGTCCCACTCGTTCGGGAGGTGATGCCTTTCCAGATACTGTTCGAGCTCGGCGTCGGCCAGGTAGAACACCGGGCTGACTTTCAGCGTGCCGAAATTGGAATCGAGCGAGACGATGTCGAGTCCAGCGCGGTTCGGATTCTGGACCTGGCGCAGCGCCGTGATCCAGACTCTCGGTGAAAGTTCCTTCATCCCTCGCTGGAAGGGTTCCAGCTTCATCAAAGCGCTGAATTCCTTGAGGCCTTCCTCATCGTCGATCGAAGGAATTGGTCCGTAGATCGAGTCCCGGTGCGCGGCGCTGATTCGCGGAAGATAGGCACGAATGTCCAAGTTGAGCAGTTTGCGGAGTTCTTCGGCGTGCCGGTAAGTCGCCGGCCGGTTGTAGCCGTGATCGACCCAAAGGACCGGGATCCGCGGTTGCGTCTGCACGGCAAGATGCAGAATGACTGCTTCGTAGGGGCGAAAATTCGTGGAAACGATGGCGCGTCCATCGGACTGGGCAACGGCCCACCCGGTGATTTCAAGCGGCGATGCATGCCGAAGATCCGCGTTCCACTTCGCGATTTGCTCGGGAGTCATTTCAGTGCGGGCGTTAAGTCGAGATCCTCCGTCGGGGTGCCGACGCTGTGGATTGTGGCATCCTCCGGAAGGATCACCCGGTCGCAAAAGTCGCCAAAGCCCTCAGCGTCGTCTCGTTCAAGAGCGTAGCGTTTGATCACTGGCGTGAGAAGCTTCAAGGCATCGTCGATCGTGATGCTAGGAGATACGAGCCGGCCCAGCCGCGTGCCGTTGTAGCTGGCTCCAAGATAGAGAGCATATTTGTTTGGCGCTCTGCCCACGAAGCCGATCTCCGCGAGGAACGGACGCGCGCACCCGTTGGGGCATCCGGTTATGCGGAGACTAATCGCGTCGTCCGCCAGGCCAGCCTCTTCCAGCACGGCCTCAAACTTGCTGAGAATGTCCGGAAGCACCCGCTCGCTTTCCGTAAGCGCCAGGCCGCAGGTCGGCAACGCCACGCAGGAGAGCGCGTTGAGACGCAATCCCGAGCGTTTGTTCTCCCCGGTCAGACCGTGCTTCGCGAGAATGGCTTCAATCACGGGCTTCTGCACGGCGCTCACGCCCGAAATACTCAGGTTCTGCGATGGGCTGAGGCGGAGATCGCCCGCGTGGATCTGGGCAATTTCGCGCAGCGCGGTCTTCATCGGCCAACCCGGAAGGTCTTTGATCCGGCCGCTTAAGATGTGAAGTCCATAAAACCAGGTGCCGTCGGCGCATCGATGCCATCCGAGGGAATCCTGAATGGTGGAAAAATCAAAGCGGCGCGCGGGCTCGAAAGCGACGCCCGACAATCGCTCGACCTCGGACTTGAACCAGGCCACTCCACGATCCTCGATGGTATACTTGAGACGAGCGTGGCGCCGATTCGTCCGATCACCGTAGTCCCGCTGGGTGACAATAACGGCCCTTCCGACGTCATTGACTCTGTCGGCTGGGATAAATCCCAGGATATCTGCCAGCCTCGGAAAGGTTTCCACGTTGCCATGATTCATGCCAAGCCCGCCCCCCGCGGTGACGTTGTAGCCGACCAGCTGATCGTCCTCCACGATGGCAATGAAACCAAGATCCTGCGAGAAGATGTCCACATCGTTCGTGGGCGGCACCGCGAACGCGGTCTTGAATTTGCGCGGGAGGTAGGTCGGTCCGTAAATCGGCTCGGATTCTGGTTCGCCCCCGGCCACGAGTTCGTCGTCGAGCCAGATTTCATGATAGGCGCGTGTCTTCGGCAGCGCGAACTCGCTCCACGCCGTGGCATCGTCATGGACCCGTAGAAGAATGGGGTTACGCTCGGGATTCGGCGAAGCCATCACATTGCGGTTTACGTCGCCGCAGGCGGCGATGGAGTCGAGCAACACCTCGTGCATTCCCTGAATCAGAGGCTTAACGTTGCCCTTCAGAATGCCGTGAAATTGAAACGTTTGCCGTGTGGTGAGACGGAGCGACGGGGAGGCGAGTTCCTCGGAGAGTTTGTCCAGGACAAGCCATTGCCTGGGGGTCGCCCTGCCGCCGGGCAAGCGCACGCGTAACATGAAACCAAACGCCTTCTCTTTGCCGGCTTTCTTCAGCGCCGAGCGCCGATCCCGATCGTCCTGCAAATAGAGACCGTGGAATTTGGTGAGCTGGCTGTTCGGCTCGGAAATCGCTCCAGTCGATTCATCGGCCAAATCCTCTGCGATGGTGCCGCGCAGAAAATTCGAGCCCGCTTTGATGCCTTCATTGGCACTCGGCGGTTTGACGGATTTGGGATCAGGGCTCATAAGCGTTTGACGACTTGAAAGTAAATCACAGGAGAATCTCGCCAACCCTTCTATAGGATTCGAGCGGCTCCCGCACGTAAGGATTCACACCTTCCATCGAAACGGGAGAAACTAAAGGAGTAACCACGAGTGTCAACGTCGTATATCTGTCACGTAAAGATCAAAGAAGGTGGCTTTACCGATAAATCGAGATTAAGCGGCTTGGTCACACTCCTTTACGGCGCTGCGCAGTCCAGAGGATGCTGAGTTGGCATCGTGCCAGAAGCGGACAATGAATCGACCAGGCGGTTAGAGGCCGGAGACAGGGTCGTTTGCGCTATCGATAGCTGGACGCTGTCAGCTACGGTGGGCGTGAGCCTGTTCTGAGATCCATGCTACCATGGTCAGACCAATATGGAATCATACGACGACGACCTTAAGAATTTCGAAGCGCGTGGTGCCGCGCCCCTGCCGCTCGCAAGCGATGAAGGCCATGTGGACCACGACGGCGCTCGAATCTGGTACGCGACATACGGGTCCGGCTCTCCTGTGATCCTGCTGCATGGTGGCCTCGGCCATAGTGGCAATTGGGGTTACCAAGTTCCAATGCTGGTCGGTTCCGGTCATCGGGCCGTGCTTATTGATAGCCGCGGCCACGGCCGCAGTACGCGCGATTTGCGGCCCTTTACGTATGAGTTGATGGCATCCGACGTTCTCGCCGTCATGGACGCCCTGCGCGTAGGAAAGGCTGCCGTTGTGGGCTGGAGCGACGGCGCGTGCACCGCTTTGGTCCTCGCCAGGAAAGTCCCCGAGCGCGTCGCAGGGGTATTCTTCTTTGGCTGCAACATGGACCCCAGCGGCGCGAAGGAGTTTGCGCCCATTCCGGTTATCGATCGGTGTTTCCGCCGGCATGCCAAGGACTACGCCCAGCTGTCTGTCACGCCGGACCAGTTCGAGCCATTTGTCGAAGCGGTCGGCCGGATGCAGAAGACGCAACCCAACTATTCTGCGCGCGATATGGCCGATATCCGTGTGCCGGTCGCGATCGTGCAAAGCGAGCACGATGAGTTTATCAAACCCGAACATGTCAAGTACCTCTCGCGGAGTATCCCCGGGGCGGAATTGATCCTCCTGCCCGGCGTAAGCCATTTCGCACCGCTGCAAAGGCCGGAGCAATTCAACGGCGTGATGCGTGACTTCCTCTCCAAGGTTCTTTCTTGAAGGAAAGTGCCGCTCGCCGGCGCCTAGCCCGTTTGCGTGGGTCAGCCTTGTGGGAGGCGGACGCGATCGCTGGAAAGCGGCCCTGTCGGACCCTCACTTCCGGCTGGCCAATCGGCTCGTGGAAATGACGATCCGGGTGTACCGGGGCTTGCACCATTAAATGCCCACGGTTCATCGAAGACCGCCTGACTGCGCCGATTTCCGGGTGGCGACGGCCTGCCTGCGCGAAAAGGCCTCGCTGCACGTCGCGGATTTCCACAATATCGGGAACTGAAATCGGGGCGCCGTTGGAAGGTTTGGACCGATGCGCGCCTAACCGGTGGCATCGGGCTCGTTGCTTTCCTCAGCCACCGCGTTATCGTCGTCGCCCATGGCCCGGCTTGTGCTCCACCATGTTAATCTCATCGTCACCGACCTGCCTCGGTCGCTCGCATTCTATCAGAATTTGTTCGGCCTCAGAATCATTGAGCGGCCGCCCTTTAAGGGCGCCGGCGCCTGGCTCGCCTGCGGTGCACTGCAGGTGCATTTGACCCTTTATCCGCGAGGTTCTTTCCGGACCGGCAACGTCGACGGCGCGGATTGCCATTTCGCTTTCCGCACTGATGATTTTGAAGGCGCGCTCGCCACGCTGACTGCCAACGGTTTCCGCGAAGACGCGGCGGAGGATGACCCGATTCGTGTCATGGTCCGCCGCGACGGGCCCGCCGGTTTTCCTCAACTCTTCATCCTCGATCCCGACCGCAACATCATCGAGATCAACGGCGCGCCATAGCATGCCCCGATCCACCGATTCGCACGTGCCTCGCGGCGCGGTCTGAGGAGTTGAGAGCCAATTATTTCGCCTTCCGTCGATCAGGCTATGGCCGCGCGCTAATGAGTCCACGTATTTTAGCGTCTGTGCGTCAACAAACCTGGCGACGTTCTTCTAGACCGTCTTCAGCGTGGCCAACGTCTCCATCTATCCAAAAAGGGAAGAAGACGAATATGAAGGTTGGAAGGGGAACGAACCGGAAGCCCGTTGGGGCTCAGCTTCTCAGCTTTAAGAGCGATTCAATTTTGCGCCGAGAATTAGCTCGTTGGCATCCTGCCACTGAGGAGCCTTTCCGGTCGGCCGGGCTTCGAAGCACAGCCAATCCCGTTGGGAAACCGCAAAAATATAGCGAACCATGCTCTGCGCCCGGGGACCGAAAGAGTTTCGGACGCCGTAGGCTGCCTTGACTCCTCGCAAGGCACCCGCCGTGGCGATTGATCGGGCATAGAGAACGTCCTGCTTTGCGGATAGATCCTTCGCGAGCGTGCGCCCTTCCGTGGCCAACGGGGCGACGCGGCGAAGCGTCACTTCGATATCCTCGCCGACGAAGCGCGCGAGCAAATCATCCCGGACGCCGTCGAAAACCGAATACCCCCATTTCGTGCGATCCAGCTTTATCGTGAGGCCGCCCACGGCGACATCCTCCTCGACCTTCGGAAGGGAAAACGGATAACCAGAATCACCTCCGAATCCACAAAAGCCGCCGCCCCCTCCCCCATCGCAGCCGCCGCCTGAAGCGAAAACTCCCCCCGTCATGCCGCACCAAACAGCAAAGGCGATCAGGGCCTTGGACATGCGGGAGCATACGGCAAGGCGTTCTCCCGCGCAACCGCAGCCGAAGAATCGCAAGCGCTCAGCGCTGAGGGACGCCAATCTCGGTAGCCGCGGGCACTTCAATCAACTTTCCCGACCTCACGTCATACACGTAGCCGTAGACCGGTATCGAGCGAGGAACGAGGGCGTGGTTGCGAATGCGCGTGACATCATCGATCACGCTGCTGGTTTCGTCCGAAAAGGTCAGCCAATTGATAAAGTCGCCCGCTGACGAGCCCGGGCCCTGGCCGACGTCCTTCCATCCGTTCTCATCGATCTGCGCGGTTTCAAGGCTGCTCTTCAACAGTCCCCGGATGGTGGTGTCGGTAAAGAGCGCCATTCCGCAATCCGTGTGGTGGATGACGAACCATTCCTTGGTTCCAAGCAGCTTGTGGGAAATCACGAGCGACCGGATTGCGTCGTCGCTGGCGCGGCCACCGGCATTACGAATCACATGAGCATCGCCTTCTCTCAATCCGGCATACTTCGCCGGATCAAGCCGGGCATCCATGCAGGTGAGAATTGCGAATTGCCGGGCGGGCGGCAAAGCGAGACCCGCCTTGTCGCCGAAGGTTTCGGCGTAATTGCGATTGGCGTTAAGAACTTCAGTGAGGATTTTGCTCATGGGGAATGCATTGACTTGGTTTGTGTGAAAATTGGGCGTCGCCTAGGCGGCGGCGTTCGCCGACTCGACCAGGACGGCTTCACGACATCCATCGGCTTTGCTGGCAGGTTTTTCATTGCGCCACGGGAAGCCGAGTGTTTCCTCGCGAACCAGATCCATGCAGCTGCGCTTCAGTTTCATGAACTCCTGGGAAACGAGCACGTCAACCGTCCGTGGGCGGGGGAGATCGACATCGAAGAGCGCTTTGAGGCGTCCGGGACGCCGTGTCAGAACAGCCACGCGTGAGCCGAGATAAACAGCCTCATCGATATCGTGAGTCACAAAGAGGACTGTCATGCCGTATTCGCTCCAGACCTGCAAGAGAAGTTCCTGCATCATCAGGCGCGTCTGGGCGTCAACAGCGCTGAACGGCTCATCCATCAACATCACGCGCGGCCTGTTGACGAGCACGCGCGCGAGGCCGACGCGCTGCTGCATACCACCCGAGAGCTGGGCTGGGAAATGCTTGTCGAACTCGAAGAGTCCGACCTTGAAGAGAATCAGGTCCACCATGGCGCGGCGCTCCTCGCTTGGCAGACCCCGCAGCTTAAGTCCGAATTCCACGTTTTGCCTGACGGTCTTCCATGGAAACAACGTCGGCTGCTGAAACACCACACCACGGTCGGAACCCGGTTCGCCCCCCGGTTCACCATCCACGCGCAAAGCGCCGGAGCGCAGAGGCAGGAAACCGGCAATCGCACTGATCAAACTCGATTTGCCGCAACCCGAAGGTCCTAGAACGGAGAGAAGCTCGCCCGGGCGAACGGTCAGACTAAAATTTTCCAAGGCCGTGACAGCATTTGGTCCCTCGCCAAAAGCCAGCGTGACATTCTTGAGGCAAATAGAGCCTTCACTCATCGTGTGTGGTTAGCATATGACTTCTTGATTCTTCCTTCTTAGTTCGTCCGCCGCTGCCACGGCATCAGCCGTTCGCCAAGAAATCGCACGAGCGCGCTGGAGGCCATGCCCAGCATGCCGATGACAAGCATGCCGACGATGATATTCGGATACTTTTGCATGGTGTAGGATTCCCAGGTGAAGTAACCGATGCCGAACTGGCCCGAAATCATTTCCGCCGTGACGACCAGAAACCAGCAGGTGCCCATGCCGATCGTCAGACCTGTCACGATAGAAGGCAGCGCACCGGGAAACACAACCTCGCGAAAAATCGGCCATTTCTTCGCACCCAAAGTCTGGGCGGCGTAAATTAACCTTGGGTCAAGATTCTCCACGCCGTGGATGGTACTGAGGAGGATGGGAAATATGGCGCCAAGGAAGCAGATGAAGATCATGCTTTGCTCGGCGGTCGGGAACATAAGAATGGCCAAAGGAATCCATGCCACCCCTGGAATGGGACGCAGGACCTCGATCGGTGTCATGATGACATCCTCCATCACGCGCGAACGGCCGATCAACAACCCAAGCGGCACGGCGGTCAACAAAGCGAGACCGAAGCCGATGGCGACCCGGCGCACGCTGTTGGCGATGTGCCGCCCAGACTTGGGTGCCTGCACGAACTCCACCGCCGCCTCTGCGACCATCGTGGGGGCCGGCACATGAGCGAAGTTAATGATGAAGCGCGTTTTCGTTGCGGAAGCCAATTCCCAAACAGCAGCGAAAGCCGCCAGAGCAACGAGGCGAATCACAATCCGTCTCAGAGAACCGAACCCCCACCGGGCCCGCGATGGCTTGGCGGGCGGGGTGCTTTCGATGTCTTCGACGGAGAGGAGGGTAGCGGACATTGTTCTTCTTTGTCACGGCGGTTGTGCCAACCGCCTCATAGTTCTCTCGAGGCTCCCGCTAATCTTCGATCGCTTGACGTCTGCGCCACATCGGAAAGCCGGCGTCGATCCACGATTGAAGCCCCCCGGCCAGGGATTTGACGTTCGTATAACCCATGCGTTGGAGGTTGTCCGCCGAGAGCGCGGAGCGATTGCCGGCGGCGCAATACGTAACGATTTCCGTTGCAGGATCCACTGCCCGCTTCTCGATCTCCGATTCGAGTGTTCCTCTTGCGAGATGCACAGCATTGGGGATATGCCCACGCAAGAATTCATGCCTTTCACGCACATCGAGCAGGAGAGCCCCGCGTTTGATCGCGGCGATTGTTTCAGCAGCGGAGATCTCTGTGATGCGCAACCGCGCCTCGCTGACAAGCTTGAGAAAGCGTTCGCCGTGTGTCTCGGCGACCTGAAGTCTAGCGAGCTTGAGCAAGACGCTCGCCGCCCACGAATTTACGAGCTTCGGCATAAGTCAGAAGGTTTCCATTGTTTGCTTGCGCCCATTTCTCGGCGCCGGATTTCTCAAGAAAAGCCGCGATATCGTTGTCCTTGCGGATGTACCAGACTTTGTCGGCGAAAAGTTTCAGGCCGGTGTCTCGATCATGCACGAAGGCAACGCGCACCATCTTGCCGTCCTTCTCAAGCTGATTGAGCGCAATGAAAGTGCTCGGCACATCTTTGTAGAGGCGCACTTTCTTCTCGCCATCCACCCAGATTTGTCCGGCCTGCTTCGCGTCGATGACCTCTTCGCCCGTGACAAAATCCTTCGAATCAAAAGGAACCGCGCGGTAGTCTTTCAAGCGTGCGTCGTAGTCCAGGCCAAGTTCTTTCGCGGCCTGGCGGATGTATCTGTCGTCCGCAAACTCACTGACCTTGATGTCGTGCGAGGTCTTTTTGAGGATCTTCAGAGTCGCCGCCGCGCCGGCGATGGCGTTGAGGACTTCCGGCTTGAAGGTATAGTCGCGCGCCTGGATGCCATGTGGACCATGAAAGGAATAGAAGATCTCGGCTTCGATACCGGTCCATTTCTCATGTTGCTCGGCCAGACCCTCCGGATCGTCACGCAGAAGGCGGTCGCCTTCCAGGCTGGCCTTCAGGTAGGCAACCACGATTTCGGGATGCTTCTCGGCGAAGTCCGAGCGCACCTGCACACCGTGGGTGGTCGGCACACCCGTGCTGCTGCCGTCGAGAATCTTCCGGGCAAAACCGCGGAACGGGAACAACTCCCCGAAGGGCACAAAGTTCGCATGAGCATCGATTTGACCCGATTTCAGAGCCGAACCGCCCACCTCCGGCGTCTGCGTGACGATGGTGATATCCTTTTCCGGGTCCCACCCCTGGTCCTTCACCGCGCGCAGCAGGAAAGCATGCGCCGTCGAAGCGAAGGGCACGGAGACCGTCTTGCCCTTGAGTTCCTTGATGTTTTGAACCGTCGATGTCTCAGGAACCAACAAGGCATTCCCCGCCCCCTGCAACCCGGAAGAAAGTGAAGCGATGTAGATGGTCCTTACCCCGTTGTTCTGCGTGAGAAAGGCATCGTGCCCGACGATGGATGGAAAGTCCGCCATGGAAACGATGTCCAGCCGGTTGGCGAGAATCTCGCTATTGAGCTGGGCGCCCGTCGGCAGGTTCAGCCAGGTGATCTCATACTTGGCGTCCTGATATTTTCCGTCACGCGGCAAATATTTCTCGAGCAGTCTCAGTTCCCGCACGACCGGTCCGCCCGCGGCGCAGTTGATCGTTGTGTCCTGCGTGCCAATGGCCACGCGGATGGTTTCGCCTGCGAATGCCTGCGTGGCACCGAGAAAAAATGCGAGCAAGAGAATTTTCATCAGGAATGAGTCGTTTGATGTTTTACGGAGGCCAGCCGCTCGATGGCGCGACGGGCGGATTTTTGAACTCCCGTGTCCGGGTCGTTCAGGAGAGGTTCGAGCCGGTCGATCCAACCCGGATTTCGCGACTCACCCAAAGCAGCGGCGGCGGCAGCGCGAAGATCGGCCACCTCATGCGACAGCAGACCGGCCAAGCGTTCATCGCCGCCAGCCTGCAGACGCGAAAGGCTTAGGGCGGCCTCCCGCGCCACCTGCCAGGCGGAGTCGTTGAGGGTGTCGCGCAGGGCCGCTTCGGCAGCCTGGCCAGGGAACCTTCCGAGGGCGGTAGCAGCCTCACGGCGCACTTGCCAGTTCTCGTCGGAGAGTGCGGCAACCAGATCGTCGAAGACAAGCGCTCCATCGAATTCCGCAACCGCTGTCACAGTGACTTTCCGCACGGCGGAGCTCGTGTCGCGAAGCGCAGAGCGTAGAGCGGGCAGGAGATCGTGATTTCGATAGTGCGCCAGTGCGATCACAGCTTCGCGCCGCACCTCGCTCTCAACGTCGCGGAGATTGCGCAGCAGGCCCTTCACTGCGTCCGGCGCACGCCGTTCTCGCAGCGCCAGCACGGCAGCAAGCCGGGTTTCCGGGGCGGGATGCCTGAGGCCTTCGATTAAATGCTTAACGGCGGAAGGATTGCGGAATGACCGCAAGACTTCGCTCGCTGACAGGCTGACTTCAATATTGGCGTCGGCCGCAGCCTGCAGCAGGGCTGGAACGGCTGCGGGATCGTTTCCGTACTCCAGCAGCTCAATGGCAAGCCTGCGAATAGAGTCTTGCGGATGGCGGAGGTATGTGACGAGGATCTTGGTTGGCAGAGGTTTCCCACCCTCAAGGCTTTCGACCAAGGTTAGGAAGATGTGCTGCGTTTGTTCGTCATCAAGGGTGATGCTCATCGAATCAAATATGGAATTTTTACAGTTATGGCGTTTGTCGGGCAGTCCACCTCGCAAGCGAGGCAGTACCAGCAGTCGTCATACTTCATGCGCGACTTGCCCGTTGCTGCAGCGATGGCGAGGCAGTCCACGGGACAGGACTCCACGCAGATATGACATCCCTTGATACATCGCTCCTCATCCACGACGACCGGCACATCGAAGAGACGCGAGACCTGACGGTTGGGCACCGACTTCGCCGTAGCTGCGGCTTCGGTTTCCGACGAGAATTTAAGCCTTCCGGCCACCACGGGTTTTGCGCTCATGCGGCGAGAGATTCAATGCGCAGCCGGTGGTAGGAGCGCAGCTCGTCGGCATCCAGCGAAACGACATAGGGCTCCACAGCCCGCCGAAAAAGGTTCATTGCGCCGTCCGCGCCCTTCTTGATGTTGACATGGACGAACCAGTTCGAGTCATCCAGCTCCGGGAAATCCAGCCGGTGGTGATAGAGCCCCCACCTGCTTTCCGTGCGGAAGAGCGATGCGCGAGCGGCCATTTCGGCGCAATCGCGGATAAAATCGGCCTCGTTTGCGCGCATCAACTCATGCGGATCGCTCGCCCCCAACTGCTCAAGCTCCTCCCGCGCACGCTCAAAATAATTCAGCCCCTTTTCCAATCGATAAGCCGATTTTGGCGGCTGCAAATAATCGTTCACATGCCGGCGCAGCTTATATTCGAACTGATGGGGCGGGATGCCGTTCGGCTGCGACAGCGGGCGAAGCGCTCTCCGTTGCTCCGCCTCAACCTGCCCGTCATCGAGCCTCGAGTCCCTCAGGGAGCTGATGGACTCAACCGCATTCCGCCCGCAGATCTTACCGTAGGTGAAGGCGCCGAGCATGTAGCCGTGCGGGACAGAGGCCATATCCCCCGCGGCATACAGGCCCGGCACCGTCGTTTCCCCCCGCTCGTTGACCCAAACCCCCGAAGCGCTATGACCGCTGCAGAGGCCGATCTCCGAAATCGACATTTCAATCAGATTGCTGCCGTAGCTCATCCCGCGCCCGGCGTGAAAACGCCCGCGGCTCGGGCGCTCGGTCGTATGCAAGATCTGCTCAATCTCGCTCACTGTCTCGGGCGCAAGATGGTCCATCTTGAGGTAGACGGGACCATTCGCGCTGTGCAGCTCGCGATAGAACTCCCACATCATCTGCCCGCTCCAATAATCCGAGAGCATGAAGCGGTTTCCCTTGGCGTTGACCGTGTAACCCCCAAACGGCCCGCTGACATAGGCGCACGCCGGACCATTGTAATCCTTAAGCAACGGATTGACCTGGAAGCACTCGATGTTGGTCAACTCGGCGCCCGCATGGAAAGCCATCGCATAGCCATCCCCCGCATTGGAGGGATTTTCGTACGTTCCCATCAAATAGCCGGATGCGGGCAGGCCAAGCCTCCCGCACGCCCCGCAGGCCAGAATGACCGCCTTGGCTTGAATGACGACAAAGTCGCCCGTGCGCACATTAAACCCCAGAGCGCCCACGGCCCGTCCCTCCTCGAGAAGAATCCGCGTAGCCATCACTCGGTTCTCAACCTTCACGCCCGCCTGCCTGATGACCCGCGTGAGAATCTTCTTGATATCGTATCCCTCGGGCATCGGCAGCACATAACTGCCCTTGTGGTGCACCTTCTTGACGTCGTAGTCGCCCGACGGCGTCTTCTGAAACTTGACGCCCCAGGACTCCAATTCCTGGATCATACTGAAACTCTCCCGAGCATAGGCGAGCACAGCACGTTGATTCACGATACCGTCATTCGCCATCGTGATCTCCTTCACATACTGCTCGGGCGTTGCATGGCCCGGAACCACCGCGTTGTTGACTCCATCCATCCCCAGCGCAATCGCCCCGCTCCGCTTCACATTCGCCTTCTCCAAAAGAAGCACCTCGCCATCCGGCAACGCCTCCTTCGCCTTGATCGCCGCCACGCTCCCAGCAGTCCCGCCGCCGATTACCAAGATATCGACGCGATCCCAGATTCCTTTGTTGGTAGAATTCATGAATGAAAGTTAGAAATCCCCGCCCTCCGCTGCCCAGTCCGTGCGACTTGAATGACGATATAATTAGTCGTTATTATGTCAATGGAAAAGCCATCAGATCTCATTGATCGCAAGATCAGGCGGGGATGGTGCCGTCGAGGTCCAGAAACTCCTCGACGAAGGTATTGGCCGGGAGGTCGCGGACCTCGTTTGGAGAGCCGATTTGCTGGATGGCGCCTTTATCGATGATGACGACGCGGTCGGCGACTTCAAAAGCTTCCTCCTGGTCATGGGTGACGAAGAGGCTGGTGAGGCGCGTGGTATTGTGAAAGCGGCGCAGCCAATGGCGCAATTCCTTGCGCACCTTGGCATCGAGGGCCCCGAAGGGTTCGTCGAGCAGGAGAACCTCCGGCTCGATCGCCAGGGCCCGAGCGAAAGCCACGCGCTGGCGCTGTCCGCCGGAGAGCTGGCTGGGAAGGCGTCTGGCGAACTCCGCGAGCTGGATGGTCTCGAGAAGTTGCTCGACCCGGGCGCGGATTTGGGGCTCTGGCGGTCGCTGGCTTCTCTTTCGCACGCGCAGACCGAACGCGATGTTCTCAAAGACGCTGAGATGTTGAAAGAGCGCGTAATGCTGGAAGACAAATCCCGCGCGGCGTTGGTACGCGCTCTGCCGCGTGACGTCCCTCTCGCCGAAGAAAATCTGTCCCTCCTCAGGGAATTCGAGTCCGGCAATGATCCGCAGGAGAGTTGTCTTGCCCGATCCGCTGGGGCCGAGCAAGGCCACCAATTCGCCTCCCTCGACAGAGAAGTCAACGTTGTTTAGCGCAGGATATTCGCCAAAGCTCTTGGTAATGTTCCGGATATGGATGCTCATGTTATCCTCAAGTTGCGGCAGCGGCCCGGAGCTGGCGCTCGGCTTGCCATTCAGCGTAGGTCTTGATGACCAGAGTGACAAGGGCAAGAACGGACAAAACGGACGCGACCGCAAAAGCCGCGGCGAATTGGTATTCGTTGTAAAGAATTTCGATATGCAGCGGCATGGTATTGGTCTTGTTGCGAATATGGCCGGAGACCACTGAGACGGCGCCGAATTCTCCCATGGCTCGCGCGTTGCACAGGATCAAGCCATAAATGAGACCCCACTTGATCTTGGGCACGGTGACACGCGTAAAAATTTGCCACCCGTTGGCGCCGAGCGTCATGGCGGCTTCTTCTTCCTTGTGGCCTTGAGCCTGCATGAGCGGGATCAGGCCGCGGGCGACAAAAGGAAACGTCACAAAGATCGTCGCGAGAATGATGCCCGGCTCGGCAAAGATGACCTTGATGTTATGGTCGTAGAGGAATCGGGCAATGAAGTTGCTGCTCAGCATTTCCTCGCTCGGGAAAAAGAGGGGACCAAGCCAGCCCTGCCGCCCAAAGATCAGTACGTAAATCAGGCCACCGATAACGGGAGAGACCCACAGCGGAAGATCAATGAGCGAGATGAGCAACGAGCGACCGCGGAATTTGAAGCGTGTTACTGCCCAAGCGGCAAAGAGGCCGAAGATCGCGTTCAACGGGACGGCAATTGCTGCCGTAATGAGAGTCAGCTTCACAGCATGCGCCGTCGCGCGGTCTTCAAACGTTCTTAGGAAAACTTCCACGCCCTTGGAAAAGGCTTCTTGAAAGACTACGACCAATGGAAGCACGAGAAAAAGGCCGAAGAACACGAGCAGGATTCCCACGAGGAGAGCCTTGACCAGAGGCGATTCCGCGGTGGCACGCCGAGGCGCGGCGACTTTCGCCGGAAAAGTGCTGACTGCGCCGGCCACTACGCGACCCCCTTTCGTCTGTTGTCCCAAGCTTGGAGGCCGTTGCTCACCAACAAGATCGCGAACGCAGCCACGAGCATGACGAACCCAAGCGCCGCCGCGCCGGTGTAGTCATATTGCTCGAGTTTGGTGATGATGAGCAGCGGCGTGATCTCTGTCTTGAAGGGGAGATTTCCCGAGATGAAGACCACGGAGCCAAACTCGCCCACGGCGCGTCCGTAGGCCAGAGTTATTCCGGTCAAAACCGAGGGGAGCATGGCCGGAAAAATCACCCGCCTGAAGGTCTGCCATCGGCTGGCGCCAAGCGTGGCGGCGGCCTCCTCAACGTCTGCCGCGAGATCCTGAATGACGGGCTGCACCGTGCGGACAACGAAAGGAAGGCCGATGAAAGTTAACGCCACAAAAATGCCGAGCTGAGTGTAGGCGACCTTGATCCCGTAGGGCTCCAGCAGCGAGCCGATCATGCCATTCCTGGCGTAAATCGCCGTCAACGCGATGCCAGCCACCGCCGTGGGCAGTGCGAAGGGGAGGTCCACGATCGCGTCGAGGATCTTTCGTCCGGGAAACTCGTAGCGGGCGAGCACCCAGGCGGCGATGACGCCAAAGACGCCATTGACCAGCGCGGCCGCGAGCGAAATGCCGAAGCTGACGTAGTAGGACGCCACGACGCGCGGCTCGGTGATGGTCTTGAAGAAATGCTCCCAGCCCCCGGTGAATGTCTTGAGAAGCAGCCCGCTGAAGGGAATCAGCACGAGGATGCTGAGATACACGACGGTGTAGCCAAGCGAGAGCCCGAAGCCCGGCAAAATGCGATGAGTCTTGGCCATCAGATATTCTGTCCTTCGGAGATCATCACCTTGAAACGGTCTAAAATTGTTTGGGTCGCCACGATATGAGCCTCAATCTGTTTATCGAGCGCCGCATGGTGCGGGGTTTCAAAAACAATTTCGAACGGCCGCGGTTTCTGCTCGGGTGGCGCAGTGAGAATGCCGTCGTAGCCTTTCTCGATGATCCCATTGTTCGCCTCGAAATTGTCGATGCTCTTGTCGAAATTGCGCGGAAGGATGCGCCCAGCCTCCCCTAACGCCGGCTCAAGAACGTGGCGGGTCAGCTCGTGGCCCTTGACAAAGCCGTAGAGGCCCCCGCTGGTGTCGTCGCTGTGAAGGGCGATGATTCCGTTGAAGTCGAGCCTGCGGAGCTGGCGCTCCAGAATCTGAACTTCAATTTCTTCGGAGCCCCGCCAGAACTGGCGATTGAGATCCAGCCCGCTCCGCGTCCAACGAGATCCTTCCACATACCCCCAGGGGTTGATCACCGGATAGACGAAGAGCTCGTAGCCCCGGGCGCGCTCCGGATCAGCGTGCAAGCGCTGAAGGAACTCGACGGTCGCGAGCACGCCGCTCTCTTCATCGCCATGAACCCCCGCGAACAAACCGACGCGGAGATAACTTCTCTTCTCTCCGGGACCGGCGAAAAGATACCTGGGAAGGCCGTGAGCGATGCCCAGGGAATCGTTGTATCCCAAATGCGCCGCGAAGAGATGGCCGGACCCGCGCGCCAACTCGTCGAGCGGTCGCAGAAGGGACCGCAGCGATCGGCGTTGCTTGACGGATGAACGGCGAGATGTGGAGGTCGGCATCTATTTCGCCTGGTAAATCTGATCGAAGTATCCTCCGTCAGCAAAGTGCGCTTTTTGCGCCGCATCCCATCCCCCGAAAACATCATCCACGCTCACCAGTCTGATCGGCGGAAAAAGAGCGGAGTTCTCGGCCAGAAGCCTTTGCGAACGCGGCCGGAAATAGAACTGGACCGCCAGCTGCTGACCCTGGTCCGACCAAAGATATTCGAGGTAGGCGGTGGAGAGATCGCGCGTGCCCCGCCTGTCAACCACCTTGTCCACGACGCTCACCGGCGCCTCGGCGAGAATGCTCAGCGGCGGATACACCACCTCGAAGGCTTCGGGACTGAAGACCCTCGTGATCTGCAGCACTTCGCTCTCGAAGGTCAGCAGCACGTCGCCGATTTCCTTCTGAACAAAGGTGTTGGTGGCCGCGCGCCCACCGGTCTCTAGAATCGGCGCGTTCTTGAAGAGCTCCTTGACGAACTCCTCCGCGGCCGCGTCGCTTCCGCCGGGACGCGACTTGGCAAACGCCCAGGCCGCCAGATAACTATAGCGCCCGTTGCCCGACGTCTTCGGATTCGGCACGATGACCGAGACGCCAGGTGCTATCAGATCTCCCCAATCCTTGATCCCCTTGGGGTTTCCTTTGCGGACAAGAAACACAATCGTGGTGGTGTAGGGCGCCGCGTTGGTCGGCAAGCGCGATTTCCAGTGGTTGGCTATCAGACCCGCCTTGGCGATGGCATCGATGTCGGTCTCCTGATTCATCGTCACGACGTCGGCCTCCAGCCCGTCGATGACCGCGCGAGCTTGCTTGCTCGATCCGCCGTTCGAGAGATTTACCGTGGGCGCCAGGCCGCTTCGTTTCTCGTAGGCCTGCGCAAAGGCGAGATTGTACTCCTGATAAAACTCCCGGGTCACATCATACGATACGTTCAGGATGCTCGACACGGCACCGAGCGCCGAGCTCGCGAGCAACAAGAAAAGCAGCCAACGTTTCATGAACCTTTTCTAATCGGCAGCCGGAGGCAATTCTTCCACTCCGTTCGCGGTTATCGTTTCGCCCCGCTGTAGATCTGATCGAAGGAAGCGCCGTCAACAAAATGATCCTTGGTGGCCTTGGTCCAGCCGCCGAACACGTCGGCGATCGTGAAAAGTTCGAGTTTGGGATACTGGTTCGCATACTTCGCGAGGATGTCCTTGTTGCTGGGACGAAAGAAGTGCCTGGCAGCGATCTCCTGCCCCGGCTCACTGTAAAGAAACTTCAGGTATTCCGTCGCGATCTCGCGCGTCCCCCGCTTGTCCACGATCTTGTCGACCACCGAAACCGTCGGCTCAGCCAGGATACTGACTGAAGGCACCACGATCTCGAACTCGTCGCCACGCAGCTTCCTGACCAGCAGCAGTTCGTTCTCCCAGTTGATCAGCACGTCGCCCAGACCGCGCTCCACGAAAGTCGTCGTCGCGCCACGCGCACCGGAGTCCAACACGGGAACATGCTTGAAAAGTTCATTGATGAATTGCTTCGCCTTGTCCGGAGACCCGTATTTCTTCAGGGCGTAGCCCCACGCCGCCAGATAGTTCCAGCGGGCGACGCCGGAGGTCTTCGGATTCGGCGTAATCACCTCCACGCCCGGCTTGATCAGATCATCCCAATCCCGAATCCCTTTCGGGTTGCCCTTGCGCACCAGAAACGCCAGCGTCGATTGATAGGGCGCACTGTTCTCCGGTAGCCGGGTCTGCCAGTCCGCAGGCACCAATCCGCCGTTCTCATGAAGAGCATCCACGTCGGCGGCCAGCGCCAGCGTCACCACATCCGCCTCCAAACCGTCAATGACCGCGCGCGCCTGCTTGCTCGAGCCGCCATGGGATTGATTGATCGTCACCGTATCCCCGCTCTTTTCCTTCCAATATTTCCCAAACGCCTCGTTAAACTCGGCGTAGAACTCCCGCGTGGGATCGTACGACACATTCAACAAAGTGATGTCCCCAGCCACCAGCAACCCGGTGGCAAGGAATGACAGCAACACGAAAACACGTTTCATCTGCACGACAATAGTAGTCGGATTTCATGCGTCAAACTAAAAACGACCAAACTTGTCGTTTATCGGATAGTCTGGACGCTTGGCGGCGGTTTCGGGCCTTCGTCAACAACTGGACCAACAAGCACGGATGTGAACCGGGCGCATAGGGATCTTGTCGGAAATGATTTGGAGAGATGCGTACGAACCCCCGCAACGCTTCCGTGCGAGTCTGGAGCGGCGTTGGATCAAAAAGCATGCTTTCTTTAATCGATGCGACGTGATCGAAGTCCTCGACTGTGCGCGCGCAAAAGCTCATGATGGGATCCTCGATATATGGCCGATGATGAATCATCCGCCCAGCCTGCCATTCCGCGGGATCTCGGCCCGGCACCGCAAGCGGCCTTTGATTGGGCGGACGGGCAGCGGCTGCGTTCGCTGGAAACGCTCCACGAGACGGTTTCCGAAAAGATCGATACCACTGCGGGGTGGTATATGCGCGGAAAGAAGTGGCGCCGGAAATTCGGTCGCACGGTCCGCGTGGGCGCGATGGTGCTTGCCACGTTGGCTGCAGCCCAACCGACCATCGCCGAGATGTGCCGGGCGCAGGACGGGCTCTGGTCGCGACCGGGCGTCGCAACGATCTTTGCATTGGTCGCAGCCGCGATGCTCCTGCTTGATCGCTTCTTCGGAGCGTCCACAGGCTGGGTTCGATATATCACCGCGGGACTCGCGCTAAATGACCTTCGTGACGAATTGGAAGGCGCCTGGCGACTTGAATGTTCGGCATGGGCAAACCAGGAGGAACCGAACATTGAGCAAACGAAGCACGCGTTAGCGCTCTTGCACGGCTTCATCGCGCGCGTGAATGACGTCGTTCGCGTTGAAACGGAATCGTGGAAAGCTGAATTTCAGACTGCTCTTCAGCAGGTCGAGGAATACGCCAGGGCCGCTCCGCGCAAGGTTGAGCAAAGCGGGCTAAAAGTTGTCATCGCGAACTTTGACAAGACGGATGGCTCCTGGAGAATCTCGCTAAACGGTGGCCCTCCGGAATCGGTGACCGGGCCGGAGAAGACTTACACGGTGACGCCTGGGCAAATGCAAATCGCGGTGGAAGCCAACTTGCACGGCGCCGGGAAGAAGGTTGTCCGCGGGAAGGAAATCGTGCTGCTCAAAGCCGGCGAAATTGCCACCATCCCACTGTCGCTCGGATGAGCGTTGATCGTCTGATCGGTCACCCGACTCCGGCTTTCAGCGGCCCTTTGGCGCTTGTCCAGGACCTGCAATCCGCTTGGCACCGAAACGACTGTTTCGAGCCTTGAGCGGACCTCGCTGGTTCCCCGCTGAGATTTGTTGTAATTCCAGTGCGCGCAAAAGCTCGCCGGATCGGCCAGCACTCCAGGAAGCTTCTCGCGGAACGCCCTCCGAACCGAAGAATCATCTCAAGCCTTTCCTCAGTCATTTGGGCGCGCTGCTCACCGGCAGCCTGGCAGTCGACGTGGTGTTCCTTCCGCCGAACTACCGGACCGCGATTCACTTCTCAGGCAGCGCGAAGACCACGCAGGGCGCGGCGATGCCGCGCAATGAGTGCTCGCCAAGAGGGATCAGCGCCGCCGTGGCCTCGGCAGCGACCGCGCCTGAGATCAGGACGCTGCGGCCGAGGGGCCTGCACAGCCCCTCGAGCCGGACAACCAGGTTGACGGCGGAGCCGATCGCGGTGAAGTCCAGCCGGTCCGCGGTGCCGATATTGCCCCACAGCATTTCGCCGAGATGGAGGGCCATGCCGAAGGGTAGCGGCGGCAGGCCCTGCTCGCCGCGAGCTGCGTCGAGGTGCGCCATGCCGGCCCTGGCCGCGGCGACGGCGCGCAACGCGGCGTCGCAGGCGGCAGAAGGATCCCGTTCGCCGATCGGAAAGATCGCCACCACGCCGTCACCGATGAATTTCAGCACTTCGCCGCCGAAGGCGTGAACGGCGCCGGCGATGCGGTCGAACCACGCGCCGAGCGCGCCGACAACCGCTTCCGGTGCCATCGTCTCCGAAAGCTCGGTGAAACCGCGTAGATCGCCGTAGAGGAGAACCGCCCGGATGGTCTCGCCGGTCTCTCGTCGCAACCGTCCGGCCAGCACCTGCGCCGCAGTGCGTCGGCCGAGATAGGCCTCGAGCAGGGCCGCCAGCGTCGATCGCGCGACCAACGCTGCGAGAGGCGCAGCCGCGAACCGCGCCACCTCCTGCAACAGCGAGGATTCCGCCTCGGTGAGAGACCGCGAGGAAGCCCAGCCGAGCACCGGGGTGTCAGGCCTTGGGTCATCTGACGTCGGACCGTCTCCTGCCGGGCGGACGACATACTCATGGACCAACCCGGTGCCGAGCCCGGCGAGCCAGTCGCGGCCGGCATTGCCCTCCTCGGGTCCCGGCGGGCCCAAGGACCCGAACCCAAGCGCTTCGATCACCGCCCCGGTCTCCGCCCGCCATAGCCACGCGCGTCGCGCGATGATCGGATGTGGCGCCGCCAAGGTCAGCGCGCCGCCGGCGAGCGGCAGGCCATCGGAGACGAGTTGCACTCCGAGCGTCGTCAGGAAGCGGTCGGGGCCAGGCACGGTGCTGGCTTCGTCGATCAGCCAGGCGAGAGCGGAGGGCAGTCGCATGCGAGGGATCATGCAGTTGCCCCCGGATACTGTCATCGCCGTATTGTCACAGATTTCTTGCATCGGAGCCTGATTTCACTAGGAATCGCGGAGCTCCTCGCCGACACTTGGCCGAGGTGCCACTCTGCCTAAGGAGCTTCCGATGACTGAACCGCTGGTAGTCCAACGTGAGGTCGCGGCACCACCCGCGACCGTCTTTGCCTTCCTCACCGACCCGGAGAAGATGCTGCGCTGGGTAGGCACCGAGGCGACGCTGGAGCCGCACCCGGGCGGTCTTTATCTCCTCAACGTCGGCGGCAAGAACATGGCCCGCGGCGAGTTTACCGAAGTTATACCCGTCCACCGCCTCGCCTACACGTTTGGCTGGGAGGGGCGCGAAAAGGTACCGCCGGGATCGAGCTTGATCGAGATCGACCTGATCGACCAGAAAGGCGGGACGCTGGTGCGCCTGACCCATAGTGGTCTGCCGGACGCGGAGGAATGCGCCAGCCACAGGCAGGGTTGGACGCATTACCTCGAAAGGCTGACCGTGGCCGCACCCGGCGGCGATCCAGGCCCCGACCTGCCTCCATAGGGCCAGCCGGAACGGCAGGTATGCTCACGCCCTTACCGCCAAGAGAGCATGCACCGGATTGAGGGGCGACAGCAACCTGGTCGCAGCGCTCTATGGCGATTCGAGCACGGGGAAACACCCCTAAAAACATGGCTCCGAAACACACCGGGAGCACTTCGCGGACAAAACTGAAACCGTTAGTTCAACCCATGGCAATTGATGGCCTCGAGCAGTTGACCGAGTCATTCTTTCGGGAAATCGAGCCGAAGCTGGACACAGAGAAAAAGTGAAACGGGCGACCAGTCGAGTTGAACCCCAAAATTAAGGATCTACAAAATGCTTCGTCCCCGTCTTCTGACGCTCCTCTGCTACGGAGCGATGATGAGTCTAGCCATTGGCGTGAATCTCCTGCCGGTTTTCCTGACCAGTTTGAGTCTGACGTTCGGCGGTCCGGACGGCTTGAGTCAGGAACAGTTGGGCAGGCTTGGTGCAATTAGTTTTATCGGTCTTGTGCTTGGCATCCTCGTCGCGGGTCCGGGGGCAGACCGTTGGGGCGCGAAAGGGTTTGCGGTCGGAGGGAACGCTATCATGGTCTTCAGCCTGATTGGCATGTCGCTGGCGCCGGATTACGGCACCCTGGGTGTGGCCGTATTCTGGCTGGGATTCGGGGCCGGCATTCTCGACATGATCCTCAGCCCGGTCGTAGCCGTGCTCAATCCGAATCGAAGATCGGCCGCGATGAACTGGTTGCACTCCTTTTACTGCGTTGGCGCGGTGATCACGATTCTCGCGAGCACGGTCGCGCTCCAGATCGGCTTCGAATGGCGACATGCCTGTCTCCTGCTCTTGCCACTTCCTCTCGTCCTCGCGGCGGCATTCGCTCTGCTTCGCTTCCCGGCGCTGGTGGCGGACTCCGAAACAGCCGGGCGAACCCCGCTGCGACACCTCTTGCGGGAACGTTGGTTCTGGGGCGCGTTGGCTGCCATCTTTCTCGGTGGCGCGACCGAACTGGGAATGGCTCAGTGGCTACCGGCCTATGCCGAGACCACCTTGGGGTATCCGCAGTGGGTTGGTGGGACGGCTTTACTGTTGTTCTCGGTGGGCATGGCAGCCGGGCGAATGGTCGTAGGAGCAATCGGCGAACGGGTAAATCCTTTTTTAGTAATGGCATGGTGCTGTGGCTCGTCGGTTGTCCTCTTTCTCCTTGGCTCATTTCTCCCGGTTTCCAGTCTCGCCCTGGCGGCCTGTATCGCGGTCGGTTTCACCGGGAGCGCACTCTGGCCCACGCTGCTCGGCGTGACGGCGGATCGTTATTCATCCGGAGGCGGAAGCATGTTCGCGGCGTTGGCTGCCCTGGGCAACGCGGGTGGAATCGTGATGCCATGGGTGGTTGGATGGATCGGCGACCTGTCCAGCCTGCGCTGGGGACTGGCTGTTTCGGCGTTCGCGCCACTTCTCATGCTGCCGCTCGTGCTCATGCTCAAATCTTGGAACGTCGACCGAACTATCCGAAGTGAGAACGCGATAGTGATGAAGTAGGGGTAAGGGAGAGGTGACGATCACCTCGTTCTCGTCAATCAGAGCACCTAAGTGCACTTCGCCCGAGTTCATCCGCCGTCCGCACAAATACACGCGCGGACTGACCCGTGAAGCAGCGCAGGTCGCACGAAAGGCTTTCCAAGGCCAGGACCCATCATCCGCTCAGCACCGAAACGACTGCTTCGAGCCTTGAGCGGACCTCGCTGGTTCCCGCTGAGATTTGTTGTGATTTCAGAGTGTGAAAAAGGTCGCCGGAGAGCAAACGGGGCGAGGGACATTCGCCAATGGATCGAAAGGAGGAGCAGACCTAAAGCTGAGATTCGATCGCGGCCTTGTCTATGACTGACCATACTTTCTCGATCCGTTCGTCCCGAAACTCATAGAATACGTTTTCGGCAAACGAGACTCTCTTCCCGTTTACATGGAGGCCAAACAAGATTCCCTTCGGCGTGCAGCTGAAGCTCAGACGGCTCGCTATACGGGGCGGCTCGGAAATCAGGAGATGGATGTCAAAATAGAGGTCCGGAATCGCACGAAAATCCCCCTCCAGCATCTCGCGATAGCCTGATAACCCGATCCGCTCGCCGTTGTAATGAACTTCCTCATGAACGAAATGCCCCAGATTCGGCCAGTCCTGCTTGTTCAGACAGGCAATGTAGTCTCGGTAGATGTCGGAGAGGTCGGCTTTCGTCATGGCAGTTGCACCCATGTTACCTCAAGGTTCCCACCGCAAAGTAGGGCGACGCAGAAATTCTGCAATCAGGACCAAAATCTCAGAAAACGAAGCGGTCACGTCCTCCCATTCGTCAATGTCCCGAGCAACCGGGTTTTGCGCATGGGGTTGAGCGGCAAGGAAGCTCTCAGGATGTCCGCCTCGTCCACAGGCCGTAACCGCGAGCATGAAGAGGGAGCCGAAATTGTGATTGTCAGGCTGACGGCTCGCGCCACCGGGATCGCAACCTTGCTGTGTTGTGGGGACCGCGAAGCTATCCCAAAACCCCGAACCAATTGCGAATCTTCAGTCTCTCTTGTTCGATTCTCAATCGAGGATCTTCAAACAGGCCGCTATGCGCCTGCAAGATCCTCTGTTCTCCCGGCCTTGCTTATTGATCGTTTGCACGCGGTCGCTCGCCGTAGCCATGAGGGTGCGTCTTATGCCAGCGCCAGGCACTATCGATTATGTCGTGCAGTTGCGGGAAGCGTGGCTTCCACCCGAGTTCGTGACGGACCTTGTCGCTTGCCGCGACGAGGACTGCCGGATCGCCGGCTCGCCTGGCGCCAAATTGTACCGGGATTGGGTGGCCTGTGATCCGGCGGGCCGTTTCGACGACTTCGTTGACTGAAAAGCCCAGTCCGTTTCCGAGATTGTAAACACGGCTCCCTCCATCAAGTGCTTCGAGCGCGAGAATGTGAGCCTGCGCAAGATCGACGACATGAATGTAGTCGCGCACGCAGGTGCCGTCCTTGGTCGCGTAATCGGTGCCAAAAATTGTGATATGCTCTCGCTGGCCCAGGGCAACCTGCAGCACCAATGGGACCAGGTGAAGCTCGGGATGGTGGTCCTCGCCACGCTCATCGCTGGCTCCGGCCGCGTTGAAGTAGCGCAGGAATGCGTAGCGCAGTCCGTGTGTCTTCTCGAGCCAAACGGCCACGCGCTCGATGATAAACTTTGACTCACCATACGGACTGCCAGGAATGATGATTTCGTCTTCGGCGATGGGTATCCGTTCCGGCTTATCGAATAAGTTCGCCGTAGAGGAGAAGATAAAGCGTTTTACTCCGTGCTCCATCATACTCTGGAGCAGGTTTGTGGAGTTGGCCACGTTCTCGGCAAGATATTTGAAGGGCTTCTGCATGGATTCGCCGACGAGTGAGAACGCCGCAAAGTGCATCACAGCATCAGGCCGATGTTCTGCAAGCGTGCGATCGATCGCCATCCGATCGCTAAGATCCCCTTCGACAAAGTCAGCTTCGCTCGGCACGGCCGCACGATGTCCCTGGTAAAGACTGTCGAAGACAACGACTTCATAGCCCGCCTTGCAGAGTTGCTCAGATGCAATGCTCCCAATATAACCCGCCCCTCCTGTAACGAGAATCTTCATGTGTGCGCCTCCTGCTTCGCTTCGAGGTAATGCGTCTCGCTCAGCTCGCGCAGACGCTGGGCAGCCATTTCCGGAGTGAGATCGCGCTGTGACTCAGCGAGCAGCTCGTAGCCAACCATGAATTTCTTGACGGTGGCCGAGCGCAACAGCGGTGGATAAAAATGGGCGTGAAGCTGCCAATGGGAGAAATCACCCTCACCGAATGGCGCGCCGTGCCAACCCATCGAATACGGAAACGATGTCTCGAAAAGATTATCGTACCGGGTGAGGAGGCGGCGGAGGATGTCGGAGAGGGCATCCCGTTGCCTGTCGTCGAGATCCTGAAGACGCGCGACCCGGCGGGTCGGAAGCAGCAGTGTTTCAAAGGGCCACACCGCCCAGAAAGGCACAACTGCGAGCCAGAACTCATTGGAAGCAACCACGCGTTCGCCCGCTTCCTGTTCATGCCGTGCGTAATCCACCAGCAGTGGTGAAGCATGCGCGTTGAAGTAGCTGTGCTGACAGCGTTCTTCCTTCGCGATTTCGTTCGGCAATCCATCGCTCGCCCAAATCTGTCCATGCAGGTGAGGGTTCGAGCAACCCATCACGTCGCCCTTGTTCTCAAAGACCTGAACCCAACGCCAAGCAGCGCCAAGCGACTCTGTCTCCTCTGCCCAGGTGTTCACGACGTGCCGAATGTCCGGTAGGGGCATGCGTGCAAGCGTGAGGTCATGCCGCGGTGAAAAGCAAATTACCCGGCAGGTCCCGCGCACCGGTTCGGCATGGAAGAGTTCATTTTGATCACCATGCGAGGGACCCCTGTCGGCAAGCAGCGCCGCAAAATCATTCGGGAAAACAAAGGTTGATCAGTAGTCGGGATTGCGATCGCCGTTTGCGCGGACGTTGCCCGGACAGAGATAACACTGCGGATCATGCTTTGGTCGATCCTCGCCGGCCTCCGGCTCCCGACGCCCTTGCCAGGGACGTTGCGTGCGATGTGGCGAAACCAAAACCCAATCACCGGTAAGGACGTTTCGTCGACGATGGGGGTGCTGTGCGATGGCATTCATTGCTAGGGGGTTCAACTCACGGCGAAGCGATACAGTGTAGTAGACTTAAAGATTTCGCCCGGGCGTAGGATCGTACTTGGAAACGTCGGTTGATTGGGTGAGTCCGGAAAATGTTGGGTTTCGAGACACAGACCGGAGCGATACTTGTAAATGGTTCCTCCTTTGCCCTTCTCAGTGCCATCGAGAAAATTTCCGGAGTAAAATTGAAAACCGGGCTCTGAAGTCAGCACTTCGAGTGTGCGCCCAGAGAGTGGATCGCGAACCCGCGCGGCGATCTGCGGAGCGTCGCCAGATTTGCGCAGAATACAAAATTGTGATCGTAGCCACCGGCAAAGCGAATCTGCTCGTCATTGGCATCGACACCTTCGCGGATCCGGCGCGGACGACGAAAATCGAAGGCCGTGCCCGCAACCGCTCGCAGTTCGCCCGTCGGGATGAGCCCTCATCTACTAACGTAACGAACTCCGCGAAGCACGTGAGTTCGTGATCCAGGATATCTCCCGCGGTATGCCCAGCGAGATTGAAGTAAGAATGATTGGTCAAGTTTAGCGGCGTCGGCTTGTCGGTCTCCGCACGATATTGGATTTGAAGAGTATCGGACGTCGGTAAGCTGTATCTCACTTCAACCTGCAGATTGCCTGGATAACCTTCCTCGCCATCGCGACTAAGATGGGTAAGTGTCAGTCCCGAATCATCATTCCCCTCCGCTGCGATCCGCCACAATATCCTGTCAAAGCCTCCTGGTCCGCCGTGAAGATGATGCTGGCCGTCGTTTACATTGAGAATGTACTCGGTCCCATCCAAGGTGAATCTACCCCGATTGATACGATTACCAAATCGCCCGATTGATGCGCCAAAATAGGATCGACCAGTCAGGTAGCCGTCAAGTGTGTCGTAGCCCAAAACCACATCTCCCAGAGCCCCCTCACGATCGGGCGCCAAAATCGAGGTAATCGTGCCGCCGTAGTTTGTTATCGAGACGCACAAGCCATTTTCAGCGCACAACGTGTAAAGCGCGGATTCCTCGCCGTCTGGAAGGCGACCGAACGGCTCCCGCCGAGTTTTGTTCATGGCTTCAAAATCACGAGCGGGCCATCCCCTGGTTGTGTCTCAAAGATTAGCGGTTCGATGCCGGTGGCCTTACGATAGCCATCGCTAATCGCCGCTCCGATCTCCGTCGCATGAGCGGAATCTACCACCGCAATGCAACAGCCGCCGAACCCGCCTCCGGTCATACGACAGCCGAAGACTCCATTTCCTTCAAGTGCGCGGGCCTCATCGACAACGATATCCAATTCCCGGCAACTCACGTTGAAATCGTCGCGTAGCGAGCGATGGCTGCCATACATTAGCTGACCGAGTTCGGCCCAAGCGCCGCGGCGCAAGGCGTCAACCGCCATCAGAGTGCGCTGGTTTTCGGTAGTGATGTGACGCGCCCGGCGGAAAAGTACCTCTGGCAGGCGCGAACGCGCTTCGTCCACAGTTTGCGGGGTCGCCTCCCGCAACAACTTAACGCCTAGAAGCCGCGTCACCTCGTTGCATTCGTCACGGCGGGTCTTATATCCGCCGTCGCTCAAACTATGCTTTACCATTGTATTGATAATGAGAAGCGATACTTCACCTTCCCGCATCGGCACCAGCTCCCGGTCCATGGACCGGCAATCGATCAAAAGCAAATGCCCGTGCTTGCCGAACACGACCGCAAACTGATCCATGATGCCGCAGGGTGTCCCTGCGAAAACATGCTCGGCTTTCTGGCACACCAATGCCTTTCTAAGAGGGTCAATCGTAACGCCAGCAACCAATTCGCCAAGAGTCGCCGTCGCAACTTCCAGAGCCGCGCTGCTGCTGAGTCCGCCGCCAGCAGGCAGGCTGGCGTGAATAAGCGCGTCGAAGCCGGAAAGGCGGATATTCTCTTCCGCCAATCCGGCGATTACGCCGCGAACATAGTTGCTCCAGGCGGGCGCCCCCGCCTGCAAGGGAACACTCAAATCAAATGAGGCCGGTTCGTTCTCCTGCTCCAAACTCCAAATCCGAACCTGGCTATCAGGCCGACGACACGCCGCCATGAAAATCCCACGTTCAATCGCACATGGGAGGACAAATCCGCCGTTATAGTCGGTGTGTTCACCGATCAAATTGACGCGTCCAGGAGCATACACCATGTGTGTGGCATCTCTTCCGGTCAGTCTTTGAAAATTCTGCGCAGCAAGGTGCGCATGCTCTTCAAACGGCGTCGCTATTTGAGCGGTTTGCATAGCCTGACAATTATCCCCGAGCTGCTATTGCAACGAGAATGCGCTTCCCACTTGCAATGTTTTAGCCGTTCCCCCAGCAAAACGACTCTTTGCTGTTAATATTGCGAAGAGAAGCGAGAGCATCGTGATGTGCGCCCTACTTAAGCTCTTCGTCAAAAACGACGGCCACCTTGCCAGACTTACCACTGGCCATAAGCGCATACGCTTCGTCCGCTTTTTCAAGTGGAAATCTGTTTGTGACGAGGTCTTCGGGGTGAATCTTCCAACGCACAATCCGCCCCACGAGATCCTCCATGAGCCAAATGCTCGTAACCCAGGATCCGTAGACTGTCTTCTGATCATGAATCATATCGTAGCTGGGACTCAGCGCTAACGTGCCTCCTTCTCCAACGAGCGCAATCTTGCCCCACTTGCGCGTCGCTTGGATTGCCGTCAAACGACCCTTGTCGCTGCCGCTCGCATCAAATGCCCTTTCCACTCCATATCCACCCGTGAGGCGTCGAATCTCCTCGACGTTGCCAGGCCCGGCTTTAACTACGTGATCCGCTAGCCCCAGTTTTTGCGTTACCTCCAGGCGTTCATCGACAACATCGACTCCAATGAGCTTGTTAGCACCCATTGACTTCGCAAGCATGAGGGCGGCGAGGCCCACCGGGCCCAAGCCCACAACCAAAACCGCGTCGTCGCCGGAAATACCGATCTTTTCAAGTCCCTCGTAGACGGTACCGAAACCGCATGCCACCTGGGCGCCATCCGTATAGGTTAACTCATCTGGTAGCGCCACGAGGTCCTTCTCCTCGGCGAGGATATATTGTGCCATGCCTCCATCTCTCTGCCAACCATAGGCCGCCCTGAAGGAACTGGTGCAGCTTATCATATAGCCTCGGCGGCAGTCGTTGCACACACCGCACCCAGAGATGTGATAAACTATGACGCGGTCTCCCTTTTTGAATAGTTTCAAGCCAGGGCCTTCAGCGACAATTTGTCCACACGGTTCATGCCCCGCGATCTTGTTCTGATATCCTTCCGGGCCCTTCCCAAGATGCTCTCGATAAATCGCGCGAATATCGCTGCCACAAATCGTCGAGGATTTCGTTTTGATCAGGACTTGGCCATGGCCGGGCTCCGGGATGGGAAAGTCTCTCAGTTCCACAGTGCTGTTTCCGGGAAGCACTGCTCCTAACATTGTATTTTTCATTATAATCTAGCAGGGTTATCGTTCGTTAAAAGATCGTTGCGTCAGTTCTACCGGATCACGGCTTCGGTTTGGGCGTCGAAGAGAAGAACCTTGTCCATGTTGAGCTGAACGGTCAGTTGCTCACCGGGATGGTACAAGTGTTCGCCGGGAACCCGCGCGATCAAGTTGCCGGTCGCGGCCTTGAAATACACGATGGATTCCGAACCCATCGGCTCGGCGATTTCGATCGGGGCCGTCACCGGAACATGGCTCGGATCGCTCACCTGGTCGCTCAAATGCTCGGGCCGGATGCCAAAAAGAACGGGTTTGCCCACATACTTCGCCGCCAGGCTTTCGAGCTTGCCCCGCAAGGGAATGGTCAGCGCACCCGTCGGTCCATCCTCGACAAAGGCCAAACCGCTCTCGAGCTTCTGGATCTTTCCCTTGAGCAAGTTCATCGGGGGACTGCCGATAAAGCCGGCCACGAAAATATTCTCCGGCTGGCGGTACAGCGTGAGCGGATCGGCCACCTGCATGATATTGCCGTCGCGCATGACGCAAATGCGATCGCCCATGGTCATCGCCTCCACCTGGTCGTGCGTCACATAGACCATCGTCGTGGTCAGCTGCGTGTGCAGCCGGGAAATCTCCGAGCGCATGTGCACCCGCATCTTCGCATCCAGGTTGGAGAGCGGTTCGTCGAACAGGAAGACCTTCGGATCGCGCACGATGGCCCGGCCGAGCGCCACCCGCTGGCGCTGGCCTCCCGAGAGCGCCCCCGGCTTGCGGTCGAGCATCTTCTCAAGCCCCAGCGTATTGGCCGTCTTGTTCACCGTCTCCTGGATGAACTCCTTGGGCTTCTTGGCCAGCTTCAAGCCAAAGGCCATGTTGTCAAAGATCGTCATGTGCGGGTAGAGCGCGTAGTTCTGGAACACCATCGCGATCCCGCGATCCTTGGGATGCACGTTGTTGACCACTCGCTCCCCAATCGAAATCGTGCCGCTGGTGATGTTCTCCAGCCCGGCCAGCATCCGCAAAGTGGTGGACTTGCCACAGCCCGACGGACCCACCAGCACCATGAACTCGCCGTCCTTGATCTCGAGGTTGATGTTCTTGACTGCGGTGAACGACGGGTTGCCATGCTCGTCCAGATAGGTCTTCACCAGGTTTTTAATGTGCACCGAACCGTCGTTCATAAGCCAATTTAGAGAAGAGGGTGATCTACTTTACCGCGCCGAAGGTCAGCCCGCGGACCAGCTGTTTCTGCGTCATCCAGCCCAGCACCATGATGGGCGCCACCGCCAGAAAGGAGGCCGCCGACAATTTCGCCCAAAACAACCCCTCGGGGCTCGAATACGAGGCAATAAAGACGGGCAACGGCGCCGCGTTCACGCTCGTCAGATTCAGACTCCAGAACGCCTCGTTCCAGGAAAGGATGATCAGGAGCAGCCCCGTGGAAGAAAGACCCGGCAGCGTCATCGGTCGCAGGACATGCCACATCTCCCCCCAGATGCTCGCGCCATCAATCCGCGCCGCCTCCAGAATCGCCCCGGGAACTTCGCAAAAATACGTGTAGGCCATCCACACCGCGATCGGCAGATTGATCAGCGCGTAAATGACGATGAGCGCGAGAATGTTATCCAGCAACCCGAGGAACTGGCAGAGGATATAGAGGGGAATCAACACCCCCACCGCAGGCATCATCTTGGTCGAAAGCATCCACACGAGGGTGGACTGCGTTTTCTTCGTGGGATAGAAAGCCATCCGGTAGGCCGCGGGAATGGCCAGCGCAAAGCACAACAAGGTCGAGCCCACCGAAGCCAGAATGGAGTTCCAGACGTAGTTCGCGTAGTTGCTGCGCGCGAAGACTTCGTAAAAAGATTCCAGGGTGGGAATAAAGAACAGGCTCAGCGACTGGGCTTCGCGCTCGTTCTTGAAGGCGGTGATCGCCATCACAAAGATGGGAAAGAAGATGATTATGGCGACCAGCCACGCCAGGATGCCGAAGGCCCATTTGCTAAACTTAGACTCAGTCATATCAACGGGACTGGAGGTTTTTCGCCACCAATTTGACCATGAAATACGCCACCACATTGGCCAGGATCACCGCCAGAATTCCTCCGGCCGACGCGATGCCGGCGTCGAATTGCTGCAGACCCAGCGAATACACCAGAAAGGCAAGGTTCGTCGTGGCCGTGCCCGGTCCGCCCGAGGTCGTCGTGTAGATCTCCGCGAAAATCGACAAGAGAAAGATCGTCTCGATCATGACCACGACGCCGATCGCGCGACTCAAGTGCGCGATCGTCACGTAGAAGAAAAACTGCACCGGGTTGGCGCCGTCGACCGCCGCGGCCTCCTTCTGCTCCTGATCGAGCGACTTGATCGAGGTAAAGAGGATCAGGAACGCGAAGGGCAGCCACTCCCAGGATACGATGATGATGATGGAAAGGAGCGGATGCGTGCTAAACCAATCAATGGCCGGCAGCCCCAGCTTCCCCATCGTCACCGCGAGAAACCCGTAGACGGGGTGCATCATCATGTTCTTCCAGATCAGCGCGCTCACCGTCGGCATCACGAAAAACGGAGCGATCACCAGCAGGGCCGCGATGTTCTTTCCGAAGAACTCCCGATCAAAGAGAACCGCCAGCAGCGTGCCCAGCACCACCGTAATGATCAGCACCGCGCCGATCAGGATGATGCTGTTGAAAATCGCCGGGAAAAACGCGGGGTCTTCCCACAAATACCGATAGTTTTCGAACCCGGCGAATCCGGTGAGCTCAGGATTGAGCAGGTTTTTGCGGATAAACGAAAAATAGATGGTCATCCCCAAGGGGACGATCATCCACACCAGCAAAACGCCCACCGCGGGCCACTGCAGAAGAGGCAAAACCATGCTCGGCTTGGCCTCTTCCTCGGGCGCAGCAGCTACGGTCGCTGCGGGCGGTTGTGCGGTGCTCACAGGTTTCGATGCCAGGCGGCGGGCGTTACTTTTGCAAACCGGCTTGTTTGACCGCCTTGTTCGCGGCAGCCTGACTCGCCTTGAGGGCCTGATCCACGGTCATCTTCCCCGCCAAGGCTCCCGCAACGTTCTGGCCGACCACCGTGCCAAAGGACTGAAACTCGGGAATACCGACAAACTGAACGCCCGTGTAGGGAACCGGTCGGATCGCCGGATTGGTCGGATCGGCCGTTTGCATCGCCTGCAGCGTCACCGCGGCAAAGGGAGCCGCCTTTTGATAATCGGGGTTGTCGTAAAGCGATTTCCGGGTTCCCGGTGGCACCGTGGCCCAGCCCGATTCTTCGGCCACCATTTTGATGTATTCCTTCGACGTCGCCCACACCGCGAACTTCTTGGCCGCATCCGGGGACTTCGAAGACTTCGGGATGGCAAAAGCCCACGACCACAGCCAATGCGAGCCGTTCGGCGTCTTCTCAATCGGCGCATTGGCAAACGCCACCTTGTCGGACACTTGCGATTCCTTCGGATCGAAGAGCGGTCCCGCCCCCGATGTCGCATCGATCCACATGGCCGCCTTCCCCGTGGCAAAGATCGTCAGGTTCTCGTTGAACCCGTTGGAGGTCGCCCCGGGAGGCCCAAAGGCTTTCATCAGATCGACGTAATAGGTGATGGCGCTTTTCCACTCCGGAGATTCGATGGTGGCCTTCCACTCCATATCGAACCAGGTGCCCCCGAATGTGTTCACCAGCGTGCTGACGAAGGCCATGTTCTCGCCCCAGCCCGGCTTGCCGCGCAAGGTAATTCCATAGATGCCCTTGCCCTTGTCCGTCAGGGCCTCCGCCCACTTCTTGATATCACCGTAGGTCGCCTGCTCAGGCATCTTGATCCCTTTGGCTTCGAAGAGATCCTTGCGATACATCAGCATCGAGCTCTCTCCGTTAAAGGGCAGCGCATACAACTTCCCGTCATGGGAGAGACCGTCCCGCAGCGACTTGAAGACATCCTCAATGTCGTATTCCGCTGGAAGATCCTCCATCGGAGTGAGCCAACCACGCTTGGCAAAAATCGGCGCCTCGTAGAGGCCAATGAATATCACGTCGAACTGGCCGCCCCCGGTGGAGGTGTCCGTGGTGATGCGCTGGCGCATGATATTCTCTTCCAGCACCAACCAGTTCAGTTTGATATCCGGGTTGGCCGCTTCGAATTTCGTGGACAGCTTCTTGAGCGTGATCATGTCGGGGTTATTGACCGTCACGATGTTGACCGTCTTCTGCTCGGCCAGGGCGCTAAGACAAGTGAAGAGGATGGCTAATACGAATGGGAGGTGCCTTTTCATAGTTCTTTTGATTTTCGGGGAAAGGGAAAGCGTGTGTTAGAGATTAGCGGAGTGTACTTGAACGAACTCTATTACTTTCTCGGGAAACGAAGGAATACTTTCTACAACTTGAGCAGACTCTTGGCGGTATTTTGATCGGTGACCAAGCCCGAGATCCAGTGGCCTCGTAACGCAGCGAGAATCGCCGGGACTCGCTCTGGGCCGCCTCCGAAAGCGATCACCGGGCGCGTCGCAAGCGTCGCGAGTGACATGCTGGTCACGCGCTCCGTGAGCTTCGATGCGACGAGCTTCCCAGTTCGGTCCAATGGCCAGCCCAACACGTCGGCGACCGCGCCTTGCGCGACGAGTTGTCGCGCTTCCTCGCGAGTGACAAAGCCGTCTTGAACTATGGGACACTTTTCGCCGATATTTCCGATCCCAATAAAGGCGGCGTCAGCGTCGGGGTAGAGACTATGAACCAACCGGTAAAGATCTTGACTGCACCAACGCTTCTTGGCCTCCGGCGATTCGGCGATCAGTGGCACAGGCAGCAGGAAATGTTTACCCCCCGTCCGATCAGCAGCCCGCAGACCAGCGTTAAAGCGGTTGAAAGAACCGTCAAGAGCTACGCTTCCGGTGATCGATACGATCTTTAGTTCAGGGAGGTCAGTGTCCGTCGTCTCATCAATAACCGCGCGGAGTGTGCGACCAGCGCCCATCGCGAGCACTTTCACCTTCGGGTCGGCAAGGTAGCGTTCAAAAACCACCGATCCCACGGCGGCTATAGGGCGAAGCGAAGAGCCTTCGACGTTACCTTCGAGAGGAGCCACTTCGCAAATGCTCAAGTTGAATCGCTTGCACAATTGATCGGCGAGTTTGACGCATTCAGCGAGAGGATGGTTAAACCGGACTGTCACCAAACCGCGCTTCGTGGCGACGGCGATGAGGCGGTTAACGGTGGGCCGCGAAAGCTCCAGCGACGTGGCAATCTCCCGCTGGGTTTTATTCCCAAGAAAGTACATCCATGCCACCCGCGCCGCCAATTCGTCCTTCCTGGATTGAAGAGAATTCATGTGAACACGCTGGCGAAAAGCCCGATCTTTTGCGAGCTTTTGCCGAGACCAACTCGGCCTCAAAGTCATCGACGCAGCCTCGGCGGACGCTCGATCTAACAGAATTGCACATGCGCCGATTTCGGGGGTCAATGTGAAACTCATTTCTCTGAGTGCAATATAGTTCAGAAACTCTTGACGTACGTCAACAATAAACTTCGTTGTTCCAGTAAGTTTTATTTCGTCAAATCGCGGTATGTGCCCGAAGTTTCCTCTGGTTCGCCTGACTTCGACGTCCCTATCGCTTAGCCATAGCGCAGTATCTCCAATTAGCCCTTCACAAACCCTGCATGCAAAACCCCCTTAGGGGATTGCAGCTTTCCCTACCGGCGCATTCGCCGGCAAAGGCTGGCGGCGCATCGGGACCCGCTACGACAGATGCGGAGATTGTTCTTCCCTGCAGTCTGCCTTGCCGCGACAGTCATCTTCTGGTGACGAGTCCTGAGCTTAGTTGAAAGTGCCAAGTCCCCAGCGTCGCCGGAGGAATTTCTCCCAGGGCGAGAAGAGGATGCGGTCGGCCACGAGGCCGATTATGACAATGACGAGCATGACTGCGACGACCTGGTCCATGGCGTGGAGCTCTCTGCCGTAGTGCAAGAGCTGGCCCAGGCCGAAGCCCGTGAGGATGGTGACAAAGATCTCCGCGGCCATGAGCGAGCGCCAGGCGAAAGCCCAACCCTGCTTCATCCCGCCCACGAGGTAGGGCAGCGACGCGGGCAGGATGACCTTTATCCAGGTGTGCATGCCCTTGGAGCCCATGGTGCGCGCCGCGCGCAGGTACATCGGCGGCATTGTGCGCACGCCGTTTTCGGTGGCGATGATGACGGACCAGAGCGTGCCCATCACGACGATGAAAAGCATGGCCGATTCGGTTTGGCCGAACCACAGCAAGGCGAGCGGCACCCAGCAGACGCTGGGAAGAGTCTGAACACCAAGCGCGAGCAAACCGATGGTGTCTTGAAATATCTTCAACCGGGCGGTGAGCAGCCCAAGCGGGACACCGAAGAGAATTCCAATCACATAGCCGATAAACAGCCGTCGCATCGTCACGATGGTGGCTGTCCAAAGGGTGCCATCGCCGGCGGACTGCCAAAGGTACTCCCCCACTTGCGTGGGAGACGGCATGAGGACGGGCGAGTACCAGCCCGTCCTCGCGATGGCCTCCCAAGCGAGAATCAGGACCAGAAAGAAGGCCGCCGAGCTGATAGCCCGCTTCATTCAGCCGCCTCCGTTCCCAGCGTGAACCCTTTGAGGGCGCCCGTAATTTCGGTGGAGTATTTGGCGAGTTCCACGCTATTGATGTCTCTTGGGCGTCCGAGCGAAACGGCGAACTCCCGACGAATGCGTCCGGGGTTCGGTGAAAACAGGACCACGCGGTCGCCGAGGCAGGCCGCCTCGCGAACATTGTGCGTCACGAAGATGATCGTCTTGCGGCGCGCCTCCCAGATGCGTTGAATGTCCCCGTAGAGCTGCTCGCGCGTCAAGGCGTCAAGGGCGCCAAAGGGTTCGTCCATCAGCAGGACGCGCGGGTTCGGCGCCAGAGCGCGCGCGAGGGCGACGCGCTGTCTCATGCCACCCGAAAGCTCGTGGATATTGGAATGAGTGAAGCGCTCAAGTTCCACGAGCTTCAAATAATATCGGGCCACTTCAAAGCGCTCGCGCGCGTTCAAGCCCGGCTTGAGATTGAGGCCGAAAAGCACGTTGCCCATCACGTCCAGCCAGGGAAAGAGCGCGTGCTCCTGAAACATCATCATGCGATCCCGTCCCGGCTCTACGATCGGCGCGCCGCTTGCCAGAACCTTCCCACTATCCGGCTTTTCGAGGCCGGCGATGATGTTGAGTAGGGTGGACTTGCCGCATCCGCTTTGCCCGACCAGGCAGACAAACTCTCCCTCCGAGACCTTCAAGCTGATATTCTCGAGGGCCGCCAATTTGCCGCGCTTGGTCGTAAAGCTCTTGCTCACATCGAGCACTTCGATGCGATCGGGCTCGACGTTGGCCAACTCCTGCTCGAGGCTCATGGTGAATTCCAGATAAGGTTTGAAAGATCGATCTTCGCCCGCAGGAAACCAACCAGCCGCGCGTGGTCAAGAAAGGATTGGAAGGGCTCCGCGGAAATCAGGTCGTCAAATCGGAGCCGCGTCCAGGCCTGCTGAATCAAGGCGAGCGGAATCTCCTTGCGTGTCAGCAGGGAAAGCTCGTCGCGCACGCGCCGTTGCGCCTCACCGGGGTGATCACGTATCCACTGCGTAAGCTCGCGGTGAGCCGCGACGAACTTTCGAGCGAGTTCGGTATTCGTGTTCAAGAACTCCTCGCGGCCCGCCAGCACCGTCGTCACCGTGTTCTCCGGCTCAAAAAAAACGCGTCCTCCCGCCTCAGCCAGGAGGCGGCTGACCCAGGGCTCGACCGTCCAGGCGGCGTCGAGCTTTCCTTGCTGGAAGAGTGCCAGAATGTCGGGGTTGGCGGTCGGGAGCACCCGCGCATCTCCGCCCACCAATGTCACCCGGATCCCGTGGTTGATCAGCCAGGCCCTGCACTCGACATCCTGCGTGTTGCCAAGCTGCGGCGTGGCGATTGATTTGCCACGGAAATCGGCCACTTCCTTGATGGCGTCGCCACGCACAACGAGCGCTTCGCCGCCACGCATCGCGCCGGCGACGATCCTGACATCGCGTCCGTTGGCGCGCGCGTAGGCGTTCACCGCCGGACTCGGTCCGACGTAGGTGAAGTCGATCGAGCGGGCGAAGATCGCCTCCATCGCGGAAGGCCCCGCATTGTAAATGAACCATTCAATCTTCGTCCCGGGACCGAGACGCTGCTCAAACCACCCCTGGCCTTCGGTGCTGAGGTTCTTTGCGACAAGAGCCTGCGCATGGGTGACGTTGGGAAAAAGGCCCACGCGCACGATCGTTTCCGCCCGCGAGGCGCCGGATGCCGCGCAGAGAACGGCAAGGTAAAGAAGCGTTCTCATACCGGCATTCTGCCGCGTCCGAAAAAGAGCGCAAGGAAGTCCCGGCGACGGGTTTCAGCGTCTTGTCTCGACTTAGATTCCCTCCCCGTGGGTCCCCTGAATGCTGATTACCTCCGCGTCGCTGACCGGTTTTCCCCGGATCACATCCGCAAGGGTCGACTTGTCCATGAGCTGGGCCACCATGTTTCGCGACTGCAGCATGACCCGCCGGAATCGGCAAACGGGTTCCTGAGAGCAACGCCGGTAATCGCTGACCGAAACGCAGGCCAGCGGCGCGAGATAGCCGTCGAAATGACGCACCACCTCCCCCATGGTAATTCGCTCCGGACTCCTCGAAAGCCGGTAGCCACCGCGTTTGCCGGCCACGCTATCCACCCAGCCACGCTCTTTGAGATCGAGCATGATATGTTCGAGGAATCGCTTCGGGATATCGTTGCGCCGCGCCAGCTCGATGATCGGGATGGGCTTCCCCCCGTGGTGCTCCACCAACGTGAACAACGCGCGAAGCGCATAATCCGTGCGCATGGACAGCTGCATTCAAAACACGATAGTTGAAATCGTGATTGGCGTCAAAGGCTGGCCCTTGCGGTTCTCCGACGTTGAAAACGCCAAAGGCCCGCTTCAATTTGCGGTTGCCCGCTTCGATCTTCGAGAGTTCAGTGCTTGGGCAGGATGACGCCGGCCAACTCCCTTGTTCTCGGTTTGGGACTGTTTTTCCTGGGACTGCGCCTGATTGGAGAGAATTTGCGGCGGCTTTACGGAACCAGCTTCCGCGAGGTGATCAAGCGGACGACGCATTCGCCACTGCTTGGGGCAGCGTTGGGAACTCTTGCCGGTGCCATTATGCAAAGCGCGACTGCGGTCACGTTCATCCTGGTCAGTCTCACCGACAGCGGGCTTATCAAGGCGCGGGCCGCCGCGCCCATTATTGTATGGTCCAACGTCGGCCTCACGGCGCTTGCGTTCGTGACTACCGTGAACCTCCACCCCATGGTGGCCTACGTCGTGGGCGGTGCAGGTATCGCCCTCGGGACACTTCGCATCCCGTTCTGGCAAACGCTTGCGGGCTCGCTGCTCGGCATGGGCCTGATTCTTTTCGGCCTTGAGGAAATGGGTTCCGGCGCCGCTCCCCTCAAGGATTCCGAATGGTTCCGGAGTGCCATGTCGTTCGCGCTCTCCTCTTACAGTCTCACCTTTCTCGCCGGTGTGCTTGTCGCGACGCTGCTGCAATCCAACACCGGGGCCGCCATGCTCATCATCACCTTTGCGGCGAATGGCGTGCTCGATTTGAAGCTCGCCATGCTGATGCTTTACGGAACCAATCTCGGCGCGATCGGCCTTCGCCTTTTCCTTTCCGCGGGGCTGCGAAACGAACGCCTGCGCCTGGTGCGCCTCGAGGATTTCTTCTGTCTTTTCAGCGGCGCGCTGATGGTCATGCTTTTTGCGGTCGAGCAAGCGGGGATGCCCCTCGTTGCCGCTCTGGTGGATTCCCTTTCCGTTCCCCTCGCAACAAAACTTGCAGGAGTTTTTCTGATCTCCAATCTCCTTCCCGCGCTGCTCGTTTCCCCGCTGCTTGGGCGCGTGTTCGAGTTCCTCGAAAGGATCTGGCCCGATAAACCGGCCATGGACGATCCATCGCTGCCGCGGTTTCTGCACTCACAAGCCTTAAGCGACCCTCCCAGCGCGCTGGATCTCATACAAAAGGAACTGGCGCGCCTGCTCGGCTCGATCGATTTGACCGGGGCAAAGCAATCTTCCGACGAGGAAGCGCCTCCCCGCTCTTTTCAGGGCCTCGCTCTCGCGATCGAGGAATTCGCTGCCAAACTGGCTTCGAGGGGTTCGCTGAGCCAGGCGGAGGCGACCCGTCTGCACCTGCTTCGCGCGGAACTTAGCATTACCCGGCATGTCGAGGAAGGCGTTCGCTATTTCGCCCAGGCGCTCGCCCGCCAGGGAGGCCCGCCCGTGTTGAGCGAAGCGCTCGAGAAACTCCTGGCGCTTGCCACTGCCGCGGCCGAAAGCAATCGGCCCGAGCTCGTCCGAGAGCTTCTCGCCAGGAGCAAGCTCAAAGGCGAAGACCTGTCGCGCCTGAAAGAAGCGACGGCCTCCGCATCCCTCGCGGCCACGGCATTGTTCGAAGACCTCAGTATTGCGGTGTGGACGCTTCGACGTCTTGCCAAACTGCTCGCCCGCTTGTCGGGATAGTTCGGTGTGAAATCGCTCCTAGTCCCCGACAGATACGGGCGTGCCCAGTTTGACCTTGGCGTAGAAGAGTTTCGCGATTTCCTCCGGCAAACGTATGCAGCCGTGAGAAGCCGGGTAGCCAGGCAATATGCCTGTATGCATGCCCACGCCATCATTCGTCAACCGCATGAACCACTTCATGGGCGCACCGCGATAAACGGTGCCGCTCGGCGCCGAATCGATTCGCGTGCTCACTCCCGAGCGAACCACCCTCCCGGTGCGCGAACTTACGAAGTCGCCGTAGACGCTCGAGCGATGATCGGAATCCTTTTCAATGATCTTGTAGTCGCCGGCCGGAGTCATCCCCGCGCGCTTTCCGGAGGATATCGGGGAGTCGGCGGCAATCTCGTCGCCAACGCTCAGATAGGCCCGTTGCTTGCTCAACGAAATGTAAATTGAGACGTTGTCCGGCGTAGCCTTCTCAAGCACGCGCGGGATGACCTTCGGCGGGTCCTGTTTCTTGATGAGCTCACTGGCTTTTTTCTGCTGTGATTTCGGAGCAAACAGGGGCAGTTGGGCCATCGCGCTGCCAATGAGCGCCGCGCATACCAGAGCGACCAGCGAGGCGAAGATGTCAGACTTCCTGTCGCGAATGGGCAGTGCGATGGTCATTCTATTTCCCGAATCGACATCCGCTTAATCGCTGAGATGATTTTTCGCAACGAGATTCCATGGGACATTGGCGATACTTGGTTCTGTTCGCGCTGCTCGCGGGACCCGTCCTCCAGGCCGCCCCAAACGAGGCGCCCATCCTGCCGCCTCCGATGGCCCAGCCGCAAAGTCTTTGGCTGTTTCGCGGCCGCAGCGTGGAAGTTCCTCTGCAAGCCCAGGGGCGAACGCCCGGGCAATTGAAATTCCTTATTCGTTCTCGCCCTTCCAAGGGACGGCTTGGCGAGATCCGCGTCACGGGACCCAGGACCGCGGTGGTCACCTACGCGCACGACGACGAGAGCGAGGGGATTGATTCCTTTACCTTCGCCGTTCAGGCCGTCGATAGCCCCGTCTCCGCGCCCGCGGCAATCGCCATTGCGGTCTCCGAGGAACCGCCCGCCTTGTCGGTCGTCAGGTCGGTCGACTTCGGCAGCGTGCAGGTCGGTGAGACGCGCGAAGAGGAGATCACCCTGCGAAACAATGGAGGAGGCGTCCTGGAGGGGCGCCTGGATGTCACACCGCCCTGGAAAATCCTCGGTGCGGCCCAATACCGCCTGGGTCGAAATCAGGAAATGACGGTCCTCGTCGCCTGCGCCCCGGAAGAGGAACAGAACTATTCCGGAAAGCTTTTTTTCTCACACGACACGCGTTCCCCGGTCGAGCTTCTCGCACGCGCGGAATCGCCATTCGAGTTCGAACCTTCGCGCGAAATCGAACTGGCAGGCCAGGAGGGAGAGACTGCGCGTTCCGGCAATCTCCTCATCCGAAATCGCACCTCTCGCGATCGAACCGTCGAAATCTCCGTCCCGCCCGAGATTGCCTCGCCCGGTCTGATCACCGTTCCCGCTGCCGGGGAGATGACCATTACCCTCAAAACCCAGCCGGCCTTCCTCGGGGCATCGGAAGGCGTGCTTGGCTTCGAGAGCGAAGGATTTCGGCACAGCATTCCCTTGCGGGTTTTTGCGTTGCAACCTCTCTTGCGGATCGAACCGCGCGAAGGATTCGATTTCGGGACCATCGAACCGGGCAAGCGCTACACGGGACTTCTTCGAATCAAGAACGAGGGTGGAAGCTCCGCTCGGTTGCAGGCAACGACGCCGAACGAAATCCTGCTCCTGCCTGACCCGAACAGCGCCGTCCTTCAACCAGATGAAACACGGATTTTCGAGATTGCGCTGCAGCCCTCCTCGATCGGCGACTATCGATCCCAAATCGTCATCGATGCCGGCACAGGTAGGCCGGTTTCAATCGACGTTGCGGGGCGAAGCGCCGCTCAGCCGACCGAGGCTAGGAAAATCCCAACCGCGACCCTTGATCCGACCTCGCGCGAACCGCCGGCCGCGGAGCCCGAGAAAGATCCGCCAGCGAGCGCGATTCCTCCGGTGACCGAAATTAAGGTGCTCAAGGCTAGCAACCGAGTTTTCGAGATCGGATGGCAGAAGCCGGCGCTCGATCCCGTGACCTGGGTGATCCAGCAGCACCAATTCGAAATGGGAGAACCGCCGACGATGGTCTGGAGGGACCTTCGCAACATAAGGTTTTCGGAGGAGAACGGCATGGCCGTCGCGCGGTTCGAGAATCTGGCTCCTGGCCGGGTTTGGCTCTTGCGCATCGTCTCGGTCGATGAGCAGGGCCGGCGCTCGGCCCCTTCGCCAACTTTCAAACTCTTGAGCGCGCCGACAAAGCCGTTCCCCTCGCTTTGGTGGCTCGCCGCTCTTCTGGCCATCGGCGGTGCGGTGCTTGGCTGGACGAAAATCCGGGAGCGCGGGCGGGCCGAGGCCGCCCGCGAAGCGGACCGCATCGCCCGGATCGGCGGCGGCTGAAAAATCTTTCCGCTAAATCTTGTTGCCCCGCGGGTGAGCCGCGCCCAAAATCATGGTCCCAATACCCTCTATGCAACTCGGAATGATCGGTCTCGGCAGGATGGGCGCCAATATGGTCCGGCGCCTGATTAAGCAAAATCACCAATGCGTCGTTTACGACGCCAATCCCGAAGCGGTCAAGCAGCTCGCGGGCGAGGGCGCCGTCGGAGCGAGCTCGCTTAAGGATTTCGCATCGAAGCTGACCGCACCTCGGAACGCGTGGATCATGGTGCCCGCCGCAATCACCGACAAAGTGGTCGACGAGCTCGCGTCTCACCTCGAGCGCGGAGACGCCATCATCGACGGAGGCAACTCCTATTTCCGCGACGATCGGCGCCGCAGCGCCCACCTCAAACAGTCCGGCATTCACTACCTCGACGTCGGCACCAGTGGCGGAGTTTGGGGCCTCGAACGCGGTTACTGCATGATGATCGGCGGAGACGAGGAAGCCGTCGATCGCATGGATCCAATCTTCAAAACGCTCGCTCCGGGCCGCGGAACGGTGGAGCGAACTCCCGGACGCGAAAAACTCGGCGGCACAGCTGAGGACGGCTATCTGCACTGCGGATCGTCAGGCGCCGGGCATTTTGTCAAGATGGTGCACAACGGAATCGAATACGGCCTCATGGCCGCCTTTGGCGAAGGCTTTGATATTCTGGCAAACGCCAATGCGAGCCTCAAGAAAGGCGCGGCCGACGCCGAAACCGCACCGGTCGGGGACGATTACGTCTTTGACATCAATCTCGCGGATGTTGCCGAAGTTTGGCGACGCGGCAGCGTCGTCAGTTCCTGGCTGCTGGATCTTGCCGCCGCTGCTTTCGCCGATAACCCGACGCTCTCTAACTTCTCCGGCCGCGTCTCTGATTCTGGAGAGGGACGCTGGACGATTATGGCCGCCATCGACGAAGCCGTTCAATGCGACGTGCTGAGCGCCGCGCTCTTCGCCCGCTTTCGCTCGCGCCGGGACCATACGATGGCCGAAAAGGTCTCCTCCGCCATGCGCTTCCAGTTTGGCGGACACATCGAGCGCGCAGCCGGGGGGTAGAGCCAACGGGTCGGAACGGGCGAGGCTGGCAGACACTGACCGATGACCAGTGCACTCTACGATGTAGCAATCATTGGCGGAGGCCCCGCCGGCAGCATCGCCGCCGCTTCACTTGCGCTCGCAGGGCGCAAGGTGGCTGTCTTCGAGCGCGAGAAGTTCCCGCGCTTTCATATCGGCGAATCCTTGCTGCCCTTCAGCATGGAAGCCTTCGAGCGCCTCGGACTCTTGCCGAAGCTGGAAGCCGCAGGTTTCGTCCGCAAATACGGAGCCGAAATCACCTCGGGATGCGGAAGTGGCGAGATCCGCTTCTACTTTAAGGATGGCTTTCGCTCGAAACGTCCGACCGCCTTCCAAGTCGAACGTTCCAAATTCGACAAGATTCTCCTGGATCACGCGCGGGAATGCGGCGCGCACGTCCGCGAGGAGGTTTGCGTCGAGAAAATTGCCCTCAACCCAGGCCGCCCCAGACTGACCATCCACGGACCTTCAGAAGCTGTCGAAGAAGTTGAAGCCGAGTATCTCCTCGACTGCAGCGGACGCCACTCTGTCATCGGCGCGCGGCTAGGCCTCAAACGCGAATATTCCGGCCTGCAAAAATTTGCCGTTTACGCACACTACGAGGGCGCAAAGCAGCCCGGCGGTATCGACGGCACGCTGACTCGAATGGTGCGCGGGAGCGACCATTGGTTTTGGATCATTCCGCTTTCCCGCGAAAAAATCAGCGTCGGCGTGGTGATGGACACAAGTCGATACCGGTCTCTAGCGGGAAGCCCGGCGGAAGTCCTGGAGATGTTTCTGCGCGAGCAACCGATCATGCGCGAGCGCCTGGCCGGCGCGACGCGCGTCAGCAAGGTCTACGCGAGCGGAGACTACTCGTACCGCAACTCCGCGCTTCACGGAGAGCGTTGGCTGATGGCGGGCGATGCCGCTGGATTCATCGACCCTATTTTCAGCAGCGGTGTGTTCCTGGCGATCTTGAGCGGCGAGCGAGCTGCCGAAACCCTCTGCAAGGTACTCGATGCTCCCCAGCGCGCGCCCAAACTCTTTGCCCTTTACGAACGTCGTCTGGCCAAGGTCATGCGTCTCTACCTTAAGTTCGTCTACTCGTGGTATCGCCAGGAATTTGTGGAAACCGTTCTGGCACCGCGCGAGTTCTTCCAGGTCGTGCCCGCCGTCAATGCCGTCCTTGCCGGGAACGTGGGGCGATCCTTCGCGCTGCGCTGGAGGATTTGGCTGTTTCATTTGATTGTTGGCATTCACCGGATCGTTCCGATTTTCCCGAAATTGCCTCTCGTTCCAAAAGCTTCATGAAATGGATCTTGCCGATCTGTGTGGCCCTGCTTCTGGCGGGCTGCGCGGCGCCGCGCGAGCTGACCGCTTTCGAAGCCGCCTCTTCGGAGCAGGCCATCATCCGATGGAAGCGCAAGGGAGTGTCGCTGGTCTGTGACGCTGTCTGCGCTCGCTCGCCAAACGGCGGCGTGCTTGTCCGCCTCTACAAGCAATCGCCAGCCCCGCTCGTCGAGTTTCGCCTGCAAGCCGAAGACTACTTCGCCGCCAAGGGCCGCCTGGCCGGGCGAGGATGGATGGGTCCAGCCGCCGACGCACCGGCGATTTTCTCGTCGTGGATCGCTTTTCTCACCGCCTTTCGGGAGTCAGCCGGCTCGGAGGGGGGCGTCCGGCAGACTGCGCCTCCCCTGAAGGTCGCCTACACCAAGTCCGGCGGAAAGCTCAAGGCCCTTAGCGTAGCCAACACCGGCACTGGGGAAGCCATCTCCGCGGTGTTCAAGTGAATGACTTCGCTCCATGGGAACCCGTGTCCGAACCTCCGCCGGGACCCCTGATGGATTGGCATCCGCACCCCGATGAGCGACGGCTTCCCTCCCGACGCGAAGATTCCGCGTGAAGAAATCACGCGGGCGACTCGCCACCTCTTCCTGTGCGCCGGGCCGGACTGCTGCGATCCAGCGGAAGGTAGCGCGATATGGGATCTGCTCAAGGCGGAGACGCGCAAGCTTTCCGTGCCCGTGCTTCGCACGAAAGCATCCTGCCTGCGCATTTGCAAGGGCGGCCCCTGGCTGGTCGTTTATCCTGAAGGAATCTGGTATGGGCACCTCGACGCGGGCAAGCTTGCGCGCATTCTGAAGGAGCACATCGAGGGAGGCCGGCCGGTGCACGAATGGATTGCCGCAGAGATGCCCAATCTGGCCAAAGGTTGACTCAAGTCTGCGCCTATCCGCAACAGCGCCGTCACTGAGCAGCGAAACTTCGTGCCTCCGGAAACCAAGGGCGTGCCGACGCGAATGCCTCGGCGACTTCCTCAGGCTGGTTAATAACCTGCCACATGGCACGATGGCGTTCGTGCATGAACCGCTCCTCAATTGCAGACGCCAACAGCTCGAGCAACGGGTCGAAGAATCCGCGCGTATTGACCAGCACGATCGGCCCCAAGTAGAGGCCAAGCCGCTTTAGGGTGATGGCCTCAAGAAGCTCTTCGAGCGTGCCCGATCCTCCGGGCAACGCCACCACGGCATGGCTGCCAGAGAGAAGCCGGTGTTTGCGAGCGTGCATATCCTCCACGAGGTGGAGTTCCGTCAGTCCCGCGTGGCCCCACTCCAAGTCATTCATAAACCTGGGAAGCACGCCGGTGACGCGCCCGCCCCGGCTCAAGGCTCCGTCGGCCAGCGCTCCCATCAAGCCGACGCCGCCACCGCCATAGACGATGGCAAACCGTTGTTCCGCCAGAAAGACTCCGAGACGGCGCGCCGCATCGTGGTAATCCAAATGGCACGCCTTGCTGGACGCGGCATAGACGCAGACGTTGGGTTGCCGCTCTTCCGGGTTGTTCATTTCGCGCGGGGTGTGTCGAAGCGCCTGACTTCCGATACGATCCAGCCCATAAGGATCATCAGGGATAGGTTGGTGGCTGTGCACCTCATCGGGCAAGATCGCACATCATATTCTGCCACTCTTGCGTTTTCTCGAAGAGTCTAGCCAGCGCAAAGAATACGTCGGCAACGGCCATCTAACCAGATTCGATTCGCGTGACTGCTTGAACCTCGCCCGGAGAAGGGGTTGGCGACGAGTAGCAGACCCGCAAAAGCAACATCATGAGGCGACTGACGATTGCCGACGCTCTTACCCGGTCTGCGCTTTGGACGGTTTGTCCTCCGTCTTGCTGATGAGCAGCTCGGGTTGGAGTTTGCGAGGGAAACCGCGCTCCTCTGTGTCCAGAGGGATAGGCGCAGGTATCATCTGGTCGGCGAGCGCCGGCGCACGTTTTCCAAGCTGCGCGACGGCATCCGCGAGAGTTGTCACAACTTCGTCCGCCCCTGAGTCACGCAACCGTCTGGCGGCGCCCGGCAGACCCCGGGTCGCATCCCAGAGTCCGACAACGATTATCAGTTGAGGAAAACGCGCCCGCAGTTTCACGCAGAGATAGCGCGCCTGGATGACGGTTGAAGGTGAAACGACCGAAATGCAGGCCGCATCCGCATGCGACCCGTCCAAGAGATCGAGCAACTCGCTGGCGGCGAGGTTTCCCGGGAAATTCTGCGCCAGGAAGCCTTGCTGTTGCAGCAATTGCGCGAGCATTGCGCCCGCCAGTTCGTCGCGATCCGCCCGCGCGGGCAAACAGCAAACACGAGACGGCGGCGCCACGGTGCGCGATGGCCCCTCCTGAACTGAAGCTCCGCCTGCGTCGACCTTCGATGCCACGAGCGGAACGGTGCCCAAGTCCTCAACGATATCGCGCAGGCTTTGCTCGATAAACGATCGCTGCTCGTCGTCAAGCAGCTCGAGCCGGTGGTCCGTCTCTGTCGCAATGATTACCGGAACGAACACCGAGTCGTAGAGCGCCGCGAGGGAGTTCGCCTTCAAATACGACTCCACAAACTCCAGTTCGTCCTGTTCGTCGACCGTCAGCAGACGATGGTAAAAGTCTTCGGCGGGCGAAAGCGCTTCTTCATCGCTAAGCAGAACGCTGAGAAAGGAAAGGCTCGGCACGTGTCGCCCCATGACGACCAGGCAGACGGTAAGCGGCGTCGAAAGGATGAGGCCGACGGGGCCCCAGAGCCACGTCCAGAACACTGCGGCGATGATCAGCGCGATGGGGGTTACGCCGGTGCTCGTGCCATAGAGCCAAGGTTCCATGACGTTGTTGCTCAAAAGTTCAAGCAGAACGAAAAGGCTGATCGTCAGCAACGGCATCGTCCAGCCAGGCGAGACGGCCAGCGAGAGGGCGACTGGTATCGCAGCGGCAATCCACGGTCCGAGATACGGAATGAAACGGAGCACCGCGGCAAAGGCACCCCACAGTACGGCATTGGGCACGCCGATGAAGTAGAGGCCAATGGCAACGGGAATGCCGTAGCTCACATTGACCACGAGCTGCATGAACAGGTAGCGAAAGACGCGCGAGCCAGCGTCGTCCATCGCGTGCGTGGCCGCGCTAATGCGGCCCTTGCCCATGAGCCGAACCAGCCTTCGGCGCAAGTCCTCGCGGCGCAGGAGCATGAAAATAACGAGCAGCAACACGAGCGCTGCCGTGCCAAGCGGGCCCAGGAGCGGCGCGATCAGACGTTGCCCGAGTTCCAAGGGATTTAGCTTGGAAGCGTCCGACAGTTGCACTGGCGCGGCGGCGGGCGTGAGGTTCGGGGGCACCGCCGGCGTCTTTGGCGCTTCCGTGGCTGGCGGCACAGCCTGAGCCGGCGTCTCTGCTCCAGGCATGTCTTTCTTCAGATCCTCGAAAGTCTTCGAGATCTTCGTAAAGACGCCCCCGGACGGAACCTTAATCGAACGAAGCTTGGTGCGAATGTTTTCTTTGTAGTCGGGAAGCTTCGTCGCCAGATCGACCAGTTGCCGGGTCAGCACCCAACCCGCCGCCCCCGTCGCGGCGAAGATTGTCGCGACGACGATGAGCACCGCCGCGATCCGCCCGAGCCAGCGCTCGATTCTCGTCACCAGAGGCGAGAGCAAAAAGGTCAGTAATGCCGCCAGCGCGAGCGGAATGAAAAGTTCCCGAGCCAAGTAGAGCACGGCGATGACGAAGGACGTCAATGCGACGGCCCAAAGGCCGACCAGCGCATCCGAGGCCGCGGTTTTGCTCTTGGGTGCTTGCATTCAGAAAACGGTTGGCTGAATTACTATCGTCCAAGAAAGCATCAGCGCTTGTGCCAAAAAGCGCGCTCAGAGCGGGGCAGTGTCTTGCCAGCCAGGAACCTATCAAGGTCGCACCGATCACGCGAGCGGAATCGGCCGAGAGACGCAAGAGAGAGACCATGGCCGCCTTCCGCTCCCAAGCCTCGGTTTGAAGATGGCGCATTCGGCATCTTCCGAGAATTGCCATACCCTCCGCCCGTGCAAAACCCTTGGCTTTGCCAGTTTGGAAACGCGTCTCCGCGCCTGCTCAGACGCTCCGCACGCCGGATCCCGACGTGCAGTCTTTAGGGATTCGACGACGATTTGCCCTCGCTCTCGCCCGTTGCTTCTCCAAAAAGGCCGTCCCCGACTGAAGGAGGCGACGTTGCGGATTCAGTCGAACCGTCTTCGCGCCGGTTGTTGATGAAGGCGATAACTTCTTCGTGTGCCTGGCGGTCAATCGGATTGCGCAGCGCGGAGGTCGGGTTGAAAACTGGCGCGAGATAGAAGGTTAAGAGGCAAATCCCGAAGCCCAAGGGCAGTCCGAGGTAGAGGCCGTGGAAGCAGCCGATGATCGCGACCGCTGGCGCAGCGAAGCCGACGGCTCTGGCTGCCGTACAGAAGCAAGCGCGAAAATAATAATGATGCCACCTTCGCATCATCGCGTTCGCCTTGGCGGAGAGTTCGGGCACGTTTCTAAGGCTCGCAGACCCAGCCGCGAAGGCGGTGACGAGCAGGTGTGCAATCGGAAGGAGCAAAAGACCCCACGCAATGGCCGGCGAAAAAAAGGCGATGACGACGGCAGAGACGCAAAGCAGCATGCTGCCTATTTGAACCAATTCATTTTCTGAACACGGGCCGGAATCTCGCATGTCACGCCCGAATCTATCTTGCTGCCGGCGTCGTCAAAAACGCTCTGTGACAAGCGAGCCATTTTTAACCTCGATGCGTCCCAAGGGAGCGAAAGACGGCCCTCGGCGTCGAAAAACTTTCGGAAAAAGGGACGATTCGAGCCGGCACCCTGCCCGGAAGACGCCGCGGTCAGAAACCAGGTCCCATGCAGGGTTAAATGCCGAACCGTCCACCGGCTCTGAGAATTACAAAATCGAGCGCACGACGCCGCCGTCGACTCGGACAGCGGCGCCATTCGTTGCGGCGGCCAGGGGACTTGCCAGGAAGAGAACCATTGAGGCAACTTCCTCAATGGATGCGAAACGCTGGATGAGCGAACTGGGACGGACCGTTTCAAAGAATTCCCTCTCGACGGCCTCCGGCGTCTTATCCTGTTGCGCGGCCATATCCTGAATGAACTGCTCGACGCCTTCCGAGCGGGTCGGACCGGCGAGGACGGAATTGACCGTCACGTGCGAGCCGGCTGTGGTCTCCGCCAACCCGCGAGCCAGCGCCACCTGCATGGTCTTGGTCACACCGTAATGAATCATCTCTGCGGGAATGTTGACCGCCGACTCGCTCGAGATGAAAAGGATGCGCCCCCAGTTGGCCTTTTTCATCTGCGGAAGATACTGCCGCGAAAGCCGCACTCCGCTGAGAAAGTTGGTTCCAATGATTTCCGACCAATCCTCATCGGTAAGGTCCTCGAAGGGCTTCGGTCCGTAGACACCGAGGTTATTCACGAGAATGTCCACTGCCGGAAATCGACTCGCCGTCCGTTTCGCCGCTTCGGCTGTCGCAAGATCGGCCACAAGCGGTTCCAGCTTTGCAGCCGGGTGTCGTTCGAGGATGGCCGAAATCGCACCTTCAACGCGCTTTTCGGAGCGGCCGTTGACGATCACGCGCGCGCCTTCCGCCGCGAATCCGGCGGCGATGGCGAATCCGATTCCGGCAGTCGACCCCGTAATTAGGGTCACCTTGTTTTCGAGATGAAGGTTCATTTTGCCTCTATATCCTCAAGCCGCATGTGGCTCCAGTATTCATCTATCGGACTTTCGAAACTGACCCTGGCTTTCGCTGCGACAAATCCGGGTCTTCGCGGGAAGCGCGAAGCGCCCAGCGTTGCGCGAGCACTGCGCATGCCATCAGTTGAATCTGATGGAAAAGCATCAAGGGCAAGATCATTGGGCCGACGATGCTCCCGTCGAAGAGCACCCTGGCGATGGGCACGCCGCTGGCGAGACTCTTCTTCGAGCCGCAAAATAGGATGGTGATCCGATCAGCGCGGTTGAATCCGAACAGAAAACTAAGAGACCACATGGCTGCCATGACGATCGCCAGAAGCAAACAGTCGAGGAAGACAAGACCCGCCAGCGCAGTCAATGGGATCTGCTTCCATAACCCTTCCACAACCGACTCGCTGAAGGCAGTGTAAACGACCAGCAGAATTGATCCGCGATCGACGCCTCCGGTGAAGCGTTGGCTGCGCTGGACCCATCCGCCGATCCAAGGCCGGGCCAGGTGACCCGCGACGAATGGCACAAGGATCTGCAACACAATCGCCCCAAACGAACCGGAAATTGATGCGTCCACACCCCTTCCCAAGACAAGAAAACTGACCATCATTGGCGTCAGGAAAACAGCGAAGACATTGGACGCCGAGGCGCTGCAAACCGCAGCCGGGACATTTCCGCCTGCGATCGACGTGAAGGCAATGGAGGACTGAATCGTGGAAGGAAGCACACAGAGGAACATCACTCCCAGAGACAGCTGCGGCGTCAGCAATACCGTGCCCAGCGGCCTGAAAAGCAGACCCAATACCGGAAACAGAACGAACGTGCCCGTAAACACCAATGCGTGCAGCCGCCAATGCGAAGCGCCAGCCACAATTGCTTCCCGTGAAAGCTTCGCTCCGTGCAGAAAGAAGAGAAGGGCAATCCCCGCCGTGGTGACGGCATCAAACACGCGGGCAAACCCTCCGCGGCACGGCAGGACGGCAGCGATGGCAACCGTCAGGACCAAAGCGATCGTGAAGGAGTCGACAAACCGGCGGGAGTTGCCCATGAACGCACTGCCTTAGCAGAGGTTATCCTCAAACGATATCGCCAATTCCGGGGCCGATGAACTTCATTCTTTGGCATCTGGCCGGCGTTGATGTTTTGATTCGGCGGCGCGCATGACTATGGTGACTGACGTCAAACAAAATCGGAGCAAATCTATAATGAGCGAGCCCGAAGAGCATCTTTTTCCGGATGGGCGCGAGATACCGAACAATCCGCGTCTGCCGTTGTTGATTTACAAGAATGTGATTTCGCCGCACGGAGACCGGTCGGCGGAGGAGTTCGAGGCATTGTATGCGAAAAACCATTGGAAGGCCGCCTGGCGTTACGGCGTCTACCCCTTTGCCCACTATCATAGTACGGCTCACGAAGTCTTGGGGGTCTACCGTGGACATGCGCTCATTCGGCTGGGACACACGGTGGGAATCAGCGCGCATCTCGAGGCGGGAGATGTGATCATCATTCCCGCCGGCGTCGGACATCAGAATCTGGGCAGCAGCCCGGACTTTCATGTGGTCGGAGGCTATCCTGTCGGACAGGAACCTGACCTTCTCCGCGGCGATCCGGGCGAGCGACCCGCCGCCGACGATCGCATCGCTGCCGTCCCCCCGCCCAAGGCGGATCCCGTTTATGGCACGGACGGCCCCCTGGTCAATCTGTGGAAGGTTCGGAGGCAAGTTCCGTGATTTGCGCGCCAAACCTTTACAGCATCTGGTCGCTTTGGTAGGCACCATTCTGCCTTTCAGACGATCGGCCAGTCAATGCGCGTTACCATATTCGGATCCGGCTATGTAGGGCTCGTCACGGGTGCGTGTCTGGCCGAGGTCGGCAACCACGTGTTGTGCGTTGATGTCGATGCGACCAAAGTCGAAGGCTTGCAAAAGGGGGCGATACCGATCTACGAGCCCGGCTTGGAGGACCTGGTCCGTCGCAATCTCACGGTAGGTCGTCTAAGCTTTACGACCAGCGCCGAAGAGGGCGTCCAGCATGGATTGTTTCAGTTGATCGCCGTCGGGACGCCGCCGGACGATGAAGGCGCGGCAGATCTCAAACACGTCCTTGCGGTTTCCGAATCGATCGGTCGCTTCATGAGCGGCTACCGCGTGGTCGTGACGAAGTCAACGGTTCCGGTCGGCACAGCCGACAAAGTGCGGGCGGTCATTTACGCGACCATGGCCGAGCGGGGGGTTGACCTGGAGTTCGATGTCGTCTCCAACCCCGAGTTCCTCAAGGAGGGAGCGGCGATCGGTGATTTCATGAAACCCGATCGCATTATTGTGGGTTCCGACAATCCGCGCACCGCGGAGCTCTTGAAAATCCTCTACGACCCATTCACCCGCAATCACGAGCGGATGATCATCATGGATGTGCGCTCCGCCGAGCTGACCAAATACGCCGCGAACGCGATGCTCGCCACCAAGATCAGCTTCATGAACGAATTGTCCAATCTGGCCGAGCGCATGGGCGCGGACATCGAGAAGGTGCGCCTGGGAATCGGCTCAGATCCCCGCATTGGCTACGGCTTCATTTACCCGGGTTGCGGCTACGGCGGTTCGTGCTTTCCCAAGGACGTGCAGGCGTTGATGCGCAGCGCCCATGAGCACGATTTCGAGGCGCGCCTGCTCTCGGCGGTCCAGGAGGTCAACCACAATCAAAAAAAGGTCCTCTACAAAAAGATCCACAAATTCTTTGATGGTAATCTTTTAAATCGAACGATTGCCCTCTGGGGCCTTGCCTTCAAGCCCAATACCGACGATGTGCGGGAAGCTCCGAGCGCGGCTCTGATTGACGCTTTATGTAGCGCCGGCGCGCGCGTGCGGGCATACGATCCGGTGGCCAGCGGCGAGGCGCGCAAGATCGAAGGGATGAAGCGGGTCGAACTGGCTGCCAGCGCCGAGGAGGCCTTGCGCGACGCTGATGCCCTGGCGATCGTAACCGAGTGGCAGGAATTTCGCAGTCCTGATTTCGAACGCATGAAGCAGCTTCTCAAGCAACCGGTCATCTTCGACGGCCGCAATCTCTACGACCCGGACTTCGTCAAACGCGAAGGCTTCCGATATTTCGCGATCGGTCGCGGCGACCGCGTCCACGCTCAGGATTAGGCGGCGATGCCGCAACTACTTTGTCAGGATACTTTCCTGGGGCTTCGGCTGGCCCTTGTGGAACGTCAACCAATCCGTGCGAATCTTGTCCCAGCCCTGCACTGACAAACCGTGGGCCTCAAAAAACTCACGAATTTGCTCGGCATCCCATTTAAGGATATCCTCAAGAATCGGAACGAAAACGCTCGTCGCATTGTCGCTTAAGACGGTCCGCTTCGCGATTCGCCCGATATCCTTCGTTTCGGAAACCGCGATGGTATGCCCGTCCCGGCTGTTGACGTGGTGCATAACGTAAAGATCCGAGCTGCCGTCGCCAATGTAGATCGTGTGGTCCGGACGGGTCCCGAATTTCTGCTCCAGTTCTTGAAGCACAACAACTTTCCCATAGCCGGCTGGCACCCTCTCGACAGAAGCGATCTCCACGTTGGACGCGTCGCGACCGAACTCTGTGCCAAACACATTTTCAGCGGGCACAATGCCATCCAGTGCGGATTGCACCACTTCTCGCGGACCCGCGGAGATTACCACGAACTCAAAGCGGGCCGGCTCCAACTCTTCCGACAGCATTTCGGCCAGCAACTTGACGTTGTCCTTGAGCCGAACGCGTTTGCCGGCTTCGACCAGATGCTCCCGCCGAACACTCTTAAAATCCGGATCGTGCCGTAGCAAATAGGCCAGCTCCGCGCCCGACTGGACCAGATACGTCGACGACAACGCCTTAACCTTGGCTTCAAAGTCCTTGGCACCAATGATTTCTCCAAGCACGTGGCCGGAGTCGTTGAAGCTAAGCGTCTGGTCAAAATCGCTTGCGACCAGATAGCGCGTCGGTTTTTTCGTGTTCATATTTTCGCTTTTCAAAATGGATTTCCTTCCTTAGGGGGTAGTTTTCCAGTGTCAACAGGTTTTCGACGCATTGAGAAGCGAGATCATTCCGGACGATGCCGTGCAACCTTCACGTTGCCTTCTTGACGGCGCTCCAGACGGCATACGCGACCTCGAGGCCAATGACATCTCCATGATTCGTAACGAATTGGCTGGACTCCAGATTGTAGAACTTCCCTGCTTCCAAAGGATATGACCCGCCCACAGGAAGCAGTTTGCCGAGGGCTCTTTCACCTTCCTCCATCTGCTGCACGCCATTGCGGCCGACGGCGCCGAAGGCATCATTTTCATCGCCAAGCGCCGCCGTTTTGTCCCCGTTGATGCGTGAGGCAAGCGGGTAGGCGATTCCGACCGCTTTGTCGTTCCTTGTATGGGTGATCAGGATCGGGCCGTCGACCCGGCGATTCTCGACCACGCTGCGGAAGAAGCCCTTTTTCTTTTTTGAAAATCCGTTGTGAGAGAACGCCGCCTGGAGAAGAGTCAGGCCTCTGAGCTTGTTCGTTTGGGAGTTGGCGGCGGCGGCAGTGACGAGGCGGCCCCCGAAACTGTGTCCGATGAGATAGATGCGCTGAACTTTTGGAGCCAGTTGGTCGACGAGTTTCGCAACCCCATTCTTGCCGACCGTCCCGGCGCGCTCCTTCATCAAATAGTAGGTGGTGTAATTTAGCAGGTTGAACGCGGAGGCGGTGAATCCGGAAAGGGCTTCGGTGAGTCCCGCAGCCGGAGTCCCCGCCGCGGACGCGGCAGCAACTCCCAGCGGCATCGCAGCACCGCCACCGCCGACCTCCGGGTCAAGGTCTTCCTCCAGAATCTTGAGATCCCTCATCAATTCGTTGCCGTCCGTCTTGAAGAAGGTTCGCGAGGCGTCTTCGTCGTTCGCCGCAGAGTGATCCAGCAGGGAGCGGATCTTGTCGGCAAAAGACCGTCGCGCCGTTTCTTTCGATTCCAGCTCCGGCAACAGGGCCTTGGCCTCGTCGAGGGTCCGATGCTGGGCAGACTCGCCGAAAAGCTCCTTCATCCCGTCAATTTTGTCCTCCAGCGTGCGCCGCTCCTGGTCGTTGGCAGGCGAAATAGTTGCCGAACCTTCCGCGACGCCCCCTTCGGTGGAGACCGCAACCGACTCATCGAACGCCTTGGAAGGCCAGAGTACGCCGAGAATGGCAAACTTCCGGTCAGGCTGGTCCGCGGGCTGCGCGACGGAGGAAAAACTCTCAAACAACCCTCGATAAAACTCGCGGGCTTGCTGGTCGTTACGATTCCAGCCATGAGAAATCACGAAGAGATCCGAGGTCGCCGCTGGCAGGCTGACGCTGCCTTGCAAACTTCCATTCTTGTCGAACCGCGCCTCAATGTATCCAATTCCAGCAATCTCATTCATAAGTGTCTCCCGAAGGTTGTCATTGTTCAGACAGATTGAATCGCCCTCATCAGATCGACCAGTCCCGCGCCCTGAAAGTAGCGATCACGCCGGAGATCGGTGGCCGTGGAAACAAAAATCTCCTTCACGCGTTCGGCCTGGCCGATAAACTCGCTTCGGACGGAAAGGAACGCCGCGATGACGCCGCTGACATGCGGCGCGGCCATACTGGTTCCGCTGCTCTCGATGTAATCGCATTTTCCCACGGGCTTCATCAGTTCACCGGTCGCGCAGGAGATGATTCGCTCGCCCGGCGCAACGATATCGGGTTTGAGGCGTCCATCGCCCGTCGGACCCTTCGATGAGAAGTAGGAAACGCCATACATGTGGGGCATCTCCCGATGGGTGGATCCGACCGTGATGGCGAGGTCCGCATTTCCAGGGTCATTGATCGTGAGCGCCAAACCCGCGGCGGTCGAGCCGATCGCCGACTTGAGGGCTCCGTAGCCGGTATTGCCAGCCGCCACGACGACGACCACGCCCGATTTGACAAGACGATCCACCTCGGTGCACAGGGGACTCTGACCGCAGGCAAACCACTCCGGTTCGAAGCTATAGCCAAGGCTCATGTTCACACCTTGAATCAACAATCGCCGTCCATAGCCGTTGATCTCCTGCACGTGCGTAATGGCCGCAATGAGATTGCTCACGGTACCTTTGCCGTTGTCGTCGAGAACCTTCAGGCTAACCAGCCTGCAACGGGGCGCCATCCCGCTAATGGCTTCGAGCCGATGCTCCTGGTACTCGACGTCATCAACATCTTGTTTCCGATACCGCGAAATCGCGAGCGGCCTGTCCTTCTCAGGTGTCTCGGGACTCACTACCCATTCGCCCGCAATGATTCCAGCAACATGGGTGCCGTGACCGTTTTCGTCCGTCAAAGGGCCCGGAGCGTCGAGCGTGAAGTCTCTATGCCATGAGGAATTGGGATCGATGTTGTTGTATCGCCGAAAGTGCGGATGATTCGCGTCGATGCCCGAATCCAAAACGGCCCACGTGATTCCCGCGCCGCGGGCAGCAAATGACTTTTGGGCCGCGTCGGCCTTGACCGTGGCAATCGACCTTTCGATGAAGGCCGAGACTTCGAAATCCGGCCAGATGTGATAAATGGCCCGAAACCGGCTGGGATCGACTTGCGCTTTGACAGACGCCCCGTCCGCGAGCTTGCGGCGGTTTTCAGCTTTTGCCTTGGCGTGATCAATGTCCAGCTCGACGAGCTTTTGAATGGCCCGAGCTTCCAGGCGCGCGAAGACGTATTGATTGCTGCTTCGACTCTTCTCAAAGTGCACGTTTTGTCCCGCGTCCCGGACGTCCGCCTGCTTCTTCGCAATTTCGATATTATCGTACACCCATTTTCTGGCCGCTCCCCTGCCCCCCGGATGTTCCAAATTAAGGTCGATCATCACCTCAAACCGTTTGGGCAAGATTCTCTCAATCGGCTTGCTTGCCGGGTCCAGGCGATCGTTCAGCGCTTCCAGCCGGCGGATTACCGCTGAGTGGAGGCTCGCCAGGCAGAAAACACCGAATTTATCCTCGATGCGCGGCCCGATCTCTTGGTTTGCGATCGCTGTTTGCAAGGACCGATTGTACTTTCCTTCCGCGGATCGTGATTCCGCGGAAGCTCTCTTCAGTCGCTCGGTTGAAGCTTTGAGCGCCAGATTCGCCGCCTTGGCCGTCATTTCGATAATTCTGGCCTGCGCCGCCTCGAGGCCGGCCTGGTCGCTCGGACTAAGCAGGATTGCCACGTTATGGCTTCTGGCCGCCTCCGGAAAACGAAGGTTGAATTCCTGAATGATCCTCAATTCCTCTTCGATCTGTTTTAGCAAGGGAATCGCGATGACCGTGCGGTCGAGATCGAGGGGATTGAATCGCTCGCCGCTTGGCGTCCCGTGAGGAAGATCGAACGAGGGCATCGTGTCTGCAACTCTACCGCGCACAAAAAGGAAACCGGCGATCCAATGGGCGCATGTTCACATTTCCTCCTGTGGAGCGAGGAAAGCTCTAATTCTTAGGACGTAACGTGTCAATCAATACGTTTTTGACTTAGTTCACATCAGACAAAAAAGCAATGACCCGCCGCCGCCCGCGGGATATAAGCTTCGGGAAAGCACGCCGCCGATGTTTGCGCGAAGAACCCATTTGAGCTGCCCGAAATCCCTCCCGGATGTCCTGGAGGAGGAACTCGACGGCCGAATCGGTTCCGATCCCGGTGTGGAGCTCCCGGAAGCAGAACAACAGGCGCGGCTCAAAGAAATTTACAAACGCATCCATTCGCTGGAGACGAAACGTTCGGCGCTTTGCCTCTCGGGCGGAGGGATCCGCAGCTCAAGCTTTGGGCTTGGGGTTCTTCAGGCGCTCGCGCGCGCGGACTTGCTTGAGAAGTTCGACTATCTTTCGACCGTATCCGGCGGCGGCTACATCGGTGGTTGGCTTAGCGCCTGGATCCACCATCATCCAAACGGACGCCAGGGCGTCCTCGCGGAACTAAAGACGACACCGGACCGGACGATTGAGCCGGAGAGTGATCCGATCCGCCACCTGCGAGCCTTCAGCAACTACCTCACGCCGCGATTCGGCCTTCTCTCGGCCGATACCTGGGCGATAGGGGCCACGGTTCTGCGCGACATTCTGCTCAACTGGATTGTGCTGCTCTCCTGGCTGGCCGCGCTCTTGCTGATCCCCCGCTTTTGCGTGTTCGCCGCGTTCTCGCGGCCCTCCCCGGCGACCTTGTTCGTCCTGCTGGCGGCCGCGTTCGTTAGCTTGTCGACGGCCACAGCCTATGCCGCCATCGACCTTCCAAGCTTAGGAAACTCCCGCTGGCCGCAACGCCGCTTTCTCGCGGGCTGGTTCGCGCCGATGCTTGCGGCGGGGGTTTTTTTCTTCGCCTGGTGGGCCGGGTTTCGCAATACAAGCGGAATCGCCAGGCCACTCATGGCATCGCCATGGGGCCTGGCAGCGACGCAACTCGTTGTCGGTCTGGCCACGGCAGTGGGTTGTCTCGTGGGCGCCGGCTTTGTCGCCTACCGTGACCGGGGTCAGGGCCAGACGTCTCCGGGACCGGCAAAACTCCTCAACCTGGTCGGAACCATCCTTGTCACGGTGCTCCTCACCGGAGCTTTGACCGGCCTCTTTGCCTGGTGGATCGTGGCGAAAGTCTTTCCCGACCCGGTCAACGATGTACGAAACTTCGCTTCCTTCGCTGTTCCCTTGCTGCTTGGGCTTTTCTGCGCGGCAAACGCCGTCTTCAACGGGCTGACGAGCTGGTGGATCAGCGACGAAGATCGCGAATGGTGGGGAAGGGCGATCGCTTGGCTCGGCATAGCGATCGTCGTGTGGGCGTCGTTGAACGTGCTGGTTCTCTGGGCCCCGACAGCCGTGGCGCAGATCGAGATCGGAGCGCTTTGGAAATGGTTCCTCGCGGCGTGCGGCGGCGCGCTCGGCATCGTCACCGCCCTCCTTGGCTCGAGCACGACCACGGGAGTTCTCTCGAAATACGTTCCCTTGCAGTCGGTAAACCGGCTGCTGGCCGCCGCGTCGCTGGCGTTCTTCGTCTTGCTTTCCTGCACGCTCTCCTGGTTCCTTGATCCTCCGGGCGGCCCGATGTCCGACCCCCGGTATCTGTGGGACGCCGGGACGCATCGCGAGTTCTTCAAACTCCTTTGGCTCCTCGCCAGCCTGGCCGGGCTGGGTGTCATTATGGGTTATTTCATCAACGTTAATAAGTTCTCCCTCCATGCGCTGTATCGCAACCGGCTGATCCGGGCGTTCCTCGGTGCGTCGCGCACCGATCGAAAACCGCATCGGTTCACCGGGTTCGACCCGGACGATAATTTCAGAGTTCACGATCTGGAGCCGGGCCGTCCCTTTCACGTCATCAATATCGCGCTCAATCTCGTCAAGGGCGGCCAGCTGGCGTGGCAGGAACGCATGGCCGCCCCGTTCAGTGTCAGCCGGCTCCATTGCGGGAGCTGGCTGCTCGGCTACAGGCCCTCCGCTCGATTCGGCGATGGCATCACGCTGGGCACGGCGCTCGCGATCTCCGGAGCCACCGCCAACCCCAACCAGGGCTACAATTCGTCGCCGCTGGTGGCCTTTCTCATGACGCTGTTCAATCTCAGGCTCGGATGGTGGCTTGGCAATCCCGGCCGGCACGGCGCCCTCACCTGGGAACGGTCCGGTCCGGCCCATGCGGCTCTGCCCCTCTTTAACGAAGCCCTCGGCACCACCAACGCATCCTACGCCTATGTCAATCTCTCCGATGGCGGCCACTTCGACAATCTGGGCCTGTACGAAATGGTTCTCCGGCGTTGCCGGCACATCGTGGTCGTCGATGCCGGATGTGACTACGCCTACGTGTTTGAAGATCTTGGCAACGCCATCCGCAAAATCCGGATCGACCTTGGCATCTCCATCGATATCCAGACCGTCTCGCCGAGGAAAGAAGGTGCCCAAGTCAGCTACTACGCAATCGGAACCATCCGCTACTCCCAAGTCGACGGCCCCGGCACCGACGGCACTCTGCTTTACATTAAACCAACTCTTTGCGGTCTGGAGCCGGCCGATGTCGCCCACTATGCCGCCTCCCATCCCGAATTCCCCCACGAGCCGACCAGCGACCAGTGGTTCAGCGAGTCGCAAATGGAAAGCTACCGGGCCCTCGGGTTCCATGCCGTCACCACCGTCTGCGGCGGCGCCACAAAATCCCAAACCTTCGGGGAATTTTTCGGCAGTTTGGCCAGAAGTTCCGCGCCCGTCCGGGAGGCATCACCGGGCAACGGAAAAGAACCCGCACGCGGCTGAGCACGTCTTCGTAGCTTATGGCACGTGAAGCTGGATATTTCACGATGCTTAATACTAAACATCGTTAGTAAGTGTTTCTCGTAATTCACCAGAAGTCGACCGGGATGACCTTCCCGCTTTTTTCTTAGCAATCGAAAATCGGCTTCCCCCAGGAGACTTTGATCACCCGCGACGCAAAAATGCTTGCTTTCCCAAGTTTCATTTGCTAACCCTATTCCCAGGGTAGTTGTGCGGAGGCAGTCATTCAAACAATCGTGTGGCATGAAGCACTTTCAAAATTGTCGCGCCGGATCGTGTGTTCTGGCATTTTTCTTAACTCTCACGACAAGCTCCTGGAGCAAGCCGATAGTTGACGAAGCCAAGGCCGCTGGAAAAACCCCGGCCGACTTTCCGAAAGTCACCGAGGACGTTTTCATGCCGATGGACAAGGGGGCCATCGTCGGGGAATTGACTCCGGAGGAAATCCGGGGCCGCAATACGTGGAATCTGTGGACCGCAGGCAACCAGCACTTTTGGGATGGCGTAGCGCGGAACAGCTTCGGTCTCATGGATCTCCTCAAGACGCTCGACAATCGGAAATACCCGCGCGGCGAACGCTTCAAAACGCTCGGACTCATCAATCAGCCCGGCTTCAAGGCGCCATCGAAACCTGACGAATACGGTCTCTGGCTCGACGAACCGACGGAACCGGAGCCGGCGGGCATTGACGAAAAGGTCTACGGAAAGCCAACGGGCGTCCTCGGGTTTCGCCTCTTTCCGAATCCGGCTTTCGACAGTGCCGCTCGCAAAAAATGGGATGGCGAGCGCTTCATGAACGATCCGAAATACTACAACGACAACAAGCTCGTGCGTCCGTATCGCGTCGGCGTTTCGTGCGGTTCGTGCCACATCGCCCCCAATCCGGTCAATCCTCCCGCGGATCCCGAAAATCCAAATTGGGACAATCTGGCCTCGGCCATCGGCAATCAATACATCAGCGAGGGAAAGGTCTTTGCCTGCAATGTTCAAAAAGGGGGCCTGTTCTATGAAATGATCCAGACGCAACCGCGCGGGACTTCCGATACCTCGCGCATTGCGACGGACCACATCAACAATCCGAACGCAATTAATGCCATCTTCCTCCTCGCCGAACGGGAAAGAATCGCCGTCGACGAGAAAATGGCCGGCGGCACGCTCTCGCTGCCCGGCGAAAAGGCTTCCATGCCCGTTCCGCACATCTTGAAGGATGGGGCGGATTCGGTGGGTGTCAGAGGTGCCACGATACGCGTTTACATAAATATCGGCTTGTTCTCGGAGTACTGGCTTACGCTCCACAACCGCCTCATCGGACTCGTTGCTCAGAAACCGTTCGAGGTCGCTTATGCCCAAAAGAATTCGGTCTTCTGGCGCGCGACGGAAGAGCGCCTGGATGACATCGCCGCCTTCTTCCGCAGGCTCCAGCCATTTCACCTCAACGATGCGCCCGGCGGCAGTGAAAGTATCACCAAGGACGAAGCGATCATGACGCGCGGCAAGATCGTCTTCGCGGAGAGCTGCGCGGGGTGCCATTCGAGCAAACAGCCTCCGCCAAACATCGATCCGCACTCCGGCGAGGGCCGGGCGTGGTTTCGCGCGGAAGCCGTGAAACCCGATTTTCTCGAGAACAACTTTCTCTCAACAGACCGGCGCTATCCGATTTCGAAGATCGAGACGAATTCGTCGCGAGCCTTCGGCACAAACGCCGCGGCGCGGCATGTGTGGGACAATTTTTCATCTCAAACCTATAAGAATCTGCCGGCCGTTGATGAGCAGGAATGGTACAATCCATTCGACGAGAACAACCGGATCAAATTCACGCCTAAGGGAGGCGGTCCCGGCCACTATCGCGTTCCATCGCTCGTTAGCATTTGGTCCTCGGCGCCATTCTTCAACAACAACGCCCTTGGCGAGTTCACGGGCGACCCCTCGGTGGAAGGGCGCCTCAAGGCCTTCAACGATGCCGTCCAGAAGCTGCTCTGGCCGGCAAAGCGGCTGGCTAAGGATTCGATTTGGCGAACCCAGAACGAGTGCTCGCTCAGCCTTCGCAAGGAATTCGTGCCTCTCCCGCTGCGCGCGTTGGCGGATCCCGATGGCTGGATACGCATCGGACCAATCCCGAAAGGCACGCCGATCAACCTCCTCGCCAACGTCGAGCCGGACTTGAAGCAGCTCGTCGTTCTCAAAGTCAAGATCGCCAAGGCGCTTGTGAAAATTCATGCCTTGGGCCTCTCGCCGGAGGCCTCCACGGCGGAGCTGGTCAAGCTCGTTCCCGAACTGCTCGCCGCCAACAAGTGTCCCGACTTCATCGAGGACAAGGGCCATTACTTCGGCGACACCCTCCCCGACGAGGACAAGCTGGCGCTGATCGAATTCCTGAAAACAATGTGAAAGCGCCGCTCCCGCGGCGCCTTCCGGTTGAACACCAACACCTCCGTAGGACGCACACTCATGACCATCGCCGAACTCAAGAAAATGACGCCGAAGGAACTCGACGACTTGTTCCGCCAAAAGCCGGCGGGGCCGATTCCGAATGGCGAGGCTAAGGGAACCGCGTTAGTCTTGCCGGGAACCGCAGTCACTAATATCATTGCGGACATCATCCGGATCAAGATCTGGAAGGGCAAGGTCTTCGAGCGTGATCCGAAAAGCCCGGACCGCGGCGTCCTTAAGAACAAGATCCTTCTCCTTGGCCATCGCGCGATTGAGGCTAATGTTTATAAGGACAAGAGCTGGTTCGACGGCAAGGAGTGCATCGTTCTTGATTATTCGAAAACCTCATTGATCGCGAGAAAGGTGCGCGACGAGATCCGTGAGATCGAGCCGGGCTTCTATCTTGGCATCGTCTATTGGGGCAAGAAGCGCACCATCGGCTTTGCACTGGAATTCCCGAAATCTGGAACCTAGCTGGCGCCGCGACCCAGGAACCAGTCTCCGAGAAGAAACCTTTTCGCTCCTTCTTCAGCCTTGAGCTCAAATCCCAGTCGCTCAGCGCCGCGGGCCAATACCGGTTCCGTGTTGAAGGACCGTCTCAGCGATACCTTGACCTTCCTCCTGCAACTTGAGCGCCGCTTTGATCCCTTTATCCGTCCGACGTTCGACGCCGTGCTTCGCGATCGCGTCGCAGGCGTGACGACAGCCCTGATCAATCTGAAGCGCCGAAATGATCATCTCAAAATCGCTGAGGAGAAACCGATGCCGGACGAGGAAGAATACCTCGACTCGATTATTTCGAGTTTCACGAAGCAAATGCACCTGCTCTGGAAACCTGGGGCATTCGAGCGAGGGGGAAACACCAAGACGCACGGCCTTGTCCGAGGAGAGTTCATCGTTCATGAGGGTCTTCCCGCCGCATTCCGGCACGGCATCTTCGCCGAGCCGAGGACGTATCGCGCTTGGGTGCGCTTTTCCGGCCCCGGCCCTTACATTACGCCGGACATCGAGGATGTCGGTTTCATGAGCATTAGCATCAAGCTGATGGGCGTGCCGGGACCGAAGCTGCTGGATGACGAAAAGTTCACCCAAGACATGTTCGGCGTGTCCACACCCACTTTCGTTACCCCGGATACCAAGGCCAACGCACAGTTGCAGATCGAGAGCGTCAAGAACGCGCAATTCTTCTACTTCATCAATCTCGACCGTCCGCACATCCTGGACTTCATCATGCAGTCTCTTTGGATCAAGACGCAGAGCAGCCCGTTCGAAGCGCCCTATTTCAGTTGCGTGCCCTATTTGCTTGGCGAGGGACAGGCGATGCAATACTCCGTGTGGCCAAAATCGAACAAGCGGACACCGGTTCCGCGGCTGCCTTTTCGCCCTCCCCACGACTACCTGCGCGAAGCGATGGTGGCGGCGCTCGAGGGCGATGTCGAATTGGATTTTCGTGTGCAGCTCCAAACCGATTCGTTTCTTATGCCGATCGAGAACAACGCCGTTCTCTGGCCCGAGAAGCTTTCGCCTCGCGTCTCGGTGGCCACGCTGCGTCTGCCGCGGCAGAAGTTCAACTCCGCCGCGCAAATGGAATTCGCCAAACGCCTCACCTACAACCCGTGGCATTGCCTGCCCGAACACCGCCCCCTGGGAAATCAAAGCCGCGCCCGGCGCCGCATGTACTTCGAACTTTCGCGGCTGCGGCAGGCAAAGAACACCGCCTCCCATTTCGAGCCGACGGGAGACGAGGTCTTCGACTAGAAGAGTCATGACTCCGCAATCGGACTTCATGGTCCTCGCGACAATCAGTCCCGAGCGCGAAGCGGAGCTGCGCCGTTTGCTCGAATCGTTGAACGACGCACCCGGGCACATCAACCCGAGCAACGGGCTGATCCCGTTTGGGCAATTCGACACGGTGCATGTCGCAAGATTTATCATCCTCAAAGACAATTCGCCGGATGATGTTCTCGTCCATGGTCTGCCCCTCCGTGACTATCCGCTCTATCTCGCCTTTCTTGGCAACGTCGATGGCGAAGCCGAGACTTTTCTTGAAAAAGTGGCGAGGCGAGCAGCGCCCGGATTGCGCGCGATTTTTTCGTGTTGCGAGGGATTCAAAGCCGAAACCAACCTCGTCGGCTGGATGATGAGACACAGGCGCTTCCCGGCCGCCGCTTACACGAATTGGCGGGGACGGACGGTCCGCCGTGTCCGCGAAGACGCCGCGCTGCGCGACGCGCTCGAGAACTACGTGCAGAGCCATGCAGCTGCTCTCGCAGGCCTATCGCCGAGAGAGATCCACGTTGCTTTGCGGCGCTTCGTGGAGGCCGAGAGATCCGCCGGGCGTCTCACGCTCTCCAGGGAGAGCCCGACCCCGCTGAAATGGTGCCTCGATAATCTGCTGCGGTTGCTTGGACCGCCGTTGCTGACCCTTCTCGCCTCCCCCATCCTCATCCCTCTCGGGGTCATCTTCCTCGCGCGCATTCGCCGTCTGGAGAAAACGGACCCCGAAATCAATGTCCGAGTGGACCAGGCGTATTCAGACGGATTGGCGAAGTTTGAAGACCACGACGTGACCAATCAGTTCAGCATCATGGGGAGTATTAAACCCGGGAGCGTGCGGCTCTGGACGGCGATCTTCGTTCTTCGAGCGGTGGATTACTTTGCGCGGCATGTTTACAATCGCGGCCGATTCGCTCGCATCCGGACGATCCATTTCGCCCGCTGGGTTTTTCTCGACGACAGGCAACGCATGGCGTTTTTCAGCGACTATGACGGAAGTTTCGAAAGCTACATGGACGACTTCATCAACAAGGTGGGGTTTGGCCTCAACGTCGTTTTCAGCAACTTCATCGGCTACCGCCGAACCAATTGGCTCATCTTCGATGGATGCGCAGACGAACCGAGACACAAGGAATTGGAGCGCCATCACACGATACCGACACAAGCCTGGTACAAGGCCTATCCGGGTTTGACGGCGGTGGAACTGGAGCGCAACTTCCGGATCCGGCAGGGACTGGAGTCACGGCGTCTCAACGACAAGGCAGCCCGCGAATGGGTGGAGCTTCTCTAATGAGCAGCGAGGTCAACTTCAGTGACGTGCAAGGTTTGGTGCGCTTCGGCTATGGGTGGATGGAGGAAGCGACCTATTTTCTGGTGAGGGTAAAGGATGCCGAGGCCGCGCGATTCTGGTTGCGAAACGCACCGATCACCAGCGCCGTGAAGCCGCTTTCTCCGCTCTCCACCGCGGTTCAAGTCGCTTTCACGGCGCCGGGTCTGAGGGCGCTTGGCGTAGCTGATTCCATAGTCAACGCCTTTTCTCATGAGTTTGTTTCAGGAATGGCAGAGTCCAGCCGCGCCCGGCGCCTCGGTGACGTGGACAGGAATGCGCCTTCAGAATGGGAATGGGGAGGCTACCCGAATCTTCCCGAGTCCGAGAACGATCCGAAGGCGCAAGCAAAGATGCCGCATCTCGTGGTGATGTTCTTTGCCAAAAAGGGACTCCTCGGGGATCTTGTCCGAAGCTCGACCGAAGGCGCGTGGAATGAAGCGTTCGCGCCGGTGCGCAAGCTCGAGACGTCAAATCTTGATGGGTTCGAACCCTTCGGTTTTAAGGATGGTATCAGCCAGCCGGAAATCGATTGGAGACAAGAGCGCAACATGCTGGCTGGTCAGCTTGACTACGGCAACATCGCTGCGCTTGGCGAGTTTCTCCTCGGGTATCGCAATGAATACGGCAAATACACCGATCGACCGTTGGTCGATGTCGATATCTCGAGCGCTGGACTGCTCCCCGCGGAAGATGCCCCCGAGAAGAGAGACGTCGGCCGGAATGGAACGTACCTGGTGATGCGCGACTTGAGACAAGATGTTCAAGGTTTCTGGCAATTCGTCAGCGAGCAAGCCGGTGGCGATCTCGCCCGGGCGGAAAAGCTTGCGGCGGCGATGGTCGGCCGCACGAGGGAAGGCGATCCTCTCGTGCCGATCCAGCCAGATCCGATCCCTGGAGTTGGATCAAACCAGATTCGGCAGAACCAGTTCACCTATGATCGCGATCCCAAAGGTGTCCGCTGCCCCTTCGGCGCGCATGTGCGACGTTCGAATCCGCGCAATACCGATTTTCCTGGGAGGCCAAATGGGCTTCTCGCAAAGGTGATCACCATGCTTGGTTTTGGCCCCAAGGGCTTCCGGGACGATCTCATGTCCTCGGTTCGCTACCATCGGATTCTTCGACGCGGACGCGAGTTCGGCCCCTGCCTATCTCTCGAGAAAGCGATCGCGCGGGACCTACCGAGGGAGGCGCAGAGTGGCCTGCACTTCATCTGCCTCAATGCAAGCATTCTGCGACAATTCGAGTTTCTGCAGAATGCGTGGATCGTGAGCACAAAGTTCTCCGGCATGGCCGGAGAGAGCGATCCCCTGCTCGGCGATCGCCGGGGGATACCCGGCTGCCCGATTACCAGCGATTTCAATATGCCTCAAGAAGCCGGCCTGCGGCGCCGCGTTTCCGGACTTCCTCAATTCGTCACCGTGCAGGGCGGCGAATATTTCTTTCTTCCGGGCCTGCGCGCCCTGCGCTACTTCGCCGGCGCCAAGACTCCTTAGACGTTAGGAAAGCCAACGGCGCGACCCGCATTCGCCGCGCGCGGATCCATTGTATCCTGAGGAGCACGGTCGCTGCAGCGCTCTCCGCGCAACCAAGCTCGCAGTTCGCGACGGTTTTCTAGAAACGGGGCGATAGGTCCGGGGAGCGCACGCGCCCACGCGTGCCAATTTCCGGCGTCCCGCCGGAAAACCCTTGTTCGGCGAGCCGCCGAACACCACACGCGGGGACGCGTATGCTCCCCAGATCCCTCGGCGCGCCACCAATTTATTTCGGGCTTTTGCTCTAAGGCGCGCAGTTTACGTGCCCAATCTTTGCTTTGGACTCGCGACGCCGGCGCAGTTCGTTCGCCAGGTCCGGGCCGATGCTGCCTGTCGAAAACACCGCCCGATAAAAGTCCGGCTCCAGCGCGCCTCTCCCGGTTTGACTCATTTGGTAAGCCAGTTTGCGAGCAGTCCCGAACTCCGTCGCGGGCTCCCGAATGGTATCTTGCTTGTCATGAATCCAGTTTCCCGGATTCGCGCCCATTTCGGCGGCCAGAATCGCAAAGAGAATGGCTTCGTCGGAATCAGGGTCCGCCTGCGGGAAGAGGAGAGCGCCGGTCAGTTGTTTGTGATCTTCCTCCCAACGATCGGTGAGCGTCTTGGTTGGGGTCTTTTCTTCATTCAAAAACGGAATCCAATAGAGCCGGAACTCCACGTCGCCGGAGCGCTGCCGCATTTTCCACTCTTCTGAAAGATGGCGCTGGCCGGGGCGAAATTCCGGACGGCGGTTCTCATCCTCGGGCGGGACAAACGTAAACTTGCCGGCCGTTCCACCGATCTCCTCAATTCCGGTCCAATAGGTTTGATAGGCGGTGCTGGAATGGAACGTGCGCAGCGTTTGTTTCGTCAGGTGAGAGAGGGTCTTGCCCGCCTTGATCCACCCCAGGCGATCTTTGAGAGCGAGACCGAAGGCGGTCTGCTCGGCAATCAGGTTTGGAGCGTCGTAAGACCCCAGATCGCCAAGGAATGGAGCCCGAGCACCCGAGGACTCTCCGGTGGCATGGAGGACATTGATAAAATCCTTGTGATTGTCGGCAGGAGACGCGGGATCGTTAATGCCGAGAAAATCGACCCGGCGGCCTTCCCGGGATTGAAAGGCCGCCATGATCCCGAGAAAATCAGGATTCGTCTCGATATGCGGCGTCCCAAGCCCAGTTGAAATCCGGCCGATCCCGAGATGCTCCGCGCCCGGGTGAAACAGGCCGACACCTTGCAGCGGCGCGGGAAGCGCTTCGGCAATCCTGAGCCGGACCTTGCCGCCGGCGATCTGATACTGGTGGGCCACGCGATCCGGAAAATGGATCTGCCCGTGCTTGGCGAGAATCGTCTGCTGGATGGTCCGCACTTCGGCGACGTCTTTGCGAATCTTTTCCAATTCTTCCGCGCCGGGCCGAAACGGGCACCATTTTGCGCATTCGCCGGGGTCCATGGAAGCTCCTTGAGTTACGCGCCAGAAAGTCTCAAACGGAAGTGTATTCCGCAGCCCTCAGGATGCAATGCCGCAACAGAACTTTAGCAGCCAGACGTTGCGCGGCGAAACGGCCCTGGCTCTCTTGGCACCTTGACTACGAGCGGCTCTCCGAGTCGATTCTTCGCTCTCTTCCGGGTGACCCCACGGAGGAAGCATTGCGGCGATTATTCGGCCCGCTAAGTCGTTGGAGACTGCCCGGACAGGAAGCCGATCAGAAGGTCCACTCGGTCAGCAAACGCCGCCGAAGCCGCTCCAGTTCGTCTTCGACCGGGGGCTTGGCAGCAGACCGTGATTTTTCGAGTTGAGCCATAATCGTCATCGTTTCCTTGTTCAACGCCGAGAGCCGTTGGGCGAGCACTTTGGCGGTCGCCATGAGAAACTTGGTGGCCCATCGATCGCCATGTGCGAGCCCGGCATCAAGGGTCCCGATGGGCAGTTCTGCGAGATGCGTATCTGTGACCGCAACGGACGTGGCTCCGCGCGGCTCATCGATCAACGGACCCATTTCGCCGAGGATTGCTCCGGGCCCGAGCGTCACGAGGCTGTGTGGCGATTGACCGGGGGTGTCGATCCGTATTTCCACAGCTCCCGCGATCAGCAGATACACGGCGGTGCAGGGGTCCCCCTGCCGAAACAACGTCTCGCCGCTCTGGAGTTCAATCGTGCCAAGCAGGCCGGCGACTTCCCGGGCTTCCTCCGGCGTAAGCTCCACGAAGCAGAAATATTGCTTGAGCATTTCGGCGTCGACAGATGGTTTCATGGCTTGCGATTTCATCAAATTCCGCGGAGCACCGTCGCCTTCGCGACCCGTCCCAGCGCGACGATGAACGCCGCCGTGCGCCACGTGAGATTTCTGTGCTTTTTCAGTTTCCGCACGGTGGCGTAGCTGCTGGTCATGACGTGCTTGAGGCGGTGATTTACCTCCTCTTCGGTCCACCGCAGGCATTGAATGTTCTGCGCCCATTCAAAATAGCTCGCGGTCACACCCCCCGCGTTCGCGAGGATATCCGGGATGACCTGGACCCCTCGTCCATTCAGAATTTCATCGGCTTCGGGATCGGTGGGCGCGTTGGCAGCCTCGATGACCGCCTTGGCCTGGACATTCCGTGCGACCTCGGGCGTGAGCACGCCGCCGAGCGCCGCAGGCACGAGGAGGTCAGCCGGCAACACGAGAACTTCTTCGTTGGAAATGTGCGAAACGCTGTCCGCGTCGTACTGTGCGAGCGGACGGCGCAAGCGGGCAAACTCCGCGAGCCCCGGTATATCCAAGCCCTGGGGATGCGCGATCCCGCCCGACGCGTCGCTCACGGCGATGATTTTTGCGCCGAGTTGATGGGCAAGGATTGCGACGAACCAGCCCACGTTGCCGAAGCCCTGCACCGCGATGCTGGCGCCTTCCAAGGTCGAGCCGCAATCCTTCAGGAACTCTTCCGCCACGAAAACGACTCCCCGACCGGTCGCGGCTTCGCGGCCCTCGCTGCCGTGGAGGTCGAGCGGTTTGCCGGTCACCACGGCGGGCGCAAACCCGTGGATCTTCGAGTATTCATCCATTACCCACGCCATCACCTGCGCGTTGGTGTTCATGTCCGGGGCCGGAATATCCCTTTGCGGACCGATTTCTTCGCCGAGACGCTGAACGAACTTCCGGGTCATTCGCTCCACCTCGCCCGAAGAAAGCTCGGTCGGATCCACGGCGATGCCGCCTTTGGCGCCCCCGAAAGGTATGTTCACCAGAGCGGTTTTCCAGGTCATCAGCGAGGCCAGAGCGCGGACCTCGTCGGCATCCACCGAAGGGTGAAAGCGCAGGCCCCCCTTCATCGGCCCGCGCGCGGAATTGTGCTGAATGCGATATCCGGCGAACACCGCCAATTCTCCATTGTCCTTCTCGATGGGAACGGTGACGTGGTGTTCTCCCTCGGGCGTGAGAAGGAGGCGCTCGACACGCGCGCCAAGCTCCATGGTGCGAGACGCCTCGCGAATGTAATGGTTAGTCTGTTCGAAGGGGCTCATCCGTGCAAATCGTCACTCTTAGACCAGGAGATGGCAACCCGCAAGCCGCGAAAGTGATCGGCGGCCAAACATTCCCGGCACGGGAAATCCCGCCGAAAGATGAGGCGAGACTGCGGGTCGTGCTATGATGAGGACATGAACTTCTGGATCGGCACCTCGGGCTTTCAATACACGGAATGGAGGGAATTCTTTTATCCTGAGAAATTACCCACGGCCAAAATGCTGCCATTCTATGCGGAGCGGTTCCCCACGACCGAGATCAACTACACCTTTCGCAGAATTCCAAGCGGCAAGACGATCGAGAGTTGGTACGAGCTGACTCCCGAACGGTTCGCGTTCAGCCTCAAGGCGCCGCAACGCATCACGCATTTTTCCAAACTGCAAAAATGCGCCGAATCTCTGAACTACTTCTTTGGGATCATCCAGGGATTGGAGAAAAAGCTGGGACCGTTGCTTTTCCAGTTGCCCCCATCGTTCAAGAAAGACGCGCAGGTCTTGAGCGCCTTTCTGGACGAGCTGCCCAATGGAATTCGCGCCGCGTTCGAGTTTCGGCACGAGTCATGGTTCGACGATGAGGTTTTCGAGAATCTTCGTGCCCGCAATGCGGCGCTTTGCATCGCGGAGAGCGCGAAGCTCACCACGCCCACTCTGGCGACGGCCGGCTTCGGCTACTTGCGCCTGCGGCGCGAAGACTATAATGCGATGGACATCGCCCGCTGGGCGGAATTCCTGCGCTCGCAGGAGGGCACCTGGAGCGACGCCTTCGTCTATTTCAAACACGAGGAGCGCGCAGAGGGGCCCCGGCTTGCCGCCGAGATGATCCGGTTGCTGCACCCGGATCCCTCCGGCTGACGATCGAGGGATCTGGTGTGGCATCCGCGGCGATGTGCGCTCCAGACCGACCTCCACGGCAAGGCGCCGATCCGCCCTCGCCGCCCGCAACGGCATACTAAGATTTCGCAGCTTCCACCGATTTCCGCATTGACAAAAGCCTGCGTGCGGCCCGAGAATCTCCCCCAGAGGAACATAGCTTATGCTTCCCGGAACTGGTGTGAAATCCTTAGCAGTTGTCATCTTGTCATTGCTGCTTTGGCAGGGCACAAATGCAGGGGCCGCGACGCCATCGCTCTTTTATTCGTTTCTGACCCTTAATCTGAGCAAAGAGGATTCCTTAAAGCGAGCCTATGCTGCCGTCTCGAGCGAGGTCGCGGGAAAACTAATGAAGCGGTCGGACGACGTCGCGCTGGTCAACGAGGAATATAATCTGGCTGTGCATTGCCGGAAGCTTGACAGCAAGAAGACGCTGGTGACGATTATTGTGGCGCACAATGCCAGCTTTGCCGAAGCTAAGGGACTTGCCTTGAACATTCGGCGCGGGATGGAGACCGGCGTTTTTGAATAGACTCGCCTCGTGCAAGGCTTCCACCGGATAGGGTTGCCATCTGGCTGAACCGTTCCTAAAATCGTGCGATGGAGCGGCGATGGATCTTTCCCAGCCCGGACGGGAATTTCGCCGTCCGGCGCCTGAGCCGGGAGCTGAGCATTCCCGAGTTTCTGGCCCGGGTCCTCGTTCGAAACGGCTTTGGGGACTTTGACGTGGCGACGAACTTTCTTGAGCCTCGCCTGCGCCGGCTCGAAGACCCCTTTGTTCTTCCGGAGATGCAACAAGCGGTCGACCGCATCCGCGGCGCGATCAGAACGGGTCAGCAAATCGTCCTCTATGGAGACTACGATGTCGATGGCGTCGCATCGTTGGCGCTTCTCCAGCGCATCCTGACGGCTTCGGGCGCGAGGGTGAACTGCTTTCTCCCGCTCAGGGCTGAGGACGGCTACGGGTTGAGCGCGTCGGGCGTCGAGCGGTGCTTTGGGGAACACGCGCCGGCACTCCTTGTGGCGGTGGACTGCGGCACAAATTCCGCGCGGGAAGTCGCCGCCATTCGCCATCGTGGCGCTGACGTCATCATTCTCGACCACCATGAGATTTGCAGCGAGCGGCCTCATTGTGCCGCTTTGGTGAATCCAAAGGCCGGCGGCAGATTTGGCTACCTTTGCAGCGCGGGTGTGGCTTTCAAGCTCGTTCATGCCTTGCTGAAGCAAGCGCCCAATTCCGCGATCGATCTCAAAGAGTATCTGGACATCGTGGCGCTGGCGACGCTTGCCGACCTCGTGCCGCTGATCGGCGAAAACCGTATCTTCGTCCATCGGGGCCTCCAGCAAATGGCACGCACGCGCTGGCCGGGAATCGCGGCGTTGATGTCCGTTGCCAACGTGCGGCCACCCCTTCGAGGAAGCGACGTCGGCTTTCGTCTGGGACCGCGCATTAATGCCACCGGCCGCCTGGGCACGGCGCTCGAGTCGCTGCGACTGCTGTTATGTGACGACATTCGCGAGGCGACACAGCTCGCCGACAGCCTTGACCGCCAGAATCGCGCGCGACAAGGCGTGGAGCGGGCGCTGATCACCGAAGTGGAGCAATGGGTGGAGCAACACTACGATGAGACAAGCCATGCCAGCATCGTGGCCGGACGGCGCGAATGGCATCACGGAGTCCTCGGGATCGTCGCCGCGCGGGTCATGCGGCGGCATCATCGGCCCACGCTCTTGGTTGGTTTCGACGACGAAGGGCTTGGGAAGGGCAGCGGACGCAGCATCGAAGGCCTCTCGCTGGTCGAGGCCCTGCGGCAATGCGCCTGCCACCTGGAAAAATTTGGCGGACACGAGATGGCCGCGGGCGTGACCGTGCAGGAGGACCGATTCGAAGATTTTCGGCGCGCGTTTGAAATTTCCGCGCGCGAGCGGGTGAACGACGATATCCTTACGCCCAAGCTCCGGCTCGACGCGGAATTGCCCATGGAAGACATCTCGCTCTCCCTGCTCGAAGCACAGGAGGTGCTTGAGCCTTACGGCATGGGGAATTCTCAACCCATCTTCGCCGCGCGAATGGTGTCACCCGCCGCCGCGCCGCGCGTGCTCAAGGACAAACATCTCCTGCTGAACTTCCGCGCCGGGCGGCGGATGGTGCAAGCGATCTATTTCCGCGGCGCCGAGGAGAAACTGCCTCGACCCCCTTGGGATGTCGCATTCACCGTTGAGCGCAATGACTTCAATGGCCGGGTCGACGCTCAGGCGCAGATCGTTGCCATTCGCCCGGCAGTTTGCCAGACTTGAAATGAGAGTTGCGCGGAGATTCGAGGATCTTCCCGAAAATGCCAGGCGGCTTTTCCGGCCAACCGGCGAGTGAAGACTTCCAGGCGCGCACCGGAGACGCCTCTCGCCGATCTGGATTGGATTCCTCGCAACCGGCTGACTCCGCTTGCCCGTCTGGGGCTCTCCACGCTCCGCGATCTCATCGAGCATTATCCGCGACGCTATGAGGATCGGCGGCGATTTGACCGCTTTCCCGACGGGGAAATGGACCGCTCAGTATGCCTCCTCGGCGTCGTCACAAGAACCTCGCTGAAGCGGCTCGGCGGATGGCGGCGAATGTTCGAAATCACATTCGAGAACGAGTCCGCTGGCATCCTCGGCGAACCCCTGGCCTGCCGCTGGTTCAACATGCCTTACATCCAAAAATTGATCGCCGTCGGCCAGCGCCTGGTAATCTTCGGACGGCCGAAAAAACGCGGAAGACAGATCGTCATCGATCACCCCGAATTTGAGACGGTGGAGGACGATGAGGAAACCTCCATCCATATGAATCGTCTCGCCCCGGTGCATCCGGCAGGCGAAGGCGTCTCGCCGCGGCTGCTCCGAGCCTTGATTTTTCAAGCGCTCGACCAGGCCGACTTGGAAACGGTTCCAAATTTGCTGCCGGCAAAAAAAGCCGACGCCCTCCGCAATATCCATTTCCCGGCCACTTCCGAGCATCTCGAAGCTGCCCGGCGACAGTTGGTTCGGGAGGAGTTCTTTGCCATTCAGCTCCTCATTCAAGCACGGCGGACAGACTGGCAAAGGCTCCCGGGCACCTGCAAAAACGCGAACGGTCGCTTGCTCGACAGGTTGCTGCGCGCCCTTCCCTACTCGCTGACCGAGTCGCAGGTTGAGGTGATTTCCGACATCCGTCGCGATCTTTCGGCACCGCGCCGCATGAATCGTCTTCTCCAGGGCGACGTCGGATCCGGAAAGACCCTTGTCGCACTCGCCGCGATGCTCTTAACCGTCGAAACGGGCTGGCAAGCGGCGTTGATGGCGCCCACACAGATCCTCGCCGAGCAACACTACCTCAATTTCAAGAGACTCCTCGAGCCACTGGGAATCGCGGTCGCATTGCGAACCGCGTCTCGGAGCGAGGACAATGCGCCTCTGCCGCTTTTTGCGAACGGACTCGCGAAGGTTCCACGCGAGCCGGATCGGGGAGCGCACGCGTCCCCGTCCGGCGGCTGCCGGAGCGGCCCGCCGGAAACCCCTGTTCGGCGGGACGCCGAACACGACACGCCAGACGCATATGCTCCCCGGATTATCGTGGGGACGCACGCACTCCTCTACGAATCGAGCGAATTTGCAGATCTTGGGCTTGTCGTTATCGACGAACAGCACAAGTTCGGCGTCTTGCAACGCGCACGAATGATCGCACGCGGAGACGCGCCGGATGTGTTGGTCATGACCGCGACACCCATCCCGCGCACCCTCACGCAAACCCTCTACGGCGATCTGGAGGTCTCCATTCTGCGCGAGAAACCCGCCGACCGCGGCGCCGTGCTGACCGCTGTCAGGGAGAGGGGGAAATTGCCCGAAGTTGTGGATTTTGTACGGAAGCAATTGGACCGCGGGCGCCAGGCCTACGTCGTCTATCCCCTGGTGGAGGAATCCAGCAAACTTGCCGCGAAGTCGGCGACAGCGGAATTCCAGAAATGGAAGCTGCACCTTGCGCCTCATTCTGTCGGCCTCCTTCACGGCCGGATGCGGCCGGAGGAAAAGGAAGAAACGGTCGCAAAGTTCCACGCCGGCCAGCTCGCCGCGCTCATTAGCACGACGGTCATCGAAGTCGGGGTGGACGTGCCGAATGCGAACACGATGATCGTCGAAAATGCAGAGCGTTTTGGCCTCGCGCAGCTCCACCAGTTGCGCGGACGTATCGGACGCGGAGAGCACAAGTCATATTGCATCCTGCTTCACGATGCCAAGATCGAGGAAACCTCTCGAGAAAAGCTCGCCGTCCTGGAAAAGACCACCGACGGCTTCGAGATCGCCGAGACCGATTTCCGCCTGCGAGGTCCCGGAGACCTTCTTGGCACCGCCCAGACGGGACTGCCTCCGCTGAAGCTCGGCGATCTGCTCCGCGACGCGGAACTGATGAGAGAAGCCGCCAAACTCGCGGCATCCGTCTTCGCGGGGGATCCCGAACTGCAGAAATGTGAACATTTCGCCTTGCGCGCCTTTCTCGCGCAGTCAAAGACAAAGATGGCGGCTGCTGCGGGGTGAGGGCTGCCGGAGAAATCGCACTTGATTTTTCAGGACGGACATCTATCGATTGTGCCAAAATGGCACTCTCAAAGACTCTTCTGATCGTCGACGACGAGAAGAACACGCGCGACGGTTTGCGGGACGCTCTTGAGGATCACTACGAGGTTTACGTGGCCGGCGACACTGCGGGGGCGTTCGCGGCGATGGATACGGAACCCGCCGACGTCTTGATCACCGATCTGCGTCTTGGCTCCGAAGATGGGATGGATTTGATGGAAAAGGCGCTGAAGCTGCCCAAGCCGCCTATTTGCATCATGATGACGGCCTACGGTTCGGTTGATACGGCGGTCGAGGCGATGAAGCGAGGCGCGTACGATTTCGTGACCAAGCCGGTGAACATCGACCGCCTCGAGATGCTCATCCAGCGCGCGTTGCGCGAGCGGGACGTGCGGCGTGAAAACGTCGAACTTCGCCAGCAAGTCGGCCGGCGCGCAGGCCTGGAGAGCATGATAGGGCACTCGGCTCCGATGATCGAGGTCTTTGAGACCATCAAGCAAGTCGCTCCCTCACGGGCTACTGTCCTCATTCAAGGAGAGACGGGCACCGGGAAGGAACTTGCTGCGCACGCCATCCACGCACTCAGCACGCGGGCCGCCAAGAAGTTCATCGCGGTGCATTGCAAGGCATTTTCTTCTCAGCTTCTCGAGAGCGAGCTTTTCGGGCATGAGCGTGGCGCGTTTACGGGAGCCTTCGAGCGCCGGATCGGAAGGTTCGAGCAAGCGGCGGGCGGAAGTCTGTTTCTGGACGAGATCGGTGAAATCGACGAGAACACGCAGGTCAAAATTCTTCGCGTGCTTGGGGAACGCACTTTCGAGCGGGTCGGCGGAAACCAGACCCTGCGCGCTGATGTGCGCCTGATCGCGGCGACCAATCGGGACCTGAGCACGCTTGTCGCCGAGGGAAAGTTCCGGGACGATCTCTATTTTCGCTTGAACGTCGTTCCCCTCACGATGCCGCCGCTCCGCGCTCGCAAAGAGGATTTGCCTCTCCTGGTGCGTGCGTTTCTCAAGGAATCAGCCAAGGAAAATGATAAACCGTTCCGCGAACTTGCGCCGGAAGGCATGGCCTGCATCCTGGACTACAACTGGCCGGGAAATGTGCGAGAGCTGCGCGCTGCCATCGAACATGCAGTCGTCATGTCCAGCGCGGCGAGGATCGGCGTGCGGGACCTGCCTGCGAGTGTCCGCCTGCCTTCCCAGTCAGTGGATGCCCAGACTCAGGAGACCAAAGGATTAAATTTGCACCAAACCGAACGAAGCCTTATCTTCCGGGCCCTCGAGGAAAGCGCTGGTAATCGCACCGAAGCCGCCAGGATTCTTGGAATCAGCCGGCGCACATTGCATCGCCGGCTCAAAGAACTAAATATCACCAAGCACAACGTTGCCTAGAAGACCGCCGAAAAACCCACGATGTCGCGTCGCCGTCAATTTTGGAAGGTCGTCAGGCTCTGATATTTGTTCGCGCGGTGAACCGACCTCGGGGCTGTCCAACCATGAGCGAAAAAGAGACCGTTGCCATTGAACTCTTGTCCATCGAGCAAGCGATGGAGAGGCTGGAAGCTCTCGTTCGCGAAATGGAAGCCGGACAACTGCCTCTGGAGAAGCTCATCACCAACTACGAAGAGGGCGTCAGGCTCGCGAGCCTGTGCCAGGAAAAACTCGACGCCGCCACCAAAAAAATTCAGATTATCGCGAAAAATGCGCCCGGCCAAAACAGGTTGGAGAATTTTCCCTTAACTGCCGATGAATCATAAATCATTTCTTCCGACCATTCACTCCCCCGCGGATGTGAAGGCCATTCCAGAAAAAGACCTGCCGCTTCTGGCGGAAGAAGTGCGGGCGGAATTGATCAGTGTCCTCTCGAAAACGGGCGGCCACCTGGGGCCCAACTTGGGGGTGGTTGAGCTGACCATCGCGCTTCACCGTGTTTTCAACACGCCCAAGGACAAGTTCGTCTTCGATGTCAGTCACCAAGGCTACGTCCATAAGCTCCTTACCGGCAGGCGCGAACGCTTCGCCACGATCCGGCAATACCAGGGTCTGAACGGCTTCCTCCTTCGAACCGAGAGCGAACACGATTGCTACGGAGCGGGCCACGCAGGCACAGCTCTTTCCTCGGCGCTTGGCATGGCCGCAGCCCGGGACATCCTCGGCGGCGAAGAACATGTCGTTTGCGTGGCCGGCGATGCCGCCTTCACATGCGGCGTCAGTTTCGAGGCCCTCAACAATCTCGCCGCCACGACAAGACGCCTCATCCTCGTTCTCAACGACAACGAATGGTCGATCGCCAAGAATGTCGGCGCAGTCGCAGAATATCTCAATCGGATCGTGGCCAACCCAGCCTTCGCCCATCTGCACGACAAAGCCGGGCAGTTCGTCGAGTGGCTGGCCGGCAAGCACGCTCGCCACTTCGCCCACAAGGTGGAAGCGGGCGTCAAGAACCTCCTGGCTCCAAGCGTGATCTTCGAAGACCTCGGATTGCGATATTACGGTCCAATTGACGGACACGATATCCCATTGCTGATTCGAACTTTTGAGTTTCTCAAGACCCAGCACGAGCCGGTGATCCTGCATATCCTCACGAAGAAGGGAAAGGGATATGCGCCTGCCTTGGAGAAACCCGATAAGTTCCACGGCCTCGGCAAGTTTCACCTCGACACCGGCGAAACGGTTGCCTCTGCAAAACCCACCTATTCCGAATTGTTTGGAAGAAAACTCGCCGATTTTGCGGATCACAACAACAAGATCGTCGCGATCACTGCCGCGATGCCCAGCGGCACGGGGCTCGTCAATTTCTCAAAGCGCCACCCTGACCGATGCTTTGACGTCGGTATCGCCGAAGAACATGCCGCGCTCTTCGCGTGTGGCCTTGCCGTCGGAGGGATGAAACCTTTCCTCGCCATCTATTCCACATTCCTGCAACGGGCCTACGACATGATTATCCACGATATCGCGTTGCAGAACCTCAATGTCGCCCTTTGCATGGACCGCGCCGGACTTTCCGGCGACGATGGCCCGACCCATCACGGCCTTTTCGATATCGGATACCTTCGCCCCGTTCCCGGGATCGTCCATATGCAGCCCAAGGACGAAGATGAATTTTGCGACATGCTTTGGACCATGGCCAACTATCATTCCGGTCCCATCGCAATTCGCTACCCGCGCGGCGTCGGGACGGGCGCGGAACCCAAAAAACATCCGTGCATTCTGGAGATCGGCAAAGCTGAAGTTCTTCGGCATGGCTCTCGCGTGGCCATCATCGCACTGGGCACGATGGTCGAGCTCGCGCTCGAGGCCGCCTCGGCCCTGGAAGAGCAAGGCATTTCGACGGCCGTGATCAATGCCCGGTGGATCAAACCCCTCGATGCCGCGACGATAGAGTTCTTTGCGCGAGGATGCGAGGTGGTCTGCACCATGGAGGACCATGTGCTCCACAATGGTTTCGGCTGCGCTGTGATGGAGCACCTGGCCGAACAGCACGTGACCACTCCAGTCGTCCGGGTCGGCTGGCCTGACCAATTTGTCGAACATGGCAGCGTTCCGATTTTGCGCGAAAAGCACGGAATCACCGCGGAGGCTGCGTTGGAGAAAATCGTTGCGGCGCTCCCGGCAAGGAAAGGCATTCGGGTCAAGCCGGCGGCTTGAAGCGACGGACAGCCGAAGCTCGCCAGCAAGGTCTTCGCCTCCTCACGTCGGCGCCTACGGAGGTCGAGGCGACGACGTAAGGCCGTGCTCATCCAACTTCCGATGGATCGGAAGAATCAAATGAAACTTCCGGGGCGTCTTCCGCGTCTCGGCAGATTGTTCTATTGCGGCCAGGCGGTGGTCCATTGGACGCTGACCACCTTTGACCGTGCCACAGGCTGGCTTTGCGCCCCCTTTCATCTGCAGTTTCGCGTATCGAAAAGCACCTGCAACCTGCGAGATTTCAACCTCAGCCGCACGACCACGTCCTGCGTGAAAACGAGCGCCAGCGAGGAGCGCTCGCGTCAATTATCCACTACATCGCAGAAAACCCAGCGAGAGCCGACCTTGCCGCCAGCATTCACGCATGGCCATATACCGGCTGTATTGTGCCCGGCTATCCCGCACTCGATCCGCGACAGGAGAAATTTTGGGACGTATTTTAGAAGATTCATTCCAAACACGCTGACTCCTCTGAGACTTAGCGAACTGGCGGAACTCCTCTTCACGCGGTCATACCCCGCGTAGGCGACGACGTGAGGAGTCGTCCGAAACCGGCCACTTCCGGTTATGCCGCTGCACACGAAAAAGCTTTGACGCGTCTGAGGGAACGAGGTTCTTGTGACCGTTTCTCACTATGACCAAAGACGCAAGCTCCCAACGCATGGAAAAGATCGTCAGCCTGTGCAAACGCCGAGGCTTCATTTTCCAATCCTCCGAAATCTATGGAGGTCTTAACGGGTTTTGGGACTATGGTCCGCTTGGAGTCGAACTTAAACGCAACCTGAAGGACTTCTGGTGGCGCCGCAACGTTCGTGAACGCGAAGACATGGTCGGCATGGACGGCTCGATCATCATGAACCGCGCAGTCTGGAAGGCCAGCGGCCACGAAGAGACTTTCAGCGATCCGATGATCGACTGCCGCTCATGCAAATCCCGCCATCGAGCCGATCAATTACCCGTCAAGGACGACGTGAAGTATTGCGCGAACTGCGGGAGCCGCGATCTCACCGAACCGCGTGCTTTCAATCTCATGTTCAAGAGCTTTGCCGGCCCGATCGAAAGCGATGAGAATCTCGTTTATCTTCGCCCGGAAACAGCGCAGGCCATGTTCGTCCAGTTTAAGAACGTGCTGGAAACTTCCCGCCAGAAGATTCCTTTCGGCATCGCGCAAATCGGAAAGGCCTTCCGCAATGAAATCAATCCGCGAAATTACACGTTTCGCTCCCGCGAGTTCGAACAAATGGAGATCGAGTATTTCTGCCGGGAACAGGACGGGTTGCGCCTAACCGATTACTGGCTTGAGGAACGCCTCAGGTTTTACGAAGATATCGGCATTCCCCGCGCAAAAGTCCATGTCCACGACATCCCTGAAGAGGAGCGCGCGTTCTACTCGAAGAAGACCTACGATCTCGAATACGAATTCCCTTTCGGAGTGAGCGAACTCGAAGGCATCGCGTATCGGACCGACTACGACCTTTCGCGACACATCGAACATAGCGGCAAACCGCTCGAGTATTTCGACGAGGAAACCAAGCAAAAATTCGTGCCGCACGTCGTGGAACCGAGTGCTGGCGTCGATCGCACCGCGCTGGCACTCCTCTGCGAGGCGTACGACGAGGAGGTCGTAGCTGGAGAGAACGGCAAGAGCGAGACAAGGACCGTTCTGCGTCTGCACCCGCGGATGGCACCGGTTAAATGCGGCGTTTTTCCTCTCCTGAAGAACAGGCCGGAACTCGTTGCCAAGGCCAGGGGGATTGCGAACGCATTGCGTCCCTTCCTATCCATATTCTACGATGAAGCCGGCGCCATCGGCCGGCGTTATCGCCGCCAGGATGAGGCCGGCACACCGTTCGGGGTGACCGTGGATTTCGATACCCTCGGCGAGAACGGTCCCGAGAAGGCAGGCACAGTCACGCTGAGACACCGCGACAGCATGAAACAGGAGCGTGTTCCAATTGCGGAATTGAAGGGTCGCTTGGTCGAAGCGATCGCCTAGAAGGACTGGTAGAATACCGAAGAGTTTCCGAACGGACGAAGCCACTAAACCGCTTAGCGCCATCGATTTAGCAGGGCGCCTCGCAGAGTGTTCTGAAAGCGAAAAATATTTCGAATACTTTCGGCGCCTCGGGCGTTTGATCATGGTATGAGAGCACATTCATTGACCCTTTCGGTGGCGGCCGCCTTCGGCGCCTTGGCTTTGTTCGCGACGCCCGCGGAAGCCGGTGGCTGCAGAAAACATCATAAACACTACAAGAATTGCTACAGCCGTAATGACTACGGCTACTACCCGCGGGCGCGTCATTACGAGCCGCGCTATTACTATCAGCCCGTGCGTTACGTGCCGGCGCCGGTCTATTATAACCCCGGCTTTCAGATCGGCTTCGTGTTCGGCGGAAACGGCTACGGCCGCTGCCGCTAAAGCAGACACAAATTGTTTCCGATGAGTCACTTGTGGCTCAAGCTCTTGCCAACTACCTTACCTCGGTAAGGCTTCTTCAATCGATGTGCTGGACCGCTCTCGTGTTGGAAGGTGGTCGATAGTTTGCAAGCCGCCCGCCGGCAATAGGATACTTCATTGCCGGCGAACGGCGGCCGTCTTGAGGCTAGGGCCGTCGAAAGCGCCACTTTCGATAAAACCCCTAACGGCCGCTCCGTCAATGAAGTGCCGATCGCGCGTTTCATTTCACCGAAACACGTCCGGTTTCGGCTGTGGCGCCACCGGAAATCGAATTGATCTGCGGCCTTTTCAAGCGGGGACTCTCCGCCAGAATGCCCGCCGGTGGCTGCCCAAAAATTCAACTTCCGTCGTGTCGCCAAGCTTCTGCTTGTCGCGCTGCTCGTCGTTCTGTTGATTCCACCCGCGCAGGTCGCGATGGCGGTTTTCTGGGATCCTCCGTTCGTTCCGATGCACTACCAACGCAGGATCGAAGCGCGAATGGCAGGCAAGACCCTTCAGGCAACCCCGGCCCGTTGGGTCGCGCTAAGGGACATTCCCGAAAAACTCATCCACTACATTTGGGCTTCGGAAGACCAGGCTTTCTTCGACCACCAGGGATTTGATATTCCTGGAATTCGGACGGCCATTGCCGAAGCCAAGGATGGAGAGGCGCGGGGAGTTTCCACCATTACCATGCAATGCGCGCGTTCTCTCTTCCTTTGGCAGGGACGCTCCTATCTGCGGAAAGCCCTGGAGGCCTACTATACGATTTGGATGGAGCTCTTCATGAGCAAACGGCGGATTCTGGAACTCTATCTCAATCACATCGAGTTCGGTCCGGGCATTTACGGAATTGGCTCTGCGGCGCACGAATATTTCGACAGAACTCCCAATCAACTCACACGCGGCCAAATGATGGCGCTGGCGGCAATCCTGCCCAACCCCTTGAAGTGGTCTCCCGTCCGCCCGAATCAGACAGTTCTCCGCAAGATTCGCCGCGTTGAACGTCTTTCTTCGCGGGCTCCTTTTCCCAGGGAGAAATTGAAGGGAAAATAAGTGCCCTTGCCTGCGCCGGACTGGGCGCCTAGTGTCGCGCGACGATGCCCAGCGACCTTCGAGTGGATCTTCAGCCGCTGTTCGAATACAACCGGAACTGGGCGCGCAGAATGCGCGAGAGGACTCCCGGGTTCTTCGAGAAACTTGCCGAGCAGCAGATCCCAAAGTTCCTGTGGATCGGATGCTCGGACAGCCGGGTTCCCGCCAGCGAAATCATCGGCTTGCAACCGGGCGAGGTCTTCGTCCACCGCAACGTCGCAAACATCATCTCCCTAACCGATTTCAATTGCCTCGCGACCGTCCAGTACGCGGTGGATGTTCTCAAGGTCGTCCACGTAATTGTTTGCGGCCACTATGGTTGTGGCGGCGTGCAGGCGGCGATCGGCGGAGCCACCGGGCTCGTCAATAACTGGCTTTCGCCTATTTCCGAAGCTTTCGAAACCTATCGCGAACAGATCGAAGCCATTCACGAACCGGTCGGCCGCGTGGAAAAGCTGTGCGAAATCAATGTGATCCTCCAGGTCCGGAATCTTTGCCGTTCCGCGCTCCTGCGTGATGCCTGGATGAAGGGTCGTGAGTTGGCCGTGCATGGGCTGATTTATGGTCTTCAGGACGGCCTTCTGCGCGACCTTCAAGTGAACATCGTCAGCCTCGCCACGGCCGAAGCAATTTGTCACATGGCGCTCAGGCGAATCTTGGCCACGCCGGGCCGCGTCGTGTCCTGAGGAGTCTCCATGTTCACCCCCTCCGCAACCGCCGGTGAACACCGATATACCCGCGGAGAAGAGATCGCGAATACAGTCTCGGCTGCAGTTGGACTCGTTGCTTCGATTGGAGTTGCTCCTTTCATGATGCTTGCGGCGCTGCGCAGCTCGCAATCGTGGGCATTTGTGAGCACGGCAATCTTTTTGACATCGGTTCTCGCGCTCTATCTGACTTCGACCATATATCACGTGCTGGCCCCGGGCAGGGCCAAGGACACCGTGCGCATTCTCGATCACTCCGCCATCTTTGTGCTCATCGCGGGAACATACACGCCGTTCGCTCTGGGCCCGCTCGCCGCGAGCGGCGGATTGGCGCTGGCCATCATTGAGTGGACGATGGCGGTGCTGGGAATCACTTTCAAGCTCACCGGAGGGATCCGCTACAGAAGCCTGTCGAACCTGATCTACCTTTGCATGGGCTGGTTGGGGATCTTTTGGATTCGACCGTTCATCGAGAATGCGACCTGGCAGGGCTTCCTCTGGGTTCTTGCCGGCGGCATCGCTTACACCGTGGGAGTCGCCTTCTACGCCGCAAAGAGCAGGACCTTCATGCACTTTATCTGGCATCTCTTCGTCTTCGCAGGATCCATTTGCCATACCATCGCGGTATGGAGGTATGCCATTTAAAGGATGATCGAAGGGTCGGACGCAAATTCTGCTTCCCGCACGCTGCGAGGCTATTAGATTAAGCAACATGCAAACCTCCCTCCTCCTGTTGAAGCCCGATTGCGTAGCCGGCCGGAAAGTCGGCGAGGTGATTAAGCGCTTTGAAGACAACGGATTTCAGATCCGCGGCTGCAAGATGTTCGGCGCATCGCCCGAGCTGCTGAAGGATCACTACGCCCATTTGCTCGACAAAAGTTTTTTCCCTCAGCTCGAAGTCTTCATGCAGTCCACGCCCGTCATCGCCGTTGCCCTGGCCGGCGCCGATGCAGTGGATCGGGTGCGCACGATCATCGGTCCCACGGACTCGAAAAAGGCCGACAAGGGAACGGTCCGCGGCGACCTCGGTGTGGATGTGATGGTGAACATTGTTCATGCCTCGGATTCACCCGAGAATGCCGAGATTGAACTCGAGCGGTTCTTCAAACCCGAAGAGCTCTTCTCGTACGAAATGAGCTATTCGACAAAGACCTAAGTCCTCGAAACCTGGCATCGAAGCGACGACAAAATAAGTTGTCGCGCGAGAACGAAATGGCGCGCGCAGTGGGTGCATTGCCGGAGCGGCCGCCTCACCCCGCCCGGTAAGTTCGCTAAGCGAATTGGATTGTCTTTTTCAAACCGGCAGAGGGCTAATGGGTCACGCTGACCGGAGTGCCGGATGGCGCGTTCGCGTAGAAAATCTCAGCCATTCGCCGCGGCATACGGATACACCCGTGCGAATCCGGGACCCCCGGAAGGTAGCCTGCGTGCATCCCGACGCCGGCGTAGATCCTCATGAAGTACGGCATGGGGGCCCCGCGAAAGGAAGTCCCTGGCGGCCTGGGGTCCTCCATCACGCCCACGTTTCTCACCACGACATTCCCGGACGAATCGACATAATCACCGTACAGGGTGGAGAGATGATCCCTGTCCTTCTGAATGATGCTAAAGCGGCCCGTTGGAGTTCGATACCCCTCGCGTCCGCTTGAGATCGGCGACATGCCGACAATCCGTCCAGCCTTGTAAAAAAATGCCTTCTGCCCGCCGAGGTCGATGACGATCGAGGGCGCGCCAGAGACGCCGCTTCCTCGCCAAAACCCCTCCTCTTGGGGCTTGGCCGCGGGTGTCTGCTTGGACACGACCGAGCCGTCCGTCCCAAGGTAAAGAGTGGCGTAGGCGTCCGTAAGGTATCGCGCCTGGGGCGGGGGCGGAGGTGTTGTTGAACACGCCGCCAGCACTATGGTGAGCAACAAAAGGATCCTCTTCACCGCAACAGGCTCTAGCAGGAAATTTGTTGGTGAAAAAGAAACAATGTCGCTTGCGGCTGGCGCCGCCCTGCGATCAATTACCTCGTGAGAGAAAAGGTGTCTGAGATTGAGATGGAGTTGCTTCCTCCCGCCTCGGAGCGAAAGGAAGAGTTTTCGCGTTTGCTCGCCTTCATTCTCGACGACCTCATCCCGATTCCCGGAACGAAGTACCGGGTGGGCCTCGACCCGATCATTGGGCTTATTCCCGGCCTCGGCGACACGTCGACCGCCGCGCTCTCGTCGGTGATCCTTGTTCACGCCCTCCGTGCGGGGGTTCCGCGGGTGGTGCTTGTTCGCATGGCGTTCAACATTCTCATCAATTCCATCCTCGGGGCGCTTCCCGGCATTGGCGACCTGTTCTCCGCTTGGTTCAAGTCGAATCAGCAGAACTACCACCTCTTGAAGCGCCACTCGGGCGGACCTCGTGTATCCACGGTTTCCGACTGGCTTTTCCTCATTCTGTTGCTCGTGATCGTGCTGACCGTAGCGCTCGTCGTGGCTCTCGCGGTCGGCTACATGGCGTATCGGATGGCGTCGCTCCTCTTTGGCTGGTCGTGAACGCGCTGAGCGCTCATCTGCGCGCTCTGGCTCACTGTGATCTGTGCCCCCGCATGCATAAGCCGGTCGTCACCGGCAGACCGGTCGCCAGTCGTATCCTCCTCGTAGGGCAGGCGCCTGGCATCAAGGAGCCCCAACTCGGCCGACCCTTTGCCTGGACGGCAGGCAAGACACTTTTTCGCTGGATCGAGTCCGCGCTCGGATGGAACGAAGAGACGGCGCGCAACCGGATCTATTTCGCGGCGGTTTGCCGTTGCTTCCCCGGCAAGAACCCGCGCGGTGGGGATCGAGTCCCGAGCGAGCAGGAAATTCAGGCGTGCTCTCACTGGTTGAAGCGCGAGTTCGAAGTCCTCCGTCCGAGCCTTGTCCTTCCAGTTGGCAAGCTGGCAATCTCGCGGTTCCTCACGTTCGATTCTCTCTCCAGCGTCGTCGGCAGGAGCTGGGAGCTACGTTGCCACGGAGGTGTCCAAGACGTCATCCCGCTTCCGCATCCGTCCGGCGCCTCGACGTGGCATCACATGGAGCCCGGAAAAACCCTGCTGCAAAGATCGCTCCGCCTCATCGCGGAGCACCCTGCCACCCGCGAATCCTGATCGGGCAAAAGGCAGCCCCATCGGTCTCCGGAAAGGCGTGCGATCTGGTTGTAGAGCCCTTGTGCGAGGGGCCCGTTGACATGAAGCCGGCGCAATTCGCCTCGTCAACTCGCCGGAGCTTCGCAGGTTCGCCGCAAAGCGCGGGCGTCTTCCTCCTGGCAAACAGACCACTTCGCCTCCCTTTTCGGAATTTATTCCGGCGTTCCCCAACCGAACGCGGCTTGCCACTCCTTCTCGTTGAATCCCACAAGATTCACTCCGTCGCCGCTTAGGAACGGCCGCTTGACCAGATTTCCATTTTTCGCGAGGAGCCCGAGAGCCTCCGCCTGGGAAAGTTTTGACAACTTTCCGCTCAAGCCAAGCGCCCTGTAGTCTGCGCCGGCTGTGTTGAAAAGCTTGTGGATGTCACCGCGGGCAGTGAGCATTGCCTTGAGTTCGGGCGGCGTTGGGGGCGTTGTTCGAATGGGAACCTCCCGGAAAAGAATTCTTCGCTCGCGAAGAAACTGCAACGCTCGACGGCATGTGTCACATTTGGCATAGGCGTAAACCGTCACCATGGCGCGATCCTGCGCCACAATCCCAAATCTTCAAGCCAATGCGGCTGTCGCAGAGGATATCTCAGGGCAACTTGGTTCTATCCCTGAGCGCGAAAATCCGCGCGCGCTTCCGGTCGTACTCGAGCGCATGAAAGATCCGAATCTCCTCGACGCGACGCGCGGCGGCGAGGCTTTCCAGATAGCGCGTGTACGACCTTGCCAGTAGCGTCGTTTCCGCGTAGCGCGCGGAAATCGTCCTGTCTCGAAATGAGCGCCTGTGCCTCGAATCAAACATGTGGAAGCGCAACCACCTGCGATCCGCGCGGGTAATCTTGCCGGGACTTCGAAAAAAAGCGACGAAAAGCAGCAAGACAAGGTAGGTATCCACTTGGGCCTGCAGCTCGAGATTGCGCGCGTAAGCCTCGTCATGGTTTGGCGGCTCGCCTCGTTGAAACTGGAGGGCGGCATGCAAAGCATGGTTGATTTCCTCGACGAAGGCTATCAGCGCCTTGATGTTGGCGTCGCTCAGGCCGGAACGCGGATCATGCTTCTCGAGTTGTTCAATAAGCCAGCTCGAATAGTAAATGCCAACGCGCAGGCGTCCGTCGGCTTCACGCAAAAAGGTTCGCGCAAGCATGCTCAATTCCGCGGCCTGCGCCCCGGCGAGGGAGGAAAGGTGTCTGCACCGCCCGCGGTCGATAAGACACTCTTCGAGATTCACACCCACGCTTGCGTAGGTCCGCTCGAGCAGACCCTGAATCTCGCTGAAAAGCGTGCTCATGAGGAGATGATCACCGGCGCCGGAGTGTCTAGATGGAGAAGGCGGCTCGCCAAATCGTTCAAGGCAAGGCGCACTTCGCGAAACCCGCTCGCCAGTTCTTCGTAAATCAACTGAAGCTTGAATCTCTTGGCCTCTCGATACTCGGAAGCGGCCCGATAGTTCATCTGGCCCACAGCCTCGTAAAAGGAAAGATCCGGCGCACCACGATGGCGCGTGCGCATCTCCACATTGTCCGCGAAGATTCCGCTGACGAATAGAGCGTAGTTCGCCGCGTGCGAACGAAGGAGAAACGCTTCCCTCGTCCCCGCGTGGTTCATGGCATGCATGATGTCAGAGAGATATCGCATGCTGCGCTTGCCCGCCTCCTCGGACGGTTCCATTCGGGCGGTCCTCATGAATCCCTCGAGCACCGAGGCAACGAAATCCGCCGCCTCCCGGCTCTTGACCTTGGTGTCGCGAAGAACTTTCCGGCAAAGAACGTAAAATAACAACTGCGGCGAGATCGGCAGCCGCTCAGGAGATTCAAGAATCGCCTTGACGAGCAGTTCATGATCGAGGATCGCGTCCCGCGTATCCTCGTCGATCAACAGCTTGACCAACGAGACGTGATCTGACTCGCTTTTCGACAGCACCCCGACGACGAACGTAAAGTCATCAGCCGTCAGCCGCATCCGACAATTCGCATGGATCATCGGGACTTCTTGTTAAGCATCGGGCGTGCCAACATTTTGGCAGCGCCTTCAGCGGGTTAGCGAAAACTTAATTTCTCTTCGCATCTAATTAGCTTCGTCTACCGAGATACGCACGGACGCGCCAACTCTTGCGGAAAAGATCCTGGATTCGCTTGGATATCAAGGGGTGGCGGTTACTTGATCAAAGGGATCAAGGCATCGAGCACGCCTCTCGCGCCGTCTCTTGCCGCGTCAGGAAGTTCCTGGATGGCTCGAGCGCCACGATCAATGGTCTCGTCCCTCATGGCGGCTGCAAGGCGCGAGGAGAGGTCTTCTCGCAAGTCTTGCAGTGAGCCGCTGATCTCGACGTCGGTCCAGACATAGCCACTTTGGACTACCGTGAAGACTCGTTCCCGCGAACCCGGCAGCCATTGCAAAGTCTGGGGGGTTACTCCGACGCGAAGCGTTCCACTTATCGCCCCACCGGCGGCGATTGTGCAATTTCCCTCCAGGCGCAGCAAACCCTTCGATTCCGCGACGAGATTGGTGATTTTCACCCTCTCGTTGGTCCATTCGAAGCTACCCGAGATGTCCTGCAATGGCATACGCCGGAATTGAGGGGCGCCCGTGAACGTTGCGACGCGATCGAGCAATTCCATATTCAACGCGAGCCCGTCGGTCAGCCGGAAGCTTCCGGTGGCTTTTCCGGCCGCAAGTCCGCTTTCGGGCCACTCGAGCAAGGCTGTGCCGGCCCATATTCCGGAAAACCGCGATCGCCAGTAGGGGCTGAGGAAGGGAGCGATATTCACCTGGCTCCACTCTATGCGGAGCTTCGAATCGCCGGCGAACTCGCCCGAGGCGGAAACCTTTCCGGTCTCCCCAAGCAGAAACTGGGAGTCTGTTAAGAAAAATACAGCGTCTTGAGCCCTGGAACGGAAATTCACGACGGTCAGCGGCGGGACTTTCAGCAACGCAAGCGTGCCGCCAGCGCCTTCGATCGCCCAGTCGGCACCGTCGGGATGGATACGCAACGCCGAGTCCTGCAGGAATGCAATTTCGAGGCCCGCGGTATCGCGGAATCGAAGGCGCGCGCGCGCGACATCCAGTTGGCCCACTTCGAAGCGTTGTGGAAGCCATGCCTGTATCCCACGAACCGGGGCGGCAGGGCGCCCGTCGGACGCCTTCGGCGCGTTCGATCCCGGGCGGAGTGTCCCGTCAAGACTCACGACCTGGATCCGGTCCACTCTCCAGACTCCGTCGATGAGCGCCCGCAAGCTCAAATCTGCGCGCACCTGGTCGGCGCGGAGACTTTCCACAATGGATCCCGGGAGGCCAGTGGCCTCGATCGAATCAACAAACAGCGAGGAGCCCGTCCACCTCAAAGGGCCGTAAATCGTCTCTGAGCCAAGGGCCTCGCCCGTCCTGGTGGCAATCAACTTCCGGAAGGCTTCGCTGCGCAAGAAGCGACCGATCCAGACAGAGGTCGCCAAAGCGGCAAGCACGAACAGGAGAATGCCTGCCGCCGCAATAATCCAGACTATTCGGCCGCGTTTCATACTATGGTAGAACCTAGCTCGGGAGAATAATCTCCGCCAATGGTTGAAATACGCCGCCGAAGAAATAGGCTCCTCAGGGAATGTACGCCCTGCCTGTGAATAGTCCATGAGCGCGACCGTCGCACCCGCACCCGCTCACAAGCAGATGATCGCCGAACGCCGCCAGCGTTCGGCAGTATGGCGGTTGATTCACTATCTTGGATCGCTTCAGCTTGCGCTCGTCCTCCTGGCGACGATCGCCATCGCCTGCGCGATCGCGACGTTCGCGGAGTCCAATTTCAACGCAAAGATCGCACAGACTTACATTTACAAAGCCCCCTGGTTTCAGATCTGGCTGGCCGTCCTTTGTGTCAATCTTTTCGCAGTCACGCTCACCCGGTGGCCGTGGCAAAAAAGGCACATCGGCTTTGTCGTTACCCACTATGGAATAATCACCCTCCTCGTCGGCGCGATGGTCGGGATGCAAACCGGTTTCGAAGGAAACGTAACCCTCCGCAAAGATGCTTCGCCCATCAACCGCGTCACGACAAACCGAAGCATCATTCAACTCGAAAGTGCGGCGGATTCCGCCCTCTATCTGATGTCATTCGACGCGGAAGCTACTCCGCCGAGCGTGCGGCGCCCTCGAACGTTCCCAGTCCCTGGAACGAACCTCAAGATCGTGGCCGATGAGTTCAGCCCGAATCTGATTCACGAACAAAGCTTTGTTGCTTCACAGGCGCCGGACGCCCCTCCCTCCGCGCTGCTCAAGCTCTCCAGCGAGATGGCGGGCCGGAGCCTGAATGTGCCCCTTGCCCTGCGTTCAGGGGAGACTGATGAAAAAGATTTTTTTGGCCTTGCCCGCATCGTGTTTCGTCCTGCCCTGCCCAAGGCGGTCCCCACGCCGGTCCACGAAAGTCAGATGGTTTTCGCAAACTACGAGCCCATCGTGCACTCGCAGGGCGTCTCGTCCGGCGTGACGGTCCGACTGAGCGAAGATGGCTCGAAGGTGACGATCTTGTCCGGGGACGGAGCCGGCGCGACCTACCTGCGCGGCGAGGTCATGAATAAGCCGATAACCGAAGCCGGCTCAGTTGTCGTTGTGGAAAGTTATTGGGCGGATTTCGCCATGAAGGACGGCATGCCCGCAAGCAAATCGGAACTGCCCAACAACCCAGCGGCCCTCGTCCGTATTTCAAAGCTTGTGGAAACCGAAGATGCCAAACCCTCCCTGGAACTCGCGCCGACCGGCGACGGCATCGTCTTCCAAGTGCAACGCGGCGCGCAAGTCGTGGCTACCGGGAGCGCCAGACCGGGCGACGTCTTTGCGCTGGGATGGGCGGACTGGCGGGCCGAACTCGTCCAGTTTTTTCCCCAGGCCGAACTTGTCGATGAAATCAAACCCGGACCGCCTTTGCCCAAAGGCGAGCAGGGCATTCCGGGCTTTCGCGCGCATCTCGAAAGCGGCGGGAAACGTGGCCCTGATCGTTGGGTGGAATCCGGGGAAGTCACTGCGCTGACCGACGGCACTCGAGTTGTCCGGATCGGCTATGGCCTGGAAACCAAGCCCCTGCCTTTCTCGATGCGGCTGCTGAATTTCCAAGTCCCCCGCGACGAAGGCACGGATACCCCCTCGGATTTCCTCGCAACGATTGAGTTTCGGAACTCCGCTGACGGAGCAACCAAGACCGGCGTCGCCAGAATGAATCATCCCGCAAGCTTCCCCGGCACTCTTTTGGCAAACCTGACGGGGTTCAACTACAAATTCTCCCAGGCCGAGTGGAACCCGAGGGATCTGAATGAAACGACGCTCCAAGTCCTCTACGATCCCGGCTGGCTTCTCAAATGGATTGGGTCGCTCGGAATATGTTCGGGCATCGCGATCATGTTTTACTTCACGCCAGGACGCCGAAATTCCGGCGCGGCGCGGCAAATGCCCCAGGATCCCGCATAACGTTTTTTTCACCTTGTCGCGATCGACGATCAGGCCGACATTCGGGAGAGCACCGTCTTCTTCAAGTCTTGGAAATCATGTTGAAAGGTGCGGCGCCGCAACTCCCCCCGACATGCCGGCAATCCCCAGAGCGCAAGTTTAATCCTTGAGAGACACACCGCTTCCTCCTCCTTGCCGATGATCTGCTCAAACCTTCATGAAGAAGCTCATTAACTCACCAGAAAACGTCGTCACCGAGGCCCTGCAAGGAATGGAGGCCGCGTATCCGGACTTTCTCAAGGTCCGCTACAATCCCAACTTTATCATGCGGGCCGACGCCCCCGTGAAGGACAAGGTCGCCCTCATCTCAGGCGGAGGCAGCGGACACGAACCGATGCATGGCGGATTCGTCGGCCAGGGCATGCTTGACGCCGCCTGCCCCGGAGCGGTCTTTACCAGTCCCACACCCGATCAGATGCACGCGGCCACGATGGCCGTCGCCGGGGAGAAGGGCGCGTTGCTCATCGTCAAGAATTATACCGGTGATGTGATGAATTTCGACCTCGCCGCCGAAATGGTCCGAGCGGAAGGCATCCCGGTAGAGAGCGTGATCATCGACGACGACGTCGCCGTGCAGGACAGCACGTGGACTGCTGGACGCCGTGGTGTCGGAGCCACCGTGCTGGCGGAAAAATTGTGTGGTGCTGCGGCCGAGGACGGCCGCCCACTCGCGGCAATTCGCGATCTTTGCACCCGGGTGAACGCCCGGGCGCGCAGCATGGGCATCGCCCTGACGTCGTGCACCGTGCCGCACGTCGGCAAGCCGACCTTTGACTTGCCGGAGGAAGAGATGGAAGTCGGCGTTGGAATTCATGGAGAACCGGGACGCAAACGCACCGAGCTGCTTCCCGCGGACGAGATCGTCGAACTCCTGATGGAGCCAATTCTGAACGACCTCCCTTTCAAGTCGGGCGACGAAGTGCTCCTCTTCGTCAATGGGCTGGGCGGCACGCCGACGGTCGAGCTCTTCATTGTCTATCGCAAGGCCGCCGAAATCGCGAAGCGGGCCGGTTTGAAGGTCACTCGCAATCTCGTGGGCTCCTACATCACAAGCCTGGAAATGGCCGGGACTTCGATCACCCTGCTAAAGCTCGACGAAGAATTGACGCTGCTCTGGGACTCTCCGGTCAATACGCCGGCCCTGAGAAAGGGAATCTGATGAACTCGATCTCCTCTGCCAACATTGAATCCTGGCTCCGTCGCTGCGCCGAGGTCTTTGTCAAACATCAGGACGAACTGACGGAACTGGATGCCAAGATCGGCGATGCAGATCATGGCGTAAATATGGCGCGCGGATTCTCGGCGATTCCGCCGAAATTGGATTCCCTTGTCGACAGGTCCATCGGATCTCTCTTTCGCACCAGCGCGATGACACTCATCTCGAAGGTCGGCGGAGCGAGCGGCCCACTCTACGGGACGTTTTTTCTACAAGCGGCCCGGCCGGCGAACGGAAAGTCCGAACTTACCCTCAACGAGCTTTGCGAGTGCTTCGACACCGGACTGTCCGGCATCGTCAAGCTCGGCAAGGCTGTCATCGGCGACAAAACCATGGTTGACGCGCTCACGCCGGCTCTCGCGGCCTTGTTGCCGAAGCATGACGACTCGCTCGAGTCGGCGCTGGGACGCGCGGCTTCAGTGGCACGAGAGGCAGCGGAAGCGACTATTCCCCTCATCGCGAGGAAAGGTCGCGCCAGCTACCTTGGAGAGCGCAGTGTCGGCCACAAGGATCCTGGCGCGGCCTCGTCCGCGTTGCTCCTGGAGGCGCTGGTCGACGCCGTCAAGCCTTCGTCCTGACTTCCTTTCCAGTTTATCATGGTTGGACTTGTGCTTGTCTCCCACAGTCGCGCACTGGCTGCGGCTGTTCGAGAACTCGTGCTTTCCATGAGCGGGCCGAAGCTTTCCATCGCGATCGCCGCGGGGACCGGCGAAGCCCGCGGGGAACTCGGCACCGACGCGACCGAAATTCTCGAAAGCATCAACGCGGTGATGAGCGAAGAGGGCGTCCTGATCTTGGTGGATATCGGAAGCGCCATTCTGAGCGCGGAAATAGCCCTCGGGTTCCTCGAAGAATCGCAACGCGCTAGGGTGCGCTGCTGCGGCGCACCTTTCGTCGAAGGCGCGGTCGCCGCCGGGGTGATGGCGGCGCTCGGATCGAGTCTCCAGGAGGTTGCCAAAGAGGCCCAAAAAGCCCTGCGGCGCAAAGCGGAGCATCTCGATTGCACGCCCGAGGAGAGCGAGGCGGTCGAAGCCACCGATGCGGAGCCAGGCCACTTTTTCGCCACCAAGGTCATCGTTCGCAACCCGCACGGCCTTCATGCGCGCCCCGCTGCCGGTTTTATCCGGGAGGCAGCGCGATACAATTGCGAGATCGAGGTCCGCAATCTCACCGGCGGCCGGGGTCCTGCCTCGGCAAAAAGCATGAGCGGGCTCGCTTCGCTCGAGATTCTCCAAGATCACGAAATCCAGATCGCAGCGCGGGGACCTGACGCCGAAGTCGCCCTCAGGGCGCTGCACGAGGCGGTGAAAGCGGGTCTGGGCGAAAAAGTGACTTCCCCGGCACCGTCACCCGGCACGGGCTTGCCAAACGAGGGCCCAATCGGAATCTCGGCAGGCATCGCCATCGGCCCGCTTTTCTTTGCGCAGGCGGACACTGCCGAGCTTCCCACCGACAAGATCGACGACACGGGGAAAGAGAAGAGAAAACTTCAGAGAGCCATCGAGAGTGCCAAGGCGAGGCTGGCACAGGACGGTGAATTGCTCCGGGAATCGCTCGGCAAAGAGGAAGCGGAAATATTTCGGGCGCAGGCGCTTGTTCTTGATGACCCCGCGCTCCTCGAAGCCGCCGACCGGTCCATTGAAGACGATCACGAGAACGCCGCCCTTGCCTGGCAACGGTCGTGTCAGTCCGTCGCAAACGCCTATCAAAGCTTGGGAGACGAATACATGCGACAGCGCGCAGCCGATGTCGAGGACATGGGGCATCGCGTTTTGGAGGCGCTGGGAATTCCGCGCCGCAAGATCTCTCTGCTGCGAGAACCTGGCATTCTCGTTACCGAGGATCTGATGCCCACCGATGCCGCCGGCCTCTCGAACGCTTCGGTTCGCGGAGTGATCTGCCTGCGAGGAGGCAAGACCTCGCATGCCGCCATTCTGCTGCGCGCCCGAGGCGTGCCCGCGATTGCTCAGGCAAAATCGGTCTTCGAGCGAGCTGGCATCGAACCGTCGGAAGGCACGATTAACGCGGCATTCGACGGCGAAAGCGGTGAACTCTGGCTCAACCCGGCCCCGGACAAGTTACAGAAACTTCAGAAACGCAAGGAAGCGATTGAGAGGGAAGCGGAGAGAGTCACCCGCCTCAGCCGCAACCGGGCGATCACAAAAGACGGCCACGCTGTCGATATTTTCGCAAACCTTGGTCACGCGACGGAGGCCGCCGACGCCCTGGAGCGCGGCGCGGAAGGCGTCGGCCTCTTTCGGACGGAGTTTCTGTTTTTGAATCGAAATGATGCCCCGAGCGAAGATGAGCAATTCGAGGCCCTGCGCGAACTGCGGGAAACCATGGAGCAGCGGCCCGTGGTCGTGCGGACGCTGGATATCGGGGGGGACAAGGCTGCGCCTGGCATGGGTCTGCCCAGGGAAGCCAACCCCTTTCTCGGCGTGCGCGCCATCCGGCTTTGCCTAAGCCGCCGCGACCTCTTTCGAACGCATCTGCGCGCAATCCTGCGCGCCGCCCACGGAGGCAATTTTCGCCTCATGTTCCCAATGATTTCCGATCCGCAGGAGCTTCGGGACGCGCTCTCAGAACTGGAATACGTCCACGTTGCGCTCCAGACGGAAGACAAGGCCCACGCCTGGCCGATTCCCGTCGGCATCATGATCGAAGTCCCTTCGGCGGCCCTCTTGATCGACCAGTTTGCCAGGATTATCGATTTCGTCAGCATCGGAACCAACGACCTCACGCAATACGTGCTCGCCGCCGATCGCGGCCACCCCGAGCTGGCGCGATTCCAGGACGCCCTCCATCCGGCTGTCCTTCGCCTGATCTCCCAGCTCACAAGCGGTGCTCACAAGCAGGGCAAACATGTCGGCGTTTGCGGAGAGGCAGCCTCTGATCCCGCAGCCGCGCGCCTGCTGGTCGGGCTTGGGGTGGACGATTTGAGCTTGGCCCCCGCACTCATACCGAAGATCAAGGAAGCGCTCCGCTCCGCAAGCAAACGCGAAATGGAAACGCTTGCCGAGAAAGCGCAAACTCTCGGCGCCGCTTCGGAAGTGCGGGAACTTCCCGGTATGGCCTAAGTCTTGCCGAATCCGCCGGCGCTGAGCGCCATCCAGCCACCAGCCAAGCCGCCACCACGCGGCGTCCGGCCAGGCCGCCACGGCGCTTTCGCGCTTGCGAAAGGGCCCGCCTTGTGTCCAATGACCCAGGTCAAATGCCCGTATCGAAACGACAGTGTATCATCACATGAAACCTTACCTACCGATCGCCGCAATCCTCCTTGCCGTGCTGAACGGCCTCTTGCTGATCCCAGCCATGAGCGCTCACACGATCCCCATTGCGGCGTTTGCTCTCGTGCTGGCGATCATCGTTCTGGCGCTTTCCTTTCTGACGAAAACGCAGAAAGTCTCCGCGGCTGGAGTCGCTCCGGTGGCCGCCCAACCCCCACCCCCGGCTGCAAACCAGGCCGAGGCCGAGGTCGTGGCCTTCGTCGGTCTCCTCCAGGAGAAGGGACGCCTCGTGGATTTCCTTATGGAAGACGTCGCCCCTTATGATGACAAACAGGTCGGAGCGGCGGCCCGGGTCGTCCATCAAGGCTGCCGGGAGGTGTTGCACGAACACTTCAAAGTCACCCCCATCTCGGAAGCAGAGGAAGGATCGCGAATCACTATACCGGCGGGATACGAAGCGGACGAATACCGCCTCATGGGACGGATCGGCGGGGAACCGCCATTCACGGGCACTTTGCTGCACAAGGGCTGGAAGACCGATTCCGTGAAGCTGCCGCGCATCCTCAAGGCAAGCGAAAAGCGCCTGCCAAGCATTGCTCCCGCGCAAGTCGAGCTGAAATAGCCGGCAATCCATTTGATCAAGAGATGAGCACGCGCTTCAGCCTCGGAATCGATTTGGGTACCAGCAACAGCGCGGTCGCGGCGAACGATTTTCAGGACGAGAAAACGACGATCGTGGAGATCACCCAAATTGTGGGTCCCAATCAGATCGGGGAAAAGGCAACTCTTCCGTCGGCACTCTACCTTCCGCATCCCGACGAGTTTCCGGCGGATGCTCTCCGGCTGCCTTGGTCCAGCCACGCTGAGGCCGCCATCGTGGGGCACTTTGCCCGCGACCATGGGGCGCTGATCCCCGATCGGCTGGTCACTTCCGCGAAATCGTGGCTCTCGAACTTCCATATCGATCCAAAGCGGGCCGTCCTGCCATGGAAATCCGAGATCAAAGAGCAGAAGCTTTCTGCATTCGAGTGCTCCCGGCTTTACCTCGAGCACCTTAAGGAAGGATTCTTGTATGCGGAGCGCATCCAGGGCCGTGCCTGGGAACTGTCTGAGGGCCAGCTCGTTCTCACTGTTCCGGCATCCTTCGACGAAGTCGCGCGGAAGCTGACAGCGGAGGCGGCAGAAGCCGCTGGTCTCGGCAAGGTCGTCCTGCTCGAAGAGCCGCAGGCGGCATTCTATGCTTGGACGGCCCAAGCCGGCAGCGCGTGGCGAAGCCAGGTCAGCACGGGAGACATCGTTCTCGTCTGCGATGTGGGTGGCGGAACTGCCGATTTTAGCCTGATTGCCATTAGCGAGAAAAACGGCGACCTCGAAGTCGAGCGCATCAGCGTGGGGGAGCACATCTTGCTCGGCGGCGACAACATGGACCTGGCGCTGGCCTACACTTTGCAAGCGCAGCTGGAAGCTGCTGGAAAGTCCATTGACTCCTGGCAGTTCCTTGCGCTGATTCATGCCGCCAGCCAGGCCAAGATAAGCCTTTTCAACAACGAATCGCTTGAGCAAGCGCCGATCTCGGTCCCTTCACGTGGATCAAGCCTGCTTGCCAAGACCGTCTCGACGACGCTGGATCGAGCGACCCTCGAGAAGGTCGTTCTGGACGGGTTTTTCCCGATCACCAAGGTGACGGATCTTCCCGCGGAAACACGCGGCGCGGGCCTGCAGGAATTCGGTCTGCCATATGCGTCGGATCCGGTGGTCAGCAAGCATTTAGCCAGGTTCCTGACACGCAGTCTGATGAACGTAAAATCCAGCTCCGCCCTCAAAGAGCTCGTTGGTTCCCGTGGCGAAGCCTCCGACTACCTCAAACCAACGGCCGTGCTTTTCAACGGCGGCGTCTTCAACGCGGCTCCAATCCGGAAGCGCGTCCTGGATCTCCTGGCTTCCTGGAATCAGGACCAGCCGGCCCGGGAGCTTGCGGGATATCAACCCGACCTGGCAGTGGCCAAAGGCGCCGCGCTCTACGGGCGAAATCGCGCAACCGGAAAAGGAATTCGCATCAAGGCGGGAACGGCTCGTTCCTACTACATCGGGCTCGAAACCTCCATGCCTGCGATTCCGGGCTTCAAGCCTCCGATAAAGGCCCTCTGCATCGTGCCGCAGGGCATGGAGGAAGGGAGTGAATTTCTGATTGAAGGACAGGAATTCGGATTGACGACCGGTCAGCCGGCCGATTTCCGCTTCTTCGCCTCGGAGGTGCGAGGCGGTGACGCGCCCGGCCAGATCATTCCGAATGCGGAACGCGAGCTCGAAGAAACCAGCCGCATCGAGGTCACGCTGCCCGCGATCGAAGGGTTCCCCGAAGGCCAGCCAATCCCGGTGCAAATCAATCCTTTGGTCACCGAACTTGGCAACCTCGAACTTTGGATGAAGCACACCGGCTCGGATCGCCGCTGGAAAGTCGAGTTCCAAGTGCGCATGGAATGAAGCAGTATCTCGGGTGGATCGAAGCGTAAGCGATCAACAGGTTTTCGGTCCGCAGATTGCGCAGATTTTCGCAGAATTCTTAGACATGAGCAAAGATTCTCAAACCCACGCGATTCTTGGTGCGGCGATGGAGGTCCATCGGCGGCTTGGGCACGGATTCCTCGAAGCGGTGTATCAGGCGGCACTTGCCATCGAGTTCGGAGAGCGCGAGATCGTTTTCCGTGCTGAAGTTGCGTTGCCGCTTCGTTACAAGGGCAAGCTACTCGCTTGTAGCTACCGGACGGATTTCATTTGCTTCGAATCGGTCCTTGTTGAAACCAAAGCGATCGCTCAGCTCACTGGTGCTGACCGCGGACAGGTGATCAATGCCCTTAAGGCGACAGGTCTTGTTCGAGCGTTGCTCATCAACTTTGGAACACCGAGCCTTCAATTCGAACGTCTTATCTTCGACCCCAGTCATGATTTGCGAAAATCTGCGGAATCTGCGGATAAAATCACGCTATGATCCCGTCAGTTTGGAACATTGTTTCGCTAGATGGCTCGGCCGAAATTTAGCATCGGTATCGACCTTGGCACGACCAACTGTGCCATGGCATTCGTTGCGCTCGATGGGGAGGCTTCGCCGAGTGAAGTCTTCCCCGTCCCGCAATGGGAAACACTCTCCGCGCTCTCCGAATCGTCGACGCTGCCATCGTTTCTCTACCTGCCCCCGGAGACCGAAGCCGCTCAAATGCTCGGAGCAGAGTTCGGCGGCCACGAATGGATCTCCGGACGCTTTGCCAGGAAGAAGGCTTCGGAATCGCCCGGTCGCGTGGCTCACTCCGCCAAATCGTGGCTCTGTCACCACGCGGTGGATCGCAGCGCCCCGTTTCTGCCATGGCGATCGGACGAAATCCCCATCGAGAGGAGGATCTCGCCCATCCAGGCGTCCGCGCTCTTGCTCGAATATCTGCGCGGCGCGTGGGATGCGCGATTTTCTCGCGACGAAGCGCCTTTTCACCATCAGGAAATCACCATTACCGTTCCCGCATCATTCGACGCGGTTGCTCAACGGCTCACCCTCGACGCCGCCAGCCAGGCGCGATTTCCTGAAAATGTCCGCCTCTTGGAGGAACCCCAGGCCGCCTTCTACCGGTGGCTCGAAGAGCACGCGTCGTCGGATCCGCTGAAGCTTCCCGAAACCGGCGCCTTTCACGCCGTCGTCATCGACATCGGCGGAGGGACTTCCGATTTCAGTCTGTTCGAGATCAATCGCCAACGTGGGGCGGCCCATCCGCATATCAAGCGTGTCGCCGTGAGCGACCACCTGCTGCTCGGAGGCGACAATATCGATCTGGCCATCGCGCACCACATTGAGCCTCGTCTCGCACCCGAGCCGCTTTCCCCCGCCCAGTGGAACTTCTTGGTTGCGCGATGCCGGGATTTAAAGGAACGCTGCCTATCAGGTTCGGCCGGAGAGGACTTTTCGGTATCGGTTCCTTCCCAGGGATCAAGTTTGCTGGGCAAGACGCTGACCGCGCGTATCAGCCGCGCGGAAGTCGAGTCGATCGCGCTGGATGGCTTTTTTCCTGTGTGCAACGCGGACGATCGCCCGATGCGAACGCAAGCAGGTCTCAGGGAGTGGGCGCTCCCCTATGCCGCTGACAGCGCAATTACCCGTTACCTGGCGGACTTTCTTCGCGACCGGCCTCGGGTGGACGCCATCCTCTTCAATGGTGGCTCGCTCCATCCGGAGGCTCTGCGCCTTCGGCTCCAACAGCAGATTGCCCAATGGCAAGGTGGCAGCCCGCTGCAAATCCTCGAAAATCCCGATCCGGATCTCGCCGTGGCAAGGGGAGCTGCTCGCTTCGGGAGCCTTCGGCAACGGCGCGCCGAACGGATCGAGGCCGGGGCCGCTCGCGCTATCTACCTCGAAGTCCAGCAGCGGAAGACCGACGCCGCCCAACAAGCAGCCCTCGTCTGCATCCTGCCTCGCGGTGCCGAAGCCGAAGAGGAATTCAGCATTTCCCAACCGGGTCTGGAGCTTCGCCTCAACCATCCCGTTCGTTTCCAACCATATTATTCGAATCGCCATGGATCGGACCACGCAGGATCGCTCGTGCCGCTAAACGATCGCGATTTCCATCGGCTCCCTCCCCTCCAGACCGTTGCCAAGCTTGCCACCCGGCGACCCCGTGCCGGAGGTGATCGGTTGCCGGTCGCTCTGTCAGCCAAGATGAACGAACTCGGTCTGCTTCAGGTCGCATGCGTCAGCGCAGATCCCAGCGTCAAGCAATCTTGGCCCCTCGAATTCAATCTGCGTCCGCATGAGTCCGGCAAGGATGCCAGCCCGGGCGAGAATGCGAGCGCACGGCTCGATCCCGGCGTCGAGGATGAGAGGCTGACGGCCGCTCGCACACGCATCAGCACCCTCTTTTCCCGGCCCCTCAATCCGCGCGACAAACTCAGCGCAACCAATCTTCTCAAGGGCCTCGAACATACGCTGGCTACTCCGAAGGCCAACTGGAACTGGGTATTGATTCGCGAGCTCTGGACGACCCTTCACGAGCAGATTGGGTGTCGCAAGGAATCGATCGAGCACGAGGAGACGTGGCTGATCCTCGCCGGGTTTTTTCTCCGTCCAGGATTTGGAGCAGACGGTGACGAGTCCCGCATCGACCAGCTGTGGCAGATTCAGATCGACGGCCTCGCGTTCCCAGGCAAGCGAATCCAACTGCAGCAATATATCCTCTGGAGGCGCGTCGCAGGAGGGCTGAGCCACGAACGGCAGGAAACAATCCTTGCGCCGGAGCTGCCGAAGCTGAGCGCTCGGAAAGGCCCGGCTCCCGAGCTCATCCGCCTCGCCGGATCACTCGAAAGAATCGGTCAAAATATCAAGATCGATCTGATAGGCAGCTTTCTTGAAACCGTTCAGAATCTCGCCGAACAGAAGCAGTATTGTGCCCCGTATCTCGTGTCGCTCGGACTCCTCCTCAATCGCACTCCGCTCTACGCGGGCATGGAGAACGTCACTCCACCGGACTCTGTCGAACGCGCCTACGAGGCGTTGTGCCACCTCGACTGGGACGAGCCCGAACTGGCGGAAATCCAGACCCTCTTCCTTCGCGCCGCGCGCGTGGTGGATGATCCAGACCTCGATCTGCCGAGATTCCTTCGCGACAGGATCGCATCGAAGCTTGAAAAGTCCGGCGTAGCTCCCTTGAAGATCGATCGAATTCGGCGATTCCTCCCAGTCGAACGGGCCGACCGCGCCGGCTTCTTTGGAGAATCTCTCCCACCGGGACTGATCCTCGGTGCGGAGTAAACCGGCAACTCAAGTCGACGCCTTTCCAAGCGCGCGAGCGAGAAAACATCGGTGTCATCTCGCCGTCACTGCCTCGTGCTCCGATTGGTCTCCGAGCCGAAGGGCAAGTGCCACCAACTCGGAAGCGTTCTCAAGCCCCTGGATAAAGCGTTGTGGAATACCGATCAGCCCAACCTGCGCACCGACGAGCGCTCCGGTGAGGATGCAACGGGCCTGATTTTGCCCGCCGCCGTTGAGCGCGTGCAACACCGCCGACTCAAAGTCGTCCGAAAAGCGCGCGGCCAGGTAGTAAGCAGCCGGAAGCTGGTGATAAATCGCACAGGGCATTCCGTAAACGATGGACACTTTCCAGGCGGGCTCGATCCTGATGCCTGTATCAAGTGCCGCCTCGGCCATGTAGGAATGGGTGAGGAGTGCGTCGGGCGAGGAGAAGCGTCCGGCCCGCGGTGATTCCGTCATGTCTGCGTGAAAGGGCAGATCGCCCGTCTTCACCAGGTCCATCGCCTTATCCGACAGGAAGGGATCAAGCCTCTGGCCGGCGACGAGCAGCGCCAGCACGCAGCAGTATGCGGTGGTCATGGCAACGATCGCCTCGTCAGCCTGCGTCAGCCGGCAATTCGAGCCGACCGTCCGAGCGACTTTCGCGGGATCTTCGGCGTAACGCGCAGCCAGGACCAGAGCGCGCTCGGCAGCTTCGGTGGTGTCGGCACTGCCGCCGGTTTCTGTCCATGATTTCTTCTGCTGCACACGCCGGCGCCACGCTTCCAGGATGGATTGGCTCGTGTATCCGCCGGGTCCGCTTGTTGGACTTCCATTCAATTGCGGAAAAAGCTCCTCATCCAAGCGGCGGCAAAAGTCGTCTTCCTCATAGCCGCCCCGATCCACGACGGAGCGGAGCAACATTGTCGTGATGATGCCGGCCTGTGAAAGCTGCCCAGCTCTCAGTCCGGCGTGGTAACGATGCGGCTTGGGGTCGGTGTAACCCGTGATCCAATTCCCGTAATCGCGCCTCATCTCGTCGAGATCGTAATACCAGTGAGGCCCGACCCCCAGCGCGTCGCCGATCAGCGCACCCATCACCGCGCCTGCGGCACGGACTTTCACAGATAATGAGTTTCCGGCCTCGCTCATTGCTCCTTAGATGGCGCTTTGAGGCTTTGCTTCAGCCAGCAAGCTGCCGAGATCCAGCGAGCGCGTAAACATTTCGACTGCGCCATCCGCGGCCCGGGGCCACTCCTCGCGCGGGCGATCCCAGCAAAGCTCGACACCATTGCCGTCGGGATCTCGCAGATAAAGAGCTTCGCTCACTCCGTGGTCCGAGGCGCCATCCAGCGAAATTCCCGCGCGCATGAGGCGAAGCAAGGCGTCAGCCAGCTCAGCGCGCGTCGGATAAAGAATCGCCAAATGGTAAAGCCCCGTGCTGCCGCGCGGCGGCGGAGAGCCGCCCTGACTTTCCCAGGTGTTGAGCCCGATGTGATGATGATACCCGCCTGCAGAAATGAACGCAGCGGTCCGGCCGTAATTTTGCGTCAATTGGAAGCCGAGCACACCGCAGTAAAATGCGAGCGCACGGTCCAAATCGGCCACTTTGAGATGCACATGGCCAATCCGGACTTCGGGATGAATGGCTCGGGTGTCTGACATGGCTTCAGGAAGTTCCACTTTGGCAGCTGCCTGCGCAAGCCGCCGCGAGAGCGACCTTTTTCAGGAGCTGTTTTCAAAAACATTGGGCACCGCCCATTCCGCGAAATCGGCTGGAATTCGGGGCGGATCGCGGAGCATGATGGCTCCCTGAGCGCGCAAGATGATGACAAACGCCAAGAGCGTTACGATCTACACTGATGGAGCTTGTCTCGGCAATCCAGGTCCGGGCGGATATGCGGTCGTTTTGCTTCACGGCAAGCACCGCAAGGAGCTATCTGGCGGATACCGCCTGACTACCAGTAACCGGATGGAGATAAGGGCCGCCATAGCCGGTCTGCAAGCGCTCAAGCAGAGATGCGCAGTCAAGCTTCACACTGATTCGAAGTATTTACAAAAAAGCATCATGCTTGGCTGGGCGCAGCGTTGGCGGGCCAAAGGCTGGAAGAAAGGCGACGGCAGACGGCCAAACTGGGATTTATGGGAGCGTCTTCTCGACTTATGCACGCGGCACAACGTTGAGTTTATTTGGCTTCGCGGTCATGCCGGCGACACGGAGAACGAGCGTTGCGATTTGCTATCCGTCCAGGCCGCGCAGAGGAAGGATTTGCCAGCGGACACTCTCTACGAGGAGCCATCGCCACTGCCACAGCCAACGACATTATTTGATCTGCATGGCCACTTAGGCTCTAAACCCTGAACTATTTGCTATCGCGGGATTGCCGGACTGCCCCTCACTGCGTGCAAAGTGCCTGCAGCACGAACTCTCCTAAGTTCACTCTAAGATCCGCGGCGCGGGCGATGCACTATTCGTTCGGCACTCCGTACAAACTGATCAGTTTCAACAACACACCATTCGTCCATCCAAATCCATCCTGTCCTGGGTACTCACCACCGCCGGCCAGTTTAGTAACGTCCTTAACGTCATATTTCTCCATTAGCTTGCCGGTTTGCTTGAACACTTTTACGTTCAAGCTAATCCAGCGTTCGGCGATATCTTTGGCGAGCGCGTCCTGTCCATAGTTCTGCAGTCCTTTAATAGTGAGCCACTGGAGCGGAGCCCAACCGTTGGGAGCATCCCACTGCTCCTTTGTCTCCCTGAGGGTGGTCACCAAACCACCGGGTTGCAGGAAACTTTCTTTTAGAACTTTTACGATACCCTCTATGCGATCGTTCGGCGCAATCCAAAAGAATAGAGGCGCTGCTCCAGCCAAGGTGATTTCGCGGCTGAGTTTGCCCTTCGTATCACAATCAACATACCAATTGGCATCAGGTGACCAACAGTATTTATTGATCGCTGCGTTTCTTTGTTCGGCTCGTTCGTCAAACTCTCGTGCCAGCGCGAGATCATTGCTCGCGGCGTCACTTCTCACTCTGAACGCCCTCGCCAATGTAACTTCCAAATGATAGAGAAGGCTGTTGAGATCAACCGGTACCAACTCGGTTGTCTTAATCGTCGTGATATTTTGGCCATCGTCGAACCAGCGACTGCTGAAATCCCAGCCACTCTCTGCCGCTGAGCGAAGATTGCGGAATATGACTTCCGGATCCTCTTTCGACGCTTCACTCGTCTCCACATCCTGACGGAATGATTCCGGCCGCGGGGTATCCAACTGGTCGTAGTACCGATTCAAGACACTACCATCAGGCATCTTGACGATATGTTTCGTGGGGCCGGTTTCATCCATCCAGTAATTATACTCTTTTTGCAATGCCGGTAGATACTCCTCATAGACTTCGTTCCCCTTCGCCTCCGCTAACAATTCCACCATGAGCGAGAAGAAAGGGGGCTGCGAGCGGCTGAGATAGTAAGACCGATTGCCATTCGGAATAAATCCGTACCGGGCAATCAGCGAGGCGAAATTCTTGATCATGTTCTCTATCATCTCAATTTCGTCGCTCTCTTTTAGTCCCAACATGGTGAAGTAGGAGTCCCAGTAATAGATCTCATCGAAACGGCCACCGGGAACGATGTACGGATAGGGCAAAGGGAGTAAGGAACTCCCTTCCACAGGCTTGGAAGGATCTCTGCGCAAGACGCGCCACAGCCTCTTGATGTGGGTCGTAATATCATCCGGGTCTGGCGGACGCGTGAAATTCCTTGCGACAAACGCTTTCAGGTCGAACGTGGGCTCCTTTGCAAGGCGCTGATATTCAGCCATTATTTCGGACGGCTTGCGAATGGGAACGCAGTCCGCAAAAGTCTTTTGATCAGGAAAGACTTCTTGCATTTGCACGCTCTGAAACAACGGAACGTAGAGCGTATCGGGACTCTGCTGTGCAAAACCGTTGGCCAGGCAGAAGGCGATGAGCAGGAGGAGGGCTGGCAATTTTTTCATATCTCCAATTTAGTATTCTTTTAAGCAGCAATTCAACCGGTTCGCGCCGACCGTCCCCTCTTGCCCACAGATCACCGGGATCTGCGTCGTCCAAGCCACGTTGAATCCCGGTGACTAATTGCTTCCGTTCCGGCAAATTTCCAGAAACAATCGAGCGGCACGCTTATGAACCCCGCATTTCCAGAAATCAGCACGATCCCCTTCGAGGGTCCATCCTCCAAGAACCCGCTCGCCTTCAAGCACTATGATGCCGCCAAAGTCATCGAGGGCAAGACCATGGCCGAGCACCTTCGCTTTTCCGTGGTCTATTGGCATACCTTCCGGAATGTCCTGAGCGACCCATTTGGCGCCGGCACGGCCATCCGGCCTTGGGATGACGGCTCGAACTCCGTGGAGAACGCGTGCAACCGGGCGCGCGTGGCCTTTGAATTCATCGAAAAATTGGGAGCGCCCTACTACGCTTTTCACGACCGGGACGTTGCGCCGGAAGGAGGCAGCCTCGCCGAGTCCAACCGAAATCTGGACGAAGTGGTCAAGGTCCTCAAGCAAGAGCAGGGGCGCACCGGGATCAAGCTGCTGTGGGGCACGGCGAGCCTCTTCGTCAATCCTCGCTTTTGCCACGGGGCCTCAACCAGCCCGAATGCCGACGTTTTCGCCTATGCGGCTGCGCAAGTGAAAAAGGCGATCGAGGTGACGCATGAACTGGGCGGCGAAGGCTACACCTTTTGGGGTGGGCGGGAGGGTTACTCGAGCCTCTGGAATACCGATATGAAGAGGGAGGTTGAGCACCTTGCGAAGTTCCTGCACATGGCCGTCGACTACAAAAAGCAGATCGGCTTCAAAGGACCCTTCTACATCGAGCCGAAACCCAAGGAACCGACCAAACATCAGTACGATTCGGATGCCGCGGCCTGCCTGAATTTCCTGCGCGAGTATGGTCTCCTGGAACACTTCAAACTCAATCTGGAGACCAATCATGCCACGCTGGCCGGCCACACCATGCAACATGAGTGCGATGTCGCCGCAGCCGCCGGAGCGCTCGGCTCAGTCGATGCCAACACCGGCGACGAATTGATCGGCTGGGACACCGATCAGTTCCCGACCAGCCTCTATCTGACCACTCAAGTCATGCTGACCGTCCTGAAAATGGGGGGATTCACCACAGGCGGACTAAATTTCGACGCAAAAGTGCGGCGGGAAAGCTTCGAACCGATCGATCTCTTCTATGCGCACATCGGCGGAATGGATGCCTTCGCGAGGGGCTTGAAAATTGCCGCGGCAATTCGCGCGGATGGCCGGCTGGCCGAAATGCTGAAGAATCGTTACGCGTCCTGGGACACCGGGATCGGCGCTTCCATCGAAGCGGGCAAAGAAAACTTCGTTTCCCTCGAGAAATATGCGGTGGCGCGGCCGGACCCGGTCCAACACGGAAGCGGCCGCCAGGAACTCTTTGAGAGCATCATCAATGACCTAATCTGAATGCGATGCGCAGTTCTTCGGGAAGTGTGGCCTAGTCTTCCCAGGCGCCCTCCTCCACGGCAAATGCCGCGTTCGATTGACCCTTGCAAAGTGACCGTCGCCAAACCGGCCCGATCGAGTGAAACAGCTTCCGGGCGGACGCGGATCGGTGAAAGCATATGGCGGCACCGATTCGGATTCTGACAGCCGTACCGATTTGCGACGGACACGACAGCGCGATCCTCACGATCAATGCGGAATTCATTCGGCACGGGATCGAGGTGATCTATCTCGGCTATCACCGCTCAGCCCGCGACATCGCACGCGCCGCGATCCAGGAAGACGTCCGCGCGATCGGCATCTCAAGCTACAACGGCGGACATGTGGAGTTTTTTTCCGAGGTGATCACGCTTCTGCGGAAAGAAAACGCAAAGCACATTCGTGTGTTCGGCGGAGGAGGAGGCACCATTTCGAAAGCGGATGCCGCGGTCATGTCCCGCCGAGGAGTCGATCGCATTTTCTTCGCGGGGACGCGGTTCGATGAGATGATTCGCTTCGTCAAGGAGCGCTACGGCCGTCCGTTGGCGACGCCGTCACGCGAGGAAATCGTGCATCGTTTGACTCGCAAATCCTCGGGAGATCGAAGGGGACGTCCGGCGCTCGTGATCGGTATCGGCGGACCTGGCGGAGTGGGTAAGACCACGCTGATTGACGAATTGGTCCTTCGTTTTCTTCGAACCGACAAAGCCAGGCGGATCGCGATTCTCTCGCATGATCCCAGTGCGCCGGGCAAAGGCGCGCTGCTTGGGGATCGCGCCGCGATGATCTATTCGCAGGATGACCGCGTGTTCGTGCGCAGCCTGGCCACCCGCGGCACGACCGGCGGCCTCTCGCCTGAAACCGGTCCCTGGCTTCGCACCCTCAAGCGCGCAGAAATCGACATCGTGCTGATCGAAACCGTCGGGATCGGCCAGGAAGCGCTTCCCTTCCCGCGCGATTTGGTGGACCAGCGCATTTTCGTGATGAGCCCCGATTACGGAAGCCGGCTTCAGCTGCAAAAGATTGTCATGCTCGATTCCGCTGACCTCATTGTCCTCAACAAGGCCGATGCACCCAACGCGCGCACGGCTCGTTCCGAGGTCGAGCAGCGCCTCGGTCTCAATGCCCGCGGGCAGAGACTGGTCGGAACAATAGCCAATCGGCACAGGGATGCCGGTGTTGACGAGCTTTTCAGCTGGTTGCAGCAAATTCCACAATAAGGGCTGTGAGCGCTCTTTCAGATATTGCCGATGCGGTCGAACGTCACGAGAACTTCGTCGACCAGCAAGCGGCTCGCGCGAGGAACGATCCTCGCTTCCGAGACGAACTGCTTCGGCGCTGGAACCGTATCCTCAAGAAATTGGGAACCGTCAGCACCCCGACCGGACTCCGGCTCCCGCGGGTGGCCCTGCCGCGGACGGACGAGCCCGGAGAACTGGCGCGGTTCCTTTTTGGCGAAGGACCGCCGGGCGAGTTTCCATTCGTGAACGGCGCTTATCGGGAACTCTATCTGAACGGCCGGAACTCCGCCAAGGCGAAGGAGCCGCCCGGCACGAAGCGACAGGCGTCGGAGGAACCGACTCGTCTCTTCGCGGGTCTTGGACTGGCCGAAGACACAAACGAACGCTTCCGCTTTCTCACACGTCAGCAAGAGTCGGTGCGTCTGAGCACTGCTTTCGACGGGCCGACCCTCTACGGCCTCGACAGCGATGCGGACGGCGTCTTCGGCAAAATCGGCGAGGGCGGCGTAGCCGTTGACACGATTGACGACATGGAACGCCTCTACGAAGGCTTTGGGTTGGACGATCCGCATTTCTCCGTCTCGATGACCATCAACGCCCCGGCGCCGATCATCCTCGCTATGTACGTGGCATCGGCGAAGCGCCGGCTCGGCCCGCGCGCTCTGGCAAAGCTTCGTGGAACCATCCAGGCGGACATCTTCAAAGAGGTTCAAGCACAGAACGAAATCATCTTCCCGCTGCAAGCCTCCCTGCGCTTCCTGGCCGACACGATCTCGTTCACAATCGAGCAGATGCCGCGATGGTACCCGATCTCGATCAGCGGCTACCACATCGCTGAGGCGGGCGCGACGCCCGTGCAGCAGGCGGCCTTCACCCTTTCGAACGGGTTTGCCTATGTCGAGCTCTTGCGCCGCCGTGGCCTCGACGTGAATCGATTCGGTCCGCGGCTCTCATTCTTTCTCGATTGCGGATTGGACATCGAGTATGCGGCCCTGGCGCGTGTCTGCCGAAAGCTCTGGGCTATCGGCATGCGGGACGTTTTTGGAGCTGATGAGCGGTCTCAGTTGCTCAGGCTACACACACAAACCAGTGGCCGCTCGCTGATCGCACAACAATTCAAGAATAACATCACCCGAACGGCCGTTGAACTGATGCTCGCCTACATCAACGGGACAAATTCTTCCCATAGCAACAGCGCTGACGAGCCGTTCACGACGCCTTCTGAGGAATACGTCCGGCTCGCAGCGAACGCGCAGGCCATCTTGCTTGAGGAAACCGGACTCTTCAAAACGATGATGAACACGTTTGGCGGCGGGCCCGGAATGAAAATCGTCGAGCACGAAGTCCAGAAAGGCATTCTCGCGGAGTTTCGCGAGATCGACCGTCTCGGTGGCGTCATCGAGGCGATCGAGCATCGATACCAGCGAAGCCAGATCCAGGCGGCGGCCCACCGTTACGAAAGTCAGGTGAATGACGGCACTAGACCTATCATCGGTCTAAATCGCTATTGGAACGAAGAGTCTGATCTGCCCCAGATGAAAGTGGTGCGCACGCCGCGCGCGCAGAAGCTATTGCAGGTGGAGCGCCTCCGCCAATTCAAGCGCCGCCATGCCAGACAGTCCCAGCGCTTGCTCGATGAACTGACAGCGGTCGTCGAGAGGGGTGGGAACGTTTTTGCGGAGTTGATTCGAACGGTTGAACATTGCTCGCTCGGTCAAATTACCGGCCGGCTGCAAGAAACCGTCGGGCTCTATCGTCCGAGCGTGTAGCCCTTCTGGCGGGAAGAGTCGTCGCGGTGGTCGTTCAGGTAGGCGTAGAAGAGGCCGATCGCCAACCCGCCGCCAACGTAGTTGCCGATAAAGGAAAGCACAAAGTTTTTGCCGATTTCCATCACGCTGACACTCTCCGGCTGTTCCAGCAGAGCCATCGCGAACAGGGCGGAATTGGCGACGACGTGTTCGTAGCCCATGAAGGCGAACACCGTCACCCCCATCATGAGCACAACAATTTTCGCGAAATACTCCTTCACGATCATTGCGACGATCACCGACACATTGATGAAATAATTCGCAAACATGGCTTTGACGAAAATCAGCCAGGCGCCGCTGTTCACGGTTTTGTCGTTCACGGTATGCACCAGGTTCTCAACAAGATCGTCGCTGAGCATTCCACAGCTCCACACCAGAACGGCGATGAGCACTATTCCCAACATATTACCGATAAGGCACATACCCCAGATCTTGGCCGTGTCGCCCCAAGTCACCTTGTCGTAGTAGCCGCCGACGGTGAAATACATGAAATTGCTGGTGAGCAACTCAGAATTGGTGAAGTAAATGAACACCAGCGCCATGCTGAAGCTCAGACCCGTCAGGTATTTGCTCAGGCCGGGATTAAAGTCAGGGCCCAGATCGGTTTTGAGTTTGAAGACAAACACGTACATCAAGCAGATGATCACGCCGGCCATGGCGGCCCGCAGGGTGTAGCGAAGGAAGAACCGCTGGCTCAGAGCCCGTTTGACGTCGATGGTATCGATGATGCGCTCCATCACCTCCCGGCCGTAGTAGATCCGGGTCCAGACCAAGTCTTCCCTCTTAAACTCCTTTTCCTTTTCCGCGGAACTGTCCTCTTTCGTTTGCATACTGCTTTTCTCTCACGCCGACCGCTGTCTCCACCTGGGAGATCTGGTCAGTCCTTATTTTCCGGGGAATCGTCCAGGACCGACTGGGCTCCACCTTGAATCGCGGTAATCCGATCGGCAACCTCGGCGACCTCATCCGCGGAGGCGTGAATCGTGAAGTCAATTTCAGCGCGAAAACACCCGCCCGGGGCCAGTTTTGGCACGCGTCCGAATTTTCGTTCAATCCGGCGGTTGTTGGGAAACCCCGTCCCTGGCTCAATCCCGGTGACGTAACCTTCGCTCTCGGCGTTCGTGTTCTTCCAAAGAGCCAAATAAGGCAGCTCGCGCACGGGGTAGGCCATTGAGACCGCTTTGTCGCGCATCCTGTTTTGGAGCATTATCAGGGCCCGACCTTCGGCATCCGCCAAGGGGCGAATACAGTAAACCTGTTCGACAAATCCCAGTTCCGGCTTCTTATACTCCGCGTACCGGGCAACATCCTTGGCGGCGTGCTTGTTGAAGGGTGTGACTCTTTGGACGGCGCCCACAAATGAAGCGCCTTCCTCGAGCAGCGGAGGCCCATAATTCGCGTGGTAGAGAACTTCAAACTCCTGTTCATCGGAACCGCAATTCGTGATCACGTCCGCGATCCGGAAGCTATTCGAGCCCGGAACCGTCGAGATCTCCGTTTGCATCTCGAGTTTCGGACCATAAAACATCCGCTCGTCGACCCGCCCGCGCACCCGAATCCGGTGCGGCGGTTGCGCATCGATCACCACCTCAACTTCGCTCGCCGGGATATTGGCGATCTTTCCGTGCAGAGCCAGCTCCATGGTCGACTCTTCACCCACGTTGTTGATGAACTTATCGATGCCTGGATGGCCATTATGTTCCAACCCGCAGCGAACCATCCATTCGTTGAAACCCTCGAGCCAGCCGAGGCCGCCTCGACTTTGCAAGTTGATCAGCCGCGGATGGACCACCTCTTTGACCGGCGAATTCCAGCCCAAAAACACATCGCCCATCGCAGCGGAGAGCACCCCCATACCGCGAGTTGGACAAACGGTGAACTTCAGCCTCCCATTGTCGACAACAATCGTGTCTACGCCTTCCTGCTTGCCTCCGTGCAAGGTCACTTTCTTCACGGACCAAGCCGGTACTCCCGGGGTTATGTCTGCGGCGGTGACCTCCCAGGTCTCAACCAACAGGTTGTCCCTTACGCTCGTGAGGGTCTTTTTATGAGGGCTTCCGGCTGCCCCGCTGCCGGCATCGAATGGGGACGATTCGTCTTTCATATTTTTGTCTCCGCGACGCTCGGCGTCCCCGGAACCCGCTAATGCGAATAAACGGTGCCGTCCGGTGCGACCAGGTAATGCGGAGTCGCTCCGTCGCTCGAGGCAACGAATTCACCCAACCGGCAGGCGCGTGTCAGGATCTCATCGGGACTCCGGCTGACTGGGCCGACAAGCCCGCTGATCAGCGCCGCGAGGAAAGAGTCGCCTGCGCCGATGGTGTCCTTTACGACCACCGTCCGTCCGTCAACCCAATACCAGTTGTCACCGTCGCGCAGACCTGCGCCGCGCGGACCAGCCGTCACGCAAAGACGCTGACAGCCGACCTGGGAGGCATATTCCCCGGAAGCCTTCTCGAGAGAAAGGGTCGGATAGACCCCGTGCGTGACAACCTCCAACTCCTCATCATTGAGTTTGATCAAATCGGCTTGGCCGGCCAAATGCCTGATCAATTCGGAATCATCAAACGGCGGGCGCAGATTGACGTCGTAGATCCGCAGTCCCCCGGCCATTTTCCCCAGCACAGCGGACAACCGCTTGCGGTTGTGCTCCGAACGTTGCGCCAGGGTCCCAAACAGCAACGAGGCACCCCGCGCCGCCATCTCGAGAACCTCTTCGTCCGGCTCAATCCAATCCCAGGCAACATCTTCTACAATCTCATACTTCGCGCTGCGGTCGGGCTGGATATGCGCGCGCACGACGCCTGTCTGTTTGTCTGGCAAGACATTCACAAAGCGCGAATCAAGACCCCATTGCTCGAGTCTTCGAATCAGTTCCTGCCCCAGAAAATCCTTCCCGACAGCGGTAACAGGATACGCCGTCAGGCCGAGTTTCTGCAGATGATAGGCAACATTGATCGGAGCACCACCCGGGAAAAGCCCGCGAGGCAGGCAATCCCACAGGATTTCACCGAAGCAAAGGACAGGGGGAACGGCCGGATCAGCCATAGGAACCAGAGAATAAGCGTATTCGAAATTCTCTGTAAACAACCGATTTGTTCGTTCATTTGAATCTCCCTCAAACCCGCGTCCCTTTGCAGAGATTGTTTGCGGCGGATTTCGTTTGCCTTCACAATCGAAGATTCAACCCATCTCCACCGCTCCTGAGGACCTCCCGCGAAGAGCATTACCCCGCATTCACCGCAAAATCCGCACAAGACAAAATGCATCAGCTCATCGGAATTGACATCGGGGGCACGCGCATAAAAATGAGCGTGTTTTCCTCCGACGGGACGATGCTTGCCCAGCGAACCGGTGAGACGGGCGACCGGCCGACAGCGGGCGTGCCGGCGTTCGCCGAAACCGCCCGCCGGATGTTGCGTGAGGTTGACGCTCAGGAAGCGTGTGTCGGCATCGCCGCGCCCGGCGTTGCCGCAAAAGACGGGCGCTCGATCGCATGTCAGCCAGGCAAGATGTACGGAATCGAAGGGTTTGATTGGGGCGCTTTTCTCGAACGCGATGTGCCGGTGCTCAATGATGCTCACGCAGCTTTGCTCGGCGAGGTCTGGCAGGGCGCTGCCAAAGGCGCCACGGACGCCATCCTGCTGACTCTGGGCACGGGCGTGGGCGGCGCGATTCTGAGCGATGGGCGGTTGATGAAAGGCTCGTTTGGTCGCGCCGGTCACTTGGGTCATGTCTCCGTCACTGAAGACGACCAGCGAAGCATCTTCGGAACGCCAGGCTCGCTCGAAGCCGCGGTCGGAAACTATACCGTCGGAGCCCGCAGCAGCGGACGCTTTTCTTCCACGCGGGAAGTCGTCGAAGCACATTGTGAAGGCGACGCCCAAGCCTCGGCCATCTGGGAAAAATCCCTTCGAATCCTGGCCCGGGCGATCGCTTCATTCATCAATATCCTTGACCCGGAAATCGTCATCATCGGTGGTGGCATCACGAAGGCAGGGCCGATTCTTTTCGAGCCATTGGCGCGCTATCTCGACGAAATCGAATGGCGGCCAGCAGGTCGCCGCGTCGGCATCGTGCCGGCTGCTCTGGGAGAATGGGCGGGCGCCTATGGCGCGGCGTGGAACGCGCGAAAGCTTGCTGCGATCTGATTGACATCGCGAGAAATGAGGATGTGCCGGACAAGAGGCCTGCCCGTTTCGAGCTTTTGGATCGGTTCGATTTCGCTTCCATTGCGCAAGGAATTGGCGCAGCTTCAGCAGGTCCTCCCAGCTGATCTCCCGAACGACTGTCGCAACATGAAGTTCTTTTTCTGACCATGGCCACGAGCGCATCTTCACCGGCGACGCAAGCACCCGCGGCGGGGTCGAGGCCGGCGCGGCGTTCGATTGCGCAGGAGTTGGGTTTGGTGGTGGTGGTGTTGCTTTTGGGGGGGATCCTGGCGCTTTACGGGTGGCAGGATGCGGCGCCTGGGAGGCCGAACACGTTTTTAAATTTCGACAATTTGATCGATGGGATCGCGACGCCGATGTCGTATTACGCGATCATGGCGATCGGGGTGACGATCGTGATCATCACCGGGGGGATCGACATTTCGGTGGGATCGATCATGGCGCTGGCGGCGCTTGGGGGGGCGGCGGCGTTGCAGAATTTGCCCCCGGAGGCCTCGGCGGTGGTGGTGTTGCCGGTGGCGATCTTGGTGCCCTTGGGGGTGGGGCTTGCTGTGCGGGCTGATCAACGGGGGACTGATAGTGAGTCTGAATTTGCATCCCTTTATCGTGACGCTGGGGACGATGAGCATTTTTCGCGGGCTGGCCAATGTGCTGCCGCCGCAGAAGACGTTGCCCTCGGCGGGCAAGGTGCTGCCGCCGGCCTTTACGACGGAGTTCATGCGCATTGAGATGTTTGGGCTGCAGCCGATGCCCCTGATCATCATGCTGATCTGCGTGGGGGCGGGCTGGTTTTATCTTCGTCTGATGGTGGCGGGACGGGAGACCTACGTGATTGGGGGCAATGAGGAGGCGGCGCGTTTCAGCGGATTGCGGGTGGGGTGGATCAAGCTGCGCACCTACGCGTTGGCGGGACTGGCTGCGGGCGTGGGGGGGATGGTTTCTTTGGGTCGCTTTGGCACGGCCTCCACGAGCACGGGCACGGGCTATGAGCTTACGGTGATTGCGGCGGCGGTGGTGGGCGGGGCGAGTCTTACCGGGGGGCGAGGCAGCGCGATTGGGGCGCTCCTGGGCACCCTGGTCATCGCGCTCATCGAGAACGGGATCATCATTTTGCGCCTTGAGCAGGAATACCGGCTCATCATCATCGGTCTGGCCATCATCGTGGCCGTCTCTCTGGATCGCTTAAGCCTCTACATGCACAGCCGTCGCAAGTGAGGCGAAACAAGGAAGAGGGGTTTCCCTCCCTACCGCCGTGCGTCAAGCAGCTCACCTATCCTCGAAAGCAACTCAATCAAGTCCAAAAAAAAGAGAATCCCCCCTATATGAAAATAACCCGTTTAACCCGAATCGTGGCCGCAGCCGCCGTCGCCGGCCTGGCGATTTTTCAATCGAGCGCGCGCGCGGAGGAAGCCAAGAAGAAGGTCATTATTGGCTTCATTGCCAAGAGCCTGAGTAACGATGTCTTTCAAGCCGCCCAAGCCGGGGCGGCCGACGCGGCCAAGGAGTTGGGGGAGAAGTATAAGGTGGATGTGGAGCTGGAGATTCGCACGCCCAACGACGAGGACGCCACCAAGCAGGCGGAGGCGGTCGAGGCCCTGATGCGGCGAGGGGCGCAGGGGATCGCGATCTCGTGTTCGGAAGCCAACACGGTGACTCCGTCGATCGACAAGGCGGTGTCGCGCGGGGTGAACGTGATGTGTTTTGACTCCGATGCGCCCGCCAGCAAGCGCTTTGCCTACTATGGCACCGATGACAAGGCGTGCGGGCAGAAGACGGTGGAGGTCTTGGCCAAGGCGATGGGCGAGAAGGGCACGATTGCGATCCTGGCGGGCAACCAGAGCGCGCCCAATCTGCAGAACCGGGTGGCGGGGGCCAAGGAGGCGCTGGCGAAGTATCCCAACATGAAGCTGAACAATCCCGGGGTTTTCTACCATGTGGAGACCCCTGAGAAGGCGGCCGAGGCGGTGCAGAACGCGCAGAACGCCAATCCTGGCATTCAAGGCTGGGCGATGATTGGGGGCTGGCCGTTGTTTACCGCCGATGCCTTGAAGTGGCCGGCGGGCTCGATCAAGGTGGTCGCCGTGGATGCGTTGCCCGCGCAGCTCAACTACGTGCGCAACGGCTACGTGGAGGCGCTGCTGGCCCAGGACTGCTACGGCTGGGGAACCAAGTCGATCGATATCCTGCTCAACAAGATCGTCAACAACCAGGCTCCCTCGGAGGTGAAGGTGATCGACCCCTTGACGATGGTGACCAAGGAGAACGTGGACGCCTACGCGGAGAACTGGAAGAAGTGGCTCAAGAAGTAGGCGGCCACCGCCCTGCCCAGCGCCCCGCCTTTCCGCCGGCCGATGTCTGAGAGCTTCATTCAATTTAAGGCGATCACGAAGACCTTTGGCGGGGTGATCGCCCTCAAGGACGTGACCCTCGACATCGCCCGTGGGGAATGCCACGGGCTGATGGGGGAGAACGGGGCGGGCAAGTCGACCCTTGGGAAGGTGCTGGCGGGCATTCACAAGCCCGACAGCGGGGAGATGTTCATCGACGGGAAGCCATACAGCTTTAGCTCTCCGCGCGACGCGATGGATGCGGGGGTGGCGATGGTGCACCAGGAGCTGGCCTTTTGCCGGGATCTGAGCGTGGCGGAGAATCTGAGCATGGGCCACTATCCGCGCCGGCTGCGCGTGATGGTGGACAAGGGGCAGATGGAGCGCCGGGCCAAGGAATTGCTGGCCAAGATTGGGGTGCGCCTGGATGTGACCAGGCCCATGAATGAGCTGTCCACCGCGCAGGAGCAACTCGTGCAGATTGCGGCGGCGGTGGGCATCGGCCCGCGGATCGTGGTCTTTGACGAACCGACGAGTTCGTTGGCGGAGCCCGACGCGCAGAACCTCTTCAAGCTGATCGAGAGTCTGCGCGAGGCCGGGATGACCATGATTTACGTCTCCCACCGCATGCCCGAACTCTTTCGTCTGTGCGACCAGATCAGCGTGTTGCGCGACGGGCAGTATGTGGGCACGCTGCCCCGGGCGGAAGCCACCCAGGACGCGGTGGTCAAGATGATGATCGGGCGCAGCGTGGCGGACTACTTTCCCCAGCATGTTTCGGCCAAGGCGGGCGAGGTGGTCCTGCGGGTGAACAACCTGAGTTCTGCGGGCCGCTTTCGCGACGTGAACTTTGAGGTGCGCGCCGGAGAGATTGTGGGTTTTGCCGGACTGGTCGGGGCGGGGCGCAGCGAAGTGGCCAAGGCGATTTTCGGGCTGGATTCGGCGGCCAAAGGCACCGTCGAGCTCAACGGGAAGCCCCTGGCGCTGGGCTCGACGAAGGGTTCGATGGCTGCGGGGGTGGGACTTGTTCCCGAGGATCGCAAGCGCCAGGGCCTGGTGCTCGAATTGCCGATCCGGGCCAACGTGAGCCTGGCCATCCTGGACAAACTGCGCGGCGCCATCGGCATCCTCAAGCGCAAGAAGGAAGAGGAGGTCTCGGTGGACTATTTTGGCAAGCTGCGGGTCAAGGCCTCCTCGATGGAAGCCCCGCCCAGTTCGCTCAGCGGAGGCAACCAGCAGAAAGTGGTCCTGGCCAAATGGCTCGCCCGAGGCGGGAAGCTGCTCATCGTCGATGAACCCACCCGCGGAGTCGATGTCGGAGCCAAGGCCGCCATCCATGCCCTCATTGACGACCTGGCCAGGCAGGGTCTCGCCGTCATCCTCATTTCCTCCGAGCTGCCCGAAGTGCTCAACCTTTCGACGCGCATTCTGGTCATGCGCGACGGCAGGATCGCCGGAGAACTCTCCCGCGCCCAGGCCACCCAAGAGGCAATCCTGCGCCTGATGGCCGGCGTCACCACCACCGCCAAGGCCGCGTAATCCTGCGCCTAAACCAGGCGCTGCCCGTGAGCTTCCGGCGCGATTGTCTCAAGTGAATATTCATTCTCCCGCAAGGGAAGCCCTCTTTATGAAAAAGCCCTCATTTCTTCGATTGTCGGGCGCGCTGCGCCCGCCCGCTCCTTTTATCGTCGTTAACGCCAGAGAGTTTGAAATTTCCAGTCCGTCGAAGCCATGAAAACCATTTACCTGATTGCGAACGGCGATCTTCGGATCGACGCAAACCAAAAGTGTGAGGCCGCCCAGGCGGCTATGGAAAAGCAGCTGACCTCAGCGCTCCGAAACGAAGGAGCAATCGTTCAGCGCGCTCACCCCTTCGATCCCGAAAAGAAGCATGGCTTCATCGACAGCCAAAAATATGGGATGGAAGTCTTCAGGAAAATCCCGGTCGGAGCGCCGCTGATCGTGGCCGAATCGGTCTGGCAATACAGCCATCACCTCCTGCACGGGCTCGTCTCGCATCGCGGACCGATACTGACTGTCGCGAACTGGAGCGGCACGTGGCCGGGTCTCGTTGGTTTGCTCAACCTCAATGGTTCGTTAACCAAGGCCGGCGTCAAATACGCCAGCTTGTGGAGCGAAAACTTCGACGACGCCTTTTTCCAAAATGGCATTAGAAAATGGCTCAAAACGGGTAAAATCAAACACGACTCATCCCACGTGCGGCGCCTTTCGGACGTTAAGGTTCCCAGCGCCAGCGAGAAAATAGGCAGAAAGTTCGCGATCGCCCTCAAGAAGGAAAAGGCCATCATGGGCGTTTTCGACGAAGGATGCATGGGCATGTATAATGCCATCGTCCCGGACGAGCTCCTCCACCCCACGGGAATCTTCAAAGAGCGGCTTAGCCAGTCTTCCCTCTACGCAAAAATGCTCACCGTCACGGACGAGGAGGCGCGCGCCATCTACGACTGGTATCTCAAAAAAGGTCTAAAGTTCCACCTGGGTGAAAGCGAGGAATCCAATCTGACTGAGACGCAGGTGCTCCAACAGTGCAAGATGTATATCGCGGCGGTGCGGATCGCCGACGAATTCGGTTGCGCAACAATCGGTATCCAGTACCAGCAGGGTCTCAAGGACCTCTGCCCGGCCTCCGACCTGGTCGAGGGCACCTTGAACAACGTGGACCGGCCTCCAGTCTTCCGCGAAGGAACCCGAGAGGAACTTTACAAGGGCCAGGCGCTCCCGCACTTCAATGAGGTCGATGAATGCGCGGGAATAGACGGGCTGGTGACGGAACGCCTTTGGCGTCAGCTTGGCTACCCGCCGGAAAACACGCTCCACGATCTGCGATGGGGCCGGCAATTCTCCGGAAAGGTCGACGGCAAAAAACTCGACGCCTACGTTTGGGTGTTTCTCATTTCGGGGGCGGCGCCTCCAGAGCACTTTATCGGCGGTTGGAAAGGCGCGGACAGCCTGCGCCAGCCGGCGATGTACTGGCGCCTCGGAGGCGGCACCCTGCGCGGAATCAGCAAACCAGGCTGGATCGTCTGGAGCAGGGTCGATGTTTCCGGCGGTGCGCTCAATCTCGACACGGGCCTGGCCGAGATTGTGAAACTTCCCGCCGAAGAAACCGAGGAACGCTGGCGGCTGACCACGCCGGAGTGGCCGATCATGCACGCGGTGCTACAGGGAATCACGCGCGACCAAATGATGGGCCGGCACAAGGCCAACCACATTCAGGTCGCCTACGCGCCCGACAAGGCAGCGGCGCGGCGAGCGCTCTTCGCCAAGGCCGCAGCGATGGACGAACTTGGCATCAATGTTTTCGTCTGCGGAAAGGTTTGATAATGAGCGGTCCGGCGGACACAAGGCAGGCGCTCATTGCCCTGTCGCATGATTTGGGAGCAGAAGGCCGCGGGCTTGCGATCCTTGGCGAAGGCAATACCTCGGCGAGACACAGCAACGAGACCTTCATCGTCAAGGCAAGCGGAAGCAGTCTCGGAATTCTCTCCGAAGCGGATTTGACGGAGTGCCGGTTAGCGCCGCTTCTCGCGATGCTTGATCGCGACGATCTCAGTGACCAGGAGGTCGACGAGGGGCTTTTCGCATGTCGTGTTGATCCAGCAGCCAAAAAGCCGTCCGTCGAGGCTCTCTTTCATGCCTATCTTCTGGGGCTGCCTGAAATCAACTTCGTGGGCCACACCCACCCTCTCCACATCAACCAGATTCTCTGTTCGCCACGGGCGCGCGAATTTGCCACAAAAAAGCTCTTCCCCGACGATATCGTCTGTTGCGGACCGGCGTCGGTGCTCGTCCCTTACACGGATCCCGGCTTGCGGCTTGCCCAAACCATCCGTCGAGAAACGATGCGGTTTATCGAGGAATTCGCGATTCCCCCGCGCGTGATCCTGCTCGAAAATCACGGAATAATCACCCTCGGACGCACGCTCGACGGCGTGAGGGCGGCTATGTTGATGGCGGAAAAGTCAGCCAGGATCTTCATCGGCGCGGCCGCCCTCGGAGGTCCGCAGTTCCTCTCCGAGGAAAACGTCAGCCGCATCGGCGGCCGCCCCGACGAACACCACCGTCAAAAGGTGTTGAAACTCTGAAATTTCGACACCAATCACCGTTGAAAAATGCCAGGTTTTTTGGCTTTTCGGGGCGGCTTGGATATGCTGTAGTCTTGGATGCGGAAAGCGAGCGTATTTGAAGGGCGAGACTTGGAGGTAAAGACCCGTGCCAGCGGAACTCCAGCGGGGAAGGTGCTCTGATGGTTTGCGCAGGCAACTTCGCATCCTTTTGATGCCATTTGCAGATACTCCGTTACTTTCGAATGAATCACACGACCGCCCGCGCACAGCCGAAACAAGCCCCGCGCCTGCGGCAAGCAAAACCTAAAAAGAGCGACTCTGCACCTGGAAGTTCAAGCGACCTGCTGCGCGAGAGCGAGCGGATGTATCGGGGATTGATAGAAGGGCTCCCTGCCGCCTTCTACACTACCAACGTCGACGGTTACCTCACCTTTTACAACGAGGCCGCTGCAGCGCTTTGGGGACGCCGGCCGGTGCTGGGCAAGGAGCGCTGGTGCGGCTCCTGGAAGCTCTACGGAGCCGATGGCACCCTCATGCCGCATGATCGCTGCCCGATGGCGATGACGCTCAAGGAAAACCGGCCAATCCGTTGCAAGGAAGTCCTTGCGGAGCGACCGGATGGCACCCGCGTAACCTTCATCCCGCATCCAACCCCACTTCGCAACGTCTCGGGCGCACTCATCGGCGGAACGAACATGTTGGTCGATATCACCGAACGCAAACAGGCCGAGCAGGCCTTGCAACGGCAAGCCGGCCTGATCGACCTTTCTTTCGACGCCATTTTCGTCTGGAGCAACGAAGGCGGAATTCACTTCTGGAGCAAGGGCGCCGCGCATCTCTACGGCTACGATTCAAGCGAGGTTCAAGGGATTGTTCCCCACGAATTGTTCAAGACCGGCTTTCCGAGCCCTTGGCCGCAGATCGAGACAGAACTGCGGGAGCGCGGTCTTTGGGAAGGAGAATTGCGCCGGACGACCAAGACCAACCGCGAGGCAATCGTTTCTTCCCGGCTTCAATTGGTCTCGGGCAGCGGTGACCCCGTCATTCTCGAAACGGACCGCGACATTACCGAGCGCCGCAGGCTCGAACAGGAACTGCTGGAGATCAGCGGCGCCGAACAGCGGCGGATCGGTCAAGATCTGCACGACGGGCTTTGCCAGCACTTGGCAGGAGTCGAGTTCAGAACCTCAGTGCTTGTCGATCAGCTTGCGAACAGCCCAAAAGCACAGCAAGAGGCCGCCAAGATTGCCGAGCTTATTCGCGACGGCGCCCGGCAGGCACGAATGCTCTCGCGAGGACTGTCGCCGGTGAGCCTCGAAACTCATGGCCTGATGTCCGCACTCAAAGAGCTTACAGAAAACACCTCCGAGCTTTTCAATAACACCTGCCGCTTCGAATGCGGAAAACTGATCTCGGTCAAAGACAACGTTGTGGCCACGCATCTCTACCGCATCGCGCAGGAGGCGATCAGCAACGCCGCTCGGCACGGCCGCGCGGAGACAATCGTGGTGGCGCTGCATAGAACCGTCAGCGAGACGAGGTTGACCATCACGGACGATGGTTGCGGACTTCCCCCACCGGCGGACCGGTCCGGCGGAATGGGCTTGCGCATCATGCGATATCGCGCCGAACTCATCGGGGCGGTGCTTACGATAGAGCCAGCCAAAGGCGCCGGCACCTTCGTGAAGTGCGTCCTCCGAAACAGTTTGTGAAAAAGCCGGGCCGCAACTCCAAAAAGACCCGCATTCTGATCGTTGATGATCATCCAATGACCCGAAGCGGGCTTGCGTATTTGATTAACCACCAGACTGATATGTTAATTTGCTGCGAAGCGGAGAATGCGGCTGGAGCGCTCGAGGGCGTGACCCGCACCAAGCCCGATCTCGTGCTGACGGATTTCGCCCTGCCTGACAGGAATGGGCTCGAACTTATCAAGGATATCAAGGCGCTCCAGCCGCGACTTCCGGTGCTGGTCATCTCGATGCACGAGGAAACACTCTACGCCGAGCGCGTGTTGCGCGCGGGCGCTCGTGGCTACATCACAAAGGAAGAGGGCGGCGAAAAATTGATGCAAGCCATCCGCCATGTGCTGCGCGGAGCAATCTACGTTAGCGATACGATGTCCGCCCGGATTCTGGAAATCTTCTCCGGGGGCCAGACGAGGAAGGAGCGGTCGCCCGTGGAGGAACTCAGCGATCGCGAGTTCGAAATCTTTGAGCTCTTGGGCGACGGCCTCTCGACGCAGCAGATCGCCGCGAAACTGCACTTGAGCATGAAGACGGTGGATGCGCATCGGGCAAATATCAAAGAGAAGCTCAAGTTGAGAACGACGAGCGAGCTGATCTCCTTCGCCGCGCGCTGGACAGCTTCGACTGGCCGTGCGACGGGCCGCCTGGGTTTCGCCCCAGACTAGGGAAACATCCTACCGCCGTAGTCACGGCGCCTATTGGCGTCGGTGCTTTCCGCCAATTGCCGTCACTTCCCCAGGCGAGTAATCTGCCTCTGTGGTAAACGCTACCGTCCCAAACAACGCAGCCTGCGCCCTCCGCATTAAGAGAAGGCCACCGTTCCATGCCGTATTGGTTTACGAGGACCTCACCTGCGGAGAACATGCCCGCGATTTTTACGAGAGACTGACTCGCAGATTTGACGGAGACTTTGACTTCAGCCACTTGATGTTCAGCTTTTCCGTGCTCGGCACCCGGAAGGCCCTTCAGCTGGCTGCGAGCTCGGCCGCCCGCGCGAACCTTGTGATTCTTTCCTTCACGGGCAACACCGAACTCCCTGCGAACGTGAAGGATTGGGTTGAACGATGGGTGAGCCTCCTTGCCGATAGCCAACATTCGGCCTTCGTTACCCTGACGGATCACCAAACGCCGGCAAGAACATCCCTGGCTTCGCATACCTACCTGCGCCGGATCGTGGAGCCCCGGAAGATCGATTTTCTCCCGCACTATTCCTCCTCGCGCCGCAGGATCTATTCCGAGTAGAGTCCGTGGATCGCTTACCGATCCCGTTCGGAGAGGAGCTGTAAAGTTTCCCGGATCGCCCTCGCGTCAACGGCAAGCGCGAGCGGAAAACGACTTCGCTGTCCCAGGCCGAGGCGCTCGATCACCATGCCGACCACGTCCGGCCTGCCCCGCCGCGAGGCACGAAAGACTGGCGCGCCGCTGTCGCCGGGATAAACGTCCCCGTTGATCAAGAAGCTGCGCAGACCGAGAAGGCTTTGGTCAAGAGAAGCGACCATTCCAGCACGCAGCACCGGAAACATTCCCAGTGAGGTGCCCTGTCCCTCCGGGAATCCGGCGAATGTCACCTCTTCCCCGGCGCGCGGCTGACTCCTGCTTTCCAAGTTCCTCTCTTCCAGTAGGTTTAGCAAAAGCGGCGTCGGAAAATTTTCCGGAAAGCGCACCCGGAACGCCGCGACGTCCAATCGAGGATGCCTCACGTAAAATGGCATGCCATTCTTCCTGGTGACAACCTCCAAGACGGTCACGGTGAGATTTCCTTGGGCATCGAACCCTCGCAACGGCATATACATGGCTCCCCGCCCGACCGTTCGCACGAGATGCGTCGAAGTGACCATGACCGGCACAACACCACCTTTGGCGCCGCGGTTCTTCATTGCCACGAGAAAGCCCGTGCCAAATGCCTTGCTCGAAGCCAAAGGATAAGTCGACAAGATCACCGTTTCTGAAGGATTCAATCGATCCTTCCGCAGACTCGCGCACCCACTGGCGCTCCAAGCCGTCAGCAACAGCACGGCGAACTTGGCGCAACGCGTTATGACGCGCCGCGCTGATTCCCTCCTCTTTCGAATCCGTTGCTCATGCAGGAAGTCTTTTTCCAGCCCACAAAAGCACTTCCAGAGCCTGACCACGAACCTCAAGATTTCTCCCGCCATCCGGCCTGCCTCAGGAATTGCCCTGCCTGCAACACATTTCCAAGTCGCTTTGGCAACCATTGCGGAGCGCTTTGGCGATTCGACGCGGATTTTTTAGCTTTGTGGTCGTCATGCAATCAAGCCGGATCGTGAACATGCCCCACGGATAAACCGGTCCCTCGCGTCCTCGAATCAGTCCCGCACCATCGATGCGCGTCGTGATCTGATCTTCAAAGGCGAAACAGGTCCACTGCCTGCAGTTCGAAATTTGGCAACAGGATGCCCGGGCGTTCTCACAAAGTCAATACGGGCCCGCCCTGTGCTGAGCGCGTGTGTCGTCAGCCAGAAAATCTGCGGGCCCGTCGAAGAAATTCGCAATCTCGGGCCTCGCCGCGCCCACCGCGCCCTCCCCCGCTTCCATTCTCCGCGAACCAATACAGAGAACATTCAAGTGGGGGCCGGAAAGCCGTGAGAAGCGGGAAAGCAGTGATTCGCTGCATCCGCTTAGGCGATCGGAGTCGATATCGTTTAAGGAGAGCAAGAACCTCGCCGTGCTCATCATTCTATGAAAACATCCCTTCTGAGAGCGATATCGGCCGCGTGCTGCCTCGGCGCCATCGTCGCCTGCAAGCCCAGCGATCCGCCTCCGGCGACAAAGACCGCCGAGACCTCCGTGGTGGAGGAGAAAATCTCAAAATTCAAGTCCGACCCGTCCAAGGCCAATATGGACGAGGTGGAGAAGGCGCTGGCGGACTTAAACTCCGAAATCAAGGAGCTGGAGGTGCGGGAGGCGAAGGTGGGAGGAGCGGAGAAAGACGAAGCAACCAGGAAGCTCGCCGATCTGCGCGTAAAATACGCCAGCTACAGCACCGATTTCACCGCAGCGAAAGTGAAGGCTAGCGTCGCGAAGGCGGGTGAAGCTACCGGAGAGGCACTGGAGAAAGCTGGCGAAGCCGTGAAAGACGCCACCAAATCTGTCGGCGACTCACTTAAATCCGAGAAGACCGGCGACTGATCTTGCCCGCAATTTTCTTTGGGCAGCTGCCGAAAGGTCTGGATCGACAGCTGGTGACTCATTGCGTCGTGTGCTAATATGAATCCGTCGCACGCACTCGCCTTCGGTTCCCAATGTCGCAATGAGCTCGCCACTTCCCACCAACCCGGTTGCCCGTTGGCTGTTGTTCCTCGTTCTTGCTGCCGGAATCTACTTTTTTCACGGTTTCCTCGTTCCGGTGCTGGCGGCACTCATTATCGGCTTCGCGAGCTGGCCGCTCTACAAGCGCCTGGCGCGCACCTGCAACGGGCACACGACTCTGGCAGCAAGTATTGCCATGGCCATCGTCCTCCTGGTTCTCGTGGTCCCCTTTGCCATGCTCCTTTCCTATGGAGTCGACGAGATCAGCAGTTGGGTCGCATGGCTCGTTGAGGCGAACCGCCAGGGGGTTCCGGTTCCACAATCCATCACCGTGATACCGTTCCTGGGACAATGGCTGTCCGAAATCTGGCAGCGATATCTGGGCGAGCCCCGTGCTCTTGGCGAAGTCGTCCAGTTCCTGAGCGGCGAGCACATCGGAAACATTTCGCGTTGGGTTCTCGCGACGGGACGGGGAGCGTTTGATCTGCTGCTCTCGGTGCTGTTTATCATGATCACCCTGTTCTTCGTGTACAAGGACGGCACCAGGCTCGTCGGGCAGCTCGATCACATCGGCGAACGTATCCTGCCTCTTCGCTGGAATCGATTCTCGCGCGTTGTTCCGGCAACTGTCAGTTCCACCGTGACCGGTATGACGCTGATCGCCGTCGGCGAGGGGATCGTGCTGGGCGTCGCCTACAAGATCGCCGGCGTGCCCTCAGCATTCCTGCTCGGAGTGATTACCGGATTCATGGCGCTGATCCCCGGTGGAGCACCGCTGTCGGTTACGCTCGTTTCGCTCTACCTTGCCGGGAGCGGCAGCCCGATTGCGGCCCTGGGACTTTTTGCTTGGGGAGCGATCGAGCTTTTCATTGTGGATAAGACTCTCCGCCCAAAACTCGTTGGTGGCCCAATCCGTCTGCCCTTTCTTCCCACATTGTTCGGACTGATCGGCGGGGTAAAGACGATGGGGCTTGTCGGGCTGTTTGTCGGTCCGGTTCTGATGGCGCTGCTAGTTGCCATCTGGCGCGAGTGGCTTGTGACGACTGAAAGTCCGGTCACCCCGGAGGCGGAACTCGAACCGACCGTTTCCTTCGACCATCCCGCTCCAAAAGAAAGCGTCGTCCCCGCTGCCTTGATCGCTTCGCAGAAGAGCGCAGCCTGGTCCACGTCGAAGGCGCAAGGGGTTCCCGGCCTTGAGTCGCAAGCCCAGTAGGGGCTGGGGATCCGCAGATTTGCCCGACTTCGCCCGCCAGGTGCGCCTTGCGAAGCCGGGCCAATCCTTCGGTTGCGCCAAGATCGCGCGGCCCGCCCCGCAGAGAGGCGGAGTGAATGCGGCTTTCTTGCTGGCAAATAGCTGGCCAAATCCGCAAGCGACGGTTTTTATTCCGGGCGTCTTCACCCTTCAGCAATGAGTCGCCAAGGCCGCTATTCCATCAAAATCTGCAGAGTATTCATTCTCGGCCTGATTTTGCTCGGCCCTTTTTTTACCAACCCGTGCCCCGCCGCGGCAGCAGCGGACCCGGCTGACCTCCCACTCTTTCCGCGACCCACGGATAGCTATGACGACCAGGCTATTCCGGATCTGTGGCAAAGGCTTGCTGGGCGAGCGGCCGCCGAGCCGTTCAATCTGGTGGCGACCGTGATCTTCGTGCTCGCAATTTGCCATACCTTCCTGGCGTCGAAGTTTCTTTCAATCGCGCACGACTACGAGCACCGGTACGACTCGCTCGAAAAGGCCGAGGCGAGGGCGGGCGAATCCTCGGGCGTGGCGCGCCAACGGGACCGGCTACGCTTCAAGGCGACTCTGTTTCATTTTCTGGGCGAAGTCGAAGCCGTGTTCGGGATTTGGGCGATTCCACTGGGGATTGCCATTGTCGGATTTTACGGTTGGAAAACCATGGTCCACTACTTCGACGGAGTGGAATACACTGAGGCAATCTTCGTTTTCGTCGTCATGGCGATCGCCAGCTCCAAACCGATTCTCCGCTTTGCCGAGAGTTGCCTCTCACTCTTCGCGGCCATCGGCGGAAAGACGCCCGCCGCGTGGTGGCTTTCCATTCTCACGGTGGGCCCCTTGCTTGGCTCCTTCATCACGGAGCCAGCCGCGATGACCATTTGCGCACTCCTCCTGCTGGAGCGATTCTATAAGCTCCAGCCGAGCATGAGGCTGCGCTACGCTACTCTCGGGCTCCTCTTCGTGAACATCTCGGTGGGCGGAACGCTCAGCCATTTTGCCGCCCCTCCAGTGGTGATGGTCGCGAGCAAGTGGGATTGGGGGTTTGGTTACATGTTCGCCGAATTTGGATGGAAAGCCATCGTGGGCATCGTTTTGACGAACGCCCTGTTTTTCACGGTCTTTCGCAGGGAGTTGCTCTCGATGAGATCAGGTCATGACGCCAAAGACGAAGGCGGGCAGCCCGTTCCGCCATTCGTTACCGGGGTGCATCTTCTGGCGATCGTTTGGACGGTGCTCAACGCACATTACCCCGCCCTGGTGATCTTTGGCCTCCTCTTCTTCCTCGCCTTCGTCGTTGCGACCGAGCGTCATCAAAGCGCGATCAATCTGCGCAGCCCGATGCTCGTCGGATTTTTTCTCGCAGCGCTGGTGGTCCATGGGGGATGCCAGCGATGGTGGATCGCTCCAGTGCTTGGCGATCTCGGAAAATGGCCTTTGATGATCGGCTCCGTCGTGCTCACGGCCTTCAATGACAACGCGGCCATCACCTATCTCGCCACGCTCGTTCCGGGATTCACCGAGGAACTGAAGTTCGCCGTCGTTGCGGGCGCCATTGCCGGCGGCGGCCTTACGGTTATCGCCAATGCACCCAACCCGGCAGGCCAGTCCATTTTACAATCGGCATTCGGCGATGGCGGCATCAGCCCGTTGGGCCTTTTGCTGGCCGCTCTGATCCCCACAATCATCATGGGTGCTGCTTTTATGCTCCTCCCGTAAAAGCGCCGAAGGAAGCTTCCGAGGTGATCCCAGGAACAGGCCGCGGCGCCTCATCGGGCGGATCTCAGAATCCGAATGATTTCGGCCAACGCTTTGGGGTGCCCAAATCCGCCGTGACCGGTCGGAATCAGAAGCTCGGACTCGGCAAACGCCACGTGCGAACTTGAGGAGGGCACCACTCCATCCGAACTCCTCAGGGTGTCCCTCTGCCCACGATCTCCGATGATCGAGTGAGACGGCGCTGTTGGAGGGAACCGATCAAGAATGCGAAGGAACCTTGAACGCGGTGAAAGTCCATGGATGCTGGTCGGAAGCCGCCCCCTCCCTCCCGGAATCAGAAAATCGGCAAATTCCTCAAGCTCCGCGACAACTGAGCGTGGCAAGCGGATCAGACGGACAGTGAGTGCGCCAAGTGTGCCCAGCGCGATTCCACTTCCTCTATGCGGGGTGTTGATGAAGATCACCCGGGCGACATCCCGCCTCGGCTCGAAGACGATGGCGCGCCTCGCGTTGCTGCCGACGGGAAGCTTCGCGATCTGTGGCACGACCTCCTCGGCATCGTCAGGCGAGATCCGGGACACTTGAATCCGCGCGACAATGCCTCCCATACTGTGCCCAATCAAGATAAACGGTTTCTTCAAACGATGACGCAAAGCGGCTTCCCTCAAGGCCTCCCCAAGTTGCAATCCCGACAAGGGGACAGGCTGCCCGGTTGGATAGTAAAAGAACCAAAATTGGTAGCGTTCGCGAATTTCCTTGCTCGCGAGAAGTCGTTTGACGACCGGTTTCCACATGCGCGGTGTGGACTTCAATCCGTGGATAAGGACGACGGGCGTTTTTGCGGAATCGAAGGGCTTAAGAAAGATGAGCTGGGATCGATCTCCGAATCGATCCGCGCGCAGCAAGTAGCGGAGGCCCTCTCCGAAACGCGGCCCCATGGATTTCGCCGCCTCAAGTGGCGCCTCCAAATCCATCGCCGTGGGAAGCTCTTGCTGGAAAACGCGAACAACTTCCAGTCGTTGCGGATCGGCAAAAATAAGGTTGAGGCGGCCATCTTGGTCCGGAACCACAAGCGCAGTCGCGGCGATGGCGTAGCCGGAGGGCGGGGCGTTCGGATCCGCCATTCTGCCCGGCGTAACCTTTCCGACAACGGGCAAACCAATTCCCTCCCGATGCAGGCCGGCCACACGCACGCGAGATCTCCGCACCGGAATGATCTCAGAAATATGATGCGCTTCTACAATTCAAGTAACTATACATCAGCATATTGTGTATATACGATATGCGTCGTTATGCGGAGTCATACACTTTGTCATAACGAGTCCCCCGAAATCCGCCAATTGTTAACGGATGTTCCAACGGTGGCGCGGCCGCAAGTGCGGGCGCGATCAGGGCGAAAGTGAGAGGCGTGCCACGGTCGTTCCTCACTGAGGGGTCTTGGCCTTCGCCGCCGCGAGGCCAGCGCGAGCGGCGTTGACGGCGGAAACTTCCTGGATCAGCGCTTGGTAGCGCGCGAAGAGCGTGGTCATGTCCCGATTGAGTTCGGCGATCTCTGTCTTCAATGCCTTGTCGAGATCGGTGGCTTCCTTGCTTCCGATGGCGCGCGTCGGAGTCTCTACCGGGGCGAGCGCGGTGGCAAGTTGCGTGCGGCGCTCGGCGATCAGGGCGTCGTTCTTCGCGATCTCCTCAGCGGGCGCGTTCTGCGCTTTGAGCGTGCGGTTTTGCTGTTCAATTCGCGCGATGCTCGCACGCAAACCGGCGACCACCTCGTCGCGCTGCGCGTTGGTGTGCGCGGTAAGTCGCTGATTCTGGCGATAATCCTCGCTCACCTCGTAAGTTGTGCCATACCACCCACCGCTCGTGACCTCGTAGCGATCGTAATCCTGTTCCGTCGGCAGCGACTTTTGCACGGCGATTATCTGCGCCACGCGCTTTTCGATCCGTTTGTCGAACCTCGCGATCACCGCACGCTTTTGCTCTTCGGAAAGATTCCACGTCGGCCGGCGCAGTTCCTCCAGCATGGCCGCGCGCTTCCGCTGGTAATACTCAATCGTTTTCTGCAATCGGTCGATGGTATCGCGCTTCATCCTCGCGACTTTCGTGCGCGAGTCTTTCGAGTCGCTGATGGCCCGTAGCGCCTCGAGGAGCGCATCGATTCGTCCCTCGATGCGCGAATCCACGGCATTGACTTCATCGCGGAGTTTGGCGGCGCGCAGTTCGCGAGCCCTGAACGCGGCTTCCCATTGCGCCTGGGAAGGAGGCTTGGCGGCCGTCTGGGCAGTGGCAGCCATACTGCTGCACCCGAGCAGCGCAATGAGGGAGCAGAAGCGAACGAGGAACAATTTCATGGATATGGTAAGCTTGGAGCATTGGACGAGGTTTGCTTCGGGAAGGGATCAGCGCATCGGCTCCCCGTGGTCCTGCGTGGGCGGGACGGACAGCCTCTATGGATCACGAGGGCTGGCAGGGGGCCGATTGTCTGTGGCCGGTTGTTGTTCACGACTTGGAATTTTCGGCGCCTCGGGTGTTAACCGATTTCACGGCAACCATGTCAAAACGCTCTCGGGGCGTCAGGCGCGCAGCTGCAGGGTTAACAAAGCTGCCCTGGGTTGCGAGCCTAAAACGAACCGGCGGTTTGCGATCGACTGCGCCACTTTCAGCTGAGCTTGAATTCAATTGGAACCGCAACCCGCGTTACGGCCGCAGTGCATTCTCCGCCGCGAGCGAATCCGTAGTGGCGCCGAATCGAATGAGCTGGGCTGCAAGGAAGCGCTGCGGTTCGCTCATCTGCGCGCGGCGCTCGATCACTTCGAGCGAGATCCGGCTTGTCGCTAATCAATCCGTTAACACCACGACTCAGCGCGACAAACATCCAGGCCGGATCGTTGACTGTCCAAATAAAGACATCCTGCCCGGCGCTGTGCGCGCGCTGCACAAAGCTGCGCGTGGCCATGCGCGCCTCCACGCAAGAAAGTCGGCTTTGAGCTCCGTCAGATCGCCTATTGCTCTTGCAACCAGCAGTCCGACTCGCCAGGACGGGCGCAGCGCTTTCATCTTGCGGACCATTTTGCGATCCAGCGACATGAACACGCGGTCGCCTGTCGATCCGCCCGCCGCTCCTGTCGATTCTCCTGTCGATCCGCCCGACGCTCCTGTCGATTCTCCCGTCGATCCTGTCGACGTTCCACGCGAGCCTCGTAGCCGTCGCAGTCGGAGTTAAACTTTCAAGCCGCAGAAGTTACCAAAGTGAGCAGGAGCGCTCGTGCGATCCGCTGAGTGTGGATAGAGAAGAGGGAGTTTTTCATACAACCTAAATTCTGAGCTGATTAACAGGCTCTGGCAAGTGCAAGATACTATTCATGGGACTCCCTAGTGCCCCTAACTCCCTCTCAGCCGATCACTAAGCCGTTAAGCCCGCAGCCGCCTCCCAGGCTGATCTGGCGCTCGAGCGATTTGATTTTGCTCACGCTCCAGCGTTCGCACTATGACGCAGAGCTGTTTCCAGCCCCTCTTCCCATCTCCCTCGTTGAGCAGCATATCAGGCGCTTGAGCGGCATTCAGTCTGTCCTCGTAAAGCCATACCCACCCCCCGCGCAAGGCGAAACGATAGGCCAGCCATTTCCCTCACAGCTCCAGCACGCAATCCTCCTGCTAGTTGGCCTCGCGCCCCATGGACTGCACCTCCAGGCCCAGCTGGTCCTCGCACCAGACGGCGGCTCTGACCATTGCGGCAACCCCATTCATTCGGCCACTCATAAGTCTTCGTAGCTAAGCTCAAGGAATATTCCGAGATCATTCAGCGCAAGATCCACGGCACTGCCGGGAGCGATGGCCACATTGTTGATGGTCTCAATCTCCTGCCTCAGGAACACGCCGCGACGGTAGACCATGGTGGGCTGCACCTCGGTCACGCCGACGGGGCCGGTGTCCCGGGCGCTTGGAGCTGGCAAGCGGCGAAGGCTTGGAATGGCAATGATCGCATCATCGGAACACCGGACACACAAGGGCGAAATCAGAGGACCCAGCCTGTCATCCTTACTTTGACCTTTTTGACCCATCAAAACGATTTCTAACACGGAATGCGCGCAATGGGCGCATGGTTTGCTTCACGCTTTGACCCTCTTCCCTTGGCCCGCTTGGACTTCGCGCCTGGATACATCCGCTCACGGGAAACCGTGTAGCGCCGGGGCTTCTGTTTTACGGCTTCCACGTCGGCGGCATCCCCGTCTTCACTCACCGCATACTTGGCAATCGCCGGTGAAACCAGTTCGTCGGGCACGTCCTCACCCGCCTTTGTAGTAGCGTCCACCGATAATTGAACGAACGCGCAACTTCACTCGAACCCGGCGCGGACTGTAGAGAGGCTGGGATCTTCGTTTAACCTTTTGCAAGAATCCGGGCTCACTCCCTTCCGATGCTCACGCACCGTCGATCCCATGGGTTATCGAGCCGGAGAACGACGACATGGAGAAGTTTTTTTGACTGGTGACTCAGATATGGAAGGAGCAATATGTCGTATCGTGATTCCGGTGAACTCTCGGTAGTTTCCCGGATCGGCGATATGAACGACGCCGCATCAGAAGAGCTCTACTGCCAGTTCGGCAAACGCTTCCTCGACGGCTTTTCCTGGCTTGCGCCGCTGACGAATAACCGCCTCGGCGACGCATTGAACATCGAGTTTGTCCACGAGCAGCTCTTTTTCATTCAAGGCGACCGCGTTCTCGAGAACGTCGGGTACAGCGAGAAGGGGACGCGCTTTAACGAGGCGCAGTTCGGAAAACCGATTCACTCCCTCGAGGATCTAGGGCAGAACGGCTACTGGCTGGTGGGGCGGCGTTTTCATCCCGACGCGGCCCACGAGGCGCTGGCAGAGCAAGAGGATGGGTATTATTATTGTTTTTTCAGCAATCAGTGCCAGGACTGGGCAGACCGCCTGAAGCGCCGCATCGAACGGGTCGAAAAGACGCGAGGTTTCGAGCCGCTTGGCAGCGAGCGGGGAGAGTCGAACGGGCAAGGATTCTGGCGCGAAAGAGCGCCCACCGTGCCAGCGTCCCTCTTTCTCGGCATCGTGGCGATATTGCTTGGCATTGGTGCATGTCTGGCCCCGATGATCGCTGCGCAGAAATCCGTCATTGTGCTTGCGCTATTTTTCATCGCCTCCGGCGCGGCGGATGTCGTCTACGCGTTGCACGGACACGTCTGGAGCCAGATTCTCCAAACGATCTTTTTTGCGCTGTTGAACCTTCTCGGGGGAATCGCGCTGTTGCTCGACACCTCCGTAGCGGCGACGTGGGCGGGGAGCCTTTTCGGCTACGCGCTTGCGGTCAATGGCGTCTCCCGTATGGTCGTGGCGTTGCGAAGCCGGCCATTGAAAAATTGGCTGGTCTCACTACTTGCCGGTTTCGGATTGCTGATTGGAGCGGTGCTCCTTCTCACGCGTACGGTGGGTGAGCGTGACATGATCTTCGGCCTTCTCGTCGGAGTGAACCTGATCCTTGGCGGTGGCTCGACGATTTGGCTGCACTGGACCGCATCCCGCCAGACGGCAGATGACACCTAGAGCAGGTTCCTTGCCGACCTGTTTCCGATATGCACGCAGATCAGCGTCGACCCTCGCGCAGGCGCTGGTGAGTCCCCTTGGATTTCCCAAAGAACTTGCGGAATAGCTCTCCGGGCCACACCTGAAACTGCTTCAGCCCTGGTGCGGCAACCGGATCTCGATGCCGTAGCGCGGTGCGACCACCAGCAACTTCTCGATCTCCTCCTTCGTCATCGGCGCGGCGGCTGAGGCGGTTTGTCAAATGCGGCGCCCCGCCCTCGCGCTAGACCAAATATACTACGTAGGCGTTCTTTGCTTTCTCACAGAGCTCAAGTCTGAGAAAGTTACAGTTCCGGTGCAAATACTCCGCAATGCCGCGTAATCATTGCTTACTTGCGATGAAAAAAAACGCCTTTACGGTTCTGTGCTGGAGTGTCCGGCGAGCTTCTGGCGGATGTCGGGTGCAACGCCTGCGTTCGCCAAGGATGAAACGAAGGTGTGCCTGCAGCGCGTGAAAGGTCTTGCTATTGGTAGCACGCCCCTTGCCCTCGCGCGTTACGACTCGCCCCGTGATGCCAGCCTTCGTAGCGATGTCATGGAATTGAACAGATAAGCCTCGACTCCCAGCGGTGTGCTTTCCGGCCAGCTCCGGGAAAACGGGAGCCTTGCCAATCCCGCGCGGCCTTGCTGACAGCCAGCTTGCGAAATTAGAGTGCATCGGCAGGATAACGACTTTACCGGTCTTCCTCGTCTCGATACGAAGAAGCCCAGCATCAGTGTCAACGCTCTCCCAGCAAAGATTTGCCACGTCGCTTAGCCGCAAGCCTGATGTGGCGCCAAGCAGAATCGCCCCGAGCCAGCCATCCGATGCCGCTGCCACAAGTCGGGAGACCTCGTCAGCCGTAAATGGCTCACGGCCTGACTTTACGCTCCTGTCCTTAAGAGGCTCTACGGAGGAAACGGGATTAATCGGAACAAAACCCAGCTTGCGGGCAGCTTCAAAAGGCCCGCTGAGTGCGCCCTTAATAATCGAGTTACAGGTGTCCGCCGCGCGGCCTTCCTCCCGCAGTTTGTTTCGGAAAGTGATGATGTCCCCCGGCGATACCGAAGCAAGCGGGGAGCCAGCGCGTGACCCCATGTGTATAAGAAAATCGCGAATGACCTGCCGATATCTAACCAAGGTCCTTTCAGACACGACCCCGCTCTTGTTCGTAAGCCAATCGTCGAGCCACCCGCGAACAGTATGAAAGCTCATTGTCTCGCCCGAAGAGATGGCCACCATTTCGGCAATCACCTTGCGAGCCTGCGCTGCCGTCAATTCCTTGGCCCTGGCCTTAGCTGCAGCACTTTCCCACGCAAAGCAGATCTTCTGCGCTGTCTTTCGATCGGTGGCCTTCGTGCTGCGGAACATCCGCCGCCCATCGGCACCATAGAATGCGCAATACCAAAAGGGAGATTTGCCTCGGGCGTCTTTGTGGATGCTGGCCATGACTCCTAAAGGTAGTCATAACGTCCATCGATATCAAGCAAGTCCGCAGATGTAGTATTTATGCGGCTATCCGGACCTCAAAGAGGCGGGTATCATCTCCGAAAAATCATGCGGATTGAAAAATTTCCGAGGGTCGCGCTCGAGAGGAGGATTGGCCGTGCGCGCCATTCGCGGCAGCAAATCCGCCACCGCTCTTCGGTAGCTCGCGTAGGCGAGAGAGCGGTGGCTCGAGCTGCCTCCCTGTGATCGGAGCGCCGCAACGGACTGCCAAATCGCTCTTTCAGCCTTGGCACGTTTGGCGTCCCGCCCATCTGCTCGAAATTGAATGGCTGTCTGACAGCTGGCCAACGTCAGAGCGGGGACGAGAGCGAATGGCGCGCCGTATCTCCTGGCAAACGAAATCAGTAGTCGGTCAAGACAAGGGAAAGTCATCGGATTCAATCAAGCGCGACAAGGAATCGATGCCAAAAGCCGCAACGTTAGCGAGTCAAAACGCCGCGGAAAAGCGAACCTGGCTGATCGGGAGGAGGGCTAGCGCGACGCCTCGAAGAGGACGCTCATGCCGGGTCTCAGACCTTCGACAGGCTCAGAGGGAACAGCGCGAACCTTGAACGTCTTTAGATCAAGGTCGCCGCTGGCCTTGACAGCACGGGGCGCTGCAGAGTCGTCGAGCGGGGAGATGGAGATTATTTTGAACTCCACTTCCCTGTTGCCGAGCGCGGGGACCTTTCCTTTAAAGGACCCACTCATTCGAAAACGAACCAGCGAATCCTCGCGCAGATTGGCAGTGACCCAAATATCGGTTAGATCTACGATGGCGATGAGCGTGCTACCCGGAAGGGCAAGCTCGCCGCGATCGATGTCAATTTGGACAACCTCTCCGTCGATGGGTGCAATGACTTTGAGTTCCTTCAAGTTTTCCTGCAGTTCCAACACCACAGCCTTCGCCTGTGCCGCCCGGGCGATCGCGGCATCCCTATCCTCCTGTCGATTGCCGGACCCTTGCCGTGCGACGGCCGCCTGATCCGCCTCGCTGGTGGTCGCAAGTTTTCCGGCAGCCTGTCCTGTTGGCGCAGCTTCGCGGGACTTCGCCCGCTTTTCACGCTCGAGGGTGCGCCTGGCCTGCTCTGAGATTGCCTTGGCGCGATTCCAGATCTTCAGGCGCTGTTCGCTGTCTTCTGCGCGAGCTTCGATGAGCAGCTTCTGCATTTCCACTTCGGCAATATTGCTCGCCGCCATCGCCTGGACGAGCTTTGCCTCCAAATCCGGATTTGCCAGCGTCAGGAGTTGATCGCCCCTCCTGATTCGATCTCCTATCCTGACGTGTGCCTCCTGGAGGCGACCCATTACCTTGAGGCCCAGATCTGCCCGGGACGCTTCAATCTCTCCCCGGACGATAGCTGAAGGCCGAACCATCAAGAACCATGCCGCCGCCAGAAACAGAGCGATGACGAAACACGCGACGAGAATGACGGGAACGCGACTTTTCCGTGATGAAGCAGAAGACCGGGTGTCGCTCATTATCTTTTGACCCGCAGGAGGTCGATTGGGAATCTTGCACGAGCCCTGCGAACCTAGGAAAGCTACTTAGCAAACCATTTGCCACCAACAAGACGATGAATTCAGAACCGATCAATTTCGCCGAACTCCTCACTCAACGAAAGGCCTCGGCCGAGAAAACGCTTCACGAAATCTCCGAGGTGGAGTTGCGCGCTTTGATCGCGAAGCTTTTTCCGGACGCGACTCACCCATGGAAGGAGTCGTTCACGAGCTTTATCGACGAACACCTCTCGGAAACGGCCCTTCAAGGCGAGACATCGGACGGCATTTCCTTCGTCTACTATCCAACGTCAAATCGCGGAATATGGTATCAATATCAGAACAGACTCCGTGGAGTCGGGCTTCTTGGCGAAACAAGCCTTCGCGTGCTTTCAGAGATTGCGCAAGAGCGGAAGTCCTGATTCCCGGACGGAGGGTCAGCGTTGCGCCGCGGGACGTTGAAAACGCCGAAGCCCCTAAAGCGTCTAAAACCCGAGGGTATCAGGTACGGAGCGCCCCGACAGTTTGTCTACGCGGAGAGGGGGCGAGTGTCCTCCAAAAGAGTCAGGTTTGCGGATCGGTAATGCGCTGCGGACGAGGTTGTCGGCAAATCGTTTGACCTTCGGCGTCTTGCTGATGCGTCGATGCTGAAGCCTTCTTTGCGCAGCAGCGCCGCGTGACTCGACGCGGCCGGCATATTTCAGAACATCGCACCGTGCTTCTGGAAAATGCGCGAGGAGGCGATCTTACCGAGCGAGTGTCGATGTTTGCGTCGTCACCGGGCATGTGCCTTGCCCCTCGAAATTGTGGGGTGAGCTGTCGCGGCTGTCAGTCGGCCAGCTTGATCGCGACTTCGGTGTCCCATTTCGTCTTGTCCGGTTCAGAATCCGGCGGGGTGAGGAACGATTCGTAGCGCGACCGGAAGGCGTCGCCGTCGGGTTCGTGCCACCGATCCCATTCGATGCCATTATCCTTCGCCCATTCGACCAAAACTCCGTTGCCTTCCCTGCCCTTCGCCACATCCGTATAAACCAGCGTCGCGTAGCGGCCTGCGGGGAGGCTGCCGCCGGAAACACGGCCATCACCCTGCACAGGGTTGGCGACGGGAACGCCCAACTCGATATCCATCTGAGCCTCCATATTGATGACGTGATAGCGGATGAAGGGCGCGCCGGCCGGGGCGATGCCGCGTTGCACCAACCAGGCGAAGACCTCGTCAAGCGTCTGGGGGATAACGGTGGGCAGTTCCGGGAGGGACGCCTTCGTGCGAATGCCGACGTAGGGCTGTTCACTTCGATTTTCTATCTTGGGTTCGGTTACTTTAAACATATTTTGCTCTTTCCCCGCGGCCCCGGGCTTGCCCGACGCTTCGGCGTTCTTCATCATTTCCCTCGGGTGGGTGCCGGTCTTCTGCGAGGCGTCCTCTGCCAACGCGAAACTGGCGATGAGCGTGCCTGCCACGAGAACCGCCGTGACAATGTAACGCTCGTTCATGGCAAGCTTTGCTTCTCCGTTGATAGCTCTTCTGATCATCCAACGATACGACGTGCGATGGGCAAGTTCGCGGACAACAATTTGGGCGTTTTCTGCACATATCCTTCCCTGGAAGGGCACAACCCTTCAGCAGTTCCGCTTCAGCAGGGCTAGTCTTCTTGGGTGTTCTCAGTTCTGGAGTAAGCCAACCAGACTGCGCGAAGAGAAAGAGTTCGACGGCCGAAGGTCTGGGAGGTTTAACCCTGACTTTCAATGAGAGCGCTCCTGGCGATTTTTTTTGTGTTCACGGTGGCCCTGGGAGAAGAGATCAAGCCGTTCGACCGGCTCGGTCGAGACAACGTTACCATCCAAGCCCGACATAAGAGTGGCGGCAGTTCTGCGGACTACAGCTATAAGACTTCGTGGGGTAGCTACGTCCGGCAGGTGACCTCAACCAAAGATATCGAGGTTACCGTTACCCAACAACGGAAGGTGAAGTTACCGCTCAAGCTGGAGTTTTTCTTCGTGATCAAGGGAGATTCAGGCCGATACGCAAAGAAGGCCGGCATCCTGGATTTACCAGAAGGCGAAGGAAGCACTATCTTCAGCACCTCCTCACAGCAAGGTCAGGCGCGATGGGTCTATCTCGGCTTCCGCGAGAAGTCGGGAGAGCGAATCGAAGGCTGGTTGGTCAGAGCGATCGAAGGTGCCCGGATCATTGGAATCGCTGGGTCATCACCCAGCCTCGAAGAAATGGCGGTCCATCCGGAGAAGCTGCAGAGCCTCCTCGCAGACTGACCCCGCGAATCTCGCGCGCGTCTTGCTACTTCTTTCTAGCCTCGCGAGAGAGGCGACTCTCAGGAGAGTGTTCACCTCTCTGGTAGACAATCAGATCAGAAACCACTACGCGCCGGCAGACCACACGTCGGACATTAGCCAGCGAACACCAGGCGTTCCGGAGGACAAGATTCAAAGGCTCTTCTCTGCCGACCCGATCTTCTTTCGATGCAAGTCGTTCATTAGGAGCCATCTCCATGGTGCCGGCGGCGGGACTCGAACCCGCACACCCCTTTCGGGATAAGGGATTTTAAGTCCCTTGCGTCTGCCATTTCGCCACGCCGGCATTATCTAAAATTAGTGAATTTGGCTGATTGTATCGGACTGAAATCTGCCTTCGCTGTAGTTTGTGCAACCGAAACGGGATGCGACACAAGAAGACAGATGAGAACCGAAGCACGGGCGAGATTCGTTCCGGTTTACGACGCTCGCAAGCGCAGAATCAAGGGATTGTGGCAGAGAATGATCGTGACGACCCAATTGCGCACGGACGGCGGGGACCGGTCAGCAAGCCGAAGCACACTCCGGCGGGGACAGTGCGCGACGCCCTGAATCTCGCGTTACGCAATCCGATAGAGGCACGGCCAAATAGTGGGTCATCTGGCCTTCGACAATAAGGGATGCCATCCCGCTTGGCACCAACCCAAGAACTTCAAAAACTCGCCTAAGCAAGGTGTGCGCAGTTCTTAGGCAAGCATTTGAACGTCCGTATTACGACCAAGCACCATGCTGGCTGAAATTGCGATCGTCCCGAATGCCGTTCGGCTAATGCCTCCGTTCGGTCGGCCAGGAACTAAGGAATATCACCAAAGCCTTGGTCTCTTTCCATAGAGAATTCGCATTCCGCCTGATGCCGAAGGCCCTTCGCTCGCGACCTACAAACCCGTCACCCCGCTGAACGCCAACTGGAGTGCGACGCTTAGCCAGGACGTCATCACGACGGCAACCATCCCGGTCGACTCGACAAGCCCGGCTCCGGTGGCGGTGTTCACCAATCCGTCCAGCGGCGGGATCGCCGGAAACACTCAGGTGGAAGCGCTGGCTATCGTGAATGGCGGTGCGGGCAGGCCGATCGCCCGCGACCAGACAGCCGACGGCGGCTGGCGCGCCACTCCGCTCTTCGGCGGCCGGGCCGCCGAGCAGGTCACCTCGGCTCCATCAGCGCGACCGGTCTTTACACGGCGCCCTCCACTCTCTCATCTGCGGAGATCATTGTGGTGACCGCCGTCAACAAGTTAGATCTCAGCTCCGTTGGCAGTGCGATGGCGCTTGTCTCTCAGACCCCGGCGGTCCACGGCGTCGCGGTCGCGCCACGGAATTCCTACCCGGCGCCAGCCACCATCACCGGCCCCAGCATGGTCACTGCATTGGCGGTGAACTCCGTCAATCGAGGACAAACCGGAGCGGCCAACGTTCAAGTGGCGCCATCCACGACCGTTTCCGTGCAGCCGAAGCAGTCGGATGCAACACGTGGCGCGACCGTTGCCCTGACAGCCACAGTCACGGCCGGCGACATTGATGACCTCCGTTGGGTGGTCTACCCCCTCGGCGCCGCACGATCGCGCCCGATCCCGCCGATCCCGTCAAGGCCACCTTCACGGCACCGGCCTCGAACGCAAAAGCAGGCCAGGCGCGAGTAGTGGCCTACCTGTTGGACGACCAAACCGCCGGGTTGGATTCGGCGGACATTGCGCTGAAGGTCTAGAGCGGTTTTCATAGGAAGTTTCCGAGTGGCGGCGCCGAAGCGTCCGGGGAGCATACGCGTCTCGCGTGCGCTCCCTGTTTACCTGAACACCGTGCCTCTCGGTGCGCTTTTCGGAAAGGATTTCTGAGAGACGCTCTAAAGGAGCGCTTCTTCATGACCGCACAATGGCCCTTAGAATTTACCTGCCCCAGGGACTCCGTGAAAGCAGGCAACGCCGGCGCGCCTTTGGTAAGCTTGCCGCTCTCGCGTAGACGAGACACAGAGACTCGCCGCAATTCGGAGCCAGCATTTGATGAGCTCCACACGTTGGCCGGAGCTTGTGAACGCGTCTTAAGCCAGCTGCACAGTCCACCATCGGTCACGAAAGTGGAAGCCGAAGGATTCCCTTCGGCATTGTTCCTGACAGCTTTTTTCTGTGCGATCACTGTCCCTACACGGAAGCCTCCTCCCGATGACGCCACGCGGTGATCTCACGAAGAGCGCCGGCTCTGCCATCTCAAACAACGCTAAGTCGGCCCGGCGCGCCTGTCGTTTGGACTCAGCAAGGGGCCGCCTTGGACGACAATAGCGAACTGCCGCTGCCGCGCTTCGATTTACGGAACGCGACCTTCTACCTCCTGGTTGTATTCGCGCGTATCTTTCTTCTCAAGCTTCGTTTGTGTCGCGGCGCTCGGATTCGGCTCACTGGTGGTGCTGCATCCGACGAGTAGCAAAGAGGTGATTAGGGCAAGTAGGACAGAGGGAAGGCTCATAAAAGACCCTTTTACAGTATTTCCAGTCATCGAACCCAGAAAAAAATCAAGGCAGAATACATTTTCGAAACCACGGGCTGGCTGGGAACCGAAATCGCGCCGTCGCTCGTGGCGACTTCGACGCCGGTCGACTCCGTCGCTACATGCCCATCGCCTCGTACCCACCGTCCACGTAAATGACTTGTCCGGTGATGGCCGCCGCACCGGGACCCGCGAGGAAAACGCCCGTCTGGCCGAGTTCGTCGGGATGGCAGCTCCGCTTGAGCGGCGCGTGTTCTTCGTAGTGCTTTAGCATAAGGCTGAAACCGGAAATCCCCCGGGCAGCCAGAGTTTGCACGGGCCCCGCGCTGATGCAGTTCACGCGAATCCTCCTCGTTCCAAGGTCGTATGCGAGATACCGCGCGGAGGCTTCCAGCGAAGCCTTGGCAACGCCCATCACGTTGTAGTGAGGGACGACCTTCACGGAACCATAATAGGTCATGGCAACGATGCTTCCGCCGTCTGTCATGAGCGCAGCCGCTCGCTGCGTCAGCGCCACCAGCGAATAGGCTGACACGTCGTGCGCAACCTTGAAGGCTTCGCGCGTGGTTGAGACAAAATCGCCTTCCAGCGCCTCTCGCGGAGCGTAGGCAACCGAATGAAGCAGGAGATCGAGTTTGGGCGCCTGCTCGCGAACCTTCGCAAAGAACCCGTCGATCTCGTCATCCCTGGTCACATCACACGGATATAGCGCAACATCGCTGCCGAAATCGGACACGAGTTCTTGAACGTTCTCCTTAAGCCGCTCGCCCTGGTAGTTGAAGATCAGCCTCGCGCCCGCTTTATGCCAGGCCTTCGCGATGGCCCAGGCAATGCTACGCTTGTTCGCGACGCCAAAAACGACGCCTGTTTTTCCAGAAAGGATGCCTTCACTCATCCCATCATCAAAAGGCCATCCCCGCGTCAATTGTCACGCAGAAAAGGCTCGGGCGCGATCAGTCCCGTGACAGAATGCCTGCCGGGAAATCCGCGCTTCTCCCCAGTTTTCTGCGTTCTGCTGTTGCTTTTCGCGCGGTTTTCAGAATGATTCCGCCCGGGGTGAAGACAACGGCCGATTACATCGCTTCGGGGTTTGCAAAGATCGACGCAGACCTGAACTACTTGATGAAATGTCTGAAGGAAGTTCTGGTTGAACTGGGTGAAACGAAGGCGGCGCAGTTTCTCCCGTGGCAGAAGGGCGGTGAAGCGCACGACATCAACGAACCGCCGCCGCGCATCGAGCAGGCCTACTCAATCGCCTTCCAGCTTCTCAATATGGTCGAGGAAAACGCCTCGACCCGGACGCGGCATCTGCGCGAGATCGAGCATGGCCTTGCCGATGAGCCGGGCCTTTGGGGTCAGCAACTCGCTCAACTCAAGGCCGGCGGTTTCACACCGCAGGAAATCCTGAAGGTCCTGCCCGAGGTGCGGGTCGAATCCGTGCTGACCGCGCACCCCACCGAGGCCAAGCGCGCCGCAGTGCTCGAACAGCATCGCGCCATTTTCCTGCTCCTTACGTCTCTGGAAGACGAGCGCCTCACTCCCTCGCGCCGGGAGGCGATATATGATGAGCTCAAGATCGTTCTCGAGCGCCTCTGGCGCAGCGGCGAAATTTTGCTTGAAAAGCCCGAGGTGGCCTTCGAGCGCCGCGGAGTGATTTTCTACATGCGCGAAGTCTTTCCCCTGGCCCTCGAACAGCTCGACGAGCGGTTGCTTCGCGCGTGGAAAAACACCGGCTTTGATCCCGCACTGCTGGACAATCCTCACGTCTGGCCGCGAGTGCGTTTCGGAAGCTGGGTCGGCGGCGACCGGGACGGTCATCCCTTCGTAACGGCAAAGGTGACCGGGGAAACCCTTCGGGAAATGCGCCTGAACGCGATGATCGTGATTCATCGCCATCTTGAGACGCTCGCCGAGAGACTGCCGCTCTCGAGTAATTTTCAGATGCCGCCGGATGCTCTGGAGGAAGCGATCGCAAGGCTTCGAACGGAGAATCCGAATTCAGAAGCTATCGCCCGCCAGCATTCCGACGAACCATGGCGCCAGTACGTCATGCTCTTGCAGGCGAAGCTCCCCCTCACCCTGGGGATGGGCGATGAACCGGTCGCCCTCGATGGCGGGGCTCACTTCTATCGAAGTCCTCACGAGCTTGATGAAGACCTCGCTCTGCTCGACGAAACGCTGTCTGATGTCGGCGCCAAACGCCTGGCGGACAGCGCCGTGTGGCCTGTTCGTCGGGCCCTCGACGTCTTCGGCTTCCATCTCGCCACCCTGGACATCCGGCAAAACAGCAAGTTTCACGATCAGGCCATCGTCCAGATCCTTGCCGCCATCGGGCAGCCTGCCCCGGACTTCGGCGAATGGGATGAATCCCGGCGCCTCGAATTCTTAAACCGCGAACTCGAGTCGCCCCGGCCGTTTCTCTATCATGGTTCAAGCATCGGCGAACAAGCCGACGCCGTGCTGGGATGCTACTCCGTCCTGCGACGGCATCTCCGACATTACGGCCGCGACGGGATCGGCGCCCTCATTGTGAGCATGACGCGCCAGCTCTCCGATCTTCTCGTTGTCTATGTGCTCGCCCGCGAAGCGGGGCTCATGCGCTGGACGCCGCAGGGATTGCTTTGCGCTCTCCCGGTGGTCCCGCTTTTCGAGACCCTCGACGACCTTGAGCGCAGCGCGGGTCTGATTGACGCGTTCCTCGCCCATCCTGTTACGAAACGCAGCCTGGCTTATCACCAGACCGACCGCGCAAAGGTGCTCTCCCTCCCCCAAGCCAGGCCCGTGCAGCAAGTGATGATCGGCTACAGCGACAGCAACAAGGACTGCGGGATTCTCGCCAGCCAATGGGCGCTCCACAAGGCGCAGGCCGCGATCGCTTCCGCCGGAGCCGCCCACGGGACAAAAATTCGTTTCTTCCACGGGCGTGGGGGAACGATCAGCCGAGGCGCCGGTCCGACTCACCGCTTCCTCGGGGCGCTTCCGCACGGCTCCATCCAGGGCGACATCCGCCTGACCGAGCAGGGAGAAACGATTGCGCAAAAGTTCGCCAACCTCATCACCGCAACCTATAATCTCGAACTTTTTCTCGCGGGCGTCACCGGATTTTCCGTGAAGGAAAAACGCGAGACGCAGGCAGGCCCCGAGATCGAGGAGATTTGCGAAGTCCTGGCATCGACGAGTCAACAGGCTTATTCGAAGCTCATCAATTCCGAGGGATTCATGAGCTTCTACTCGCAGGCGACTCCGATCGACGCTTTGGAGAGCAGCAGCATCGGCTCGCGTCCGGCGCGCCGGACCGGCCAGCGGACCCTCGCCGACCTACGCGCCATACCGTGGGTCTTCAGTTGGAATCAAAGCCGGTATTACCTTCCCGGATGGTACGGCGTCGGGAGCGCGCTCGAAGCGCTCGCCGCCTGGAAACCAGAGGCGATCACCGATCTGCGCGCTCAGATGAAGGTTTCGCCGCTGCTCTATTTCGTGCTCACGAATGTGGAGACGAACATTGCCAGCGCGGACAAGGATATCATGAGACAGTATGCCGCCCTCGTTGAGGATACTGGCGCTCGCGAATCGATCCTGGAATTGATTCTCACCGAGTTCGACAGGACCCATCGCATGATGGCGGAGGTCTTTGGCGGCAGTCTGGAGGCGCGCCGTCCTCGCATGCTCAAGACGCTTGGTCTCCGCGCCAATGCCTTGCGGGTGCTGCACGAGCAACAGATTCAACTCTTGTCCCAATACCGGGCCGCGAAGACCGCTGGTTCCAGCGACACGAAGAAACTTCTTCCGAAAGTCCTGCTTTCCATCAACGCGATCGCCAGCGGCTTGCGGACAACCGGCTAGCCGTTTGCCGGAATCGAGATCAAAATCCGGCAAGATTTGGCCAAGCAACCGAGGCGGCGACAAGACCGTAGCAAGCTCGGCGAGTTTTTCTGATGAATCCGCGCACGAGACGGATTGACGCAGATGGAGAAAACGATAAGCACGCTTATCTTCCCTTGTCGAAAAACTCCAGGATCACTCCATGGCTACGCTCTCCACCACTGTCGACGGCCTTCGGCTTCCGAACCCGTTCATCATCGGCTCCGGCCCTCCCGGGACCAATCTCAATGTCATTCAGCGCGCTTTCCGCGAAGGCTGGGGCGCGGTGATCGCCAAGACTGTCAGTCTCGATGCGTCCAAAGTCATCAACGTCACCCCGCGCTACGGCAAACTTCACGCGAGTGACAAGAGGGAAGTCATCGGCTGGGAAAACATCGAACTCATCAGCGACCGGCCGTTCGAGATCTGGCTCGAGGAGTTCAAGAAGTGCAAGGACCAGTATCCGAGCGGGATTCTGATCGCGTCCATCATGGAGGAATACAACAAGGACGCATGGGTCGAGATCGTCGAGCGCTGCGAGGATGCCGGCGTCGATGGGTTCGAACTGAACTTCTCCTGCCCGCACGGCCTGCCCGAGCGCAAAATGGGCGCTGCGATGGGCCAGGACCCGGAAATTCTCCATGAAGTGTGCGGTTGGGTCACGAGCGCCGCCAAGAAACCGGTCTGGGCGAAGATGACTCCGAACATCACGCACATCGAAGATCCCGCGCGCGCCGCATTGAAGCGGGGTGCCAGGGCATCAGCGCCATCAACACCATCCGCAGCGTCATCGGCGTGAATCTCGAAACGCTGCGGCCGGAGCCAACCGTCGAAGGCTACACCACCCCGGGCGGATACTCGTCGAAGGCCGTCAGGCCCATCGCGCTTCGCATGGTCATGGAAATCGCCAAGATGATCCGCAAGGAATTCCCGGCCGCTCGCTCTCGGGCATCGGCGGAGTGGAGACCGGCAACGACGCCGCCCAGTTCATTCTGCTCGGCGCGGACACCGTGCAGGTCTGCACCGGCGTGATGAAGTTCGGCTACGAATTGGTCAAGCCCTTGTGCGAAGAACTCCTCGGCTTCATGGCGAAACACAAGTTCGAGACCCTCGACGCTTTTCAAAGGCACAGCCTCGACTACTTCACCACCCACGCCGAA
>CAVSXN010000017.1:0-105519 GCA_963731945.1 uncultured Verrucomicrobiae bacterium | reverse complement strand
CGAGATTCTTTCCGGGGTAGAAGCTGAAGCAACCGGCGTCGGCGAGCAAGCCTGCCCGGCGCCCTTTGTATTCGGCTCCGTGAGCCTGCGCCGCGTCTTCGATCACAAACAGTCCGCGGGCACGCGCAATCTGCAGGATCGGATCCATATCTGCCGGCTGGCCGAAAAGGTGCACGGGAATGATGGCCTTCGTTCGGGGCGAAATAGCCGCCTCGAGTGCGTCCGGCGCCATTGTGTAAGTGCGTTCGTCAACATCGACAAACACCGGCGTTGCTCCACAATAGGTGATCGCCTCAGCGGTGGCCATGAAAGTGTTCGGGACCGTGAGGACTTCGTCTCCGGGTCCGACCCCCAATGCCAGAAGTGCCAGCCAAAGAGCATCCGTGCCGCTGCCAACGCCGATGGCATGCCGGACGCCGCAGTAGGCTGCGAAGTCCTTTTCGAAGTCCTCGACAAATGGCCCCCCGGCGAAGACTCCGCGGTCGATAACCTCCTCGATCGCAGCGCGGATCTCCCCACGGAGCGGCGCGTGAGCGGAGTTTAGGTCAAGAAATGGAACTCTCATTAGCAAATTCTGTTGCAGCAGGTTCTCAAGATTCGCGCAGGATTTCCCGCAACGATGGTATTTGACGGCACATCCTTCGTCACGACACTTCCCGCGCCGACGATGGCATTTTCTCCGATCGTAATGCCTCCCAGCAGCGTGGTGCCGGACCCGATCGAAGCTCCCCGCTTAACGATTGTCCCTTGGCAGTTCCAGTCCGCCTCCGTCTGCAGTTGTCCATTGGCACCGGTGGCCCTGGGATAACGGTCGTTGATGAAAGTCACACTGTGCCCGACGAAGACTTCCGATTCAATCTCCACGCCCTCGCAAATGAAGGTGTGACTGCCAATCTTGCAACGATCGCCGATCCTCGCTCCTTTTTGAATCTCAACAAAGGTTCCAATCTTCGTTCCATCGCCCACTTCGCAACCGTAGAGGTTTACAAAAGCGAAGATCTGGACATTCTGGCCCAGCTTAACGTCGGCCGCAATACGCTGGTAGTCGGCAAGCTGATTGCTCACAAGTGCATCGGCTCTGCCAGCACGAGCGCTCTAAGCGGATTTCGTTCGAAGGAAGGCAGCGCTTCGTTCGGACGCGCAAAGGTGACCGGGGCTCCATGATCCTCAAGCGAAGCCGAGGCGGCTTCCAGGATCTTCACAAGCTCGAGCCCCTGCCGACCACCCGTGAGCGGCTTGGCGCCCCTGTCGATGCAATCGAGGAAATGCTGACACTCCACCTTTAGGGGTTCCTCTTGCTTGATATGCGGGATGTAGCTGTCGCCGTAGTGGTAGGAGTATTGAAACTCCGCGAACGTGTCGTAGTGAGGCGGCCGCTCAACCCGCACGTCATAGATCCGAACCTTTTCGAGCGTTTGAAGATCGTCGTAAACGATCATCCGGCGCGTTCCGACGATCGTCATCTCGCGGACCTTTCTCGGCTCGAGCCAACTGCTTTGGATCGTGGCGAACCGTTTATGCCTGAAGGACAGCGACATATTAGTCACGTCGGCGATGTTTGCCGTCACGTGGGCATTACCCTGACAATTTACCGCGATCGGAAACTCCTCGAGGATATGCAGGATGATTGAGATGTCATGCGGCGCGAGATCCCAGGCAACATTAATGTCTTTCTGAAACAGACCCAGATTGAGGCGCCGCGAATTGATATAGCGGATATCACCGATATCGCCGGCCTGGATAATATCGACGATCTTGCGCACGACCGGGGAATACAGAAACGTATGGCCGACCATCAACACAAGACCATTGCGATTCGCGATATCGATCAACTCTTCGCATTCGGCCGAACTGGAGGCCATCGGCTTCTCGATGAGGGTGTGCTTTCCCGCGAGGAGGCTCGCCTTGGCGAGCGGAAAATGATGCTTAACGGACGTGGCGATCACGACCGCGTTCAGGTTCATTCCGTTAAGCATATGTTCGTAGCTGGTCACACCTTCAACCTCCGGATACAATGCTTTCAAGTGCGTCAAGCGCGTTTCGTTCATATCGCACATCGCCTTGAGATTGCAGTCAGGCAGACTCCGGAAATTCCGAATGTGATTTGGGCCCCAATACCCGCATCCGACTACACCCACTGAAATTGGATCTTTCATATTTTTAATATTCTATTCTCCCTAATGAATCCGTCTTCCAATTCTCAGTGCCCTGCACCGCAATCGGAAAAGACGGAAATACTTATGAATCGGCCGTATTCGAGCGCCCGCTTTTCTGGTCAATGAGTCGAGGACCTGGGTCGCGATTGCGGGCGCCGTCCTTAGCATAATCGCCAGATCCATTCGGATCGACATGTTCTTTGCGTAGAAGATGTCCATGGCGATCATTTCGCTGAAGGTTGTCCGATTCTTGCCGTTGACCTGCCAGTAACCGGTAAGACCGGGCGGCGCGTTGATCCTTTGTCTCTGTGCCGGCTGATAGCGTTGAAATTCGTGAGGTGTGCAAGGGCGCGGACCGACAAGACTCATCTCCCCTTGTATAACGTTGAAGATCTGAGGTAATTCATCTAATCCAATCGCTCGGAGGATGCGGCCGCCTCGTATTAGGCGAACGTCGTTCCAGTCGAGTTTCGTCATGGGGCAGTCCGCTTGCATAAGGCGCTCGAAGTAACCCTCGTGGACTTGAGTGCCGACGTTAAGCTTCATGGTCCTGAACTTTAGGAGCGTGAAGCGCCGGCCTCTGTAGCCAATGCGCTCCTGGCGATAGAGGAGGGGTCCTGGCGAAGCCAGGAGGGTCCACACGCTCACGAGCGCCATTGCTGTCATCCAGAATGGAAAGGTTAGCGATATAAAAATGATGTCCACAGCGCGCTTCCAGCGGGGAATTCTGGCCGTTTCGTCGGCCGCGGTTCCAATGCCACTGCCGATTTGGTCCTCGTTGCGAGCGGCAATCGCCGGCTGATCCGGCGAAGCAAGCGGGGTGGAGGGGGGCAGCAAGGTTGGTTTAGAACTGCCGTTGATGCGGCGATCGCCAAAAAACTGGTCGCCGGGACCGCGAAGACCGCGCTGGCTGCGATCGTTGACGCTGGCGACACCGTTTCGAGAGTCATTCGCACTCATAGGAATCATTCGTGAAAGAAATCTGCGCGCGCTGAGTCGCGGAGTTGTCCGTGTTGCGGAAAAGGAACATTTGTCGATCGAAGTTTCTCAAGAGTGAGGGCTCTGTTCGCGGAGCTTAGCTTTGGGCGATTATTGCTAAGTATGGGCGGGTGAACGCAATCACGCTGCCGCCCCTGGTCATTCCCAGTGGGTTGCGCCCCGAACATGCTTTGTAGATCAAATTGTATCCTCTCACTCATCTGCCGCGGACGTGGAACACCATGCTGCGAAAGTGAACTGTCCGGGACAAACCGTCGAAACGCGGATCAGCTCTGCCTGTCAATATGCCAAGAGGGGGATGCAATTGAGAACGAACGCGGTCGGTTCTCCCAGTCTAGCAATCAGTAACCCATTTTCCTTATCGTCGACTCCGCTCCAATCATGAGTTAAAAAGCTTTTTTCCACCCTGACCGTGTCTTTGTGTCTTTGCCTTTCTGAAACTTTCGGCATCATCTTCTACGCGCGGGAACCAGGGTACTGGAAGCGAAATGTGACAGATAATCGAAATGAAGGGTCAAAGGGACCTACGGATTAGCAAGCGGTAGGATCACCAGGGACTGCGGTGAACAACTTGCCGGAGAGGCCGTCTGTGTGTTCCAGGGACGAGATTCTTTTGCGCTTGCCACCTTAGAGAGCTCGCGATTTGCGAAGGACAAGACTTTGTCTGCGGGAAAGAGTGACTTCAGTGCCGTCTTGAAGCACGAAAACATAGCGCATCAAATCCACGATGCGCGTGTGCTTCACGTGTTCAAGGTTAACGATGCAATCGCGCCTGGCCCGGAAGAACTTTGTTCTGTCGAGCCTTTTCTCGCAGTCGCGAAGGGGGCGGCGGATAAGCATCGAGGAGCCGATCCAGTAGACACGGCTGTAATTTCCCTCCGCTTCCAACCGCAGCAGATCCGACATGCGGAGGATGCAACACTTGATGTTGTCCGTCAGGACGACGAAATCGTCGTTGTCCAACGGCTCGTCGCCGCTGAGCTCATAAAGAACTTCACCAGGCTCGGCTTGAACGCCGTTTTTCTGCGCGGTCGCGGTGAGGTGCATCCCGGTTTCGACGGGACCGCTTGGCTCTTCCGCGGAGCCGAAGCTTTTTCGATCTATTTTCGCCTTCATGGCGTTACTAAAATAATGGGCAAAACTCGTATGCCGAGTAGGAAATTTTACTAAAAGCGACGAGGACCTCTAGTTGGAACAACGAAGGACGTCGCCAACGAATCCACGATCAATGACGAATGCTCAATGCGGGAGGAGGGATCGGTTCACTGGCCCAATTTTCAAACACGCGGCGACGATAACTTGAAGTGCGGCAAAGCGCAAATGGAAATGTGATTGACGGCTGGGAAGCGCGATCAAGGGAAAGGGAGCCTGGCAAGCGGTAGCGGTCATTCGAACAAGCTGCCGCCCTTGGTCGTCGGCCTTATTGCTGCCGAACCTTTGTTCTTTCGTGTTCGTATAACGCACTCGGACTTATGTTCCGCGGCGGCTTGAGAGCCGACTTCCCAGTGCCAACAAGCGTCCGATCGCGCCGGTCCGAGTGGTTTCCCCCAGTGAGAACGAGCGCTAGCGGCAGAACATTGTTGGCCCATGCTCTGCCTTCCATTCCTATACGCGAAGGCTTGGCTGGGCTTGCAGAGAAAGATGCAGTTTTGTCAAAGTGATACGGGCCGTTTGATCGGGCGAATAGCCTGAAGCTCAGAGGGAAGAGCAGGATTGAGAAGAACGAAAGCAGCGGCGGGAATTCGCCAGGTGGTGCGGTTGGAAGATTTCGAAAGTGTCCTGACTGTATGCAAAACGCATATTCGCCGATACGCTTGTCCGGGAGGCTGTTGCACCGTGAAGGACAGCCTAGAGGGCGCGCATCCTGCGGAAGAGGAGATTCTGCCTGCCAGATACCATTACTTCCTTGCCGCTTGGCAGCACGAAGAGCACGTGGGCGGAGTCCAGGAGACGGGTCTGTTTCACGTGGGTAAGGTTGACAACACAATCTCGCGTCGCGCGAAAAAACGTGGAGCTATCGAGCCTCCTCGCGCAATCGCGGAGTAGTCGCCGGACGAGAGGCGTGCCGTCGGGCAAGTGGATGCGTGTATGGTCGCCGCAAGCTTCAAGAAACCAAATGTCCGCCGTTCGGATGAGCCAGCATTTGCTGTTGTCGCTCAGAAAGACGAAGTCATGCGGACGAAGGGTGCGATCGTCCTTTTTCACAGTGAGGTTTATCGATCCGTTCGTTTCGACGGGATCGGGAATTCGACCCTCCGGTGCGGAGGGCTTTGTCTCCGCCAATCCGTGACGATTTGCCGTGAGGCCCTTTCCAGAAACACGGGAATCGTTCAATTTCATGAGGTTTCGTTGGCGAGAAACAGTTTGGCGGCGTTAGTTCGGGCGCGAAGTATGACGAGCGGATCAGTCTTCAAGCTAGCATTGGCTCGAAAGGCGTGTTCCATCGATGCTTTTGAACCGTGACGATCATCCTTTATAGGACAGTACGCACGGGCAGGCGAAACTTGCGAAGCGTTTCGGTAGAGGGAGGTTTGTGATAATTGGCAGGTTGTGTGCGGGTCTTACTCTGATTTTGTGATGTTGACCCTCCCCAACATCTATTACGCCCGGTTGAAGCGAAGAGATCCGACAGATCTTTCAGAATCTTTGCTTTCTCGCTGACGAGCGAGCAAGTGCGGCCCTGTCATTTTGGAAGTTTCCCCGCCGCATGGGACGCTGGCTTTGATGTTTGTCTCGCGAGATTGATATCTTTCGCGCGACTCTGCCAGATAGGCGAGCCCCGGTTGTCGCGTTCACCCGAGCCGATACTTTCAGCATGGACAATTCCCCATCGACTCCGGTAAGAGAATTACGGGAAGGAGTAACCCTGTAAATTGCCCCAGTCTGTCATCGCAGCCCTTCTGGACCTTCACCACCTCCAGTGCACGCAGAGCATCGCGGGTGTGCTGAGAAAGGCGTTCGCTGCTGTCGGCGCGGATGAGGGCACGATTTGGTTGCTCGATGAGAAGGAAGAGGCCCTCGTCCCGGTGTGGAGTTCGGGTCCTTACGGTGAACGGTTCGTCGGTATCCACCGTCAGCCTCTGACGGCCGGAATCATGAGCCTGATCTGTGTCACCGAGCAGGCGCTTTGTGAGAATGCAGTCTATCAGAACGCGTACCAGGATCCCACGCTGGACCGCCGCCTGGGGGTGCTGACATGCGCGATGATTGCGGTGCCGCTTCGGTTTGGTGACGCTCTCCATGGCGGTGTATCCTGCGTGCGCCTAAAGCCGATGGATGCCGCCGCGCCCGAACCTCCGCCGTTCTCCGCAATGGACCTTGCAGTGGTGACTGACGCCGTTCGCGAAGTAGAACGGCTCGTCGAGGCGACATGAGCGTTTGGATCACCCCGTCGCAAGCGGCGAATGCGATGGAGCAGGGCGATGGGCGGGGCGTGCGAATCGCCGTGCTCGACTCGGGGATCGAAAGCTCCCATCCCAATTTCTCCGGGCGGCGTCTTCACGATGATCTTTTGCCTGAAGCGGATGGTCAAATACGAGAGGGAAGTGGCGAAGACCTGTATGGCCACGGGACTGCGGTCGCGGGGATTATATGGCGGCTGGCACCGAAGGCGGAAATCGGGAGTTTTCGCGTGCTTGGATCGAGTCTGAGCGCGCGAACGGCTCAAGTGTCGGTCGCAGCACGAAGGTGTATCTCACTGGGCTACCAAATCCTGAACTGCAGCTTTGGTTGCGGCATCTCAGGGCATCTCCCACTCTACAAGGAGTGGGTGGACAACGCACTGTTGTCGGGCGTTCATGTTGTCGCAGCTTCCGGAAGGCCTGAGGTTTCGGAATGGCCCGCCCACCTTTCAAGCGTCCTTGGCGTCGATTGCGCCTTATCAAAACAGGAAGGGCTTCGCTACCTGCCCGGACGCATGGTCGAATTTGCCGCGCCGGCAGCCGAGGTGCGAGTTCCCTGGAAGCAGGGCGGTCATCGCGTGATGACTGGAAGCAGTTTTGCCGCGGCCTGGCTTTCCGGAATGCTTGCCCGATTGCTTTCTATCCATCCGGAGATCGACCCGATGCTGGCGAAGTCTTTGCTTCGCAGGGTAGCGGGAGAGGGGATGAAGCTCCCGAAGGACGGTTCAGGATACTGACGCCACTTCGCTCAAACCGCTCGCAGGTTTACGGCGATGCTTGATTTGGTCGGCGAACCATGCTAACCATCTTGGCTGTTCGCGCAGCGCCTCACAAAGCTGAGTGCGCTTTCCGTCGTCAAGCTCGCCTGAGAGCAGCGCGCGGAGCTGTTTCTCGATTTGTGGAGGAGGACACGCCGATTGGCGCCCCTGCACCTCACCTTCGGTGAGCTCGAGAAGTCGGAAGAGAACCTTGAATTCGGCAAGCATGTACTGATTACGCTTCGACATTCCAGATTTGTAAAGAAATTGTCACGGCAACTCGAAATTTTGCGTTTTTCCTTGTGTTTGGACCGGAGCATTCCGTTAGATGAGGGGAATGAGGAGTGAAGAGGCACCGGTCCTTGCAGATGTCGATGCGGTGCAGCAATGTCTCGAAGGGTGCGAAGAAGCGATTGTCGAGCTGAAGAAAAGTCTGACGCCCTTCCTCAGCAAGGTCCTGGCCTCTTACGGGGCGTCGAGAGATGAGATTGACGAAATCCTGGCCAAGCTCTGGAGCGACTGCCTGACTGGTCCGCGGCCGCTTTTTCACGTCTTCAATGGTCGGTCCGCGTTGAAATCCTGGCTGACGGCGATTTGTGTGAATCGCTGGATTTCGCTCAAGCGCCGCGAGGCACAGCATGCGCGTGCGATGCAGCATCTCGTAATCGATTCGGAAAACGCGCAAGCGCCAAGCCGATCAGCCCAGCCTGATTCCTCGATCATTGAAATTCTTGGCCCGGCGTTGCGACGGGCCTTCGCTGCCTGCGAGGTTGAGGAGTTGATTTTGCTCCAGCTGGTGCATGTGCATGGGATCACGCAAAGGGAGATTGCCAATCTCTGGAAGTGGCATGAAAGCCGGGTGAGCCGTCACATAAAGCGCGCCGAGGAGAAAATCGCCAAGCTGACTTTGCAGTCGGTCAGGGAGACCGACCCTTACCTGGAGCTACGCTGGAACGATTTTGTCGAACTTTGCCGCACCGTCGAGGTGTTGCGGCAGTGACCCCAGAGAGAAACGGCGGAAAGCAATAAGACGCACTCGAGTTCGCGCGGCAGCGGGCGGCTCGCGCTAACTTCAGAACGAAAGACTGCTCCCTGGCGAGCTTTGCAGGTCTCGCGAGAATCGATTCGAGCGCCGAGTTTTTTCGTAGATTGACGAAGGGAAGCAGAGGCGTATTCTATTGGGTTCCAGTCTTCAGAATCTATGAAACGCACCTATCAACCAAGCAAGCGCACGCGCAAGCGTCAGTTCGGTTTTCGCGCCCGCATGAAGACCAAGGGCGGCCGCGCTATCCTCAGCCGCCGGCGCCAGCGCGGTCGCAAACGTCTGCTGCCCAAGGGTGTCGAAATCCCCTACGCCCGGCATACCGAGGCCTGAAAGGCTCCGGTTTCCACGGGCAGCGCGCATTCGGCTTGGCCGGGAATTCGATCTTGTGCGCGCGCAGGGCCGCTCTGTGCAAGGGCGGCTTTTGCGTTTAACGGCCGCTTCGGATCCGGCCGGAGCCGCGAGTCGATTTGGACTTGTTACCTCGCGCCGGGTCGGCGGCGCTGTAATTCGCAATAGAGTCCGGCGCAGGCTGCGCGAGATTTGCAGGCTGCATCGCGCGATGGTGGCGCCCGGCTGGCTGATCGTTGTGGTCGCAAAATCGGCGGCTGCAGAGGCGAGTTTTTCCGAATTGCGCGAGGAATGGTTGATTCTCGCCCGGCGGCTTCCTATTTTGTCCGGCTCTTAAATGAACGAGACAACCCGCGCACAACACCGGAGGATGACGACGGTCCGTTTCCTGCCGCGGCCCCGGACGATGCCAAAATGACGAGCGCTTTATTGATTTTTCTGATTCGTGTTTACCGATGGACGGTCTCTCCGCTCTTGCGCGCCCTGTGCGGAGGGGGATGTGGCTGCCGGTTCGAGCCAAGCTGCTCACAGTATTGTCTGGAGGCCGTCCAGCGGCACGGCGCGGCACGCGGGCTGGCCCTCGGTTTGAAGCGAATTGCCCGTTGCCACCCTTGGGGCGGCAGCGGATACGACCCTGTGCCGGAAACGCTCAATTCTCGTAGTTAAGAATGGACCGCAAGGCCTGGATCGCAATTGTTCTCTCCATTATCGGGCTCGCGGCCTGGCAATGGTACTACGTAAAGACCTACAGCCGGAAGGTTCCGGTTGCTTCGCCGCAAGCTGCTGCGACTCCGGCCCCTTCAGTTGCTCCGGTCGCGACGCCTACTCCCGCGCCAGAGCCACCGCAACTTGTTGCACGAAATCAGAGTCTCTACAGCTCAAGCGCTGAATATGTGTTCAGCAACGACAAGGGAGGTATCGAACGAGCGATCCTCCTGCTGCACATGGGTCTGAATGAGCAGCCGGTTTACCTCAATGGCAGCCGGACAATGCCGATCGGTGCAGTCGGCGAAACTCCCGCCGAGGCCTGGGGCGGCTTCACGATGCAGACTGACACCGGCAAGGGGGAGGCGACCTTTACGCGCAAGGATGCCGACGGACTGGAAATCACAAAGCGCTTCATAGTCCCGCAAACTGAAACCAAGGACGGGATTTACGTCGTCCGCATGGAACTCGCGTTTCGGAACGTTGGCAGCGCGGAGGTGAAGCGCGAGGGCTATTTCGTAAGCGCGGGCGGAGCGGCTCCAATCCATCCCGACGATTGGCCGATGTACACGAAGTTCGACTGGATGCATGAAGGCAAGTTCACCTCCATCGACGTGAATTGGTTCAACGCGAGTTCGGTGCCCTTGCTAGGAATCCTGATACGTGAAGCGCGCAAGCTCTACCTGGAGACAAGAAAGGATGTCACCTGGACGGGCGTCTCCAGCCAATATTTTTGCACGATCGTCACCACGCAAAAGAACAAAGGCCTCTCCGCCTGGGCGACACGCTTTGACACGCGCAAGCTTAACAACGTCCCGGTTTACGGAATCGAGGGCGGTCTGGGCATGCCAGCTTTCACTCTGGCACCAGGACAAAGCGTTGAAGAATCCTTCCTGATCTACGCCGGGCCGAAGGATCTTTCCCAGCTCCGCAAGCTGGGCGGCGGGCAGGAGGCCGTGATGAATTTCGGAATGTTCGGGTTTGTCAGCGAATTCCTGCTCTGGGCGATGAACAGCCTGAAATCCGTTCTTCACAGTTACGCGGCGGCGATAATCGTGCTCACCATTATTATCAAGTCCCTGCTCTGGCCGATTCAGAACAAGGCGACGAATCAGCTGAGAAAGATGTCCCTGCTGACTCCGAAAATGACCGAGCTTCGCGAGAAGTATAAGGACGATCCTCAGAAGATGAACGAGGAGGTGATGAAGCTGTACCGGGAGTACGGCGTAAATCCTTTCAGCGGCTGCGTGCCGATGCTGATCCAGATCCCGATCTTTTTTGGCTTTTACGCGATGCTTGGAAGCGCCATCGAGCTGCGCAACAGCTCCTTCCTCTGGGTGAATGACCTCTCGCAGCCCGACACGGTTTTTCGGCTTTGGGGTTTTCCGATCAACGTGCTCCCCATCGTGATGGCCGGAACGATGGTTTGGCAGATGGCAATCTCGCCGAAAAGCGGCGACGCGATGCAACAGCGGATTTTTTACTTCATGCCGATTGTTTTTCTCGTCTTCTGCTACAACTATGCAAGCGGACTTGCGCTTTACTGGGCCACGCAGAATCTTTTCTCCATCGTCCAACTCTACCTGACGCGGAATAAACCGCTGCCCACGCTGGAAAAAAAGAGCGTCGTCGCCAAAAGGGAGGCGACCACCGCCAGAAAAAGGAAAAAACGAGCGGCTCCATGAGCAGTAATCTTACGCCACGTGAAATTCTCGATACCATGCTGGGCTATCTCGGCTTTGTTTTCGAGATCGAAGAGCAGGAGCGCGATGGGCATAAGGTGCTGCAGATTTTCACCCATGAGGCGGACCGTCTTATCGGACGCAGGGAGCAGACGCTGGACGACCTGCAATTTCTTCTCAACCGGATTCTTCAGTCTGGCAATCCCAAGGCGGCTCGCGTGGTCGTGGACGTGGATCATCACCGCGCCATGCGAGACGACGCGCTGATCGCCAAAGTGCGCCATCTCGCGGAGGCCGTGAAGAGCACCGGCCGCCCGCTCCAGACCGAGCCGCTCAACTCCTACGATCGCTTCGTCGTCCACAATGTTTTCAAGGACGACCCCGATGTGATGACGTGGAGCCCTCCCGATGATGCCAAGCTCAAGCGCATCACCATCCGGCCGCGCAAAAAAACTTCTTAATTCTTGAAAGGATATCCGCTATCTTCCCGCGCGATGAAGATGGCGCCGCTTCTCGCTCTTGGGTTTCTTGGCTTGCTTGCGGGGTTGCGGGCCCAGGAGCCAATCATTACGGCGCAATGCGCCATCCTCTTCGACGCCAACACGGGGAAGGTCATTTACAAGAAGAACGAAAATGAACGCCGTGCCGTTGCCAGTACGCAAAAGCTGCTGACCGCGCTCATCATTGCCGAATCGGGGGAGCTTTCGGCTCCGGTGACGATCGACCGGTCCGACATGCTTGCCGCCCCGACCAAGCTTTATCTCAAGATGGGCGACACTTATACGCGCCAGGAGCTGCTCACTGCGTTACTTATCAAGAGTCCAAACGACGCCGCGCGGGCCTTGGCCCGGGATAACGCGGGAAGCGTCGACGATTTTGCCGCCAAGATGAACGCGAGGATGGCGCGCCTCGGCGGGGATTCCTCTCATTTCGTCAATCCGAACGGCCTTCCGGCGGACGATCAATACTCGACCGCGCGCGACATGGCCCGCGTGGCCAGAGCCGTCTATTTCAACCCGCAGCTCCGGGGTATCATTCGCATGAGGCAATGGATGTTTCACTACGCCAGCGGGAAGACGATCTCCCTGCGAAATACCAACAGGGTGCTTCGAACCTATTCGTTCTGCAATGGGATGAAGACAGGTTACACGGACGCCGCCGGGCATTGCTTGATCTCGAGCGGATCGTGGAGCGGCAAGGATGTGATTGCCGTTGTTCTTGGCAGCAATCGGGCGCGCGTTTGGCAGGAATCCGCTTCGCTTCTCGCCTACGGTTTGGGGATCAGAGACACGCAATTGGCCTCCCTCCGTGTCCCGCCGTCCTTGATGCCGGATCCCCCCGCAATGCCGGGTGACGATGAGTAGGTGACCAGGCACTATACCCTTGACGTTCCGGCCGGTGTTCGCACCGGTATCGACTACCCTGCGGAACTCAATGCTCAACAGCTTGCGGCCGTCACCTCGCCGCCCGGCTCGGCCCTCGTCATCGCCGGCGCCGGCAGTGGAAAGACGCGCACCCTGACGTATCGGGTGGCGTGGTTGATCGAGCAGGGGGTGCCTGCGCGCAGCATCCTGCTCCTGACTTTTACCAATAAGGCCGCCCGGGAGATGCTCGATCGCGTCGCGTCCCTGCTGCCTCAGGGTGCGGAGGGCATTTGGGGCGGAACCTTCCACTCCATAGGCAATCGCATCCTGCGCCGGCACGCCGAGCGCGTCGGTTTTCGGCAGGGATTTACAATCATGGATCGTGACGACCAGGATCAAATGCTCGCAAGCATCGTGGCACGCGAAGGGTTGCGCACGAACGATCGCCGGTTCCCGAAGGGAGAGGTCCTGGCCGATATTTTCAGCTATTCGGTGAACACAGGAGCTTCGGTCGCGCGGGTCGTTCACTCTAAGTTTCCATACTTTGTTCCGCTTTCCGAGCAGATCGGGCATGTGCAGATCGTCTACGAAACCCGAAAGAGGGAGGCGAACGTGATGGATTTTGACGATCTTCTTTCGAAGACACTGGCGCTTTTTCAGACGGCGAACGATGTCGCTGAGAAATATCAGGAGCAGTTCCGTCATGTTCTTGTGGACGAGTATCAGGACACCAACCGCATTCAGGCGGAGCTGGTCGATGCGATTGCCAGGCGTCACGGAAACATCATGGTCGTCGGCGACGATGCGCAGAGCATTTACTCGTGGCGGGGCGCGAATTTCGAAAACATCCTGAAATTTCCCGTCAGGCATCCTCAAACTCAGGTCTTCCGGATCGAAACCAACTATCGCAGCGTTCCGGAAATCCTTGATGTCGCCAATGCTGCGATCCGTGCCAACGAGCGTCAGTTTCGCAAGGAACTGGCCCCTGTCCGCCCGCTGCATCAGGTGAAGCCGGCCCTGGTGCCGCTTTCGACAAGCTCCCGGCAGGCGGCCTTTGTCGCTCAGCGCGTGCTCGATCTGCACGAGGAGGGCATCGCGCTGCACGAGATGGCTGTTCTCTACCGCGCACACTATCACTCCATGGAGGTGCAGCTGGAATTCACCCGCCGTGGAATACCTTTCGCGATTACCAGCGGACTGCGCTTTTTCGAACAGGCGCACGTCAAGGATGTGGCGGCGTTCCTTAGATTCGCCGTCAACCCCCGGGATGAAACGGCTTTCAAACGGATGGTCAAGCTCTTCCCGGGCGTTGGACCCAAAGCCGCGGAGTCGTTGTGGGACCTGGCCAATGCGAGACTCGGCGGGCGGCGCGACTTTGCCGCGCTGCGGGAACTGCGCCCTCCGTCCAAGGCGCAGCGTTCGTGGGAGCAGTTTGTTCACACCTTGACCGAATTGGCGCCAGCCGGCGGTATCGCCGCGCCCGCGGCCATGATCGAAAGCATTAGCTTCGCGATATACGACGACTACATGAAGAGCAAGTTCGCCAACTACGAGGCGAGAAGAGAGGATATCAACACGCTCTCCGCGTTCGCCCGCCAGTTCGACAGCGCCGAGGATTTCCTTGCGCAGCTTGCCTTGCTGGGAGCCGTGGAAACGGCGGACGCCTTTCGCGGCGAAGCCGATTCGGAAAGACTCTCGCTCTCAACCATTCACCAGGCCAAGGGACTTGAGTGGAAGGTGGTTTTTCTCATCTGGCTCACCGAAGGCATGTTTCCGAGCGCGCGAAGCGCCGAAAGTCCGGATGGGCTTGAGGAGGAACGCAGGTTGTTCTATGTGGGTCTGACGCGTTGCAAGGACGAGCTCTACATCACTTACCCAGACATGAGGCTGAACGCCGGATACGGTGAGACATTTCAGAGGCCGTCGCGTTTTCTAAGCGAAATTCCGGAAAATCTGCTCGAGACTTGGGAGATTTCCGAGCCTGCGTCGGGGCGCCACGACCCCTTCTGAGCGAAAGAGTTATTGTTCGACGATCACCGGCGTTCCAAGAGGCGCATTGTCCCAATAGAGCCTCGCCATCTTTTCAGGCATGCGGATGCAGCCATGGCTGTCAGGCACACCGGGCAGGAACCCCTGATGCATTCCAACCCCGCTCTGCGTAATCCGCATAAAGTACGGCATGGGAGCGCCCCGAAAGCTTAGCCCCGGCGGACGCGGGTCCTTCTTCACATCCACATTCTTGACGACGACGGTGCCGGAGGCGTCGACATAATCGCCGTAAAGGTTCGAGGCGTGATCGAGATCCCTTTGCATTATCTTGTAGCTTCCCGCAGGGGTGTCGAAGCCTTCCCGTCCGCTGGAGATCGCCGAAACGCCGACAAGCTTTCGGTCCTTGTAAAACGCCGCCGTTTGCTTGCCGAGGTTGATGACGATGGAAGGCGATCCGCTGATGCCATTGCCGTCCCAGTAGGACTTCTTGAGAGCCAGACTTTCCTTCGTCGCAGGATCGATGACCGTGCCGCCCGTGCCGAGGTATTTGAGGTCCCGGTTGTTGAGCCTCGGATCGTAACCGGCGCAGCCGACCAGGGCGAGCGCCAAGACTGCTGCGGTAATCGGAGAAATCGAACCCGATGGTTTCATGGGCGTGTTAAAAGAGCATGGTTTGCAAAAACGTCAAGGCTGACAGGGCCAGCATTGCACAAATTCATGAATTCCCGATAATGCGGCCTGCACGATGCCTACCTACGAATACGAGTGTGTGAAATGCAGGAAAGCGTTCGAAGTTTTCCAATCGATGAAGGACCCTGCGTTTACCGTTTGCCCCGAATCCCAATGCCGCATGAAAAAGTGGGGCAAGGGAAAAGTCCGCCGATTGCTCGGAACCGGGGCGGGCTTGATTTTCAAAGGCAGCGGATTCTACATCACGGACTATCGGAGCGACGGCTACAAGCAGGCCGCCAAGAAAGAGGGTTCGCCCGCCAGCGATGCCGCGAAGCCCGCGGAGAAGCCGGCAGCAGAGACTCCCAAACCCGCAAAATCTCCCAAAGAGTGAAGAGCAATAAGTGCGCGCAGTGCGGCCATGAAAACGACGTGACCCGCGCTTACTGTCAGAATTGCGGCGCCGCGCTTGAACTTTCCGCCGAGAACGGCCCCAAAATATCAGGCCCGACGAAAGTGCCTGCCGGAGTGATAAGAAGACGGGACCGCCAAGCCAGGCTGGGATGCGCCGGCGCGACGTTTTGGTTGATTCGCAGGATTTTCTCCACGGCGATTCTCGCGGCGCTTCTTGCCGCGGGGATCCAAATGGCCCGCCCGCCGGATGGTATTCCGCCAGCTCAACGGGCCAATGAAGCGCAGGCGGGCCAGCTTCTGCAAGCCGTGCAGACGCTTGCGGCGAGCACTTACGCAAGGGCGATCGATGTGACCCAGGCTGAGGCAAACAACTATCTTGCCGCGAGCATTGTCCCGGATCCGGAAGCCACCGGAAAGCCGTTGCGGGCGGACTTCAACCGCGCCTTCGTGGTAATAAAATCCGCCGAACTCGATTTTTTTGTCGAACAGAGATTTCACGGATGGCCCATTTACATGCACCTGACTGCCGTTCCCGAACCTTCGGGCGCGAAAATGAGTCTAAGGGTAACGGGTGGAGGCGTGGGCCGAATGCCGTTTAGCCCGCGTCTGATTCCACTTCTTGAGGGAGTCTTGCGCCCGGTCATCGCATCGACCTCGGAAGCGGCGGCCGTGCTGGAAACCGCCGATGAGGTCGTGCTCGCACCGTCGATCGCGAAGCTGAGCTGGCGGGCTCGAAAACCTGCCCTCCCTTGATGCGGAGAATGCTGCTGCTCGCGGCGTTCGTGTGGCCCTTCGCGGCGATAGGGCAAACCAAGGTCGACCCCCCCGCGCCCTTGCCGCGCTCCGTCAGTTCCTCACAGCAGTTTATCATCTATCATTCCGACCGCGCGCTCAGGTCTCGCCTGGCTCGAAGAGTGGAGGACTTGAAAGAGCAGTGGCTGCGCGGCCTGCGGCTCGCCGACGAATGGAAGTCGCCGATCATCGTGCAAGTGATTCCGTTGCGGCGCCCGGATTCGCCGCGCATCCGGACTGGCCTCTACGAGGGCGATGGTGGCGCGCTCAAGGTGCAAATCGACGTCTACGACGCGGCCTCGCTGGGAAGGGCGGACTTCCAAATGGAGGTCTACAGGGCGTTGTTCCTGGAATACGCCTATCGGAACGTGCCCCCTAAAGCGGGCAAGTCTTTTCATCAGCCTCCTGCCTGGCTCATTGAAGGTCTGTATGAGGATGCCGTGGCGCGGGACGAAGGGATCGCCACGGGTGTCTACGAGCAGCTCATCAAGGAGGAAAGCCCGCCAAAGCTTGATGCGTTCTTAAAAGAGCGCCCCGAAATGCTGGATGCGACCTCGCGCGCAATCTACCGTGCCCGGGCCTTGGGCCTCTTCCGGGCTCTCCTTCGCACGCCGGACGGCGCCAAATATCTTGCCGAGTATTGCTCCAGCCTGGCTTCCGTCAATCCGGCTGATGGCACCAAATTGCTTGAAAGATTTCCCACTCTCTCCGAACAGCCCGCAACTCTTTCGAAAATGTGGACGCTTTCCCTGGCGGACGCCTCCGCGTCGAATCGCGTGATGCCCCTAAGTGCCAGCGAAACGCAAAAGCGGCTTTCTCTCATCCTGGAGATCACAGCGCCGCTGGATCCGAGGAAACCGGGGATGAACGTCGTCACTGGACCGGAAGGCCTCCAGGCCGTGGCGCGAGCAAGCGCCGGGCGCTACATTCTCCGGCAAAAGGCAGAGGACTTGCTGAGACTCGAAGTGAGGGCGCATCCTCTCATCCGTCCCATCGTCGAGGAGTATCGCACGATCGCCAGCCAGCTTTCCGCCAAGCCAAGAAAGAATCTCGCAACGAGGATCCGCAAGAACATGCAGTTGCATCAGGCCGTCGTGAAACGCGCCGATGAGATGGAGGACTACCTGAACTGGTTTGAAGCGACACGATTGGACACTCCAAGCAGGGAATTCGAACCGCCGGCCGGCTCTCCAAGCTTTCGGCGCAACGATGCTGTGAGCAGTTATCTCGACGACGTGGAGGCGAGGGGATGGTAGAGATCTCCTGTGCACTTGCAGGAACGGCCCGCCTCGCTATTTTTGGCAAATGTCTTCTCTAACCCGCCGGGAGCAAATGCTGGTGGCTGTCGTGCTGCTCGCGTTCTGCGCCGGTCTCGGCGTGAAGCAGTGGCGCGAAGCCCGTGCGCTCGCTCCCCTGCAAGCGGGTGCCCAAATCGGACGGTAATATGCAGACAGTCGGATTCCAAGAGGCCCTCGACAAGATCTTTAAGGATGATCCGCGCTACCACCCGGAGGCGTATGTGTTCCTGCGCGACGCGCTGGAGGCGACCCTGAAGCGCAGGAAAAAGGCCCGCAAGGAGACTTCCTCCCATGTGGGCGCGGCCGAGTTGCTTGATGGATTCCGAATCCATGGTCTGCAGGAATTCGGGCCGATGACCATCACGGTTCTCGCGTACTGGGGCGTCCGCTCCTCTGAAGACATTGGCAATATGGTGTTCAATCTCGTTCAGGTGGGGATCTTCGGGAAAACGGATGAGGATACCGTTGAGAGTTTCCGCGGAGGATATGACTTTGCGGACGCGTTCGTGCTTCCTTTCCGTCCTGAGCCGGAGAATTTGAGCGTTATCCGCCCCGGTACTGTCGGAAAGAAAGCATGAAGCCATATTTCGCTCTCTCTCTCTCGCTATTCTTTATGATGCTTGCTCATGCTCCTGCCACGGATTCGCGTTCCGCCGCGCCCACTTTGCCCGAAAGCCGCGCACAGGTATTTTCCTTCGACAACGGCCTCACCCTGATCGTCGAGGAAGACCACAGCGCGCCGGTCGCGAGCGTCCAGGCCTGGTGCGGCACCGGGAGCATCGACGAAGGCGAATGGATGGGCGCCGGGCTTTCGCATATCCTCGAGCATATGCTTTTCAAGGGTACGCCAAATCGCAAGGCGGGCGATATCGCGCGGCAGATCCAGGACCGAGGCGGATATATCAACGCTTACACCAGTTTCGATAGGACGGTATACTGGATCGACGTTCCGGCCGAGGGAGTGTCTGAGGCGGTGGCGATTCTGTCCGACGCGATGATGAACTCAACGCTTCCCGAGGATGAATACGTAAAGGAACAGGAAGTCATCCGCCGTGAGTTTGCCATGGGTTTCGACGATCCGGGCCGCCAGAGCTCGCAGCTTATGCTGCAGACCGTCTTTTCGGAGAGTCCATTCCGGCATCCCGTCATTGGCTATCTCGACGTTTACAACAAACTGAAGCGGGACGATGTGATGGCGTATTACAAGACTCGTTACGCGCCGAACAATTTAACGCTGGTCGTCGCTGGCGATGTGGACGCGCAGAAAATTCGCGAGCAGGTGGAAGAGGCGTTTAAGAATTATCCCCGCCAGCCCCTCGAGCCGGTTTTTGTTGCCAGCGAGCCGGAGCAGATCGGACGGCGAGAGGCGCATGAAGAGTTCCCGACCGAATTGACACGTCTCTCCCTGGCGTGGCGAATTCCCGGACTTGGTCATCCGGACACGCCGGCGCTGGAGCTCCTTGGCGACGTGCTGGGCTCGGGCCGGAGCTCGATCCTGAATCAAGAGCTTCGCGAGAAACAGCGCATCGTCCACTCCATCGACGCGGGAATGTTTTCGCTGCAGACGGACGGGGTCTTCGTCATACAAGCGCTCAGTGATCCGAAGGAGCGACCCGCGGTGGAAAAGGAAGCGCTCGCCGCTGTCGAACGAATCAAGGAGAATGGAGGCTCGCAGACGGAATTGGACAAGGCGCGGCGCTCGATGCTGGCAAACCAGTTGTCCGGTCTGGCCACGGCGCGCGGGAAGGCTTCCGATCTGGGCTCCAATTGGCTGCTGACCAAGAATACCAATTTCAGCAAGGACTACCTCGACGCCATCGCCAGAGTGACCACAGCGGATCTGCAACGTGTGGCGCGAGAATACCTTCGCTCGGACAGGCTGAATGTCACGTCGCTCAACCCACCCGGCTCGCTGGCTGCAAAAAACGGCCGTGAAACCGAAACCGCTCGCTCGGAGGTTAAGAAATTCGTCCTTTCCAATGGGCTGCGCCTGCTTGTCTGCGAGGACGCCCGCCTGCCGCTCGTCTCGATCTACGCGGCGTTCCGCGGCGGGTTGCTCGCGGAAACGCCGCAAAACAATGGCATCACCCGTTTGCTATCGCGCACTATTCTCAAGGGAACGAAGAACCGGACCTTTGCTCAATTGGCCGAGCAAATCGAGGGCGCTGGCGGACGCTTTGGCGCTGACAGCGGTAACAATAGCTTCAGTACCGAGTATCGAGGTGATGAAACCCGATTTGGCCCTTGGTCTGGACGTCTTGGCTGACGTCCTCCAAAATCCGACTTTTCCCGAGAAGGAGGTCGAGCTCGAAAAAGCCGCGCAAATCGCTGCGATCAAGGCGGAGGACGAACAGATCACCTCGGTAGCTAAGAACGTCATGCGCGAGAAGCTCTTCGGCGCTCATCCGTATGCCCTTCGGGGTAGCGGACGCGCCGAATCGGTCGAGAAGATCACTCCAGTCGATCTGCTGAGTTTTCAAAAGGAATACATCGTGGCCAGCAACGGTGTCATCGCGGTTTTTGGCGATGTGAAGGCCGAGGAAGTTCTCGAGCTCGTCGAAAAGAATTTTGGGGCGATGTCTGCCGGCAGACTGGCACTGTCCGAGCCGCCGTGGCCCGTCGTTCCGAGCGCGCCCGTGAGCGCGATCGAAGAGCGTAACAAGCAACAGGCTGTGGTCATGATCGGCTATCCGGGATCGGACGTCCTGAGCCCGGACCGCACGACCCTCGATCTCCTGAATGAGGCTTCGAATGACTTGGGCTCTCGCTTCTTCAATCGCATCCGCGAGCAGCTCGGTCTGGCGTATTTCGTTGGTGCCGGAAACTTCTCCGGACTCGCGCCCGGGTCGTTCGTTTTTTATCTCGGCACAGACCCGAAGAAGGTTGGAGCGGTCACGGCAGAGTTCCAGAGCGAGATCGATAGTCTTTCCAAGGATGGACTTACCGAAGACGAGCTGCTTCGCGCGAAGAAGAAGCTCCTGGGTTCCGAAGCCATCCGCAATCAGAGCAATTCCGCGTTTGCCTCAAGCGTTGCCGTGGATGAGCTTGTGGGTCTCGGGTTCGACAACCATCTCAAGCGCAAGACACAGGTCGAGTCGGTGACGATCGACGATGTCCGCCGTGTCGCGGCGAAATACTTCGACACGCCTTCGCGCGTTGAGGTAATCGTCAGGCCTCCCGAAAAGACCGCTGCCAACCAATCCCTGCCTCCACAATCCTGACCATGGCTGAAGTTCAAACCTCCACGCACTCGGGCGAATTGTCCCAGAAGTTTATCGAATTTGTCATGATGCAGGCCCAGCAGGCCTCCCTTTTCCTTGGTCGCATCCCTCATCCGCAATCGGGCCAATCCGAAGTCCTTCTCGAACCCGCAAGGCTTTTCATCGATCATCTGGAGATGATCCGGGAGAAGACCCGAGGGAATCTCACCAACCAGGAAGCGGAAATTCTGAACGGCGTGCTCGCGGACTTGCAGATGGCGTTTGTCCAGGCCTCCGCTACCCAACCCTCCGCCTCGACCGGATCAACTTCCCCGGCCGAAGAAGCCAAAGAGCCCGAGGAAGCAACCGGCGAAGAAGCAGCGGAAACCGAAAGCAAGAAGAAGTTTTCGAAAAGCTACGGCAGCTAACGGGAATCTTGAGCGGCAGAGAGCGCATCGGTCACAGATTGTCGGAGACCAGGCGAAAGATCTCTGTGTTGTCCTTGAAGCCTTGAAGCCTCTCCGAACCTCCTCCGGATCCCGCAACGATTCCATCCTCCGCCACGCCGATCGCGACAGGGGCCGGGACGGCTGAAGGCTCGTTTCCGGGAGCAGCGTCGGCGTTTTCAGCGGAGGCGGCGCGGGTTCCAGGGCCGGTTGACCAAGTCAGCGAGGGAATGCCCTGGGAATTGATTCCAACGACGGCGACCCCCTTATCGCTCCGGAACGGATATCCATTGAGCCGGAGCCCTCCGACGCTTTGCTTTCCGGCGACCAGAATGAGGGAGTTTTCGCCCGCGAAACTCACCGCGGATGCTACAGCTTCGTCAAGCGCCAATAGCTCTCGCAACATTCGCTCCCCCTCGTTTTGGGATGCGGCCTTTCCGGCGAGACCGGAATCGACGACGAGGAGATAGCCTTTGCGGTTGTATTGCAAAAGTTGAATGGCCGTCTTCACCATTTCGGCCAACGTAGGCTGTGACCCGGTGGATTGAATCTCGTTCGCAAAGGCAAGATTTCCGGAAGAGAAAATCCCCAGCACTCTCGGCGCCCGCCACGGCGGAATGTTCTCCATCTCGGACTTGTTCTGAGCGATTTCGTAGCCCTTGCGGTGCATCTCGATCAGCAGATCGCGGCCGTCCTTGCGTCGGCCCTCCTTGTGTTCGGGACGAAAGTCTGCTTCCCCGCCGCCGAAAATCAGGTCAATGTCGCCCGCATCCACCAACTGCGCCGCGATGGCCTGCGAGTCTTGAGGGTTTCCCGTCCTTGCGTAAAATCCAGCCGGCGTCGTGTCAGAGATCGCGGCATTGGAAATCAACCCCGTCGCCCGCCCGTATTTGCGAGCCAGATCGAACAGATTCGCCAAGGGCTTTCCGGACGTGTCCAGTCCCAAGGAGCGGTTGTTGACCTTCTCACCCGTGGCAATCGCCGTCACCGCGGCGGCCGGATCGCTCACCGCAAAATCGGCAGCATGAGTGGTGATCAAGCCCAGATTCGGCAGATTCTCGAGGTTCAGCCGGGTATCGGCGCCATTCTTGTAGATGCGTGCGGCAGTGAGCGTCGACGTCGTCAAATTATCTGTCAGGAAAAGAATGATCGCGAACGGTTTTTGGACCACCCAATTCGAGTAAAACAAGAACCCGAGACCGATGAAGGCGAAGAGACACCCCAGAGCGATGAAGCGATTGCGAACCTTTTTGCTCATTGGAACCTTCCGACGGAATATGCATCACATCGTCATGGGCGGTGCAATGCGCGTCTTTGTCATTCGCAAAGCTTTGGAACGGGGCGACCCGGTTCGTTGGTCCTTCGGCCTGTTCGCTGCTTGATTTTTTGCCGGAAGCCGACACCTTGTGACGCGATGGCGCTCCTTGAGGTGAGAGATTTGCGGGTGTGGTTTCCCGTGTTCGGTGGCTTGCTGCGCCGCAAGGTTGATGACGTTAAGGCGGTGGATGGGGTCAGTTTCAAGGTCGAGAGCGGTCAAACCGTCGGGCTGGTGGGGGAAAGCGGCAGCGGCAAGACGACTGTCGGGCGGGCCTTGCTCAAGCTTCTGAAGGCCACCACGGGCGAGGTCGTCTTTGACGGCAGGAACATCTTACCCATGGGAGAACGGGAATTCCGTCCAATGCGCCGGGAGATGCAAATGATTTTTCAGGACCCCTACGCTTCCCTTAATCCTCGCATGACCTGCGGCGAAATCATCGGAGAAGCACTGGAAATCCACTTTCGAGAGATTTCTTCCGCCGACCGGCGGGATGCCGTCGCCGCGCTTCTTAAGCAGGTCGGACTCAAGCCCGAAATGGCGGCGCGCTATCCGCACGAATTCAGCGGCGGCCAGCGCCAGCGCATTGGCATTGCGCGGGCTCTGGCTGTCAAGCCACGCTTTATCGTCTGCGATGAACCGGTGAGTGCACTCGACGTCAGCGTGCAGGGGCAGATTGTCAACCTCCTCAAGGATCTGCAGGAGGAACTTGGTCTCTCGTACCTCTTCATTGCGCACGACCTGGCGGTCGTCGAGCATATCAGCGATTACGTCCTCGTGATGCATCACGGGAAGATCGTCGAGGCGGCCCCCGCCGAAGCCATTTACGAGAATCCGCAGCACGACTACACGAAAACGCTGCTGGCAGCGGTGCCGCAGCTGGCGTAGCTGTTCTTTTTCCAAATGCGATCCTGGCTTCGAAAGTTTCTCGGCATGAACTGGATCTTGTTCCTGCTGATGTTCGCGCTGATGATTTACGGGGTTTACGCCATCTACAGTGCGACTTGGATGATTCCCGACCAGAGGTTCTGGAAGTCTCAGATCGTGTGGATCCTGGCCGCTCTTCCCGTCTTCTTCTTTGTGTCGCTGACCGACTACCGTTGGATTCGCCTTGGGGCGGTGCCCTGCTATCTCCTCGGTGTTCTCGGGCTGGTGGCCGTTTTGCTCTTTGGTGAGAGACGCTACGGAGCCCAGTGCTGGCTGAATCTTGGCTTTATGAGCGTGCAGCCGTCCCAGTTCGCGGTTTTGGCGGGCATCATGACCCTTGCGGTGTATTTGGAGGCAACCAAGAAAGTCATGCCCATCCTGCGGATTCTGGGATGCGGAGCCATTGTCGGAGCACCATGGTTGCTCATCCTGGTCGAACCCGATTTGGGCATGTGCATCGTTTGGGTGCCGATGGTGCTCGCACTCCTTTTCGTTGGAGATGTCCCCAAAAGGTGGCTCTTGTCCATGCTCATTCTTGGCCTGGCGATGGTGCCTTTGATCGTAAACTTTGCCCTCAAGCCCTATCAGTATGCCCGTATCACGAGTTTCGTGAATCCTTACCTGGATCCTCAAGGCGACGGCTGGAATATCATTCAATCCCTTACCGCGATCGGTTCGGGCGGCTTCTACGGAAAAGGGTTCAAGGCAAGCAATACGCTGAACGAGCTGGGTTATCTGCCTACCACGATTAAGCATAACGACTTCATCTTCTCGGTATTGGGAGAACAGCACGGATTCCTCGGCGGCGTTCTCCTCATCGCGGCCTTGGGCTTGTTGCTCTTGACCGGCCTCTACATCGCCATGAAGGCGGAAGACGGCCTTGGCCAATTGCTGTCCGTCGGAATCGTGGTTCTGATTTTTACCTACACGTTTCTGAACATCGGCATGACGATCTCGATAACGCCGATCACCGGCCTCCCTCTGCCGCTGATCAGCTATGGCGGCTCGTTTCTTACGATGATTCTTTTCGGCCTGGGGATCCTTCAAAGCGTTTGGATCCATCGCAAGACGGTCCGCTGAGTTAGGCTATGCTGGCTCCCTCGATGGCCGGGACGGCAGTTCGAGCCCGGCAAACCGCTTACGCCTTGACGCGTTCGATTCGCGCGCCGAGCGAGTTGAGCTTTTCGTCGAGGCCCTCGTAGCCCCGGTCGATGTGATAGACGCGATTGATCTCGGTGGAATTTTCCGCCTGCAAGCCTGCGAGGACGAGGGCTGCGGAGGCGCGAAGGTCGCTCGCCATCACGGGAGCTCCGCTCAGCTTGTCGACACCGTTGATGACCGCGGTCGATCCCTGAAGCTCGATGTTTGCGCCCATGCGCTTCAATTCCGCGACATGCATAAAGCGTTGCGGAAAGACATTCTCGGTAATCACGCTTATCCCTTCGGTTGTTGCGAGCAGCGCACACATCTGTGCTTGCATGTCTGTCGGAAAACCGGGGTAGGGCAAGGTTTCCAGCTTCAGCGGGCGGCCAGTTCCATTTGAGCGGAGCGTGACGCAATCTTTGCCGGATGAGATTGAAAAGCCTGCGTGGGCCAGAGGATCGAGGATCGCTTTGAGATGGCGCGGTTCTGCGCGGGTGATGGTCACTTCCTTACCCATGATTGCCGCCGCGATCAGGAATGTGCCGGCCTCGATGCGGTCAGGAATCACGTCGTGCTCGGCGCCATGCAGCTCCGCCACCCCTTCTATGATGATCCTGCGCGTGCCGGCGCCCTCGATTTTCGCGCCCATCGCAATGAGAAAATTTGCGAGATCCTCAACCTCCGGCTCCTCGGCGGCCCCATCGATGACCGTCGTTCCTTCGGCAAGCACGGCGGCCATCATGATATTGTCGGTGCCCAGGACCGTCGAGCCGAACCGGCCGCGCAAGTTTATGGTGGCTCCCTGGAGTTCCGGAGCGAGCACTTTCACGTTGCCTCCTTTGACGCGCACCGCGGCCCCCAGGGCCTCAAAACCGCGGAGGTGCAAATCAATCGGTCTGTCCCCAATGACGCAACCGCCCGGCAGCGAGACCGTGGCCTCCTTCTCCCGGCCGAGCAGCGGGCCGAGGATGCAGACCGAGGCGCGCATCTTGCGCACGATATCGTAGGGCGCTTCGGTGAGGACCTTTTCCGCTTTCACCGTAACCGTGCCGCTCGCTCGTTCCACTTCGCAGCCGAGCTCATTGAGGATCGTGAGCATGTAGTGGATGTCGCTAAGGTCAGCCACCCGGGAGATCACACAGGGTTCCTTGGTCAACAGCGTTGCAGCGAGGATTGGCAGGGCTGAATTCTTGGAACCGCTGATCCGGACGGACCCACTGAGCGGAGATCCCCCATGCACGATGATCTTATCCATAGTCGGTCGAAACGCTGAAAAATTTGATAGACCTTCCCCAATCCGGTGTCGCGAAAATTCTCCCCTCTCTGTTTCGGATCAAGCTCGTCCGGAGAATTGGCTTGGAGACGATGCGGTGATGAAACGCGCGATCCCTTGATGATCCTTGCGTACACCGATGTCGCCGTAGGATTTGGAGGCAAGCCGCGCAGAAACTTCACGGGCGTGGTCGTGCCCGATCTCCATGGCGAGAACCCCGCATGGCGCCAGGCGCGCCGGGGCGGCGTCGATCACTCTCCGGACGAAGTGAAGGCCGTCCGGCCCCCCGTCAAGCGCCGGAAGCGGGTCGTGCCGGACCTCGCGCTGAAGGATGGCAAGTTCGCCGGACGCCACATATGGCAGATTGGCGATAATCCAGTCGAAGCGTCCTTCGCCGGGAGGAAAAAGATCCGCTTCGTGAAAGGCGATCTTTCCATCCAGGGAATGCCGTGAGGCGTTTTCCCGAGCCAGGCTTAGCGCCTCCGAAGAAATGTCCGTGGCCGCAACAGTGGCAGAGGGCAACTGCAAGGCCAATGTGATCGCAATGACACCCGATCCCGTGCCGATATCAAGGACGTTCAGTCCGGCGTCCCGGCGGCAACGCGGATCCTCCAGAATCAACTCAACGAGCTGCTCGGTTTCGGGACGGGGAACAAGGGCCCGCCCGTCGCTGAGGAACGATCTGCCGAAAAATTCAGCCGTACCAAGCAAATGCTGAAGCGGTTTCCCTGCGCCGCGATCGCGAATGAGGTCCCGGAGCGGAGCGCGCTCGGCATCGGAAAGCGAACGATCAAATTCAAGGTAAAGGTCCAAACGCCTCTTGCCAAGAACATGCGCGAGAAGATGCTCGGCGTTGAGTCGCGGACTCTCGATTCCGCGATGCTTGAGATAGCCGGAGGCAGCGGTCAGAACCTCAAGGACGGTCATGGGATGGGTTGATGGTTGATGGTTGAGAAAGTCCAAAGACTCGATTCAATCACTGGCCATCAAGCAATGTCCGCCTCCTTCAGCCTTTGCGCCATATCGCTGGCCTGCAGATGGTCTATCATTTCCTCGATGTCACCTTCGATGAACCGGTCGAGGCTGTAAAGCGTCAGACCAATTCGGTGGTCGGTCACGCGATTCTGCGGAAAATTATAGGTGCGAATCTTTTCTTCCCGTCCGCCACCGCCGATGAGGCTCTTTCGATGCGCGGAGTACTTTTCCTCCTCTTCGCGCCGCCTGTCTTCGAGGAGCCGTGCGCGCATGATCTGAAGCGCGCGTTCCTTGTTTTGCTGCTGACTCCGGCCGTCCTGGCATCGCACGATGCGTCCGGTCGGGATATGAAGAATTTGCACGGCGGAGTCGGTGGTGTTGACACCCTGTCCTCCCGGACCGCCAGCGCGGCACACCTCGATGCGCAAATCATCCATCTTGAGCTCGATATCGACCTCCTCGGCCTCGGGCAGGACGGCCACCGTGGCCGTGGAAGTGTGAATGCGCCCCTGGGCTTCGGTGGCCGGGACACGCTGGACGCGATGCACCCCAGACTCATAACGCATCACGCGGAAGACCGAATCTCCCGAGAGCCGGAAGACGATTTCCTTCAAGCCGCCAAGGTCGGCCACGCTGGAGTCCAGCGTCTCGACTTTCCAACCATGGGATTCCGCGAACCGGCAGTACATGCGGTAGAGATCCGCCGCAAAGAGAGCGGCTTCCGTTCCGCCGGTTCCTGCGCGGATTTCCACGATGGCATCGCGATCTTCGCCGGGTTCCGGGGGCAGCAAGGCAATCTGAAGATCCTTTTCGAGCTCGGGCAAACGCCGTTCGAGTTCCGGCAACTCTGCGGTCGCCAACTCGACGATGCCAGCGTCATCGCCGGCCGCAAGTGCCCGGCTCTCCACAAGCTCCCGCCCAGTCTTCTCGTACCGATTCCAAAGCGTCACGAGCTCCTTGAGCCGGGCATGTTCGCGAAGGATTTCCCGCGCATGGGCGGCATCGTCAAAGAGCAAGCCTCCGCCGATCTCGCCCTCAAGATCCTCCAAGCGCCGCATCTTTTTTGCAATTATAGCGGAAAAATCCATTGTATATGCCTGTCCAAAAATGAGAAACGGTGATAGCGCACGATGGCGCGATCACCGTTTTCGCGGTGGGGAGGAGATCTAGGCTTTCTTTCCGGGCTTGACTGCGCGGACGGCGCGGACGGTTCCGTAACGGCGTTTGAATTTATCCACGCGGCCGGCGGTATCGACGAATTTTTGCTCGCCGGTGAAAAAGGGATGGCATGCCGCGCAGATGCCGATTTTGATGTTGTCGCGGGTCGAGCGCGTGCGATACGTCGCACCGCATGCACAAACGATAACGGTTTCGACGTAGTTGGGATGAATCTCAGACTTCATTTCTTTGGAAAACTTCCAATCTAGCAAGGCGGGCGCGTCGCGCAATCACGAAAAGAACCCGGTGCTGGTCCGCTGGGACCAGGTCGCGTCGACGAAGTGGGCAGAGCCGGCGGTGCTCTCGGCCGAGGGGGAAGTCGTGCGAACGTTTGCAGCCATCGAGGAGGAGGCCAGGCGCTGGACGGACACGTTCTCCGGGTTTCCAGGCCATCAGGGCGTATCCTTGCAGATCGGCAATTGCGCCGAGTGGCCCGCGATCCTCCTCGCAGTGTGGCGGAGCGGTCGAGCGCTCTTACCTATGGAATGCGATATTCCCTGCGGGCGGCGCGAGGAAACTGAAGAGCTTTGCGGCGCGGGCCTGCGCCTCATGGTCAAGGAGGCGGAACTCAAACTTTTCGCTCTGAACCATTCCCCGTGGCCGGCCGGTCCGCGAACCGATTTTCTCAAGCTGACTTCCGGAACCACCGCTGAGCCGCGTGCGATTCGCTTTACCGCCGCGCAGTTGCTCGCCGATTGCGACAATATTTGCGACACGATGGGACTGCGTGAAGATGACCGCAACTACGGAACGATTTCGTTCGCGCATTCTTATGGCTTCAGCAATCTGATCACGCCGTTGCTGTGCCGGGGGATTCCGCTGATTGCCGCGGTTGACCTGATGCCCCGTGCGCTCATTGATGGATTGGGTTGCAGCGGCGCAACCGTGTTTCCCGGAGTGCCTGCCCTTTTCCGGGCGCTTGGAGAACTCCGGGGCGCCGGGAATGCTCTTCGCTTGTGCATTTCGGCTGGCGCGCCGCTCACGAAGGAGGTGGCCCGGAGATTCCTGGAAAACTGGGGACTGAAAATCCACTCCTTTTACGGCGCCTCCGAGTGCGGAGGGATTTGCTACGATCTTGATGAAGCGCCAGACATTCCGCCGGGCTACGTGGGTCCACCCCTGAAGAACGTCGCCGTTCGCATGGAAGGTGAGGGACCGTCTCAAGTTCAGGTGCGCAGCCAGGCGGTCAGCACCGGCTATCATCCGGACCAAGCCGATGAGAATTTGAGAGACGGCATGTTCCGCCCTTCGGATCTGCTGGAATGGAACCGGGACGGCTATGCCATCTCAGGGCGGATTTCGGATTTCATCAACGTCGGTGGCCGGAAGGTCAATCCAAGCGAAGTCGAACGTGTCTTGCGGCTCTCGCCGCGCGTGCGCGATGTGGTCGTGCTCGGAATGCCGGGCAGCGCCCGGGGGCAAGAGATTGCCGCCTGTGTCGCGGGCGAGGCAACCGAGGACGAACTGCGCAAGCTCTGCTTTCGCAACCTGCCCTCGTGGCAGGTGCCCAGAAGATGGTTCTTCTGGGAAGAAATCCCGCTCAACGCGCGGGGAAAGGTCAGCCGGGCGGATCTTCGGGCGCGACTGGAATGATCTGAATGCAACCGCGGAGGCCAAAGGGACAGAATCGGAAGGAGATTGGGCTTTGGACCGGCGGCCGTGTCGTTACGAGCACTTTGCCGGAGGGGCAGGTTCGCAGCCTGGAGCGAACGCCGGATTCTCTCCTTCTTTCCCAGCCCGGCAAACTGCCAGCCAGCCGCGATAGGCCAATGGCGAGATTTCAGAAGGCTTGATCTCGCTGCGCCCGCCCCAGAAGACGTTGGTGTATTTTATGGGAATCCCGACGGAAGCAAGGTGGCGATCAATAGCCGCCTTGTGCTCGAGCAGGAGGTCCTTCTCCGTTCCATGCGCCACGGCCATGATGTTCACATCGTTGAACTCCGGCCCGCCTTCGCGCCAATAGCAATGGGTGAGAACCTCGTGACGCCCAACTTCACCGCCCGACTCAATTTCGCGCCCTTGCGGCACCGCCCAATGAAACAATGCGTTGAAGCGCGTGACGCGCGTGCCGGTTCGGCTGGGCTTGACGTGCTCAAGAAAAGTCGAGAATCGACCGATCAGCTTGCGATCCGCCAGCGATTCGGCGACCGCGAAAAACTCCTCAGGCGATACCCCGGCTTCAGCCGCACGAGCGTTCCAAACCGGCTCCTGAATTTCGTCGGGGGCAAACTCGCGCTTCAGTGCCGTCAGCACGCGCCATTCGTGATCACTCAAGGTGACTGTCTCGACGACGTGCATCTTGGCGGGTGACGAGGCTTTGTCGCCGGGATTGATGGTCTTGCGGCGGACATGGCCGACTCCGAGGGCAAAGATCCCCTTCGCCGGCATGAGACGGTAGCATTCCGCTCCCGTCCGGCGGCACAGGAGCTGGCAGTGCGCATCGAGGGAAAACCCGGCTGGAACCTTCACAGTTGTCCAGAGCTTATAGGCCCCGCCCGGTATCTTGGCGTCCGTCGAGCGAATGACGACATGCCCCGAGTAGGGGTCCTCTCGAAACATGAAATCGAAGGCGGCATCCAGCTTTTCCGCCGGAACCTTCCAGGCAACGAGCGCGCCTGAGGCGAGGTTCGTCGCCAGCAAGGTCTGGCGCACGCGGCGGATCGTGCCCGCTTCGAGCATGTCGCGGATGCGTTCGAGGACGGTCTCGAGCGGCAGTTCGGTCTTGCGGGCAATTTCCGTAAAGGGCGCCCGCACGAAGCCGGCGATCTTGTCCTCCGACACGGCAAGAATCCGCGCATTGACCGGATCGTCGTGTTCAATGGAAACCATGATCACACATCTAATGCATTGCCCGGGCGGCCTTGCAAGGACGTTACGAGAGCGACACACGTCTGACCACCATTGACCTCCGGCCATCGCGTCCGGCATCCTGCGAAGCCATCAATGGTCGAGAAAATCCAGACCCTGCTCGTGCTTCTCGGCATCATCGGCGTGCTGGCCGTGGTGGCCGAGCGAGTCCGGTTTCCGTTCCCGATTCTGCTGGTGATTGCGGGACTCTTGATCGCCCTGTTCCCGGGCCTCCCGGAGGTGAAGCTCGATCCGGAACTCGTTTTTCTCATCTTCCTGCCGCCGCTGCTCTTTTCCGCCGCTTGGATATTTCCCTGGGAGGATTTTCGCACCAACTTCCTGCCGATCCTCACGCTGGCGGTCGGCCTCGTCTTCGCCACAATCGTCTGCGTTGCCTATGCGGCGCATTGGCTCATTCCCGGGATGACGCTGGCGACCGGCTTCGTGCTCGGAGCGATTGTTTCGCCGCCGGACGCGGTGGCCGCCAACGCCGTCTTGAAGAACCTTCGTGTCCCCAAGCGCCTCTCCGCGGTCCTCGAAGGCGAAAGTCTCATCAATGATGCCAGCGGTCTGGTCGCATATCAATTTGCCGTGGCGGCGGTCGTGACCGGTTCGTTCTCCCTCTTGGACGCCGGAGCGGACTTCGTGTGGATGTCCGTGGGCGGCGCAGTCTTTGGGGTGCTCATTGGAATGGGAGCGGCACAGTTGCATCGCCACTTACGCGACCCCGCCGTTGAAATTACGCTCACGATCCTGACGCCCTACATTGCGTATCTGCCGGCGGAGAGGTTTGGGTTCTCCGGCGTGCTCGCCGTCGTCGCGGCAGGCCTGTATATCGGCCATCGCTCGTGGGAGGCCCTCGGTCCGGAAAGCCGCCTGCAGCGCAATACCATCTGGCAGCTTCTGGATTATTTGCTCAACAGCATCATCTTCATCCTGATTGGCCTCCAATTTCCCTCCATCGTCCGCGAACTGAAGATCCCGGTGGGGCAAATGATTTTCATCGGCGCCGCAATTTCCTTCGTGGTCATCGCGGTGCGATTCCTTTGGGTCTTCGCGACGGTGGGCATTGAGCGCCGGCTATTCTGGAGAGAGCGCAGGCGCCATATTTCCTTGGGCGGACTCGTCGTGGTCTCCTGGGCCGGGATGCGAGGTGTGGTTTCGTTGGCAGCGGCGCTCGCCCTGCCGCTCGCCACATCCAGCGGCGAGCCGTTCTTGTACCGGCATATCATTTTGTTTCTCACGTTCTGCGTGATCTTTGTCACGCTTGTCCTGCAGGGTCTCTCGCTGCCCTGGCTCGCTCGCAAATTGAAGGTCGAGGAAGCCGACTCGGACTTTCAGAGCGAAGGCCAGGCGCGGCTGGCACTACTTGGCGAAATCGTCGCTGAGATCGATAGCCTGATTCAGAAGGAGGAGAGCCCGGAGTATCGCGAATCGCTCGAACGGTGGCGTATCCACTATCAGGACCGCGCCAGAACGATCAAACGGCGCCTGTCCCTTCCGCACGCAGCGAGTCGCTACGCCGCGGGCAAGGATCGCGACCTTTTGCCGAAATTGATGAATCACGCCCGCCGTCATCTCGCCAAAATGCGGAGGGATGGCGTCATCTCGGAGGAAGCTCGCCGGCGCATCGAATACGACTTCGACATGGAGGAACAACGTCTTCAGCGGTATCTGTCCCGTATTGCCCGCGACTAGCTTGTCTTCCACTGTGAAAAGACGCAACAAGCGAGGCGAGTTTTTCTGATGTATCAGGGCCGCTGGAGGGCGAGGCCGCCGAGCCGTAGATAGTCGGCTCACCGGCAGGTTCCAAACGGCTTTGCGAGTCAGTGTATCACGAGGCTCCCACCGATCTTGACTCTCGCAGAGTCCAAGGACATGATGGCGCATGTCCGCGAGAATTCGGGACGGCGGGACTCTACGAAATCGGGGGCCACGTATCGGCCTTTGGATTTGCCTGATTGTCGCGGCGTTCCTTCTCGTGGCGGGTGGCGCGTTTTTCGCCTGCCACGTTTATTCCAGCTGGAGGGCGGGCGAAGCTGTCGAGCAGGCGAAAGCAACTCTTGAGAAAGGGGATGTGCCAGGCGCCATGGTTGCCTTACGGACTGCTCTCCGGCATCGCCCCGACCATGTTGAGGCCCATCGCACGCTTGCCTCGTTGTTAGAGACTTCCCGTTCTTCGGAAGCTCTCGTGCATCGCCGCAGGGTTATGGATCTGCAGCCGCAGTTCGTGGAGCCCAAGCTTTCCTTTGCGCGCTCCGCCTTGCTCTTCGACAGACCCCGGGAGGCTGCCCTGGTTCTCGATGGTATCAAGGGTTCAAGGCGCAATCATTCCGCCTTCATGGAAGTCCGCGCGGAGCTTTTTCTCGCCCTTGCGCGCGCCGATCTGGCTCTTGAGATCTATCGTGAGTTGCTGGAACGGCAGCCTGAGGATCGGCATTTGCGCGCGAGGGTCGCCGCGCTCGAAATGCAAAGCGGTCCCGAACAAGTCCGCGACGTTGCGCGCGAGGCGCTGGAAGCGCTTGCGTCCGATGAAGAATTCGCACCGATCGCTCTTCGCGCCCTGACACAGGATGCCCTGCGACGACAGGATTTCGCCGCGGCACTTTCATGGTCGGGACGGGCCTCCGAAACGTGGTCAGCCGCGTTCTCCGACCGGATCCTGCGGCTTCAGGCACTATTCTCCGCAAAGTCTCCCGCGTATCGCAGCTGGCTTTCCGAACTTGAAAAGGACGCGTTGGAGAATCCACACTTGGCGCTGGAGATGGGCAGGTGGAAGATGAGCGCGTTGGGACCGCAGACGACTTTGGCCTGGCTGGACAGCGCGCCGAAAGGCGTGCAAGACGACCCGGCGATTGGCGTAATGCTGGCGGAGTGCTACAGCGCGCTCGATCGTTGGGAAGACCTCGAGTCTCTCACAAGCTTGAGGTCCTGGGGAGAGCTGGACGGCTTGCGCCTCGCGATGATGGCACGAGCGCAGGCGCGAAGAGGGAATCGCGAGAAATCGGAGCAAACCTGGGAACTCGCGATGGCGGCCGCAGACGAGCAGCCCGACCAGCTCGTTCGTCTGCTGGCCATTGCCAGAGCGGACCAGAGGGATGTGCGCCAGTTGCTCTGGGTCATCTCGGAAAAGGACCCGCGGCAAGTCTCCGCCCGGCGCGAGCTTTATCAGGCCTATTGGATGGAACGGAACGCGGACGGAATGCTTCGGATGATGGAGCTCGTCTTCAAAGAAAACCCCGATGATCGCTCGGCAAAATACAACGTGGCGAGTTTGCTGATGGCAACCGGACGTCAGATTGAGCGCGCCGGCCGCCTGGCCAAGGAACTCTACGAGCATGACCCTCAAGCTTTGGGAAATGCCGCCCTGTACGCGTTCGGTCTGCATCTGCAAGGCGACACTGAAAAAGGCGCGAACCTGCTCGATTCACGAGAGGACTTGGAGCAGCTCGGAGGTGATGGTGCCGCTTACTGCGCGCTGGTCTTTTCGGCGTGCGGAAAAGATGACAAGGCGCGCGAGCTCCTGGCCGCAGTTGACCGCCAGATACTGTTGCCCGAGCTGCGCGAATCCCTCGATCGCGTGTTCGGAACTCCCGCGGCGAGCGCCTCCGCCCTTCCCACGCGATGAGAAGCGGCCCCCGGAAAAGGAGCCGCAATCGTGCGCTCTCGAATGGCGGCGCTGAGCCTGATTCGAAACGCGTTGAAAATCATCCTGCGGTTCTGCGAAGCACCGAGCCACGCCTTCGGCTGAGGCGAGCCTTGGGCCTGCCGCGCCTTGCTCTAGAATAGCCGAATGGCGGTCACGGCGATGCGGCCCCCGAAGCAGACGTCCACGTCCGCTCCGAGCGAGCGCCGGCGGGCGTGATAGTCGCCGTCGTAGTGCAGTCCGCTGTCTTGTTCGTGCCGATAGCTTAGTGGCAAGGGATGCGGATCGAGCGGACAGAACACGATTTCCGGATCGTCGTCGGCCGCCGCAAGATGCGGCAGATTGACATTGTAAAAAAGCCCAGGTTCGGTCGGCCGGGCCAGCAGGTCGGCGAGGACCCGGGCGACCCAGTTCGCGGCGCGTTCCCAATCGACCTCCACCCCTTTCCGGCGGTACTGCGACACGGCCGCGCCCGGCCAGCCGTGCAGCACGGCCTCGCGCACCGCTGCCACCGTTCCAGAGTAGTGGACGTCCGCTCCCAGATTCCCTCCATGATTGATTCCGCTGAGAACCCACTTTGCGTTCGGAACAAGCTTGAGCAGTCCAACGCGGGCGCAGTCCGCGGGCGTCCCATAGACCGCGAAACGCTTCTCCCCGCGCGGCTCGATACGGACCGGGCCATGAGAGGTGACGGCGTGGCTAACCCCGGATTGTGGCTCGGCGGGTGCAACGACCACTGGATCGCCGAGCATCCGGGCCGCACACAGCAGCGCCTGGAGGCCGGGAGCGTCAATGCCATCGTCATTGCTCAGCAAGAGTTTCATCCAGTAATGCTAGCCCGGTCCTAACAGCTGGAAATGCTCTTACGCAATCTCGCCGAGGATTCTCCCCGCCGGGTGCGGTGCGGAACCGCGCCGGATCACATTCTCGGCCACGACCCTTGGAAACAGGAAATTGAGGAGATAGTCGGGCCCGCCCGCCTTGGTTCCACCCCCGGACATGCCAAACCCGCCGAACGGATGTCGCGCCACGAGGGCGCCGGTGATCCCGCGATTGATGTAGAGGTTGCCAACCTGGAAGGCGGATTTCACGCGTTCAATTCGGCGCGGACTGCGCGAATAGTAGCCGCCTGTCAGGGCGTAGGGCGTACTATTGGCAATGCGCAATGCCTCATCGAGATCTGCCGCATCGATCACGGCGAGCACGGGTCCGAAGATTTCCTCTTGCGCCAGTGATGAGTCCGGTGCAACCCCCGTGAAAATTGTCGGGCCGACAAACCATCCGTCGCGTTCCGTCACCGGGGCCTCAAAGGCGACCTGGGCCTCTCGCCGGCCGGCTTCGATGATTTTTCGCACACGCTCGCGTGCCGCCTGGTCGATCAACGGACCCACGCTCACCGCAGGATCGGCCGGATCACCCATGCGCAGGCTCTCCGTCGCCTCGATCACCCGCCGGATCAACCGCTCTCGAACTCGCGGCAGGACGATGAGACGTGATAGCGCGGAACATTTCTGCCCTTGGTAGCCGAAGGCTGAAGCCACGATCCCCGGCACCGCCTCGTCCAGATCGGCGTCGTTATCCACGATCACCGCATTCTTGCCACCCATCTCGCAAACCACTTTCTTCAGCTGTGCCTGTCCGGGATGCGTCCGTCCCGCCGCTTCCCAGATGCCTATTCCCACCTCGCGCGAACCCGTGAAAGCGATGACCGCGACCTTGGGATGCTCGACGAGAGCGGACCCGATCTCAGATCCGGAACCAGGCAGGCAGTTGATCGCTCCGGGCGGCACACCAGCTTCGCGCAGGATTCGGCAAAACATGGCAGCAATCACCGAGGATTGGCCGGATGGCTTCATGATCACCGCGTTCCCCGCCACGAGAGCTGCTGCCGTCATTCCGCAAAGAATTGCCAGCGGAAAGTTCCACGGTGCGATCACGGCAGCGACCCCGCGTGCAATATACTCATGGCAGATCTCTTCGCCAGGGACGTGCAGTTTGGCGCAGGCCAGCCTGCGCATCTCGCCAGCGTAATAGCGGCAGAAATCGATCGCCTCGCAAACATCGGCGTCCGCTTCTCGCCACGTCTTGCCGGTTTCGAAGACCTCGAGCGCCGCGAGCTCAAAGCGTTGCTGACTGAGTAGCATCGCCACGCGGTCGAGGAGACGAGCCCGCTCCTCGACGCGCACGTCGCGCCAAGACTCAAAGGCAGCCGCGGCCGTGGTGACCGCCAGATCGACCTCTCCCCGACCGGCCGCTTCTACGCGGCCGACGACCTCGTCCGGCCTTGCCGGATTGCGCGATGGGATCTCCGTCCCGGACCGCACCTCCCGCTCGCCGATGAGCAGAGGATGAAGCCCTCCGAGACCGGCGCGAACCTTCCGCAGGGCGTTCGTCATCTGATCTCGAAGGTCAGCGCGCGAGAAATCGGCGTGCGGTTCGTTCTTGAAGCCGGTGTCGGGCTCATCGCGCACGCTGGAAGAAACAGTCGCCGGATCGCGAAGCAATGTCCGAGGCGGCGCATTTTCGCTGAATTTTGCCCGTAGAAATCCTTCGTTGGATGTGTTCTCGAGCAAACGGCGCACGAGGTAGGCCATGCCGGGCAGCGTCTGACCAAGCGGGCAGTATTCCCGCACGCGGTACCCCATCCCGCTCAGGGCCTCCTTGATCGGGCCCGCCATTCCGTAAAGCACCTGAAACTCGAGCCGCCGAGACGGCAGACCGAGCTGCTTGGCTGCCGCGAGACAGGCTGCGATCGTCCGGACGTTGTGGGTTCCAAACGCGCAATCGATCACTTCGGAATTTTCCAGTAGCCGGCGAGCCAGCCGCTCGTAGGCCGCGTCCGTTTCCTGCTTCTGCTCGTAGACCGGAATCGGCCAGCGCCGTTGACGCGCCAGGATCGTTTCGGTGTCCCAGTATGCTCCTTTGACGAGACGCACGGTCACACGGGTGCGGCGCTTCGCCGCCCATTCGATCAGCTGCTCCACGTCGCCCGGCGTGTCCCGCAGATACGCCTGGATCGCGATGCCCGCGTGCGGGAAGTCCTTGAACTCCTCGGCTTCCAGCAAGGTTTTGAACAAACGGATCGTGAGGTCCTTCAGCGCATGCATCTCCATGTCGAAATTGACAAAGACGTCCCGCTCCTTCGCGAGGCGCAGCAACGGGCGCATTCGTTCGCAAAGCTGTTCGATACTGTTGTCCGGCGCCTCGGCTTTTATCTGGGAAAACAACGCCGAGATCTTTACGGAAACGTTGACGACCGGGATCGGCCCGCGGTCGTCGCTATCGAGTTGTTCGGAGCGCGGCCACCCTGCCGCGGCATCGGCCAGGACTTCGATCAGTTCGAGATAGCGGATCGCGTAGGCCTCGGCTTCGCGCTCGCTTACCGCCGCCTCCCCCAGCAAATCCACCGTAAACCCCGTGGAACGATCCCGCATCGCCCGAAGCCCCTCGAGCGCGCCCTGCGGGCCCTCCGCGAGAATGAATGCGCGCGCCATCCGCCTCACCGCTAAGCTGGCAAGCGGCCCCGCCACCCATGGAAGCCGCGGAGCCCATCCCAACACCTTGCGGAGTCCGTGCGGCAATGCAGCGGACTCTTCTCCCAGGTATTCGCCGATGTGGCGCGCGATTTCTCCGTTCGAGCCGAGCGTTGGAAGGACGTCGACGAGGCGGAAGAGCTGTGTTTTCAGGCGTTCCTCCCGCATGGACCACTCCAGCAGCAGGCCGGTGACACTGGCCCGCGACAAGACGCTCGGTCTCGCCCCGGCCATCCGCGCGAAGATCTCCCCGCCGATGCTCTCGATCTCAGATTGCAAGCGGTTCATCGTCCCTTGGAAGGCTCTCGGCGTTGGAAGTCCGTGTCAAATTCTCATCGGGCATCCGCTCCCAGCGCGGGCCCCACTGGATCCGGCCGCCCGCCGGACAGGACTGGCACCGCCTGCGGAAAGAAGCAGGATCCTTGCCTGTTTTCCGCCGGACGCGATTCGAAGAGCTCTGAGCAAGAAAGCCTCGCAACCGCGAATCCAAAGCCTTCCCGCCAGCCTCCAGACGAAAAACAGATGACGCACTTTGTTTCCGGTGGGAGCCGTTTGACACCGACGCGCAGAACCTGCGGCACAGGATGCGGGCGCGCGTTGTGGCAGCGACCTTTTCTGCTACGGTTCGCTGCCGTGACCAATCGTTCGCATCCGCCGCCGGTGAGCATTCGTTGGAGCCTTTTCAAGAATTTTCTCATTCTCGTCGTGCTGATCTCCGGAAGCCTGCTCATTTATACCGTCGCCGAAGCGAGCAGGGCGATTCGTTCCCTTTCGGCATCGCTGTTCGAAGAGGTCTCCGGAACCGTTGCGCACGAGTTGGCGAAGTTCTTTGATCCGATTTCGAAGTCCATCGAAATCGTCCGGGACCTCGGGCTCCGCGGGGCCTTTTCGCCTGACGATCCCCGGACGGCCAGCACCATCCTGATCCCGATCCTTTCGGCCATCCCGCAGATGGCATCGATCAATACCGGCGACGAGCGCGGGAACGTATTCCTCCTGGCGAGGCGCAAAGACGAGTGGCTCAGCGTGCTTGTCAAAGGCGGCACCGGCACAGCCGAGTGGCAACAGATGGACGCGACGGGACGTGTCCTGAACAAGTGGATGGATAAGCTCGACTTTGATCCGCGCACCCGTCCATGGTACAAGCTCGTCGAAGGCCGATCCGATCAGGCGATTCACTGGACGGCGCCCTACGGATTCGTGCCCTCTGACGATCCGGGGATAACGGCGGCGGTTCGCGTGGATGTCCCAAAGAATTCCTACGTTCTCGCATTCGATATTCTTCTCGAGGATCTCTCGGAGTTTGTGCAGAAGATCAAGGTCCCCGGGAATGGAAAGGTGTTCGTATTGACGAATGATGGCCGGGTGCTGGTTCCGCCCTCCGGGTCTGGGCAGGAATTGCACGGTCTCCTGCTAAAACGCCCAGAGGATCTCTCGATGCCGCTGCTTGCCGAAGGCGTTCGCCTCTGGCGTGACCGACAGGATCTGGCGCCTTTTCAGTTTGCGCACGAGGACGAGACGTGGTGGTGCGGCATCCGGCGCTACGATCTGGGCCCGGAAGAAAAATTTTGGATTGGGGTCCTCATTCCAGAGCGGGATTTGCTCGGTGAGAGCCTGCGAGACCAACTTGCTTTGCTTTTGGTAACGTTGCTGGCTCTTGGGGTCGCGACGCTGATGGCGCTCTACCTTTCCCGTTCCTACAGCGCACCTTTGCAAGCGCTAGTCGAGCATAGTTCGCGGCTTCAGACCCTCAGAACCGATGTCGAGGTCGACGTGGAATCCAGGCTGTCGGAGGTGCGACAGTTGGCGGAGGCACAAGAAAACATGCGCCGGGCATTGGACTCGTTCGCCCGCTATGTTCCCGTCGAGGTGGTTCGCGAGTTGCTCGATCGCGGCGAGGCGGCTGAAATTGGCGGCCGGGATGCCGAGGTCACCGTGCTGTTTACGGACATCGCCGGGTTTACCACGATCGCGGAGTCGATGAGCGCGGCGCAGCTTACGCGCCATATGTCGTCTTATTTCGAGATGGTCGTGGGGATCCTTCACAGCCACGGAGCGACCGTGGATAAGTTCATTGGCGACTCGATTATGGCGTTCTGGGGCGCGCCGAAGGCGCTGAAGAATCACTCCCGTCCCGCGGTCGAAGCTGTCATTGAAATTCGCGAGTCGTTGGAAAAGGCCAACGGGAATTGGCGGACCGAAGGGTTGCCCGAGCTGCCGACGCGCTTCGGGCTTGCCTCCGGGCAGGTCACCGTTGGCAATGTTGGCGCGGTCTATCGCCTGAGCTACACAGCGCTCGGCGATCCGGTCAATCTTGCGCAACGGCTCGAAGCTCTCAGCGCAAAGCTACATACCTCGGTGCTCGCCGACGAAAACGTTCGGAACGCAGCGGGTGAGGGCTTTGCATGGCGCGCCGTGGGCGGGGTAGACATTAAGGGGAAGATCGTTTCGGTTCGGGTGTTTGAGCTGCTCGGGCGCGCAGCGGCGCCAGCGTGACCGGGTTGTTGGCTTCGAGCTGCCGACGGCAGGCTCCAGGCAATCGTTCTTTCTCGCCTGCGCAGAATCGCGCAATTGAGGCGAGGATCTGGTCGGCGGACTTGACCCACCGGAAAGGTTTGGGCGAGTCGTTGTGATCCTTAACGAAGGTCTCGATAGCTTTGGCTGAGTTGAGCGAACCAGCGTTCCACCTGATTGATCCACAAGGTTGGCGACGCCGAAGGATCTGGGGAGCATACACGTCTCCTGGTGTCGGTCTCGCCGAACAGAGTTTTCCGGCGGGACGCCGGAAATCGCCGCGGGGACGCGTGCGCTCCCTAGAAGCTTCGGCACCGCCAACGTTTCGGAAACTTTCTCTGAGAACTGCTCCAATTGAACGCTTGGAGAAAATTCAAACCATCGGCTGACTCGAGACCGGAGTCGGAGCACACCCTGCGACCTTTGGAAGTCGGCGGCGGTTTCTTCTTGAGACCCGCTACTTCGCGGAAATCGTCACGATCGGGGCGTCGGGATTTTCCACTTTCAGTTCAAAAACATAGCGTCCGACGGCCGGCAGCGTGATTTTGAGGTTGCCGGGATTTTCTCCTCGGGCGAGCGTCGTGGCTTCGCCGAGGCTTATGTCGGCGGCAGCGGCCGCGCCGACGTTGATGCGGCCCCAGGTTGAATCACCGATCTTGAATTCGTGTTCGCCGGCCGCCAGTTGGGTCTCCAGGACGTAGCGATTCTCGCCGAGGTAGCGGAAACTTTCCGTCGCGCTCCACTTGTTCATGCTGCCGCGCAGAAAGATCTCGGCGCCGAAGGGGCCGAGCGGGGAGGAGGCCAGCGCGGGATCGGCGGTATTTCTGGCGTCACCGGTCTTGACGATGGTCAGTTTGCTCGCTGCCTTGTCGCTCACATCCAGCGTTAGCAGATATCTGCCTGTCTGCAGATCGATCTTTAGGTTGCCGCCGCCGTCGACCAGGGTCACGGGCTGTCCCAACGTCGCCGTCGCGCCTTCGGCCCCGCCGAAGTTGGTGCCCGGAGTCCAGTCAGCGTCGCCAATCTTGAATTCCTGCCCTTCGCCGCCGGCCAGGTCCGTCTCCAGCGAATAAACCTCGTCGCCCTGGTAGACGAAGGCGTTGGCCTCCGCGGCGTCCCAGGTGCCGACGAGGCTGCCGCGCAGAAAGATCTTTTTTCCCAGCGGCGCTGTCATCAGCTCGAAACGGTAGAAGAGGTAGTGGCCACCGCTCTTTGGCAGAGCAAAGAATCGCACCTCGTATAGGCCGCCCTTTCCCTCGGGCACCTGCACGCGCAAATTTGCCGGATCGCTGCTGCGGGTCGCGCCTTGCGGCCCGACCGGGGCACCGACGTTGAGTTTTTGCCAGGTGGCGTCCGCAAACTTGAACTCGATCCAGCCGGCGGGAAGGATGATGAGTCTGCGATAGGTGTTATTGCCCACGTAATCCATGGGGTCGGTGTCTTTCCACTTGTTCATGCTGCCGCGTACGTGAATGGTCTCGGGCAGTGGAGGCTCGGCTGCGGGCGCGTCGGGGAGCATTGGCCGGGTGTCGAGTTGAATTCCAGCGACAAGTCTGCCGTTCGCTTCCCGGGCCTGCGGTGCCACCGTGTCGGCTAGGCTGAGGTAGATCGGTTCGTCAAATCGCAAATCCCGTCCGTGTCGGCTTTCGAAGACCACCGTCACCCCGTCCGCGCCTTCGGGCCAATCGAACTTGAATTGGTTGTCGGTGAGCGGTTGCGGGAAGATCATTCCGCCGGTGCTGGAGACCGCGTAGGCCGAATCGCGGCCGTGGCCGTTCTGGTAGTTTACTGTGACCCGCGGCAGACGAGTGTCGACGCGGGCCCTGACTTCGGCAATTTGGGTCTTGCCGGCGTAGTCGCCGGACGTGGCGCGAAAAGTGATCGAAGTGCCGTCGGCATAGTCTCCAAGTTTGAACAAAACCCGATAGGGAGCGTTGCCGTCGCGTCCCAACGGCTCAAACTTGCCGTCGCCAACCTTGGCCTCAAAGCTCACCTCGGCCAGCGCATCCTCGCCAAGTTCGACCGAGACGAATTGATCCTTCATCAACACGCCGTTTTCCATTGGACTGACAAATCGTACGGCCGGCGCCGCGTCCGCGCTCGGCACCGGCCGGTCTGCTTTGACAATCACGAAATCCAGGGCCGGCACTTCGAGAGTCAAGACATCACCCTCCGTTGGCGCTTTACCCTCGGCCGGATACACCGGGCTAAAGCCGCCGGTCGCGTACGTCTTGAAACTGGCGGTATGCGCCTTGGCGTCGTTGTTGAAGGCGAGGACGTACTCCTGGCGGGTCTCGGGATCGATGCGCGAGAAGGCGTAGATACCTGGCTCGTTGCTGCTATAGCGGTGGATCTGGACGCCCCTTCGGAGCGCCGGATGGGCCTGGTAGATCTGGCCGAACTGCTTGAGCGCCTGGTAGAGCGGATGACGGCTATCAAAATTGTCGACCGCAGTGGTGGCGTCGGTTCCGAGCAGGTTGTTATCGTTGTAGCTCGTCACCCGGGAAGGGAACATGTCCTCCCGGGAATCCTTGTCGACACCATCGCCGGTGAAGCCCTGCTCGTCACCGTAGTAAATCACGGGTAGGCCGCGCGCGAAGTACATCAAGGCATGGCCCAATCGGGAGCGCCGCAACATTTCCTCTTCACCGGCGCCGCCCACCTGCCCCTGGATGAAAAAGCCGATGCGGCCGACATCATGATTGCCGATGAAAGTCGGCAGGCTGTAGACGTCGCTGTCGGCGTCGGTGTAGTAGTCGTCTTTCTCGAAAAAGTGCTTTAGGTCATCGGTCGGTTTGGGAGAACCAATGAAGCCGGCGACCGCGCCTTGAAAACCGAAGTCGAGCACAGCAGGCAGCCGGGCTTCGCTGGTGTAGAGGCTGAGAAACTCGGGATTTGGGTCGTAGACCTCTCCGAAGACAAAGAACTCGGGAATGCCTTGCTCCCGCGCGTAAGCGATGATGGCCGGGGTAAACTGCTGCCAAAATTCGGTGTTGACGTGTTTGACGGTATCCAACCGAAAACCGTCGATTCGGAATTCGCGAATCCAGTATTTGAAGATCTCGATCATGCCCTTGACGACTTTGGGATTCTCGGTGAACAGATCGTCCAGTCCGAAGAAGTCTCCGTGCTGCGAGCTTTCCCCGCTGAAGGTGCTTTCGCCGCGGTTGTGGTAGTAGATCGGATCGTTCAACCACGCCGGCACTTTTGCGTTCTTCTCATTCTCCGGAACATACGGCGTGTAGGCCCACCGCGAATCTGTCAGTCTGGCGAAGTTTTCCTCGGTCTGGACCGCGTCGCCCTCGAAGCCTTCATTGATCGAGTGACCACCAATGCCGCCCCGGCTTGTATACGGGTACTCGGCCTTGCCGCGATAGAGGCTGGTTGCGCCGGTGCCTTGCTTGTCGGGACCTTTCGACGCCTGCTCGTCATCCTGGCGGTACTGGATCACGTCCGCGGTGTGATTGATGATGATGTCGAAAAAGATCTTGATGCCCATTTGATGAGCCGTTTTGACCAGTGTCTTCAGGTCCTCGTTGGTGCCGAAGTGGGGGTCGACCCTGGTGAAATCGGTAGTCCAGTAGCCGTGATAGCCGGCGGAGTTGTCGCCTACCGGCTTGTTCTTGAAGATCGGCCCCATCCAGATCGCGGTGATGCCCATTTCCTTCAAGTAGTCCAGTTTGGCAGTGAGACCCTTCAGGTCACCGCCGTGAAAATATCCCTTGTCGGTGGGATCAAAGCCGTGGTTACGCATGTCTCCAGGGTAGCCGCCGGTGTCATTGGCCGTATCGCCGTTGAAAAAGCGGTCTGGCAAAACGAAATAGAAAACATCGTCCCGAATCGGCCGATCAACGGTCGCGGACCTGGCAAAGCCACCAAGCGCCAACATCAACAGAATCGCAAGAAAATGAACGTTGCTTCTGGCAACTCCCCTTAGCATATCATGGGGAAGGAATCTGCTTCGGAGGTCTAAATACGGCGTGTTCATATCTTTCCTTTCCCGCGTAAAGGTCGCTTCCTCTCGCTGTCGTAGCGTGTTGCGGAGCGTGCGGCCCGGAGCAGCGTGAACAATGGATGAATCGCCAGCAAGCCAGAACAAGAAATCTGTGCCGGGCGCTCATCGTTGCACAAACAACTTCAACAAGGAGGAAGGGCTTGAAACTTCCGTGCGACCGGAATTCGACGGGTTCGCCCCCGCTCATCGCCCGGTCTACCGCGCTTCGGCTGAACTTTTCCGTTCGGAGTTGGAGAATTTTCACGACTTCGCCACCCGGACTCTCATTGGCGACCAGCGCATCGGGACTGGCGAAAGGATCCCAACATTCACAAACGAGTTTTGGACGTCCAGACAGAGAGCGGCATGCTCTCTGCACGAGATATCCTACCGCGCCTGCTTCAAGCCTCAGTTGCCGCGCTTTTTCATCGAGCGGCTCACGAAGCCAGGAGACCTCGTCTATGATCCTTTCATGGGGCGGGGGACCACGCTGCTCGAAGCAGCTCTTCTTGGCAGGCAAGCGGCTGGCTGCGATGTCAACCCGTTAAGCGCCATCCTGCTTAGGCCGCGCCTGGACGCTCCGACTATCGAGCGGGTTCAGCGAAGGCTGAATGAAATAAGATGGGACTATCCCGGACCGCTTCGCGAGGAGTTCTTGGTCTTCTACCATCCAAAAACCCTGGGGCAGATTTGCGCTCTTCGCGAGGCGTTAAATTGCAGCCGGTCGTCTGTCGACGAATGGATCCGCATGGTCGCGACGAATCGCCTGACCGGGCACTCGAAAGGCTTTTTCTCCGTTTACACGCTTCCGCCCAACCAGGCGGTTTCCATCCAAAGCCAGCGCCGGATCAATGAGCGCCGGAAGCAGGCGCCGGACGCGCGCGACGTGGCCGAACTTATTCGTCGCAAGAGCAGATCGCTCTTGTCGAAGGTCTCCGCGGCCGAGCGGAAGATGTTGTCCACCTGGGGACCAAAATCGATTTTGGTGACCGGTTCATGCGATGAAACGCCGGCAATTGCCGACGGGAGCGTCACTCTGGTGGTGACCTCACCGCCGTTCCTTGATGTGGTGGACTACGAAACCGACAACTGGCTTCGCTGTTGGTTTAATCATCTCGATCCAAAATCGATCAAGCTGTGGATGTTCAAACGCATTGAGGAGTGGTCCCAGCGCATGACGATCGTTTTCGGCGAGCTGAACCGCATCCTGAAGCGCGATGGATTCGTAGCCTTCGAAGTCGGGGAGGTCCGCAATGGCAAGCTGAAACTCGAGGATTTCGTTGTTCCGGCAGCCGAACAGGCAGGACTGAAACCCGTTCTGGTCCTTGTGAACCAGCAAGAGTTCACCAAGACATCAAATTGCTGGGGCGTGAGCAACATGAGAAAGGGAACGAACACCAACCGAGTCGTCCTCCTTCAGAAGGGATAGGCCACTCTGCGGGCCTTCGCTGCCCGGGAATTCCCGTCATCTATTTTCTCGCGTTGGCCGGTTTCAGCCTGAAGAATACTTCGGCGGAGCGGCAACGAAACCGTATCCCCAGAAATTTCAAATGAGCGAACAAACTTCTTACTATCCAGAGCTGGCTAAGGAAATCCTACCCGCAGAAGGGCGGCTAGGCGTTTTGCTTCCCGGGTTGGGCGCAGTGGCCACGACTTTCATTGCCGGGACCCTCCTTGCAGTCAAAGGGCTGGCGCGGCCTTTTGGTTCCATCACGCAAATGCAAAGGATTCGTTTGGGCAAGCGCACGAATGCGCGCTTTCCTTTAATCAGCGAGTTCGTTCCCTTGGCGGCGTTGGAGCAACTTGTATTTGGCGGTTGGGATATCTCTCGTGAGAATTGCTATCAAACTGCAATCCGATCCGGAGTCCTGCCTGCGAACATTCTTGAGCCCGTGAAAAAGGAACTAAGCGGGATACGCCCCTTTCCCGCCGCATTCGATCGCCGCTATGTGCGAAAGCTGAACGGGGCGAATGTGAAGAAGGCCGGGAACAAGATGGAACTGGCTCAAGCAATCATTCGCGATATCGAACGCTTCAAGAGGAAGAATAGATTGAAGCGCGCTGTGATGGTTTGGTGCGGCTCCACTGAGGTGTACATGGAACCAAAAAAGGTTCACAATTCGATCGAAGCATTTGAGAAGGGGCTGAGAGCCAATTCGCCGGGTATTTCTTCATCAATGATATACGCCTACGCGGCGCTTCGGACGGGCACACCTTACGCAAATGGCGCACCGAACTTGTCGGTCGATATCCCAGCGTTAATGGAATTGGCACAAAAAAACAATGTTCCGATTACTGGGAAGGATTTCAAGACGGGACAGACGTTCATGAAGACGATAGTCGCGCCCGGCCTGAAGGCGCGAATGCTAGGCGTAAGCGGTTGGTTCTCGACAAACATATTAGGCAACCGTGACGGCGAGGTTCTGGATGATCCGGATTCGTTTCGAACCAAGGAAGTAAGCAAGGCCAGCGTGCTCGACGCCGTTTTACAGCCTTCACTTTATCCGGACCTTTACAGTCGAATCTTCCACAAGGTCAGAATCGAATATTATCCGCCGCGAGGCGACGAAAAGGAAGGATGGGACAACGTCGACATCTTTGGTTGGTGCGGCATGCCTATGCAGATTAAGATCAATTTTCTTTGTCGCGATTCGATTCTTGCCGCGCCGATCGTATTGGATTTGGTGCTGTTTCTGGATCTGGCCCAACGCGCAGGCATGAGTGGCATCCAGGAATGGCTGTCGTTTTATTTCAAATCGCCGATGTCCCGACCGGATTTGAAGCCCGAGCACGATCTGTTTATTCAGCACCTCAAATTGCAGAACACGCTGCGCATTCTCATGGGCGAAGGGGTGCTGGATCATTCGGGGTTGGACTATTACGAGGCGGGTGCAATTCACGACCTTGATTCGAAGCCAGTAAGGCGCCGGAAATTGGAGAAACCGAAGTCCTGATCCTGTCGGAAAACTAGGTTCTGTTCACGAATTCTTGATCAAGATAAAAGCTGAGTCGAGGCAGAGAGCGGCGAAGAAGGTTTTTGCGAGTTTGTCATAGCGGGTGGCAATGCGGCGGAAGTGTTTCACTTTGTTAAAAAAGCGTTCGCTACGATTGCGCTCACGATAACGGGCGTGATCGTAAGGGAGTTTGCGGGCGCGGGTTGGGATCGGGGTATCACCGCCCGCACTCCGTCGTAACTCAAGCGCTCACGAATGCGGTCGGCATCATAGCCTTTGTCCATCGTGGCCGATTCGAGCACATTGTCGGGATTCAAGCTCTCATAGAGAGATTCAAACTGACGGCCGTCGTGGGCATGCCCAGCCGTGAGATGGAGAGCAACGCTGCAGTTTTCGTCGATGGTCGCCGCGTGGATTTTCGTGCTCAGTCCTCCACGAGAGCGCCCCAAAGCCTGGTCGCCGCCGTTTTTTTTGGTGCTCCTGCGGCGTGCTGGTGGGCTCGTACCGTTGTGGAGTCTATCAGTAGATGACGGGCTTGGGCGAAGCATTCGCACTGAAGGCACTGCCCACAGCCGCCGCCATACTCCCCGCTCTTCCCAGCGTCGAAATCGCATGTAAACTGCATGCCAGTAGCCCAACTCCGGCGGTAAATCCCGCCACGGGCTGCCCACACGATTCAAAGACAAGACAGCTTCCAGAAAATCGCGATCACTCAGTTCGGCAGGGGCTCCCGCACGCGAATGCTTGGCCTCTTCTCACGCTTCTTTAAGCTGCTCCCAAACACGATCGCTGATCATTCGACGGGGATGTTCTCTCTCCATCCCAAGCATAAATCAGCTCTCAAAGTACACCTCTAAATTCGTGAACAGAACCTAGAGCGAATACCGGCGGCCTATTCAAGGGGTTATTCGTCACGGGAGATTGCGAGGCAGAGCAGGCCAATGCCTGCCCAAATCATGTCTCGCAGGCGCTGGATGAGGCCGACAGCGAATCCGCTGGCAGGTGAAAGTCCGCAAAGGCCGAAAATAAGCGCCTTGCCCGCTTCCTGTGTCCCAGCCTGCCAGGGAACGATAAACAGCGCGGCGGAAATGATAAGCGACATCGTCTCGATCACGAATGCGGTCCCAACGCTCCGTGGCGTGCCCAGCAGCCACAGGACGATGAATACTTCGATGGCGCCGCCCAGCCAGCCGAGTGCATTAAACGCGACCGAAGCCGCGAACTTTCCGGGCTGGCCGCTGTGGATCTCGCTGATGATGCGATCGAGTTTCCGAAGTTTTTCGAGCTTCGGCTCGATGAAGCGACAGCCTACGCGCAAGCTGACCAAGTGGCGCGCAAGCCACCCGAACATTCCTTGCCGTTGTCCGGCGTAGATCACGCCGAGCCCCGTACCGATCACCGAAAGGGCGGCAAACATAGCTGTCTTCACATCCGGCGGAACATTCAATGTGAAGGATGCAAACAACCCTCCCGCTACCATGACAATGAGCTGAGCCAGTATTTGAGAAAATTTTCCCACTGCCACGCAGGCGAGCCCATTTGCGAGGCCAATTAATGGACTCAGTAGATTGGCTTTGAGGGGCTCGCCGCCCAATGTGCCCGAAGGAATCAAATAGTTGATCGCCTCACCAGCAAGCCTTATGCGAAATAGCTCGAAGAAAGGAACGCGTCGTGCAGAGGAGGGAATGGTCCATGCCCAGGCGAAAGTGAACAGGAACTGGCTCGCGGTTCGCATGACTGCCACCAGCAGAATGGCCCAGCCGATTTTTTCGATCTGCTCCCAAATATTCTCCCAGCCAAGGCGCGAGGCTGTGAGAAAGAAGACCGCAAGCCCAACGGCGGCCAGCAGCAAGTTAAACTTCTTCATCCCGACAGGGTGCCACAAGGGACGAATCCACGGACCGATATCTGTCCTTCCCGGCGAACTTTCTGCCTTCTCACGGGAAAATCCTAACGTTTTTCCATCGTCTCACAATGGAATGCATTCCGCGATCGTGGGCAGGGTTCTGGAAAGCGTTTCCGTCTGAAGGCACCGTGGTAAGCTCGTATGTCATGATGGGCATCGGTCAAGTCGTCACCCTTGAAATTCCGGCGTGCAAGTTGCACGACGTGAATGTCGCGTTGGAGAAGATTGCTTGGAAAGCGCTTCGCAGGAGTTCTATCCTGCCAGGAGAAATCACTAACCGACGCTATCCAGACAATGACGGCCCAAAAATTGCGAATCTTCTCCGATGCCCCGCTAAGCGCTTCGGCGCTGAGCATTCTCGATAAGGGCACCGCTTCACACGAGGTTGTCTTTCCGCGGCGCACCGCTCAATCGGTCCTCGTTCGGACCGAGCCCGACCCGGCGCTGACAACGGCTGACATCGCCTTCGGTCAGCCAGACGTGGCCGGCATCTTGGGCGCTGACCGCCTGCGCTGGATTCATCTTACGAGCGCAGGGTATACGCGCTATGACACCCCGGAGTTTCGGGCCTTTGCCGAATCCCGCAGCCTTCTCGTCACCAATAGTTCGGCGGTTTATTCGGAGGCGTGCGCCGAGCATCTCTTTGCGTTCATGCTGGCGCAGGCGCGGGGATTGCCCCGAGGGCTCCAAACCCGCTGCGCAAACGGCTCACCGCAGTGGCTTCAACTTCGTGAAGGCTCCACGCTCTTGCAAGATCAACGCGCGGTCATCTTGGGTTTCGGCACCATTGCGTCGAGGCTTCTGGAGTTGCTCGCCCCGTTTGCCATGAAGGTGGTCGCCATGCGCCGGAAGCCAAAGGGAGACGAGGGAATTCCGACGGTTACCGCGGAAAATTTGCGGCAGGCGCTTGCGACTGCCGACCACGTCATTAACATCTTGCCCGATAACGCGGACTCCATTCACTTTGTCTCGTTCGAGCGCCTGCGCTGGATGAAGCGCGGCGCGATTTTCTATAATATTGGGCGGGGCACTACCGTTGACCAGCAGGCGCTGGTCGAATCCTTGCGGTCCGGTCATCTCGGGGCGGCATGGCTCGACGTAACCGATCCGGAGCCATTGCCGGATGATCATCCCCTGTGGAGCGCGCCGAATTGCTACATCACGCCGCACACCGCGGGAGGCCACCGAAACGAATCCGAAACGCTGGTTGGTCATTTCTTGGATAACCTCAACCGCTTTCTCGGCGGTTTGCCGCTTCGCGATCGGATCATGTAAAGGACATGAACTCTTCGGTGTTTCGCCTCCAGTAGGACGAAGTCGGAATGAGTGACCGTGTATGCTCGTGAGCCGGCAACCGGGCGCGGTCGCGGTTTTGACAGAGTGGCGGCCCGATCTTGCCCGGGCTACGCGAGCTACCGCGGGAATCATCGTTCCCCTCCTGCTGGCTGAGACGGGTCATATTCCGCTGCACGTGATTTTTGCGGCCATCGCCGCGCAGAACGTCGCAATGGCGGAGGTGCGTGGATCATATTCGCTGAGATTGGCGATCCTCTCGTCCGGCGCACTATTGCTCGGGTTGGCTGCCGCGCTCGGTTCGATAAGTTCCCAGCATTTGTGGATGGCCCTCGTTTTTGCGGCATTGATGGCAATCGTCGCAGGGGGCTTGAGACACTTGAGCGCCGACTACGGCCCGCCGCTTGCGGCGCCCACGGTCTTTATTTTCCTGATGGCTTCCGCATCGCTCCCGGGTCATGGGGACGTCCTCTCCCATACGCTCTCCGCGTGGGCAGGCGGAGCCATTGGAATTGTCCTGCAAATGGTGCTCTGGCCATTTCGTCCTCAGCATCCTTTGCGCCGAACTGCCGCCGAATGCTGGCAGGAAGCAGCCAACCTGGTCGAAATTTTCAACGACGACAGTGGGCTAAGCGCGACGCTTAAGAACGACGCCGTCGCCGCTCAGCAGACGCGGCTTCGCGAGATGCTTGACAGAACCCTCGTCACGCTGAACGCGGCAGAGTCCAGTCGAATGCGTCCCCTGGTCGCGCGGCTGAAAGAGCTCCAGTTGCTGTCTGCGCGATTCGCCACCCAAGTCCTGGCGTTGGATACCGCCATGGAGACGCGCGGTGTCAATCACGGGTTGGCAGAAGCGGCCGGCGCCTTCCAGCCGGTTTTTCAATCGCTTGAAAACATGGCACGATCCGTGGCGATCACGATCGTTTCGCGGCAGCCGTCGCATCTGACCTCGCTGGATGTGCGGCTTCGAAGGCTCACCAATTTGCTCGGGGCTGCCCGCACGGGCGTGATCGCGCGAACGAGCAGCCTGCCTCACGGCAGGAACCTGGTGGATATCCTCGAGCAGATCGAGAGCCTTCTGCCCGAGATCAAATCGGCGGTGCGGAAAACGATTGATCGAGCGAGCGAACGCGGTGCCTTTTCTCTGGAACTCCTGGATCTGCATACATGGAGACTGGGTTCCCTGCAGGCGGCGCTCAACTTGCGGCCGCGGATGGACCGGGCGTTGATACGCTTCATCCTGCGTTTGGGAACACTGTTGGTTTTCAGCGTGTTTCTCTACAAATGGTTTGCGATCCCGCATGGATACTGGTTGGGCTTGACCCTCGTCGTCGTGATGCAGCCGGACTACGGGGCGACACGACAGCGCGTCGCGGAACGGATTCTGGGCACGCTGCTGGGGAGCCTGCTTGCAAGCGGACTGCTGTTTCTTGACCTTCCACACGTCGCGGTTCTCGCGGCGGTTGCGCTCACCGCGTTCCTCTTTGCCCTCTTTCTCAAGCGAAGATACGACGTGGCAGTGGTCTTCTTGACCCTGATGGTCGTGCTTCTCACCGAAACCGGTGGGCCGGCGAGTTGGCAGCTGACTCTGGAACGCCTGGCGTGCACTCTCGCTGGGGGCGCTTTGGCGATGTTGGCCGCTCATTTCTTCTGGCCGGCCTGGGAGAAGGATCGCTTCCAGCCTCTTATGCGGGAAGCTTTGTTGGCCAGCCGCGATTATATCAGGCTACTTTGCCGCCGCTCGCGTGAAGGCACGGGACGCGGGCCGGAGTTGGTTCCTGCGAAAAGGCACCTTGAGACCGCCAACAGCGAAGTCTTTGCGTCTCTGCAGCGCATGTATGGCGAACCGAAGAATCACGCACACATCCTTCAGGACGCCGCCGCGATGGCCAATGGAAACGTTCGGCTCACGCGCGTGTTGAACCTGCTCTTGCTCCACCTCGCAAACAAGCCGCCGCCAGTGACCGAATCCGCGCTGTCAGAGTGGGAGGACGCCGCCTCATCAGCCCTGGAAGTGCTCGCGGCAACCTGTGAAGATTCTGACGAACGGTCGCTTGAACTCGCCTTGTCTCGCTTGGAGGCGGTTGAGCTCGGTGGCGTGCACCAAAATCACAGTTCCTGGGTTTTCACCCAATTTGCCCGCGCCTCCACTGAACTTAGCGCCATGATCATTGATACGCTTCCCACATCGAACTTTGGCTCCCACCGGCTGAAACCAGTTTGAGAGGGCCGGGGACGCGTCGCTTGAGATCCGTCCAGCAATGGCATATCGCCCAGTGGTCGGCGTATATCGGGCAGCGTACCACGGGAGATGTCGAAACAAGGGAGTTCTTCACCGGTGAGCTGGCAACTCTAGCAAGACGCGCGAGGAGATGCTGACCAGGGCAGACGTGCCAGCTACGGCGGTGCGCCGTGAGACTGGACATTAAAAAGGGATTCGCCGCCAGCGATTGGGCGTCGAAGCGCTGAGGACGATCTTTTGCGAACGAAGAGATTTTCCAGGCGAGCAGCGACTTTTTAGCGTATAGCGCATTAAATCGAAGATGAAAACGACCTCTGTGATTGTACCGTGGCAGGAGGGAATGCACCTTCGGAGAGCGGGAAGCTTTGTCAGGCTTGTGACCCGGTTCCGGTCGAGCATTCTCTGTCGCTTGGGCGAAACGGTGGCCGACGGCCGCAGTGTCCTTAGCATTCTGATTCTCTGCGCGAGCCTCGGTGCCACCCTTGAGATCGAAGCATCGGGTCCCGACGAGCGCGAGGCTATTCAGGCGGTTGCGGCTTTCTTCGAATCGCGCGACGAGTAAGGCTAGCAGGCTCGCGCCGAATCCTGCTTTTTCAACGCCTCGTTGACGGGGAATTCCTTTCTGGGGTATAACCCTCCCGAAGGAAATTGCATGAAGACGATGCAGGATCTGGCCGGTGATTGTGCCGCCGCATTGGCGGCGGCTTTTCCGGTTGAGGACGTTTGGCTCCTTGAGGCGAAGGCAGCAAAGGAGTGCGAATTGGAGAGCCCCGTCAACCTCATTGTGATCGTTCCGGATGAGTCTGAGGCGCATGTGATCGAAAGGGCGGCGCTGCAATTGGTCCGCAAGCGGCCGGAATGGAGCGAAATCGACGTTTTCGCGTTTCCTCTCTCAGTTATTACGAGAATTCCTCGGCCACTCATGGTAAAAATGGCCCTGGCCAGCGGCAGGAATATCTATTCCAAGTGAGGAATCAGATCGCAACGCGACTCCGGTGCAATTCCGTTTTCAACCCTGAGCACCGAGGACGCGCAGAAAATCCGGCCGCTTCTGTTTTGCCGCGGATCTTGGGGATCAGCGAGGATCGACCGGAGTTCCGAAATCCGGACCATAACCAGGGAGAGCTTTTCCTAATCTGCCTTGTCCGAGTCGTCCGCAGTTCACTGCGAAACTAACTCAGCAATTGGCGGAGGACAAAGGGGAGGATACCTCCGTGCCGGTAGTAATCCACCTCAATGGGCGTGTCGATGCGAAGCTTGACCGGTTGTTCAACGACGGACCCGTCTTTGCGCGTAATGCGCAGGGTGACGTCTTGACGCGGCTCGATATCGTCGGAAAGACCGAGGACGTCGGAGACCTCGGTGCCATCGAGAGCCAGAGTCTGAGCGGTGACGCCGTCCGGGAACTGAAGTGGGAGGACGCCCATTCCCACCAGGTTCGAACGATGGATTCGCTCGAAACTCTGGGCCACGACCGCTTTCACGCCCAGCAGTTTGGTGCCCTTGGCGGCCCAGTCACGGCTCGAGCCGGTTCCATACTCCTGGCCTGCGAAGATGATGAGTGGAACTCCGTCAGCCTTGTAGGCCATGCAGGCGTCGTAGATAAAGGTGGCCTTCCCACCTTTTGCCTTGATTTCCTTGTCTGGCGCCGCGACTTCCCGATCGCCAAAATAGAGCGTGTACCCGCCTTCCACGCCGGGGACCATCAGATTCTTGATTCGCACATTGGCGAAGGTGCCGCGAGTCATTATGCGATCGTTGCCACGCCGTGAGCCATAGCTGTTGAAATCTTCGACCGGCACGCCATTCTCAACGAGGAACTTTCCAGCCGGGCTGGTCTTCTTGATGGCGCCCGCGGGGCTGATGTGGTCGGTTGTGACCGAATCGCCGAAGATGCCCAGCGGACGCGCGCCATTGATTCCGGTTATGTGGCCGGGCTCCATTCCAAATCCGACGAAGAAGGGCGGTTCCTGGATGTAAGTGCTCTTGCGGTCCCACCCGTAGACCTCTCCGGTCGAGGAGGGAATCTCGTTCCATTTCGGGTTTTGTTCGGCAAAATCCGAGTAGAGCTTGCGATAGACTTCCGGTTTGAGTGCGGAAGCCATGGCCACGCGGATCTCCTCCAGCGTGGGCCAGATTTCCTTCAGATAAACGGCTTTGCCATCCTTGTCTTTGCCAAGCGGTTCGGAGCTGAGGTCGATATCGACCGTGCCGGCCAGAGCAAAGGCGACCACGAGCGGGGGCGACATCAGGAAATTGGCGCGGATGTTCTGGTGCACTCGGGCTTCGAAGTTCCGGTTGCCCGACAGGACGCTGGCCGCCACGAGATCGTTCTTGGCGATCGCTTCCTCGAGCGCGGGATGCAAGGGGCCCGAATTTCCGATGCAGGTCGTGCACCCGTAGCCGACGGTTTGAAAACCGAGCTTGTCGAAGTAGGGCTGGAGACCGGTCTTTTCGAGATAATCGGTGACCACCCGTGAGCCGGGACCGAGTGACGTCTTCACAGCGGGATTCACTTTCAATCCCAGCTCGACAGCCTTTTTGGCCAACAGGGCCGCTCCAAGCATGACACTGGGATTGCTCGTATTCGTGCAACTGGTGATCGCGGCAATCAGAACGCTGCCGTGCCCGATCTCCGCATCGGCCTGGCGGTAGGCCGAATCAGGAAAAACCGGCCTGTCTGGGGTCGGGCGATTCTGGACCATTTCCGCCTCACCCCGCGGCAGGCCCTCGACGGGATGGTTGGTGTCAGTATCGGTGGAGGGCATTTCGAGCGCAGTAGCCGGCGGACTTGAGCCATTGATGCGCACCGCCACCCTGAGCAACAAATCGCTGGTCTTCTTACCATAACCCCCTTCCGCCAGGGGTTTTTCGAAGAGGGCTTCGAAAGTCTGCTTGAGCTCGGGGAGATTGATTCGATCCTGGGGCCGCTTTGGACCGGCCACCCCCGGCACGATGGTGCCAAGATCCAGCTCGAGTTCCACGGTGTAGTCCACTTCGCCTCTGCGCGGTATTCCCCAGAGACCCTGCGCCTTGTAATAGTTTTCGAAGGCTTTGCAGAGCTCCTCGCTGCGACCGGTGCCGCGCAGGTAGGCGAGAGTTTCCTCGTCAACGCCGAAGAACCCCATCGTGGCGCCGTATTCGGGAGCCATGTTGCCGATCGTGGCCCGATCGGTGACAGAAAGCGCCGCGGCGCCTTCGCCAAAGAACTCGACAAACTTTCCGACAACCTTTTGTTTGCGCAACATTTCGGTGACGCGCAATACGAGATCGGTCGCGGTGACGCCTTCCCTGAGCGCCCCGGCGAGGTGGACGCCCACGACTTCAGGAGTCAGAAAATAGACGGGCTGGCCGAGCATGCCTGCTTCGGCCTCAATGCCGCCCACACCCCATCCGACGACGCCAAGTCCGTTGATCATGGTCGTGTGCGAATCGGTGCCGACAAGGGTGTCGGGGTAGTAGACGGTGCCTTTCGGGGTTTCGGCGCTGAGGACGCCCTTTGCGAGGTATTCCAGATTGACCTGGTGAACGATGCCGATGCCAGGCGGCACCACGCCGAACGTCTTGAATGCCTGCTGTCCCCACTTCAGAAATTTATACCGCTCGCGATTTCGCTTGAATTCCATCTCGAGATTCAGGCGCAAGGCTTGCGCCGATCCAAAAAAGTCCACTTGCACGGAGTGATCGACCACCAGATCCACGGGCACCAGCGGCTCGATGATCTTGGGATCCTTCTTCAAACTGGCAACTGCGGAGCGCATGGCGGCGAGATCCACCAGGAGCGGAACGCCGGTGAAATCCTGGAGCACGATGCGGGCGACGACGAAAGGGATTTCCTCCTGGGCGGGCGACTTGGCGTTCCACGCGGCCAAAGTTTCCACGTCCCTCTCGCTCACCTTCTTGCCGTCGCAGTTACGGAGCACCGATTCGAGGACGATGCGGATGCTGACAGGCAATCGGGAAATCTTCCCAAGGCCCTTCTCTTCCAGGGCTGGCAAGGAATAGTAAAAGCCGGTCGTGCCGTTGCCGGCGTCAAAGGTGCGCAGTGTGTCGATCATAGATAAGTATTGACGAAAAAACGGGAGCCTGCGCCAGCTATTTGTTAGCGGTAAATTGCTCCGGCCTTGCGGTGGGTTGTCATTCTCGGGAAAGGCGGCAGCGCAGCTGCCAGGAAGTTATCTCCTCAGAACGATTCAATGGGGTTTGACTCCTTCGAATCAACGCGCTTAATAGGAGCCCTCCCCGAAAAATCCTCGCCGAACTCATGGTCGCTTATTTTCTCCGCCACGCCGACGCTGAGCCACGTATCGGTAGTGATCACGAACGTAAGTTGACCCCCAAGGGCCTTGAGCAGGCGGAGAAGGCGGGAAAATTCCTTGCCCGCTGCGGCCTCCTGCCAGAAATCATCCTCACCAGTCCTGTCGTGCGCGCGCTTCAGACGGCAAAGATCGTCGCGGAAAAGCTGGGCGAAACCGAGCTCTCGGAAGTGAATTGGCTTGCCTGCGGAATGACCTCCGAAACATGCCTGATGGAGCTGAAAGCCTGTCAGGGCAAAGCGTCGGTGCTTTTGGTTGGCCACGAGCCGGATTTCAGCGAGACGATTGCCGCCATGCTTGGCCTAAAGGATGCCGCGGCCATCAAGGTTCGAAAAGCGTCCCTCACGGGTGTGGAATTGCTGGATTTTCAGGCCGGCCAGGGACAGCTGCATCTGCTTGTGCCAGCGAGGTTCATGTAGACTTATGACTCCGGAGATCATCCATTCCTCAAACTTCGTCAACGACGCGGTGTCTCTCGTGGAGCGAGAGGCGGATATTGCGATCTTCGAACGCGGCGAGTTCCATCTTGGCTTAAGTGGAGGCAACACGCCGCGCCCGGTTTTTCAGGAGCTGGCCAGGCGCCGCGATGCCTGGCACGAATGGATTTTCACCTTCGGCGACGAGCGCTGCGTGCCTCCGGAAAGTGATCAGAGTAACTATCGAATGGCGAAGGGGGCCCTTTTCGACAATGCGCCCATTCCTCCGGAAAACATCCTTCGTATTCGGGGGGAAGCCGATCCTGTGCTGGCGGCGCAGGAATACGAAGACGAGCTCCGCAGACGCGCGGGCGGGCACGGGCCATATCGTCACGACCTTCTCCTTCTCGGCATGGGCGAGGATGGCCATACGGCTTCGCTCTTTCCGGGAACTGAAGCCCTGAAGGTGACTGATCGCTGGGTGGTGGCGAACTTTGTCCCAAAGCTCAATGCCCATCGCGTTACGCTCACGTACCCGATCATCAACGCCGCCCGGCACGTCTGCTTTCTTGTCAATAGCAAAGGCAAGGATGCCATGCTGGCTGAGGTTTTCAGCGGCAAATCGCACTACCCATGCGCAGCGGTGCGCCCGACCGAAGGCAACCTAACTTGGATTCTTGGAATATGAATGCATTGCTTCTCACAAACGAATTCCCCCCGCACATCTATGGGGGGGCCGGTATTCACGTGCAGTATTTGAGCCGGGAGCTCGCCAAGCTGATGCGGGTCCACACGCGTTGCTTCGGCGATCAGAACGTGACTTCGGGGAACCTCTCGGCGCTTGGCTTCGGTTTGGATTCTGATGCCTATACGTGCCCAAAGCCACTGCGATCGGTGTTTGGCGCGCTCCAGCGTTCTCTCGATTTCAACACGGTCGCCTTCGAGGCGGACCTGGTGCATTGCCATACCTGGTACGTCCATTGGGGCGGCATCGTCGCAAAGTTGAACTACGGCATTCCGCTGGTGATCACCGTGCATTCTCTCGAACCGCTGCGTCCGTGGAAACGCGAGCAGCTCGGAGGGGGATACGATTTTACGTGCTGGCTTGAGAAAACCGCCATCGAGATGGCCGATGCAGTGATTGCCGTCTCCCGCGAGACCAAGGCTGACGTCGAGCGTCTTTTCGACGTTCGTCCCGACAGGTTGCACGTCATCTACAACGGGATCGACCTCGAGGAATATCAACGCGTCCAGTCGACGGCTGCCCTCGAGCGTTTCGGAATCGATCTTACCGAGCCATATGTGCTCTTTGTGGGCCGCATCACACGGCAGAAAGGGATCATCCACCTCGTCAACGCGATCAAATATCTCGATCCGGGTTTCCAGATCGTTTTATGCGCGGGCGCTCCCGATACGCCGGAGATCGGCGCGGAAATGAACACCGCCGTTTCTGCGGCCCAGGCCAAGCATTCCGGCGTGATCTGGATTGAGGAGATGGTGGACGTCAAGACGAAGATCGAGCTCTACAGCAACGCCGCGGTCTTCGTCTGCCCATCCATCTACGAACCATTCGGCATCATCAATCTCGAGGCGATGGCATGCCATACGTCAGTTGTCGCGGCAGCGGTTGGCGGTATCAAGGAGGTCGTGGTCCATGGCGAAACGGGCTTTCTCGTCGCGATAGACCAGATGCAGGAAAGTCCCTTCGAACCGGTGGCTCCCGATCGATTCTCGCGGGATCTCGCCGCGCGCATCAACGAACTGATGGCTGATCCCGCAAAGCGCAAGGCGTTCGGCGAAGCGGGGCGTCGTCGAGCCGAAGAGATTTTCGGCTGGCCGGCGATCGCGCAACAGACCGCCAAGCTCTACGAGTCTCTGCTCAAGAAAAAGTGACCGGCGGCCGTTCGGGCGCGCCAGAAGTTTGCCTCCCTCACGTTCTTGCGGCTTGATGGACGAATGAAATTCGTCGATCACGTCCGCATTCACGCGAAGGCTGGCGACGGCGGGAACGGGTGCTGCAGTTTTCGCCGCGAGAAATTCGTCCCGCGGGGCGGTCCGGACGGCGGCGATGGCGGCAACGGCGGCCACATCGTAATCGCAGCGGACATTCACACCGACAATCTGGCGAATTTGTACTACGAGCCAAACGTGCGGGCGGATCGGGGAGCGCACGGAAAAGGGAAGGACAAGCATGGCCGCAACGGGAAATCGCTCACCGTAAAGGTGCCTGTCGGGACGATCATCTTCCGCCTTCCCGAGGAATTTCAACCTCGGATGCGGGATCCCGAAATCGAGAACAGCGAAAAGAAAGCCCCCCTCGATTTGCGCAAGCTCGAACCGCTCGCGGACCTCAACGAGCCCGGCGCCGCCTTCGTCCTTTGCCAGGGCGGGCATGGGGGAAAGGGCAACACGCACTTCAAGAGCTCGACGAACCGGGTGCCGCGCCGAACCACGGACGGCCAACCGGGCGAGGAAGGATGGTTTGCGTTGGAACTTCAGACGATCGCCGACGCAGGCCTCGTGGGTTATCCCAACGCGGGCAAGAGCACCTTGCTCGGACAGATCTCGGCGGCGCACCCGAAAGTGGCGTCCTATCCGTTCACCACTCTCAATCCCGTGGTAGGGATCGTCGAATTGGGCGGCTATCAGCGCGCGACCGTCGCGGATATTCCGGGCTTGATCGAAGGGGCCCACGAAAACAAGGGCCTCGGGCATGAGTTCCTACGGCACATTGAGCGCTGTAGCCTTCTGCTTTTCGTGCTCGATATGGCAGGCAGCGAAGGACGCGATCCCATTGAGGATTTCCGAACCTTGAGGCGGGAACTGACGTTGTACGATCCAAGATTGTTCGCGAGGCCCTTTGGAGTTGTGGCTAACAAGATGGACCTTCCCGATGCCGCACGCCACTTGCGCCGCTTCAACGCCAAATTCCGAAAGGCCAGGGTGCTTCCCGTTTGCGCCAGGGACGGTGAGGGTGTGGAGCGGGTCAAGGAATTTCTCGCGGAAATGCTCGCTCCGGCCACCTCACCTTTGCAGTAGCCAAGGCTGGAAGCATCGCCGAAAGAAGCTTCCCAACGGCGAGCGCGCCGGCCTCTTGGCCGGGAATCGAGCAAAGGAGGAGTTCCCAGACTCGGCGCCGACTGACGCCCGAGGCGGAACTTCTCCTCGCAGCGTGCGACCAAACTCTGTCGCATATGCGACAGAGTTTGATGATAACGCCGTGTCCGCAGTCGCTCCGTACCAGGATTGCCAGGCGCGTGAATTCTGGCGATTCAATGTGCCGATCAAGCGACGCTCGACGGAATTCGGAGAACAATTCACCCCAAGGCCGCGACTGGTTGTCAATTATTTGTCGCATATGCGATAAAATGTCGTCATTCATCTTCGCTGCTCCAACCGGCTTGACTTTGACGGCCGCGGCGATTCGGCGCCCGCGGCGCCCGTTTCGGGCGGATTCGGATCGCCCAACGTGGTGGCGGCCGCTGCAGTTCAAGCGCTCGTCCCGCAGTTCAGGATCGCGCTTGGAGCAAGGCCCTCACGCTTCGCCGAAGATCTTGGCAATGCGGCCTGCGAGTTTGCGACGGGCGACGGAATAGGAGAAGAACTTCACCCCGAGGTCGAAGTTGATGGCCGCCCATTCTTCGCGCAGCGAATGGCTGTGAAGAATCTCGCGGGTTTTCTCAACCACTTCATTCGTCACGAGCATGGACATCTCAATGGTCTGGAACCCCAGCGGATCAATGTCGCGCGCGTAGACGGCGTAGGTGTTGACGACAACGGGCTTGCGAAAGTAAACGGCTTCGAGGAAGGCGTTTCCGAAGCCTTCATAGTAGCTGGGATACGTAACGAGGTCGGCATGAGGGTAGATGTCAAACAGAGTGTAGATCTTCTTGCCATCGGCATTCAGCCCACGCAGTTCCCCGACGCGGTCCGCGATGAAGAGGGCCTCAATACCCGCGTCCGTGATGCGTTCAAGCAGCAGCTTCGCGTAGGCATCGCCTTCGTCGCCGCCGGGATGAGAAAGGACGAGCTTGAGGCGGGGTTCTTTGAGACGCCGCAGAAGCTCAATCGCGTGCTCAATGCCCTTGCGGGGCACAATTCGTGTGGGTTGAAGCACAAGAATGTCGTCCTCGGAAAGTCCGATTTCACGGCGGAAGTCTCTTGAATAATCATCGATGCCGGGGGGAGGACTTTCAAAATCAATTACGTTTGGGATGATTGTCGATGCCTGTCCGTACCGGCGGGCGAGCTCCTTTTGCTGCATGGAATTGATCACGACATGCACGAGAGACGGCAGGGTCGGAGGAAAGGCGGCGGCGAGATAGTCGGCGCCGGACGTTACGGTGAAGCGCTCGCGTTCCCAGGTGAAGTCATGATGATGCGCGATTGCGGGGATTCCCGTTTCGGCGATGACTTCGGTCATGGCCACGCCGAGCGGAACATGCATCGGGATGGCGAGGATGTTTTGCGGGACGAGAAGCTCGAGCTCGAATCGCTCAATAAATTGATAAATGCTTGATTTCAACCCCTCCTTGATTTCGTGAATGCGCCCGGTGATCTCGCGGGGACGCGTCGTTCGGCCGAACAGATATCCCTGCACATCAACGACAGAGGGGTGGTTGAAAAAAGCGATCGGGTCCAGGTGGCTCACGGCCTCCGGCTTGTCGAGCAGTCCGGCCATCCAGAAGCAATTTGCCCCCTCTGCTTGCAGGATGGATGCCCATTTCGCGGCCTCCAGCGTTACTCCGTCGGTCCCATGAAAGCGGGTCGAGACGAATCCGACACGCTTGGGAAAATGGGCTTGGGACGATCGAACATTCATGGGTGTTTACAGTTGAGTTTCGGTGCTAAAATGTGCGCGTGAATGCAACTGTAAAGGAACATCTCGATTTTCTCTATGGTGAGTCTCCTCTGGAAGGACTTCGCGAAGCCGTGGAGACCCTCATCGGCAAAGCCCGCGAAGCCGGTCGCCCCGCGGCCCTTTCCGGCAAGAGAGAACTGACGGAAGCGGACTGCATGCTGATTGCCTATGGCGATCAGGTGCGCGCAGCGAACACGCCGCCTCTCCAAACGCTTGCGGAATTTCTCTCCAGTCGCGCGGCGGGTGCAATCAGCGCAGTGCACATTCTTCCGTTCTACCCGAGTTCATCGGACGATGGGTTTTCGGTAATGGATTACTACGCGGTGGATCCGGATTTGGGGACTTGGCGCGACGTGGAAAAGCTGGGGCAGCGTTTTGAGCTAATGTTCGATGCGGTGTTCAATCATGCGTCGGCGCAGGGCGTCTGGTTTCGCAAGTTTCTCCGGAATGAACCCGGATGGGAAACGGCTTTCTTCACCGTTTCGGGCGATCCCGATCTTTCGCAAGTTGTGCGGCCGCGCGCTCTTCCGCTGCTCACGGAGTTTGAAACCGCCGCGGGAACGAAACGTGTTTGGACCACATTTAGCGCCGACCAGGCGGACATCAATTTTTCGGATCCGCGCATGATGCTGAGGATCCTCGAGGCGCTCCTTTTCTACGTGAGTAAGGGCGCGCGTTACATCCGGCTCGATGCGATCGCTTTTCTTTGGAAGATCCCCGGCACATCCTGCCTCCATCTGGAGCAGACCCACCGCGCCATCCGGCTGATGCGGGCTGTGCTCAACGAGGTCGCGCCCGATGTGCAGCTGATCACGGAGACGAACGTCCCGCATGCCGACAACATTTCCTATTTTGGCGATGGCTCCAACGAGGCGCAATTGGTCTACAACTTTGCGCTGCCACCCTTGGTTTTTCACACGCTTCGAACAGGCGACGCCAGTCGCCTGCGCCGCTGGGCGCAAACACTCGAGCTTCCCTCTGATCGCGTCACTTTCTTCAATTTTCTCGCCTCGCACGACGGCATCGGTATGAATCCGGCCCGCGGAATCTTGGATCAAAGCGAGATCGACGCGTTGGTCCAAACCGCCCTCGACCACAACGGCTTCGTTTCTTACAAGAACAATCCGGACGGGACGAAGAGTCCTTACGAGCTAAACATTAGCTATTTCGACGCGCTTTCGAATCCGCTCGGCAGCGAATCCGAGGACACGCAGATCGCCCGTTTTCTTGCTGCCCATTCCATTATGCTCGCGCTGCGTGGCCTTCCCGGGATCTATTTTCATTCTCTTTTCGGATCGCGCGGCGACCGGAGAGGAGCGGAGGAAAGCGGCATCCCGCGTCGGATCAATCGGAAGAAGCTTGACTTCGCCGAGCTCCAAGCGGAGCTCAGCGCCAAGGAAAGCTTTCGCGCGCGCGTCTTCGCGGGACTTCGCCGGATGATCGAGGCGCGCGCGTCGCATCCGGGTTTCAGCCCTTATGCCGGGCAGATAATTCCCGAAGCCCCGCCCGGATTATTCGTCGCCATCCGTAGCGCCTCCGACGGAAGGAAGGTGCTTTGCATAACCAATGTGACAGCCGAGCCGATTTCCTACTCCTTGCCCGCTTCCGGCGGTTCGGAATGGACCGCCCTCGCAGAATTCCCGGCACCAACTTCCACCGGAAGGGACGCCGAATTGCCCCGTTACGGCGTTTCATGGTTCGCAGCCACCTGAATCGATTGTCTTTTCCGTTGTTCGAGTGAAGTCGAACAGAGCGCTCGCGAGAGATCCCCAATCACCTTGGTCCAGTCCGTTTCGCTGATTGCAAAATCTCCAGGTTCGCCAGCCGGTCGCCCGGGCAGGTAAGATGTCATTGTCCTCGCGATCCCCGATGATGAGTGTCTCCGATTCTCGCAGGCCGCGGTTTTGCAGCCGGGCGCGGAGAATTTGAAAGACGTGAGGATTCGGTTTGCTGAAGCCGTGCTTGAACGACCAGAACGTGAGATCGGATTGAAAAATAGATGAGTCTAAGCCGGCCGAGCTCAAAGCCAGCTCAAGCTCCCTTAATGTGTAAGCTTGCGCATTCGAGGCAATGCCCAAGAGGATTCCGCGCTCGACACAATTTCGAAGGACGGGCGCGCAGCCCGGCATCAGGCGAAGGGACCGGAAAAGCTGTGCATGCTCAAAGAGGAACTCATGGAGATCCGCGCGTGGCAACGCGTCGAGCTCCGGCAGCGCGCGGTTCATCACCGACGGCCAGTTGACCTCCGGGTACAAAATTCCACGTCCGTGGGCTTCGTGGTGATCCTCGAAGACGATTTCGCGACATCGAAAAGTCAGCTGCTCAAGGGAGAGCGAAGGAATTTTGCCGAAGACACTCTGAAAAAGGACGCCCCAGCGCCGCTCAATGTCCACGGGCTCCTCGCGGATGTCGAGCAAAGTGCGATAGACGTCGCAGATGATAGCTTTGACGCCTTTCATTCCTCGCCGAACAGAATCGGATAGAGAAAGTTGGTGCCGAGTCGCTGCGCGATGGAATCACGCTGAGCACGCTCGACGGGGTGGATGCCAAGGGGGCGGCCGGGAATCGCAGCGACTGCCTGCCAAAATTGCGCTGCGTACGCTTTTCCACCGATGACTGCTTCCGCTTTCTCCGGCCATTGCATCGGGTCGAGCCGCCCCGCTTGCGCCAGGATCCGCCATTGCTCCAGAAAGGGATTGAATTCGCTACAGGCCGCCCAGGATTTCTCCGGCGCAATGGCCAGCACCTCCAATTGACCGGAGAGCGTCAGCCGGCTGAACGGAATCGGTCCGCCGTTCGGCAGATCGAGAAGCGACGGGCGTCCGGCCAGGCGGCGGCATATTGAGGGCATCGCCAATTTCCAATCTCGCCAAAGCTTCTGCTGCCGAACGCGCTCGCTTTTCAGATTCAACAGGCTCGGCGCGATCCGGATCTCCTCGTAGAGATGCGGAAAAGAAAACCCGAGATCCAGCAGATCGGGAATGACGTTTGGCAGATGGCGGGCGATGAGGGGCTTTCCCAAAGCGGCCGCTTCGAGGTAGGGAAGCCCGAAGCCCTCTTGGGCGGAGGTCAGCATCATAGCTTCTGACGCTGTGGCCAGATCGCTGATGGTCGGCGCCGATCCATCCGCCTGGGCAAGGAGCCGAAAACGGGCCCGCCATTTATCCCTGCGAGAAGCGGCTTCCAGACGTTGGGCGTAGTTCCTCTCCTCGCGTGAACTGACGCCGGCTGTGGTCACGAACCAGCCTTCTGGCCGCAGCCAGCGGGTCAGCAGAACCGCTTCGGCCAGATTCTTCCTTCGCAGGAACCGCGTCGGGAAAATCCAGACAGGACCGTCATCACCGAGTTGGGACTTCAACCAATCGCGCGCGGCGCGGATTCGTGCGCGGGATGGTGTGTTGCTGCGCTGGGCCAGGTTCGGCAAACATCTTGCCCGGGAACCCAGATGCTTGCTGAGAACGGCATTGTCCAGCTGGTTGATGGTGACATGACAAACGCGAGCGCCGGCGGCGAAGGAGGCTCTGGCTACAGCGGAAAGCGAACGGAACCCGCGGGCGCGCATCTCGCTCCAGCGTGCCCAACGATTCTCGAACCAGAGATCGTGATGATGCGAAAGAAGCGAAAGGCCGCGGCGCGACGAGAATGCCGCCAGCTCATCGGAAAGAATGAGATTGCGCGCAAGACCCAAGTTCTGCGCCCAGATTAGGGTTTCGGATGGCGGGACTTTCTTCGTCAATCGCTCCAGCGCGGAGCGGATTCGACCGCGAATCGACTCGGGCCGCGATCTTTGCTCGGAGAGATAGCGAAAGGCCGGTTCGCACAAAAAACGAAGCTGCGGGCCGCGCAGGGCCCGTTCCAGCTCTTCGAGCCAAGCCGCGTCCGGCATCTCCCCGCTTGCGAGAGTGATCGACTCGAGCGGGGCCGCGGAAGTGATGTGAGGGAGGGCAAGTTCAATGATTCGGCGCACGCCACCGGGCCGCAGATGGTAGTGGACGACCACAAGGTTGCGATAGATCGAAGAATATTCTGGCAAGAGCGTCATCCTACCAGATTTCTTGGGTTGCTCAATCGCAACAGTCAAAGGAGTATTGGACGAGTCATGGCGGACTTCTTTCAAGATGGATCGATGGCCACTTTGCATCGGCTGGGCAAACCCAACGTCGAAAAACTCGAACATGATCTGCTCGAATTTTCGAATCAAAATCCCATCGCCCTCGTCCTCCCATGCCACGTCAGAGAGCTCGGCACGCCCGCACTTCGCGGAATCATCAGAGAGCTGAAAAATATCCAGTATATCCGTCAGATTGTGGTTGGCATCGATGGCGCCAACGCCACGAGTTGGCAGCGCGCGAAACGGATCTTCGGCCAGCTTCCGCAAAAGCCTGTGCTTCTTTGGAACGACGGGCCGCGCATGCGACGCCTGATCGAACAGTTGATCGAATCCGATCTTGATCCCGGTCCCACGGGCAAGGGGCGGAACCTTTGGCTTTGCTTCGGCTACGTGTTGGCCAGTGACAAATCGCGCATGGTCGCGCTGCATGATTGTGACATCCTCACCTACAACCGCGAGCTCCTGGCCAGGCTTTGCTACCCGGTGGCCCACCCGAACCTCGGTTTCGATTTCTGCAAGGGATACAGCGCGAGGTTTACCGATAAACTCAACGGACGCGTGATGCGTTTGCTTGTCACGCCGCTGATTCGTTCGCTCCAAAGCATCATAGGTCTGCATGACTTCCTCGTCTATCTGGACACCTTCCGTTATCCGCTCAGCGGCGAGATGAGCCTCGACCACGACATCATTCGGCGTGCGCGCATCCCTTCGGATTGGGGTATCGAGGTCGGGATCCTCGCAGAGGTCTTCCGGGTCTCCTCACCGAAGAGCATTTGCCAGGTGGACCTGGCCGAATGCTACGACCATAAGCATCAGGAACTTTCCTCGCGCGACGCCTCAAAAGGGCTCAACAAGATGGCCGTCGATATTGTGAGGAGCGTCTTTATAACTTTGGCCGGACATGGTGTTAAGCTGGACCGGGGAACTTTTGATACGCTTCTGAGCGCCTACGCGCGGAAGGCCGAGGATACGATGCGATTCTACGCGGCCGACGCCGAGATCAATGGGTTGAGATACGACCGTCACGAGGAAGAGCTGTCGGTGGCTACTTTCGTGCGCAGCATTCGCGGCGCCGCGCGTGATTATCTCAGTGATCCCCTGGGCGCCGAGATGATTCCCAACTGGAACCGCGTGGAGGCCGCGTTGCCGGAATTCCTGGACGCCTTCAACCGCGCGGTCCAGTTCGACAATAAATGACCGCCCTCCCGGCTCCGAAAATGGAATTCGTAGTTGGCACCCGATCGGAGCGGAGAGAACGCGAAATCGCCTTAGAACGTGTAGGTCAGAAAGCATTCGTCGCCGTCAACCTGGATTTTTTTAAGCCGGCAGCGAATTGTTTTCGGCAGAAACGCGTCTGGAATTCCGGTGAGCGTGGGCGCGCCGGCTCCGCCGAATATCAGAGGCGTCCAAGTGAGGTGGAGTTCGTCGCACGCCCCGATTTCCAGGAGCGCTCGAAACAGTCTCGGGCCGCCTTCACAAACGAGTGTCCGCACCCGGTAATCGCTCCGGAGGATGCGCAGCATGATCGCGAGATCGACTTTCGGAGAATTGAAAATCCAAAGATCGGCGAGTCGCGCGATCGACGGCCGCAAATTCTTCGGCATTTTCTGCGTGGAGAACGCGATGACCTGAGACCCCGCTCTCTGAAACACTTTCCACAGGGGATCAATTGTGCCGCGGTTGCTGACGATTACTCGCAACGGCTCGGGCGGCAGGCCGATCGCCAGCCGCCGCTCCCGAAGATCGCTCGCCGGGATGCCCATGCTCATCCGGTCGGTCGAGATCGTGCTCGCGCCGGCGAGCACCGCATCGCCCAGGCAGCGGATTTCCAAGAGTCTCCGCTTGTCCGCTTTGCTGGTGAATCCCGTTGGCGTGAAGTTCCGGGTCGAAACCTTTCCGTCCGCGGAGAGGGCGAAGTTCGCGATCACGCGAGGCCGTCCAGCACGGGCACTCACCTCTTGTTCTCGATTGATTCGTCGATTGCGTCGACCTGCTCCTGCAATTCCCGAAGATGCAGCCCGCCGCTGGGCCGATAAACCAGGTAGACGCATCCGCCAACCAGGCCCCAGAACACGACCATGAGAAAACCGGTGATCGATATCATAACCGCCACGCTCTCCGGAGTTCCAAAAAGCCCGGCCAGCACGTTTTGAAACAACTGCTCGCGAACTCCCACCCCTGAGAGGCTGATGGGCAGGGAGGCGATCGTCAATATGACGGGCAAGACGGAAAGGATATCAATCATTCCGCCGACGCCCGGAAAGAGTCCGAAGGCCCGCGCCGCAAAGTAGAACGCGAGGAAAATGCAGAAATGCGCGAGAAAGGACAGCCCGATTGTGGAGGCCAGCACACGGGGATCCCGCGCGTATGTCGAAAAAGCCGTGGCCAGCTCAACGATCTTTACGCGCATCGGCAGCCAATGCGGCAGTTTCTGCGCAAGATGGAATCGATCCACGCAGAAACCGAAGACGACGATGGCGACGGAACCTCCCATGATTAGTGCAAGAGCCGCCATGAGCGTCCGGGTCAGCGGATCGGCAAGCAAGCGATCCAGCCGTAGTGAACAAAGGAGGGCCGTGAGCGCAACCAAAGCCAGCATGCCGACCATCCGATCGACAAGCACGCTCAGCAGAGCGGCGGTCTTTTTTGAAGACGTCTCTCTCATGGCGTAATAAATCTTCACGATGTCCCCGCCCGTTGCGCCGAGGAGAAAGAGATTGAAGAAAGCGCCGATCAAATAGACGCGCAAGGTCCGCCACCATCCCAGATCGATGCCCTGCACGTTGAGCAAGAGGCGCCAGCGTTCCGTCTGCAAAAGAAAGGCGCAACCGATGCTTAGCGCGCCGGGGATGAGCCAGAGATAATCGGCGGCGCGCAACGCGACGGCCATCCGTGCGCGCTTTTCCGGGTCGCGGAAAATCCACCAGAGCAAGAATAAGGTAATCGCGACCTGCAAGGATGTGAAAAGAATGCGTTTCATGTGCAGAAAAGTTTTCTCCAGCGATCAGCAGCGGCGACGATTTGCTCGCGCGGGATGAGTGGCCGAAGTTCAAAGACGAAAAGACAATCTTTGGGAAGCTTCGGGACGAGTTTTTCGTAGTTGATCTCGCCGGTGAAAGGCGCGCAGTGATCCTCAAATGGCCATTTCACGTCGTGCACATGACAGCCAAGCGCGCGAGAACCCATGCGATCAAGCCAATCCGCGTGGTCGAGCAGAGCCAGATTCTGCTTGATCTGCGCGTGCCCGAAATCGTGCCAATATCCAACGTTCGGTTCGTTGAGGCGCTGGAGGAAATCCTCGAATTCGCGCTCCGACGGCACCGCCTCGTAGTGTTCGCGGTTTTCGATGCCAATCCGGATGCCTTTCTTCGATGCATAGGTCAGGATTTCGGCCAGGCACTGCAATGCTCGCCGCGCGTATTCTCCGCCCGTGCCTTCCCGACTCTTCACGGCCTCGAGTTTGATTCGGGCAAACTCCTTGCTGAGAAATCTCCCTTCGTGCACCAGTCCGCGCAGGCGAGAGGTCAGCTTTAAAGCGCGGATTCTGCCGGCGTGGACGACGACAACGGGAGCTTCGAATCGCTCAGCCATGTCGATGGTTTGCAGAGTCAGGCGAACGGCCCGCGCCCTGTCATCTGGGCGGGGGGAGGTGAACTCGTAGCAGTCCGGTTGATCGACACGCACCTCCGGAGGGAGCGGGCAGAAATTATGCAGACTCGAGACAACGAATGGGATTCTCTTCCGCAATTCGAGCATCTCGTAAACCATGGGCGCGCTCAACCCGTGGCCCAACTCGATGGCATCAAATCCGAGATCGAGAATCTCCCTGATGATGTCTTTTCCGGATTTGCCACTTCCCGCGTTCCAACTTGTCGAAAAGGACAGCATCTATCCATTTCTCGCCAGCCAGGCCGGCGGGCCGATCGTTCCTGCGCACTTAATGCCGGCAACGCCGGCGCCGAGAGTCTCAATCATCTGGGCCGAGGAATAGCAGAAGCTGGCCCCGACCTGCCAGAAAGAGATTCGCCTTGCTTCCCTGAAAACCTTGGCAAGGCCGAGCGCAGGTGGCATCTTCTGGCCGTTATGAGGTATCGCAACTTTTCCGGAACGGACGTGCAGGTGAGTGAAGTTGGGTTCGGCCTCTGGACGATTTCGACGGGTTGGTGGGGAAATTACTCGGACGAGGAAGCGGTTGCACTGTTGCGCGAGGCGTCCGATTTGGGCGTCACACTGTTCGATGCCGCTGATACCTACGGAAACGGGCGCAGCGAAGAACTCATTGCCAAGGCCTTCCGCGGAAAGCGCGACCGGATCGTCATCGCGACGAAAATCGGCTACGATTTCGTCAATCACGGTGAAGAGCGACGGGGGCAGCGCGAAATCCCCCAGAATTTCCGGCCGGAAGCCATCCGCCTGGCCACGGAGGCTGCGCTCAAGCGACTCGCGACCGATCGAATCGACCTTTTGCAACTGCACAACATCCGGATGGAACAGGTGGACGAGGATGATCTTTGGGAGACATTGGAGGACCTGAAAGCGGAGGGCAAAGTCGGGCAATATGGCATCGCGCTCGGTCCGGCGATTGGCTGGCTCGCCGAGGGAGTGAGGACGATCCGAAAGCGCAACCCGGCGGTCGTTCAGCACATCTACAACCTCCTCGAACAGCATCCCGGGAAGGCGATCCACAATTCCGCGCGGGACTGCGGAGCGAAGACTATGTTCCTCATCCGGGTGCCGCATTCCTCGGGGATGCTGGAGGGCAAATATACGGCGGACACGGTTTTCCCACCGAACGATCACCGCAATCATCGTCCTCGTTCCTGGCTTCTCAACGGCGTGAAAAAGGTCGAGCAACTGCGGTTTCTTGAACGTGCCGGGGAACGGACGCTTGGCCAAGCGGCGATCCTTTGGCTGCTCGAGGATGACCGCGTGGCCTCGGTGCTTCCTAATATTTACGACGCGAGCCAGCTTCGGGAGTTCGTCGATGCCTGCGATAAACCTGCCTTCTCCAGTGAGGAAATAGAGCGCGTGACGCGCCTCGTCGCCGCGAATTTCGGGCTTGAGCCCGAGGAGCCGAAATTTAAAGGCACGATGGAACTGCCCGTGGAACTTCTCACGACGTGAGACGACTTGCCCGCTACGTCCTTGGACGTGGAAGAGCTCCCGTGGAGCCGCCAGGGCGGCCCAAGCTCTTGATTTTTGATTTTGATGGAACGATCGCCGACACCCTGGATGCCGGGGTAATGATCCTGAACAAACTGGCTGCCGAGTTCGGATTTCGCCCCTTGCACCCAAAAGATATGGAAAGGGTCCGGGACATGCGCACGCGACAGTTGATGAAGTTTCTCGGCATCCCCGCCCGGAAAATGAGCCGCATTGCCAGGCGCGGGAGCGAGGAACTCTATGCGTGCATTCACTCGATTCAGCCTTTGCCCGGCATGCCGGAAGCTTTGCGGGAACTGCAAACGCTCGGCTTTGCTCTCGGGATCATTACATCCAATACCGAGGTGAATGTGCAGATTTTCTTACGAAGCCACGGACTGGAGTTGTTTGATTTTGTCCGCTGTTCTTCAAAGCTTCTCGGCAAGGCCCGCATGATTCGCAGCGTCATCAGGCGGCAACACGTTCGCGCGGCGGACATCCTTTTTGTCGGTGACGAAACGCGGGACATCGAAGCGTCGAAAAAGGCGGGTATTCGCATTGCCGCAGTGACCTGGGGATACAACAGCCGTCGATCGCTCGAAGCGATGAAGCCGGACTTTATTTTCGAGAGCCCTCGAGAACTGGTCGCAATGCTCGCGCAAGAGACGCGCCTGAGTCCGTAGCGTCCTCTGATGGCGGAGGCGTGGCGGTTTGCGCAGCACGTCCTAAAACCTGCAAGCCTCAGCTTGCGGTGGCCCGAGTCCGGCAAGCGACGCCCGGATAGAGGTGATTGGAGAGGCGTTTGGGGCAGGGCCTTTTTTTTGGCCGGGCCTTGGCGAACGGCCGCGCCAGAGCCTTTTCCGCACCAGCATTTGCAGCTCTAGACGCGGATTGGATCCAAATTCCAGATTTCGCGTGCATATTCAGAGATGGCGCGGTCGCTGGAGAATTTGCCGACTCTGGCGGTGTTGAGGATGGCCATTTTGGCCCAGAGGGATTTTTGGCGGAAGGCGGCGTCGACCTTTTTCTGGCACTCGCTGTAGGCCTCGAAGTCTGCCAGGCAAAGGAAGGGGTCGCTGTAGACGAGGTTGTCGCGCAGCATGCTCAGAACCCCCGGGGGTTCGTCCGGGGTGAAGTAGTTGGAGCCGACCCAGTCGACGACGGCGCGCAGTTCCTCGTTTTTCAAGTAGAATTGCTGGGGATCATAGCCTTTGTGCAGGAGGGCGTGGACCTCATCGACGGTGAGCCCGAAGATGAAGATGTTCTCCTCGCCGACCTCTTCCTTGATTTCGACGTTGGCGCCGTCGAGGGTGCCGATGGTCAGGGCGCCGTTGAGGGCGAGCTTCATGTTGCCGGTGCCGGAGGCTTCCTTGCCTGCGGTGGAGATTTGCTCGGAGAGATCGGCGGCTGGGACGATGCGCTGGGCCAGGGAGACGCGATAGTTGGGCAGGAAGACCACTTTGATGCGGTCCTCGATGCGCTTGTCGTTGTTGATGCACTTGGCCACGGCATTGATGGTCTTGATGATGCACTTGGCCATGTCGTAACCCGGGGCGGCCTTGGCGGCGAAGATGAAGACGCGCGGGGTGATCACCAGGCCGGGGTCTTGCAAGAGGCGGCGATAAAGGGCCAGGATGTGCAGGAGATTGAGGTGCTGGCGTTTGTATTCGTGGAGGCGCTTGATGTGCACATCGAAAAGAGCGGCGGGGTTGACCTCGACCCCGCAGTCCCTCTTGATAATGCGGGCCAGATCGACCTTGTTGGCCTGCTTGACGTTCATGAAAGCGATTTGGAAATCGAGGTCCTCGGCGAAGGCTTCCAGGGCGCGAAGCTTGTCGAGATCGCGCTCCCAGCCATGGCCGATTTTGGAGCTGATGAGTTCGCTGAGGCGCGGATTGCAGGCCAGGAGCCAGCGGCGCGGGGTGATGCCGTTGGTCTTGTTGTTGAACTTGCCCGGATAGAGGGCGTCAAATTCCGGGAAGAGATCCTTTTTGAGCAACTTGGTATGCAGGGCGGCGACCCCATTGACCGAATGGCCGCCGACGACGGCGAGGTGGGCCATGCGCACCATCTGCATGGAGCCCTCTTCAATGAGGGAGAGGTGCTGCTTGATCTTGGTGTCGCCCGGCCACTTGGCCTCGACGTGCTCGAGAAAGCGCTTGTTGATCTCAAAGATGAGCTGGAGATGACGGGGCACGACCTTCTGGAAAAGTCCCACGCTCCACTTCTCGAGGGCTTCGGGCAGCAGGGTGTGATTGGTGTAGGCGAAGGTGCGCGTGACAATGGACCAGGCCTTGTCCCAAGGCATGGCATATTCGTCATGGAGCAGGCGCTGCAACTCGACGACGGCGATGGCGGGATGGGTGTCGTTGAGCTGGATGGCGACCTTGTCCGGGAAGTCTTCCCAGTCCTCGTTGGTCCTGCGAAAACGCCGGATGATATCCTTGAGCGAACAGGCGACAAAGAAGTATTGCTGGAGCAGGCGCAGTTCCTTGCCGCTATCGGTCTTGTCATTGGGGTAGAGAACCTTGGAGATGGTTTCGCTGTGGTTCTTTTCGCGCACGGCCTCCTCGTAACCCCCGCGGTTGAAGGCCTCCAGATCGAACTCTTCGGGGGCGCGCGATTCCCAGAGGCGAAGGAAGTTCACCGTGTTGGTGCCATAGCCGGGCACCGGGATGTCATAGGGAATGCCCACCAGTTTCTTCCAGCCCATCCAGCGCGGAACATAGTTGCCGCGGTTGTCAAAGACGTTCTCCACGTGGCCATAGACCTGGATCTCGGTGGCGTGCTCGGGGCGCACGATCTCCCAAGGGGTCCCGTATTGCATCCAGGCGTCGGGCAGCTCAACCTGGTAGCCATTGCGAAATTCCTGCCGGAAGAGCCCGTATTGGTAATGGATGCCGTAGCCGATGGCGGGAAGGTCCAGGGTCGCCAGGGAGTCCAGGAAGCAGGAGGCCAGCCGGCCCAGGCCGCCGTTGCCCAGGCCCATGTCATACTCCTCATGGCGAAGTTCCTCGTAGTCGAGACCCAGTTCCTCCAGGGCGTGGACCATGTCGCCATTGACCCCCGCGCTGTAAAGGTTGTTGGAAAAGAGCCTGCCCATCAGAAACTCCAGCGAGAGATAATAAACCCGCTTGGCGTTGCGGTTGTTGTGCACGGTCGCCGTGGCGATCATTCGCTCCACGATCATGCCTTGCACCGCCTTGGAGGTCGCCAGCCACCAATCGCGCTTCGTCGCCGTCGAGGAGTCGCGGGCTAAACTAAATTTCAAGCTGCCTTGGACCAGGGCTTTTAGTCCCGGAACGGATTTATCAAGTGCGGAATGGAATTGGCTCATGCTGTTTTTCGTGTTGTAGGAATCGAGCGCGAGATCGTGAGCAAAATTCGCGCCAGAAGTTTATCTTCGGAGGCCGCCATCAAGCGAACGGAGAGAATGTTTCACGGCACGCGCTGTGCTCCCTTTTTCGCAATAATGTAAGAAGCGATAGTGTTCACGCTGACAAACGCCTCTCGGGCCACTTCCGCACTGGGCGTCGCGACGCCGAAGTTCTTCTCGATGCCGACGGCGAGCTCCAGTGCATCGATCGAGTCGAGGGCAAGACCATCAGGGCTGAACAGAGCGGTGTCATCACCGATATCCTCCGGCGCGATCTTCAACATGAGGTTTTCGACCATCATGCTCTTGATGCGGGATTTCAGATCACTTTCGGACATGTAAACGGAAGGAACTAAACGGGATTTCCAATATGAACAGGATTTTTTATGGTCAAGAAGTGGCCGCGAAAACCCGCATTGATCAACTCTTGGTGACCAGAGGACTTTGCGCGTCGCGCGAGCAGGCCCAGCGAGCCATAATGGCGGGCCGGGTGACGGTGGGCGGTCGAATGGCGCAGAAACCCGGTCTTCAAGTGCTCGAGGATGCCGATATAAAGTTGCAGGGCGGCGAGAAATATGTGGGCAGGGGAGGAAAAAAATTGGAGGCTGCGTTGGATCATTTCCAGGTTTCAGCCAAAGGAAAAATCTGCCTGGATATCGGAGCATCCACGGGAGGCTTTACCGACTGCCTGCTTCAGTGCGGGGCCGAACGAGTTCACGCTATTGACGTCGGGCGCGGTCAGCTCGACTGGAGACTGCGCAACGATTCGCGCGTGGTCGTGCGGGAAGGTATCAACGCACGATATCTGAAAGTTGAAGATATTGGCGAGCTGGTTCAAATCTGCGTTGCCGACGTGAGTTTTATTTCGTTGGCGTTGATTTTGCCGGCCGCCTTTGCGTTACTGGCTGAAGCTGCCGACATGATCGTCCTGATCAAACCGCAATTCGAGTTGTCACCCGCCGAGGTGGGGCGAGGAGGCGTTGTTCGAGATCCGGCCTTGCGCGTGGAGGCGGTAGAGAAGATCCGGCGGTTTGTCGCGGCGCGGGGCGCGCGATGGCTGGGATTTATCGAGTCGCCGCTCCGCGGACGCGAGGGCAACGTCGAATTTCTCGCCCATCTCAGGAAATGATAGGTCTCATTGCCCATTCGGAAAAGGTCGATGCTCGGGCGGCTGTGCGTGAGATGATTGCAGCGCTGAAGTCGAAGGAAATTCCGTTTGAGCTGGAGGCGGACACCGCTGCTCTGGCCGGTCTCCCTTCGACCCTCGACGAGCGTTCACTCGCGCAAAAGGCGGACTTGCTCGTCGTGATGGGCGGCGACGGAACCATCTTGCGCGTTCTGCACAAGCTCGGGACCACCATCCGGCCGATTCTGGGAGTCAATATCGGTTCCCTCGGATTCCTTACGTGTGCCGGAGTTGGTGAGATCCCTCGCGTGGTGGAAACAATCATCCGAAAGGATTTCGTGCTGAGCCCGCGAAATCTTCTGATCGCAGAAATCACGGGCTCTTCCGGGAGAGAGGAGCGCCTTCATGGATTGAACGATGTTGTCGTCAGCCGCGGCGAACGCTCTCAGCTTGTGAAGGTTCAGGTGCAGATTGATGGGGCGGCCCTTACGCACTACAATGCCGACGGCCTCATCATTGCCACACCGACGGGTTCGACCGCGTATTCGCTCGCGGCGGGCGGCCCGATTCTCATGCCCGATTCGGGCGCGTTTGTTATCACCCCGATCTGTCCGCACGTGCTCACCAATCGCTCGACGGTCGTCAGCGATCGTTCGACCATCGAAGCCCGTCTCTCTGTCCGCGATCAGAAGGTCTTCGTCTCCGTGGACGGCCGTTTGTGCCGCGCCATGCGCGTAGGCGATGTTCTTCGCGTTGCCAAGAGCAACCGCAGGTTGCCGCTCGTCATGCTGCCGGAGCGTTCGTTTCCGGAAGTTCTGCGCCAAAAACTAAAATGGAGCGGCAGCAATGTATGACTCCCATCGGCGATGTCCTCCAGCCCGACAACGTCACCCTGGCGCTTGCCGCGAGTGACCCGGCGGGCGCGGTCGAGGAAGTGCTTGCCAGGCTCGAAGGCGATGAACGGGTAAAGGATCTTGCGAGATTGCGCGAAGCAGTTCTGCAAGAGGCCGCGCCCGCGATTTCCGAAAACGGCTGTGGCATCTGCATTGCTCACGGGAGGACGGAATCGGTCACTTCCCTGGTTATGGCAGCCGGACGCTCGAACGAGGGTGTGCGGTTTCCCGGCCTGGCTGATCCCGTGATGCTCGTTTTCGTCGCCGGTATTCCCAGTGCCTTTACTTCGGAGTATCTGCGGATCGTGGGCGCAATTGTGCGCATGTGCCGGGATAGGCGCCAGCTCCGCAGCTTGCTCCTGGCGAAGAACGCCGAGCGATTCGTCACGCTTCTGGGATCCGGCGAAGTCAAGCTCTAGAAGACTGTCGAGGGGAGCCCAACGACCGGCTGGCCTGTAGTGACCGCTCGCTTGAGCGCCGCCGTGGCGGAAGGAATGGGTGAGCGCAATTCGAGACTTCGCTTAAACTGCTTGCTCGACATCTCGATCAGGGCATAGTGAAGGCTACTCGACGAGCTTTGCAGAGGAAGGCTCGCGGGAAGCAGTCGGGCCGTGGCTCAGCTTGGTAGAGCGCCTCGTTCGGGACGAGGAGGCCGCGAGTTCGAATCTCGCCGGCCCGACCATTTCCCTTTTTAATTTTGAATCCGCCCGGCGAGGTTCGAACGCCGTTCGACTGCGACGCGCGGAGCGCGAAATACTACGGGCGCCAGCCTAATGGCAGAGCCCGATGGGTGAGAGGGCAATCGGGATAATCTCGCCGGCCCGACCATTTCCCTTTTTAATTTTGAATCCGCCCGGCGAGGTTCGAACGCCGTTCGACTGCGACGCGCGGAGCGCGAAATACTACGGGCGCCAGCCTGATGGCAGAGCCCGATGGGAGAGAGGGCAATGGGATAATCTCGCCGGCCCGACCATTCCCTCGTTGTATCTTGTCCGGTCAGTTTCGAACGCCGTGAGCGGAGGCCGCAAGAAATCCAGTCGATCTGTAGGCGCATGCCGGCGGCGAGTTCTTAAATGCTTGCAGCCAGGGCGGGGAGGTCGCAATCTGCCGGGCTTCATGGGACGCTTTGATGGCAGGGGGGCTTCAGACCTCCGCGAAGTAAAGATTGAACCCGGTGTGGCTCCGCACGCCCATGGCTCGGTCTTGATTCGGTTTGGCCGAACTCAGGTGATTTGCGCGGCATCTCTGGAGGAAAGTGTTCCGCGGTGGATGAGGGAGCAGGGGCTGGAAAGCGGTTGGATAACGGCCGAGTACTCAATGCTGCCCTACTCGACGTGGCCGAGAAAGCCTCGCGATATCACGAAGGGCCGTCCGGACGGACGCGGCACCGAAATTCAGCGGCTGATCGGCCGTTCCTTGCGGGCGGCTGTCGATCTCGTTGCGCTCGGACAGCGCACGCTTTGGGTTGACTGCGACGTTCTGCAGGCGGACGGGGGAACTCGCACCGCCGCGATTACGGGAGCGTGCGTTGCCATGAAACTGGCTTGTCAAAGCCTGATTGATGCGGGGAAGTTGTCGCACTCGCCGATCAGGCGAATGGTGGCCGCAGTCAGCGTCGGGGTCGTTGCGGGCGAAGCGCTTCTTGATCTTGACTACCAGGAGGACAAGGCGGCCGCCGTTGACATGAATCTTATCATGACGAATCAACTGGAATTTGTGGAGGTCCAGGGATCGGGCGAGGAAGCGGTCTTTTCCGCCGAAGAGCTCGCGGCGATGCTGGAACTTGGCAAAGCTGGGATTCGCCGATTGCTCGAAATTCAAGATTCCGTTTTCGCATCATGAAAAAAGCACTTATCACCGGCATCACCGGGCAGGACGGGTCCTACCTCGCCGATCTCTTGCTCAGCAAGGGTTACGAGGTCCACGGGATCATTCGCCGCGCGAGCACATTCAACACGGATCGAATCGACCACCTGTACCAGGATCCGCATGTGCATGGCGTGAAGCTTTTCCTTCACTATGGCGACCTCGCAGACTCGGTCAATCTGGTCAAATTGATCTACAAGCTCGAACCGGACGAGATCTACCACCTCGGCGCCCAAAGCCACGTCAGGGTAAGTTTCGATATTCCCGAGTACACGGCCGATGTGACCGGCGTCGGAACGATTCGAATTCTGGAAGCGATGCGCGAGGCGGGGGTACAATTCGCGCTTTTACCAGGCTTCAAGCAGCGAAATGTTTGGCAAGGTGCAAGAAGTTCCCCAACGTGAGACGACGCCCTTCTGGCCGCGGAGCCCCTACGGAGTTGCCAAAGTCTTTTCCTATTGGGCCACAGTGAATTATCGAGAAAGTTACGGCATGCATGCGAATAATGGTATCCTTTTCAACCATGAAAGTCCGCGCCGTGGGGAGACCTTCGTTACCCGCAAGATCACCCGCGCAGTTGCCGCGATTAAACACGGCCTGCAAAAGGAACTCTTTCTGGGTAACCTCGAAGCCAAGCGCGACTGGGGCTTTGCGCCCGAATACGTGGAAGCGATGTGGCTGATGCTTCAGCAGGACCGGCCGGGCGATTATGTCATCGCCACCGGGGAGACGCATACCGTGCAGGAGTTTGTCGAGCAGGCTTTCGCTCACGTGCGGTTGGACTGGAAGGAATACGTGAGGCACGACGAGCGCTACGAGCGTCCGGCGGAAGTCGATCTCCTTGTCGGTGACTCCTCCAAGGCGACTCGCCTTCTCGGCTGGGAGGCGAAGGTGCGATTTCAAGATCTCGTCCGGCTCATGGTCGATGCCGACGTTGCCCGATTGGAAAAACGCGCTTGACGCACAGCCTGTTCCGCTCGATCCTCTTCGCTTTTCGAATTCCCATGGCTAGAAAATGTGACATCACCGGAGCTCGTCCGAAACGGGGAGGGAAGATCCACCGTCGCGGTCTTGCCAAGAAGAAGGGAGGAATTGGCATGCACGTGACCAAGGCTACCCCCCGGTGGCACTTGCCGAACCTGAAAACCAAACGGGTATGGGTTCCCGAGCTCAAGAAGTTTGTCACGGTCAAAGCCACGGCTCGAGCATTCAAGACTCTCTCCAAGAACGGCGCCTATAAAACACTCTCCGATGCGGGCGTTGTTCGATAGACGCCACAGCTCATCCCCTCGTTATGGCATTCAGCGTCGTTAGCCAAAAATCCGGTAAAACCTACTATCTCCATGCGCGCCTCCAAAAGCTAAAGGGAGGCCAGGAAGTCACGCTCTACTACTTTGCGGGACAGCCTGGGGAGGGAGCAATCGATGCGCTCCCTGTTGGCTATCAAATTTCAGAAAACGCGAAGACCGGTTTGCCTCTCCTGAAAAAGGCCTGATTTGCCCGGCTTTGGGCGCCTCGCGAGCTTAAAGGCTCACGCCCTCGGATGCGCTCGCGAATAGGCGCGCTTCAGTCTCTCCGTGGTAACATGGGTGTAAATTTGTGTTGTCGAGAGACTGGCGTGGCCGAGCAGGGATTGGACGCTCCGCAAGTCGGCGCCGTTGTCGAGCAGGTGCGTGGCGAAGCTGTGACGAAGCTTGTGCGGACTAAGGTCCGCTGGCAGGCCGGATTCGCGAAGGTATTTCTTCATGGCAAGCCACACAGAACGCGCCGACAGCCTGCGATGCGACTTGTTGATAAAGAGGGGACCCGCGTGGACCTTGGCCAGGTGCCGATAACGCGAGATGGCATCCAGCGCGGGCGATCCCACGGGGCAAATCCGTTCCTTGGCGCCTTTCCCGAAAACGCGGACAGTCTCGCTGATCGGATCAAGATCCTTGACCTCCAGCCCAACTAACTCGGAGAGTCGCAGACCGCTCGAATAGAAAAGCTCGAAGATCGCTTCATCCCGGCTTGCCATCCAGCCGGGTGCCTGTTTTTGGCGCACACTTTTCTCAGGCCCCGCAAGAAAGGATTCGACTTGGGAATGCGTCAAAAACCTTGGAAGTTGTTTTTCCTTTTTTGGAATTTCAATTGTCTTTAATATATTAGACTCAAGTATCTTACGGACGACAAGAAACTGATAGAAGCTTCGAAGTGCGGAAAAAGCGAGGCGGATGCTTGAGCGTGCTCTTCCTGCTTTCATGAGATGGAAGAGGAAGTCACGGAAGTCGTCGGGGGTGGCGTTTTTCCACGATAGGCCAGGCCGGAATCCTTGAAAGGCTTCCAAGGCGATGCGGTAGCTTGCCCGGGTATGAGGCGAGGCATTTTTCTCGCCTTCGAGATAGAGGAGGAACTTTCCAGCCAGGACATCATTCCTGGCCGTGATGCGATGCTTTATTCGGGGCGGGCGGGTAATCTCTTTCAGGAGGAGGAACCCATTGGAGGGACGAGCGGCGGTTGTGCGGTGTCGTCGACCTTTCCAGTTTTTTGCGTGCCTCGCTGGAAGCGCAAGATCGCAGACCGGGATTCTATGCCATCAGGGGAGACCGCGACGATGGGGATTTCGTAGACGCCATCCGGAAAGATGAAATGGTAGCGAAAAGAACCATCGGGATTGAGGGTGATAGGTTTTCCATCAACGGTGACTTTCGCGTGGGGGTCGGTGCCTCCATAGAAGATGACCTCGGCGTTGACGTGCATGAAGAACTTTCGCGGCACGCCGAACGAACTGACCCATTCCGAGGCGCCGGACCAACTTGTGACTGCGGCTTGAGACCAACTGGTCACGGAGGCTTGGCTCCAACTTGAAAGCGCTGCCTGCGCCCAGCTGCTTTGGGCTCCCTGGAGCCAACTTGAAAGGGCCACCTGCGCCCAACTGCTCTGTGCACCCTGGAGCCAGCTGGAAAGGGCTGCCTGTGTCCAGCTGCTTTCGGCCCCCTGGAGCCAGCTCGAAATCGCTGCTTGCGCCCCGCTGCTTTCGGCTCCCTGGAGCCAGCTCGAAATCGCCGCTTGCGCCCAGCTGCTTTGGGCTCCTTGGAGCCAGCTCGAAATGGCCGCCTGCGCCCAGCTGCTTTCGGCCCCCTTGAGCCAGCTTGATAATGCCGACGGACCCCAGCTGGATTCCGCCGCTTTCGCCCAGCTGCCGAGCGATTCCGCGCTGAATTCCGCCGAGCTCTGACCGGCCGCTGCCCAACTCGACAAGACCGCTGCGGTCCAACTGGAGAGTTCGGCTGGGCCCCAGCTGGTGACTTCCCCGCTGGAGAGGGCGCCAAGGGCGGTGAACAGACTGCTTTCCGCCGCGCGCCATTGTTCCTGGGAAAAGGAGCTGATTGGCCCCTGGCTGCTGAGTTTCTCCTCAAGAAGCTGGCGCACCTTGGCTTCAAACTCCTGCGAACTCAGCCCGCCGCTGGCAAGTTCCTCAAGAAAGTTACTTCCCAAAACAGCCTCCAAGACGATTCGCTGCTCCAAAGAAATTCCCGGCAGAGACTCTGACCCGAACGCAAAGAGCTGACCTTCCTTCTGAAGCCGCGACAAAGCCGTGATGAGCGTTTCGCCCGACTGCATCGCTTGCTGGATGTTTTCCATGAGCTTTTGAAAGCTCAAATGAAGCGGGATGGTGGCGTAGTCGAATTGGTCGGATTCGGAAAGGTGGTCAGGTGGTGTTTCGATCGTATGGGACCTGGCAATCACGTTCCACACACTGCCGCGGTTGTAGCCGATTTCGACCGTATATCTGGCTGCCCGCTTGCTTCACGGGAATATACCAATTTCGCGTCTCGAAGGGGACTTCGATTTCGGCTTCAACAGTCTTTTCGCCTTCGTAGACGCGCAAGAACGTTTGACCGCCCGGATGCCGGGAAATGTCGATGTCCCAGTAAGTGAAGAGCCAATGCGGCTCCTGCGCGACGAGGAAGATCGTGTCCGAACCGTAGCTTTGAGGCAAACTCCCGAGTTGGTCTAGGTCGACTGCCCTTCCCAACGAAGAGGGTGGTGGCGAGTAGGTCTTCGCTGCCGCCGCGGGAACCACTGGTGTCTCAGGTAACTTGGAACCCGATTTTTTCTTGGTTTCCCCCTCATTTTTTCGACTCATGATCGCTGAATTTACTCCTCAAAGGCACATAAATCACACGGTATCAAAGCTGGCAACGCTTTTTTCCCGTGGGCTCGCAGTTGAAAATCCATTGCGGCATCGTAATCTTCCGCATATGAAAGTTTGGGGTTTAATTACGTTTCTCGCGATAGAGATTGTGGGCTCGGCATTTGCGCAGAATGCCGCAACGTCTGGGGCGCTGGCGCGCCAACTCAATGATGCATTTGCCTCGGTTTACGAGCGGGTCGCTCCTGCGGTCGTTGTGATCGAGGTGAAGCGGTCCTCTGACGTTTCTTTGAGCGGACTGCCGGAGGGGCTCGAGTTCTTCTTGCGCGCACCCGACGGTGCGCCAGCGCCGACCAACCAAGGTTCCGGCTTCCTCATCTCCTCCGACGGTTATATCCTGACGAATGATCATGTGGTTGGCGATGCGGCCAAGGATGGGATAACCGTGCGCCTCAAGGATGGGCGGAAGTTTCCGGCGAGCCTGATCGGAATGGATGACAAGTCGGATCTGGCGGTCATCAAAATTGACGCCAAGGATCTTCCGACCGTTGAGCTTGGGGATAGCGACGGTGCGAAAGTCGGTCAATTTGCGTTTGCGATTGGTGCGCCGTTCGAATTGGCCTACACATTTACCGTTGGCGTCATCAGTGCCAAGGGCCGCAATAACCTCACGGACAGCCGCAACTACGAGGAGTATATTCAGACCGACGCCTCGATTAATCCCGGCAACAGCGGCGGGCCGCTTTGTGACATCGACGGTCGCGTCATTGGCGTCAACACGTTGATCTACCGGATGAACCGTGGACTTGGCTTCGCTATTCCCATCAATCTGGCGCGGGAGGTGGGCGATCAACTCATCTCGAGCGGACGGGTTTCACGTCCCTGGCTCGGGATTGAAATCGTGGGCATCGAGGAGAGCGAGGCGCTGCAACGCTATTTCCCCGACCTGAAGAAAGGAGTCGTCGTCAACGGTATCGCCCCTGGCACCCCGGCGTCCGGCAGCGACCTGCGTGCGGGCGACGTGATCGTAAAAGTTGATAACGTTCCCGTTTCTTTTTCCCGCGACGTCCAGCGTGAGATTCTCTCCAAGAAAGTCGGCCAAGACGTTCAGCTGGAGCTCTGGCGCAATGGGAAGGCTGCGGTAGTTTCGCTGCGGACTGGAGAGCAGCCCGACAGGATGACGCGCGCCTCGAACAGGCGTTTGCCGGGCGGCGAGCGCCCGACCAAGCCGGTTCCGCCTGGGACGAATCACGGCCTGATTGTTGAGGATGCGGCGCCCGGAGGAGCGGTCAGAGGCGTCAAAGTCACCGAGGTTGCTCCCGGGAGCGCGGCCGATGCCGCGGGTCTCATGCCGGGAGATTTGATTACCGAGGTGGCGGGCAAGCCTCTGAAAGGAAAAGCCGATTTCGAAGCGGCCATTAACGGCACCGATCTCACGCGCGGGATCATGATGATGGTTGACCGAGACGGCCAGAGAACGTTCGCTATTCTCAAGCCTTAGCGGACTTGCGAGTTTTCGCCTGTTTTTCCGCCCGAGGCGGAATTGGGCTGCAGGGAGTTCCTGTCTGGCGCTCCCTTGGCGGTTTGCCGGGGCCTGGCACCCCTGATGGCTGGTGCGAAAGGTTTTTTTCTCAGAAAACCTCGCCAATTTTGAATTCAACGGCCAATACTAAGGTGTGGCAACCATGCAGCGTCTCATCTCCCAAATTGGCCGCAGCCAGCGGCTTGCGGTTGTCAATCTCCTCAAGCGAAGCCAGGGCTTGACCGTCAGGGAGCTGGCGCACCGTCTGGGAATGAGTTATATGGGCGTCAAACAGCATTGCCTTAATCTTGAACGCGACGGATATCTTGGGACGTTCCGGCGGCATCGTGGAGTCGGAAGGCCCGAGCTTCTCTATCACCTAACTAACAAAGCACAAGACTTGTTTCCTCAAGCCGACAACATGCTCTCCATTTCGCTTCTCGAGCAAGCGCGCAAGCTTTACGGCACCACTGCGGCGGAGAAAATCCTCTTTCTTCATTTTCAGGAAAGGGCGAAAGCTTACGCTCAGAAGGTGCAGGGGGAGACGCCTTTCGATCGCGCGAGAAGCCTGGCCCGCTTGCGCGACCGGGAGGGACACATGTCGGACTTTGAGATTGAACCGGCGCCGCGCATCATCGAGCGGCATCACCCTATGCAAGCGCTTTTCGAGGCCTTCCCCGAGGCCGCGGTGATGGAGCGCGACATGTTCCAGCGTGTGCTCGGGGTTGCGGTCCGTCGGGAGCAACGGCAGGCGGGTGGGACGCACGAGTACATCTTTTCGATTCTGGCAACGGGGACTTGAGGCCGTGAAGCGTTGGCAATACTGAAACGGCGCCAAGGCTTTCGGTAGTCGCGACGCTCGAAAGCCCGTCAAAGTCTTCGCCTTAGTCTTGCCAAGCTCCGCACAAGAGGCTTCTTTCGCTCGCGACCTTTCTTACCATGAGTCTTGATATTCCTGCTCTCGAATTGGCCGCTCGCGATGCGCGCGGACTGGCAATGGATGCCGTGGCGAAATCCAAATCCGGGCACCTTGGGCTGCCCCTCGGTGCGACCGAGATTGGAGCTGTGCTCTACGGTCACGCGCTGAAGCATTATCCGGAGGATCCTCGCTGGCTGAATCGCGACCGCTTCGTTCTGTCGGCGGGCCACGGCAGCATGTTCCTCTACGGCTGGCTGCACCTGTCCGGCTACGCGGTTTCCTTGGAAGAGGTGAGGAACTTCCGCCAGCTTCATAGCATCACTCCAGGGCACCCGGAGTTTCACGAAACCCCCGGGGTTGAGGCGACCACAGGACCCCTTGGGCAGGGCGTATCCAACGCTGTGGGCTACGCGATTTCTTCAAAAATGTGCGAAGCGCGCTTCAATACGCCGGAGCACAAGATTTTCGACCATCACGTTGTCTGCCTTGCGGGCGATGGCTGTCTGCAGGAGGGCATCTCACAGGAAGCATCCGCTCTGGCCGCGCACCTGGGCCTCGACAATCTGATCCTCTTCTATGATTCCAACAACGTGACCCTCGATGCGATGGCGCCGGTGACTCAAAGCGAAGATACGGCGGCTCGCTATGAGGCCTACGGATGGGAGGTTCACAAGATTGATGGACACGATTTGCACGAGGTTCTGGAGGTTTTCCAGAAAGCCAAGGCTTCGCAGACGGGAAAGCCTCAATTCATTGTCGCAAAGACTCTCATTGGCAAAGGAATCCCCGAAGTTAGCGGCACGAACAAAGCACATGGGGAGGCCGGCGTAAAATACGTCGAAGCCTCGCGCAAGGCGATCGGCTTGCCCGGCGAAACCTTCTTTGTGTCTGCCGAGACGCGCTCCTATTTTGCAAAGCATAGGGAGAAGCTCACGGCAGCCTACCATGAATGGCAGTCCGCCTACGAAGCGTGGAGGGATGCGAACAGAGATCTTGCCTCGGAACTCGATGCGGTCTTGTCAGCGGAGACGCCCGATCTGCTTTCGGTGATTCCTAAGTTCGACCCCACGGCAAACATTGCCACGCGCAAGGCTGGAAGCGATATCCTGCAGCCGCTCGCGCAGGCTATGCCGCTGGTGATATCGGGCAGCGCCGACCTGCACGGATCGACACTCAACTACATTAAGGATGGCGGAGACTTCACTTCAAAAAACCGGGAAGGTCGAAACCTTCACTTTGGCATCCGTGAGCACGCCATGTGCGGAATCCTCAACGGTCTCGCCTACGATGGAATCTTCCGCCCAAGTGGTGCGACGTTCCTCGTCTTTAGCGACTACGGGCGTCCTTCCATCCGCCTGGCTGCACTTTCGAAGCTGCCGGTGGTTTACATTTTCACGCATGACTCGGTAGGTGTTGGAGAAGATGGTCCCACGCACGAACCTGTGGAGACGGTCGCGGCACTGCGCGCAATCCCCGGCCTCGACGTCATCCGCCCGGCTGACCCCGAGGAAACCGCGGGCGCATTCGCCGCCGCTTTTCAGAAGACTGAGGGGCCAACCCTGCTCGCTCTCACGCGGCAGAATCTGCCGACCCTGAACAGCATCTCCGTCGAGGCGCGGCGCGAAGGTGTTTTCAAGGGCGGTTACGTTGCGAAAATGGAGTCAGCCGCGCTGGAGATCATCCTCCTGGCCAGCGGGAGCGAACTGCAGCACGCGCTCAAAGCCGCCGAGGAACTCGGCCCTGGCACGCGAGTCGTTTCAATGCCTTGCTTCGAGCGTTTTGAGCGCCAGGATGCCGCCTACAAGGAAGGCGTTCTTCCCAATGCTGTGCGCAAGCGCGTTTCAATCGAGGCGGGCGTTTCCGACCCATGGTTTCGATTTGTCGGCTTGGACGGTCAGACAGTTTCCATTGACCGCTTCGGCATGAGTGCACCGGGTGGCAGGGTGATGGAGGCCCTCGGCATGACGGCGGCAAAAGTCGTCGAGGCCGCGAAGTCGCTCTAGGGGTTGATGGTTGACCGCTGATCGTTGATGGGTGTCGAAAGAGCTCTGCCCGAAGGGTAATCGACCATCAACGATCAGGGGAGCTGGATTTTGGCTCCCAAGGATGTAGGGTCTTTGCGCGTTCGTCTTGGAAAATCCCTGGTTCAACTTCAGTTTCACTGATTTCTCCTACGCTTTTCTAAGCGTCCTGCTCGAGGGGGTGCCGTTCATCTTGATTGGCACGCTTCTCTCGGGAACGATCGATGAGTTTCTTCCCTCCCGCGTGATGGTGCGACTGCTTCCGCGAAATGCGTTTCTCGGCATTTGCTTGAGCGGGGCGATGGGGCTGGTTTTTCCAATGTGCGAGTGCGGTGTTGTTCCCGTAATCCGCAGGTTGATCGGCAAAGGTCTGCCAGTCTCCAATGCGGTCGCTTACATGCTGGCGGCACCGATCGTGAATCCGATCGTGATCCTTAGCACGTACGCGGCGTTTCGCGGACAGAACCCCGCGGAATTTACCTCGCTGCGCTTGGGAGTTGGATACCTCGTTTCGGTGATCGTGGCGCTCGCCGTGCACAACCTGCCTTTGCGATCGGTCCTGCGAAGGGGAGTTCTCGCGGAGGTATCCGCGGGGGAAGGAGCCGGGCACGCAACCAGGGGGTTCCCGGCTCGCGTGGTGAGGGCGTTGCGCGTCGCGGTCACCGATTTCCTCGACGTCATGGTTTTCTTTATCCTCGGCGTAGCCGTCTCGTCTCTGTTCAGCACGGCCATGAATCAGGAGTTGATCATGCCGCTGGCGCTCAACGATTGGATCGCAACGTTCTCCATGATGGTCTTCGCGGCGATCCTTTCGCTTTGCAGCACGTCCGATGCTTTTATCGCGGCGACCTTCATAGCTTTTCCGGCCGTGGCCAAGCTGGCTTTCCTGGTGTTTGGCCCGATGTTCGATCTAAAGCTTCTCTTCATTTATAGCGCGGTGTTCCGGAAGAGGTTTGTCGCCGGATTGGCCGGAGGACTTTTTGTCTTGATCGGTCTGATATGCGTGCGATTGAGAATCCTTGGGCTATGACAGATTCCCTCCAGCGTTACCTCTCGGCAGGAGTGCTCGCAATTTGGGGAGTCATGCTCGCGTATTTTTATTTTTCCGGCCGATTGGCGTCTTACCTTCATCCCTCCTTTCACGTTTGGACCGGGATCAGCGGAGTCATTCTGATGCTGCTTGCGGCAGGCCTGCTCTTTCTCGCTGGGGGAGAGGATCCCTGCTGCGAGGGTTGCGACCATTCGCACGCCAAGTCATCGCCGCTGCGCAGCGTGTTGACAGCTCTGGTTCTGGTGGTCCCGTTGCTGGTGGCCGCGACGGTCTCACCTGATCAGTTCGGGGCGGCCACCGTCTCCAATCGCGGTTTTATCGAAGGAATTAACGATCTGCCCAGTTACAAGCCTTATGCGGAGCCGCTTTTGCCGGCGGCGGACGGGGCACAAGCGTCCGGGGCTGAGGGCACCGGCGATGGCTATTTGCCCAGGAACGAAGCGGGCCAGATCAAGGCCCAAACCGTGGACCTTCTCTTCGCTGCGGAAGAATCGACCATGCGTGCGGATTTCGAGAATAAGGACGTTGAGGTGGTCGGACAGTTTATGCCGGCGCGCGCGAGCAATCCCGGCGGCGACCGGTTTGAACTCGTGCGCATGTTCGTTATCTGTTGCGCGGCAGACGCCCGTCCGGTGGCGATCAGCGTCCAGATGGACAAGGTCCAGCCCACACCCGAGATGAGTTGGGTGAAAGTCATTGGCAAGGCCGCTTTTCCCGTCGAAAACGGGCGAACGATTCCGCTCGTAGTTGCAGAAAGCGTCACGCCCTGCGATCCCCCTGAAGAGACCTTCATTTATTGATGAAACCAAGCTTGCTTTTCATTTCCCTGTTCCTGCCCTTCACCGCAACTGCCGACGACTTTCGCGGCGCTTGGATCGCCTCCGTTCACAACATTAATTTTCCTTCGAGCGGAGGCCTTTCCGCGGACGCCCAGAAGGCGCAAATTGTTAGTCTGTTGGACGCGGCGAAGCGTTGCCGGCTGAACGCTCTGATGGTGCAAGTGCGTCCTGAGAGCGACGCTCTTTATCCGTCCCGGATCGAGCCCTGGAGCCGCTATTTGACCGGCACCCAGGGCGCCTCGCCAGGCTACGATCCCCTCGCGTTTTTCATTAGCGAGGCCGGAAAGCGCGGCATCGAGGTGCACGCGTGGTTCAACCCGTATCGTGGCGCTGCGAATGCCTCGCAGCCTAGAGCCGCCAATCATATCAGCAGGCGTTTTCCGCAGTACGCTTACCGGATTGGCAGTGTGCTTTGGATGGACCCCGGCGCTCCGGCGATTCAGGAAAACATCGTGAACGTCGTTCGCGACGTTGTGCAGCGCTACGGTGTGGCAGGAGTTCATTTCGACGATTATTTTTATCCTTATCCGACCGATAGCGGTCGTGTTTATCCGTTCCCCGACGACGCCACGTACGCGGCGTATCGCGCTCGCGGCGGGATGCTCTCAAGGGCCGACTGGCGGAGAGACAACGTCAATACGCTGATTCGCCGGGTGAGCCAGGTGGTGCACGCGGAGAGGCCCGGCATCAAGTTTGGCGTCAGCCCATTCGGGATCTACATGCCAGGGGTTCCCGCGGGCATCCAGGCCGGCGTCAATCAATTTGAGCAGCTTTACGGCGACCCGGTCAAATGGATGCGCGAGGGATGGATTGATTACCTCGCCCCGCAGCTCTATTGGCGCGATGGCGGGCCGCAAAGCTTCTCCTCGCTCCTTCGCTGGTGGCGCGGCCCCCAGGCCAACCCTCGCGGCGTGCCTGTGTGGCCCGGCGTCGCCCTGGATCGCTTGAGCTCGCACGGATGGACCTCCGGGGAGATTGCCCGGCAGTTGCAGGCGGAGAGATCTGTCGGTTCACGCCTGCGAGGCGGCGTCATTTTCTGGAACATCAAGGCCCTGCAAAACAATACCAAGAGCGTGAACGTCGTTGTCGCCGGCAGTTGATGCGTTTCGTTCTCCTCTTCTCGCTCCTGGTAGCGAGCGCGCGGGCCGACTGGCGCCTGGCCCTGCCGGGATGGAAGTATCAATTTCCTGCCGATCACGGAAACCATCCGGAATTCAAGATTGAATGGTGGTATTTTACGGGAAACCTTGTCGCGGCGGAGGGTCGCGAGTTTGGCTATCAATTGACGTTCTTTCGGCACGGCGTGATGCCAAGGGACGCGGATATCATTCCGCTGTCCCAATTTGTCACGAGCAACGTGAAGTTCGCGCATTTCGCGGTCAGTGACATTTCGGGAAGCGCGTTTCATTTCTTTCAGAAGCTTTCTCGGGGCGCATTTGGCGAGGCCGGATTTGGAGAAGGCCAGCGCTTGGCTTGGATCGAAGATTGGTCGTGCACCCTTGGTGATGACGGCGTTTTTCGGATCGAGGCAAAGGCCGATGACTTGTCGCTCGAGCTCCGTTTGAAACCGGCCAAACCGCCGGTAGTTCATGGCAAGGACGGCGTGAGCAGGAAAGCCGAGGGCGAGGGAAGGGCATCGCACTATTATTCATTCACACGACTCTTAAGCGAAGGCATCTTACGAATAGGAAAAGAGGAGTTCGTGGTCTCCGGGCTGAGTTGGTTCGACCATGAGTGGGCGACCAACCAACTTGCCGCGAATCAGATCGGTTGGAATTGGCTCAGCGTGCAGCTCGACGATGGCAGCGAGTTGATGCTTTATCAGTTTCGGACCGAGAACGGCGCGGCCGATCCCAGCTCGAGCGGCACGTTTGTCGATGCGAATGGCGTTGCGACGCCGCTTGCTGAGGCGGACTTTAGCCTCGAGCCGATGGAGACGTGGTCGAGTTCCAGGTCTGGCGGTGTTTATCCGGTCAAATGGCGGATCGCGATCCCGCGTTTGCAAATGGGCCTGGATGTTAGCGCGGCCCTCGACGATCAAGAGCTTCGCCTCAAACCTATCGAGTATTGGGAAGGATCCATTCGCGTTCAGGGGATGGTTGATGGAAAAGCCGTGAAGGGTTCCGGCTACCTCGAAATGACTGGCTACACGGGCCCGATTGCCGGGATGCAGGCCAATCCCTGATTGAAGAGAATGGCAATCCCCTCGGCGTCGCACCCGGGCATCTGATGCTTCTTGTAAGGTTGAACGATTGGCTAAGTCTTCCGGTTGCATGAGGGTCGGATTCATCCCCTGTCGCCTGAGCCGTGCGGTAGAGATGAGTAATCGAGCCTTCATTTACGGGGCCGTCGTTATCGGCACGCTGGCCATTTCGCTGGACTTTGCCTCGGTGGACCTGGCGCTGCCCGCGCTCGAGACCCAATACGGGTTGGACATTGAAAGCGTGCAATGGGTCATCAATGGATATGTCCTTGCGTTTGCCGTCTTGATGGTCACGGGCGGACGGCTCGCGGATGCTTACGGAAGAAGAAAGATTTTTCTCATTGGAATGGGGATCTTCGCGATTGCGTCGCTCTTGGGCGGAATGGCACGGGGGAGGGTGATTACCTTTCGCGTCCTGCAAGGCGCGGGTGCGGCGCTATTGTGGCCGGCGATGATCGGAATGGCCTGTCCCGCTGTCGGAGAGGCAAAGCGGGCTTTGCCCTCGGGCTTTTCTTTGCGACGTGTTCGATAGGCAACTCGGCGGGACCCGTCGTTGGTGGCGCGCTTACGGAATGGTTTTCCTGGCGTTGGGTGCTTTGGATCAATGTGCCGATGGCCCTTTTCGCCCTGATTGTGACGGCCGGGAAGGTTCCGAAGGATGTCACAAAAGGGGAGATCCCGCATTATGACTATCCGGGAATGGTCCTTTTGACCGGAGGATTGGTTGCACTAATGATCGTGGTGTACCAGGTCGAAACCTGGGGCTGGGCCAACTCCAAGACGATCGGACTATCCGCGCTGGCGATTGCCCTGCTCGGGGCATTTCCATTCGTCGAACGGCGAGCGCGCGAGCCGTTGGTGCCCTCCGAGCTGATGCGTAATCGCGAGTTCCTCACGCTCTGCTTCTGTTCGGTGATAATCTGCCAACTCTTCCTTATTGTGCTGCTCTCCTTCACGCAGTACGCGATGAAGTTCTTGGGCGACGACCCGATGTGGGCCGGCGCGCGAGTCGTTCAATTCATGCTTAGCTACGGCGTCGTGTCCTACTTTGGAGGAATGCTCTACGGCTTCGTGGGCGCGCGGAAGCTTCTTTGCATCGGGCTGATCTGCGCAGCCTTGGCTTCCGTCTTCCTGGGGCTCGTTGGTCCCGGCGCGCCATGGCTGGCCTTCAACGGGTCGCTCGTTCTGCTTGGCGTCGGCGTGGGCGCGGTGATCCCAACGGTCAGCTCCCGTGCGATCGAGGCTGTTGGAATAGATCGGGCCAGCCTCGTCAGTGGCGTTGTTTTCATGTGCCAGCTTTCCGGTGCCGCCCTGATGCTCGCGGTGAGCACGGCGATTTTCTCCGCGGCAAGCGCGCGCGACTTGGAGCGTTCCTATACTCGCGACGGGATCGTTCTTGCCCCGGACCAGCGTCAGGCGGTTGACGAGGTCATGGCGCGGGCGCGAAAAACGTTCATGCGCTTCCGCTGCGAACCGTCACGGAGGTCGCCGATTTGGCCGGCATCGTCGACCGCGCCTATCAGCATGGCTTACGGATCGTCCTCTGGCTCAGCGCCGGGTTGGTTTTCGTTTGCCTGGCTTTCGTCCTGCTATTCGTGAAGTCTCCTCCGCCGCCGGCATGAGGTCGCCGCGACGGATCGCCTCCTCAGTGAGCACGCCGATGAAAGGCAGATTGCGGTAGCGCTCGTTGAAGTCCAGACCGTAGCCCACAACAAATTCGTTTGGGATGTCGAAGCCCACGTAATCCGCTTCGACCGGACGTGAGCGGTCAACCCTCTTACGAAGCAAGACGCAAACCTTAAGGCTGAGTGCGCCGCTTCTCGCGGCAAGATGCTCGCGAATGGTATGCAAGGTGACGCCGCTGTCGAGGATGTCATCAAGAATCAAGACATGACGGCCGCGGGTGTCGGCGAGCCGAGCCTGGCGAAAGGTCACCCGGCCCGTGCTTTTGGTGCCGCGATAGCTTGAGACGCTCAAGCAATCAACTTGCAGGTGCATTGGGATTCTGCGCAGAAGGTCCGCCAAGAAAATGAAACTTCCATTGAGGATGGCAACGACGGTGACGTCCTTTCCGCGGTAGTCCTCCGTGATTTCGGAGGCGAGTTCATCAAGCCGGCTGAGGATGGTGGACTCGCGGTAGAGCACTTTTCGGATGTCTTGAAGCACTGCAGTTGGCCGGTCGGAAGAATCTAGCGGAGGCGCTGACGGCGATCGCCTCGTGACTCCCCAGATCGAATGGATCTTTTCTTTAGCCGCCGGCGAGGTTTCGAATTTCGGGCGGGCCGCTTCCGTTTTGGGGAGCAAGTGGCTCGTGGAAGGGGTCCGGACGAGACGGCTTTCATTTCAAGATTGACGCTCAGGGAATCGCCCTCTTTGTGTGCAGAGTCAATTTCTAACGATCCGAACTCGCAATAAGGGCGGGCGGCGCTGGTGCCCGGCCGGCGAAGGCATTGAGACCCGCGGCGCGGAGGTTTATTGATCCGAGAATCGAAGCGATTACAGGACGGCGAGATGAGATCAAGAGGGTGGCGCTGGTGCCCGATTCGGGATGGGTGATCCTTAGCGGCCGGAATACCTTCTGGCATGACCACTTGCCAAAAACGCTGTGGAAGATCTCGCAGGATCGCGAATTGCAGGCGTAGAGATCCAACTCGCCGCGTTCCCGCCGGATTGACTTTTCAAGCAATGGGCGCTTTCACCGGTAGGAACCGATCGCCACGAGTTTTCCTTTCCGAAGCGAGAAAAGCTCTTTGCTCACCGGATACGGAGAGGAATCGTATTCCGCTATGACGATTTCCGAGAAACGCTGATACGCTGGCGAGCCTTTTGGAAACACAAAGATTCGGAAACGATTGGGAATGGCGATGAGGAGATCCGGGCCGATCGTCTCGTTGAAGAGCGGGGAGAATTCGGGCGCGAGGACGGCCGATGCGGTCAGCGGGCTATCGGATTCCAGCACGGCGCATTGGATGACATTGTTCTCGTCACGAATGAACCGCGGCTTGAGCCCGGCGAGCACCGCCGAGGCAGCCTTGGGTGCGGACGCAAGAATCTTCTCCCGTGATGCGCCGAGGGATTCCACTTCGTCGCGCCGAAGAGGAAGAATTTCGCCGTCAACCAAGCGCGCGGGGACAAGAACAGTTCGTTCGGCTCCGACGATCGGCCAGCCTGTCTCGTAACGCATGAACGTCGGCTCGATGAGAAGATGCCAGGTTTCCTCCGCCGGGGCTCGGGCGGCGATCATGGCGGTCAGAAAACCGATAGCGCATTTGAGTTTTCTCCACCGTCTGCTACAGAGAGCGGGGTCATGATTGCGTTTTTGGAAGGCGTGCTGGAGGAAGCGCTCCCCACCCAGATCGTCGTCAATGTCCACGGCGTCGGCTACCATGTGATGATCCCGCTTTCAAGTTTTGAGCGACTTTCCCCTCCGGGATCGCGCGTCAAAATCCTCACGCATTTGGTGGTTCGCGAAGATTCGCACGTGCTCTACGGATTCAGCACCGCCGGGGAACGGGATCTTTTCCGACTCTTGATGCACCACGTCTCGGGCGTGGGACCCAAGCTGGCGCTCGCCATCCTCAGCGGGATGAGCGTTGAACTGTTCAAAGCTGCGGTCGTTTCCGGAGACCTCGCGGCCATTTCTCGCGTCAGCGGTGTGGGCAAAAAGACGGCTGAAAGAGTCGTTCTTGAATTGAAGGACAAGGTGGGTGTCGCGGCGGAGTGGGAGGCAACAAGCGCGGCGAACGCGCCCAGCGAACGCGATCAGGCTGTGCACGATGCGGTGCTCGCCTTGATCTCGCTGGGCTACAAGCAGCTGGAGGCCCACAAAGCGATCAAACAGTCCTTGTCCGGCGTATCGGCGCCGCCGCCTGCGGACGACCTCGTGAGGATGGCTTTGAAGATTCTGGCATGAGCGAGGAAATCTTGCAGCGCGCCGAAACGATTCGCTCTGCTTTGCCCGAAGGCGGTCTCTTCCATGAGAAATCCTGGCGGGTCTCTCCCGACGCCTTCGTGATTGACAAGAAGTTTGCGCAGGAAATTGACAAGCTCGGTTACCGTCTCACGCGCTTCGTTCGCGCCTGCAATCAGCTCTATCGCTTCAGCATCATTGGCCGCCAACCGGCGTGGATTGCGGATCTTCTGGACCGCGGGAAGCCTCCCGGGTTGGTTACTTTGCAGCGCGAGAGGGCGCTGGTCATGGAGATTCCTCGCGTCATTCGCCCCGACCTGATTCTGACGGACGGCGGATATACCATCGCCGAGCTTGACAACGTGCCTGGCGGCATTGGCCTTACCGCCTGGTTGGATCGGGTGTATTCGCAGAATGGCGCACAGATTCTTGGAGGCGCCGAGGGAATGCTCGATGGCTTCGCTTCGATCTTGCCCGGAGGCGACATCGTTATCTCAGAGGAGGCGACTACCTATCGACCGGAGATGGAATGGCTAGCGGCGCAACTCAACGCGTCGCGCTCCGAGATTGGGTTCTGGCGCGTCGTCGATGCGCTTCCGCGCGAGGATTGGCAGAGCCGAGTTTACCGATTTTTTGAGCTTTTCGACCTCGCCAACGTTCCATGCGCTCGACAGCTTTGGGACAAGGAGCTCAGGGGCGAATTGACGGTGACGCCGCCGATGAGACCCGCGTTGGAGGAAAAGATGTGGTTCGCTTTATTCTGGCTGAAACCGCTCGAGTCCTTCTGGCGTCGCGAACTGGGTGATCGAGCCATGCTGGCTTTGCGAAAGGTCATTCCTTACACGTGGCTTGTTGATCCGGAACCTTTGCCCCGACATGCGGTGCTTCCCCGCCTCGAAACCAACACCTGGGAGGAGGTGGGCCATTTCAGTCAGAAACAGCGCGCCCTGATTCTCAAAATCAGCGGCTTTTCTGAACATGCCTGGGGCTCGCGGGGTGTTGTCGTCGCCCAGGACATGCCGCAGGCGGCATGGCAGGCCGAACTTCGGAAGGCCTTGGCCGAGTTCGACACGCATCCGCACATTCTCCAGCAATTCCATCAAGGACGGTTGATTGAACACGACTATCTCGACATCGACGCCGGAGAACTTCGACGGATGCGGGGAAGGGTGCGTCTATGCCCCTACTATTTCGTGGGCGAAAAGACAGCCGTTTGCGGTGGGGCGCTGGCAACGATCTGTCCCGACGACAAGAAGCTCTTGCACGGCATGACCGATGCGATTCTTGTTCCCGCCGCAATCGGCACCGGGAAGGAAGCGCGTTGATTTTTTTGTTGACAAACCAGGCCCCATCTCTTCTTGTCACCGTTCCCCTGCGATTCAGTCGCCGGATGCAGGTATGAACAGCCAACTTCTTGAAGAAGCCTCTAAAGTGATTCACGAGCCTCAAGTTTTAATCAATATGGTGTCGAAGCGGGTCCGCCAGCTGAGTGCGGGCAGTCGCGCGATGGTTTCCGTGGAAGCCCGCATGGGCCTCGCTGATATTGCCCTGGCGGAGATCGCCCAGGGCAAGCTAATCCTGGGTCAAGCCCAGAACGGTCAGAAGCCGGAGGAATAGTCCGCGAGCGGGCGCGCGATGTCCGCAGAGATTGTTACCAACCGCAAGGCTCTCCGGGATTATCACATCCTGGAAACTCTGGAGGCGGGCATTGAGCTCAAAGGTACGGAGGTCAAATCCATTCGTGCCGGTCTCGTGAATCTCCAAGGCTCTTTCGCTCGACTGGAAGGTGGAGAAATTTATCTCTACGACAGCGACATCCAGCCGTACGTGCGCGCGAGTCACGAACAGCATGAGCCGAGACGCCGCCGCAGGCTGCTCCTGCATCGGGCGGAAATCGGGAAACTTGCCGTGGAAACCGAGCAGGCAGGCCGCACGCTGATCGCGTTGAAAATGTATTGGAAGAAAGGACGGGTAAAGCTTTCCCTGGGTATCGGCAAAGGCAAGGACTCCGCAGACAAACGTTCCGATCTCAAAAAGCGCGTGCAGGAGCGTGAAGTTCAGCGGGTTCTCGCGGGCATTCAGCGAAAGAGGTAGCAAGCGTCGGCGTTTCGGGGCAAAGGGATTGCGTGAAACGCTCGCCAAGGCAAAAAAGAGATTGTCTTTGGGGTTCCGGGAGCCATATTTCCCAACCCTCTTTCAAGGAGCCTTAGCTCAATCGGTTAGAGCGCTGCCCTGTCACGGCAGAGGTTGCGGGTTCGAGCCCCGTAGGCTCCGAGTCTAGTTCTTGGGCGAAATCACTTCTGTAAACTCGTAAATAAAGGCTCTCCGGTTTTCTCCTTTTGCCGAATTCGCAGTTGAGTGCCATTTTCGCGAGAAGTTTGTCCTGCTTTGAGTATGGGTGCAGCGACAAGTCTTCCAAGGGTCGGAGTGTTGGGTTATCGTGGAACAGAGACGAAGCAGGGGCACGACACCTTGTGCGCCAGGACTTCCCTCGCATTTTGCCCGCAGGTAATCGGGGCACGACGAATTGGCAGAAGAAATTGGGCTTTCCTGGACAAACGTCTGACTTGACGTGCCCAGAACGGAACACGAAGCAACCAGAGGAAAAACTCACGACCGATCGTAACCAGATCACTTCAGTGACCAAAATGAATACCACATCCATCCACGCCATCGACTCCAAGGAATTTTCCGGCAAGCGCGCCCTCGTGACAGGCGGAAGCAAAGGCATTGGCGAAGCCATTGTTGATCGGTTCGTCCGCGGCGGCGCCACCGTCATTGCGACGGCGCGCGCCACGCCTTCGGAAATCTCGTCCAGCGTCGAATTTATTGCCGCTGACATCAGCACTGTCGCCGGCACGGACGAAGTCATCACGGGAGTGCTCGCGCGCTACGGAGGCCTCGACATCATCGTCAATAATGTCGGCGGTTCGTCCGCACCCGGCGGTGGAGCGTTGGCGCTTACCGACATCGATTGGCAAAACGCAATCGATGTCAACCTGCTTGCGACGGTGCGACTCGACCGCGGCTTTCTCCCTTCGATGGTCGAACAGAAAAGCGGAGTCATCGTACACATTTCTTCGATCCAGCGCCGGATGCCGCTTTACGAAGCGACCCTGGCCTACGCTGCCGCAAAGGCCGCGCTGACCACCTACAGCAAGGGGCTTTCGAATGAATTCAGCCCAAAGGGCATCCGCATCAACACGGTGGCGCCCGGGTATACCGAAACGACCGCTGCCCAGGCACTCGTCGTGCGGCTTGCCGAACAGTCCGGCGTAGATGAAGCCACTGCCCGACAGGGGCTCATGGACTCTCTCGGCGGCATTCCGCTGGGCCGCCCTGCGCGGCCGGATGAGGTCGCCGAACTGGTCGCATTTCTCGCCTCGGATCGCGCCTCCGCCATCACTGGAAGCGAATGCGTCATCGACGGCGGAACCATCCCAACCATCTAACCACTAGTTTAGACGTTGCGGGTGTTCTTTCATGTGCTATTATGTGTAGCAATGGGCCCCCTGAATGCCACTGAACCCGCATCAAATGAGGCTGTAGAGCCGGACGCCACTCGGCAAATAACGGAACATCACCCAACAGGGTTAAACCAAAAAAGTGGCAAGCAAGTGGCAAACCAATTTCGGGCGGCGGCGGGCAAAAACGACAGCCGTTACTGGGCTTCGCGAGTCTTCCGTCCGGTGAACGATCGCGGCGAAGCGTCGCCGCACTACTCGATGAAGGTGCAGTTCCGGGGACGGCGCATAGCTTTCACTCTTGGCACTGGGAACAAAGACGCTGCAGCAAGGCGGGCTGCGGGCATTTATACCGACCTTCTCACCCTTGGCGTCGAAGCGACCCTTACCAGGCATCGAGCTCAAAGCTCGCGGGAGATTCCTTCCAAAGTCGCGACCATTGGCGAGTGGATTGAGGCGGCGCGCGTTGTGTCTGCCAGCAACGCGGCGACCTTCGCGCAGTATGCCGCAAGTCTGCGATTGATCGCCGGGCAGATTCTCTCGGTTAAGAAAACAAAGAAGCGCTTTGGACCCGGCAAAGGCGGCGCACGAGTATACCGCGCCGGCATTGACGCGCAATCGCTCGAAATCCTTTCTGAGCAAGCCGTGCAACGCTGGCGGCTAGCATACGTGGCGCAGGCCAGGAATCCGGCGCAAGAGCGGTCGCGCATGACTTCGGCGAACTCTACGATCCGGCAGGCGCGCTCTCTGTTCGCACGCAAGATTGTTCGGTTCCTGCCCGATACCCGGCTTCCATCCCCTCCACCGTTTGCCGGTGTCGAGTTCTTCCCGCGGCAGAGCGCACTCTACTTTTCGCGCATTGACCCCAAGGCATTGCTTCTCGCGGCACAGAGCGAGCTTGCCGGGAACGATCCGCCTGCTTTCCTCGCTATGCTCCTCGCCCTCGCGGCGGGCCTTCGCCGCGGTGAGATCGATTCGCTGGCGTGGCATCAGATTGATTTCGAGCGCGCCCTAATCCGGGTCGAGAGCACGGAGGCAGCAAGCTTGAAAACGTCGGATTCTCGCGCGGAGGTCCCCATCGAGGTGCGCGTCGTGGAGGTGCTGCGAGGATTCCGAGGGAAAGCGTCCGGCTCATTCGTGATTGAGGCGGAAGGCGGAGAATACGGGCCGCGAGTGTGGGGGCGCCATTACCGGGCGGACGCAGTTTTCACGCGGCTGAACCACTGGCTTCGCAAGCATGGCGTGAGCGCGCGGAAGCCGATCCACGAGCTGCGCAAAGAGCTTGGGGCGCTCGTGACCGCCGAGCACGGCATCTATGCCGCTTCCCGCGTCTTGAGGCATTCGAACGTGGCCACAACGGCTGCGCATTACACAGACTTGAAAACCCGTCCGAGCGTGGCGATCGGATCGTGGCTCACTCCAGCCAATGTCATTGCGATGCCGTCACAATCGCTTCCCCGCCAATCCTTCCATCAAGCGCAACGCCGCCCGACGGGCTCGTCCAGCTTCAACTGCGCCGTGAACGGTAAACCAATCCCCTGCTCCTTGCGCCAAACCAGTCTGAAAGGCAGCGCTGTCTCTTACCCTCTCCCGAAGACAAAAGCCCGTGGCGGGCATTCTGGTGCGAAGCAACGCGCTATTACACACGGCGCTGCTCTCTTTGCCTTGGAAGCTAAATCACTAGACGGAAATGAGCGCACCCACCCACCCGGGGTGCCACCCACCCCCGTAAACCCACACCCCCTCCACACAAATGCCTATGTCTCCCCTTTTTGGAGAAAATTTTTGGGTAGGAAAAATGGCGGCGAAGCACAATCTGAAGCTGCCGTATGCGAGGAGCTGGCAGAGGTTCGAATCGAAGAGGTCGCCAAGATCGCGGCAATGCTCCTGCGCGAGGGGTGAAGCCGCAGTAAAGGGAGGCGACGAGAAAGATCGGCTAGTCGCGGCGACGGCCAAGGCGTTTGAGCTGTTGGAAATCGCTTATTACGGCAAACGCGGATTGATGGAAAGGGACAGCTATGCCGCGGGGCTGGCCGAGTTGGTGGAGAGAAGGACGCCCGCGAGGAATTTTTGGAAATCATCGCATCGCTTCCCAAGTGGGAGCCGGAATACGGCGCGGACGGGCGGCCTCTTGCGGAGCCGTTCGATAAAGGCTTGAAAGAGCTGATTCCGCTCCCAGGCGTGAGTGCCAGCAAAGCCACCGATATACGCATGGTGCGCTTTAAGGCATACCTTGCGAAGCTTTACCGGACGGCAGGCCCGAGCAAGACGAAACAGGAACGTATGATCGAGGTCGGGGAGCGCATCGAGCAAATGAAACGGGAGGGAATTCCGGCGGGGAGTTTTGGACAGCCCTCCGTTTTATTTCCGACTGGTGGGACGCACACCAACGCGAGCAGCAATCCGTCAAAGGAAAAAAGGGGCAGAAAAAGCGAGCGAAGCAGGCGGCGAGTGAACCCAAACAAGCCCGAAGTAGTTCTTAGAAAAAAGTCATTGACAGACTTGCGGGGGATTTTGCTTCCGGCCACCCGCGCGAGAGACAGGAGAGACTTAGATTTTGCTTCCAGCACCCCGCTTTTTGCCGGGTTTTCGCGGGATTTTGCCTAAAACCGGTTCATCCGGAAAGTTTCGGCATAGGGAGGAGAAGCTGGTAGGAAGGAAAGATGAAGAGCCTTCTTTATCATGGATTTGGAATCAAGGGTTACCGGTATCGTCGGACGCGGTATGAGAAGGGGGAGATCATCTTCGAGTTGGAGCCCGAAGAGCGTCCGGAAGTGCCGCCGGGGCAGAAACTGATGCGTCGTGGTTTTCGGTGGCGGGATGTGCGCACGGTGGCTATCGGGCTGAAGCCTGTGGTGTTGAGGGTGAAGGTGCCGCGATGGTTGAACACGACGACGGGAGAGGAATTCGAGCAGTCCCCCCCCCTTTGTCGAAGCCTACACGAAAATCACGCGCAAACTCGGGTGCCTGATGGTGGATCTGGCGCGATTCATGACTCTGAGCGACATCGCTGGCTGGCTGCGCCTCGAGTTGGGGACACAGGTTAAGGCAGTGGTGAAAGGGCGGCTGGAAAAGGACTATCGGCGCATCGGATACCGCAGGGTGCGCCAGATCGCCATTGATGAACTCTATCTCGGGGCGCACGCGAAAATTCATCACGCTGGTCATGGACATGGAGAGCGCTCGGATCATCTGGGTGGGGGAAGGCCCCTGGGCAGAGGCTCTGCGTGAGTTCTGGCGCCGCTTCAAGCTCAGCGGAGCTCGGCTCAAAGCGGTGGCCATGGACATGAGCGGAGCATATGCCTGTAGCGTGCGAGCCCACGCGCCACACGCGATTCTGACTTTCGACCGCTTTCATGTCATGAAGCTGATGAACGAACGTCTCGATAATCTGCGGCGGGAACTGGCCCGGGAAACGCAGGACCGAACGGCCAAGGAAGCCATTAAGGGCTTGCGATGGCTGCTGCTGCATCGCCGGGACAACTTGGAAAGGGACGCCGCCAAGCGATTGGAGCGAAGCTTGGAAATCAATCAACCTCTCCAATGCGCCTACCTGCTCAAAGAGGAACTGGGCGAACTTTGGCAGCAGGATGATGGGCGTAAAGCCTGGGCCTTCCTGCGCGAATGGGCCACAAAAGCCACCGCCAGCGGAATTCGCCAACTCCAGGCCATGGCAAAAACCCTCCTCCGCCACGCCAAGGGAATCCTGAGCTTTTACCACACCGGTTTGACCAGCGGAAAGATGGAAGGCATCAATCGCAAGATTCGCGGTCTGCTCGCCAGCGCCTTTGGCTTTCGCGACGACGATTTTCTCAAACTGCGCCTCTACGCTCTTCATGAAGCCAAGTTCACCTTCGTCGGCTAAGCCATTACTTTTCGGATGAAGCCTAAAACCACCCTTCGCGAGTGGGGGAGAGGCTGTGTGCGATGATGTGTGCCAAAAACGCATGCATCATGAGAAACACTGATCAAATCGTCCTTTGTCCAGCCCCAGGCGGCTGAGCTGGCGCCGCATGAAGCCGCTCTGCAAGAACGAAGAAAAGTTGCGGTGGGACGAAATGCTCACCCGCCGGGACCTCGCCCACCGCTGGCGTGTTTCAACTGAGACTCTTAAGCGCCGGGAAAAGGCCGGCCTTCTCCGCGCCCTGAAGATTGGGAAGGGGGTCCGATACCGTCTAAGCGACATACTCAATTTCGAGGCTGAGGCTGAGGTTGTCCGATGAAAACGGCGATTGACACCGGCCAAGATTCGCCATTGCAGGCCGCAAAGGAAAAACTTTCGATTCCGGCGCTGTGGGCAATTTTCAATTTTCCAGGCAAGCCAGCGAAATCATGCCGGTCGCCATTCAGGGAAGACCGTAATCCAAGTTTTTTAGTTAACGGCGACAGGTGGTGGGATTTTGCTACCGGCGAAGGTGGAGACCAAGCGGATTTTGTGGCGCGGGCTTGCAACCTTTCGCCTGAAGAAGGCTGCCGAAAACTAATCGAGATGGCGGGCGTTCTTCCGCGCCCGAACGAACGAGCCAACCAAGGGAATTTTGTCCGTTTGCCTCGCGATGACGACGCGGAGCGGGAAGCAAAGCGCGCGGGTTGGCCGGAATTCGACGAACCGACGCAAAAGGAAATCAAAGCCATTGCGAAGCTGCGCGGGCTTTCCGTCGAGGGTGTCTTCCTTGCGACGGAGCGAGGCTTGCTATTCTGCGCAGATTCCCAAGAAGGCCGGGCTTGGATTATCACCGATTCGCGGCGCAGGAACGCGCAGGCACGGCGGCTTGACGGCCAGTGGTGGGAACGACTCGGTGCGAAGGCTTGGACCTTGCCAGGGAGCGAGGCTGCCTGGCCGATAGGACTGCGTGAAGTTTCATCCTTTCCGGCAATTGCCTTGGTGGAAGGTGGGCCAGACCTACTGGGAGCATTTCATCTCATTTGGTGCGCGGGGGTTGAAAGCGAGGTTGCACCCGTAGCGATACTGGGAGGTTCAAACACACTGCGAGAGAATGCCTTACGGTATTTTGCCGGAAAGCGGGTTCGAATCTTTCAGCACGATGACGAGCCAGGTCGGAATGCTGGGGCATTGTGGGCGGCCCAGTTGACCGCTGCGGGCGCAGAGGTAGATGGCTACTCTTTCGGCGGGTTGAAGCGAACGGATGGCGGTGCCGTTAAGGATTTGAACGATTTCGCGCATGTGCACCCGGACCTTTGGGAGGAACAACGGGAGATCATCGAGGAAGCCTTCTCTTTCGCTCTAGAAGGACCGCCACGGGCTTCTAAACACGGCGATCGGGCCGTGCAAACGGCGGCATAGCGGGCTTATGGCGGGGCCTTTCAAATATCAGATGAATGGGCCGGAGGCCCGAACGCCGGACCTCCGCAGCGGGGCGAGCAGATTGGAGGGCACCCCGACAGCGAACGAAAGAAACGAATTTAACGAAGAAAGGGGGGGTCTTATTTCGTCATTTTCGTCTCTTTCGTATGCCGTAGAGGCTCCGAAGCTGTCAGATGATGCGCTTTTTGGAGTGGCCGGGGACATTGTCCGAAAGATCGAGCCGCATACGGAAACACATCCAGCCGCGTTGCTGGTGCAACTCTTGATTGGAGCCGGAAATATCATCGGACGCGGTCCATATGTCCTCACAGAGCGGGACGAGCAGCACACGAACCTTTTCGGCTTAGTCGTAGGCGAATCATCAAGAGGCCGGAAGGGAACAAGTTGGGGACACGTCCGTCACATTCTAGCTCAGGTCGATGCACCCTGGGAATCTTCCAAGATTATGGGTGGACTTGCGTCCGGTGAGGGTGTGATTACCAATTGAGACGACGAGAACGGCAACGACGAAGGGCGAGACAAGCGCCTTTTGCTTATGGAAGGCGAGTTTGCCCAAGTCCTTCGCGTCTTGCAAAGGGACGGTAACACCCTTTCGCCGATTCTTCGGAATGCTTGGGATTCCGGCAACCTAAGCAACATGTCCAAAGGGTCGCCGCTTCGAGCGACCGGATGCCATATCTCCATGATCGGGCATATCACACGGGTAGAGCTTTCACGCCTACTTACTGCGAACGACGCGGCGAACGGATTTGCAAATCGAATCCTTTGGATCCACTCCGCACGCGTTCGCCTCCTACCAGATGGCGGCGAAATTCAAAGGGTCGACTTCACGAATGAAATAGAGATGCTACGACGCGCTATTGGGTCGGCACGAACAAAAGGAGAGATCAAACTGAGCGAAGAAGCCCGGCGCTATTGGCATGAGATATACCCCGACCTTACGAAGGATTTGCCAGGGCGCTGGGGCGAAGTCACA